>CAUJHZ010000076.1 GCA_963205185.1 Planctomycetota bacterium | reverse complement strand
GCAGGTCGGCGTCAACTTCGACCCGGCGAACATGATCCTCTACGGCATGGGCGATCCGGTTGAAGCGCTGCGCCGCCTGGCGCTGCGCATCGCGCAGATCCACGTCAAGGATGCGGTGGCGACGGCAACGCCGGGCACGTGGGGGCGCGAGGTGCGCGTCGGCACGGGCGACGTGCACTGGCCCGCGTTCTTCGCCGCGATGCGCGAGCGAGGCATTGAGTGCGATCTCATGGTCGAGCGCGAAGCGGGCGAGGACCGCATCGCCGACATGATCGCCGCCAGAGAACTCGTCGAGAAGTCGCGCCGGTGAGCCAAGCCTCGCTGTGGCGCTCGGCCAATGATCACTCATGTCATCGAATACCCCCATCGGCGTCGGCGTGATCGGTCTGGGCTTCATGGGCCAGACGCATCTGCGCTGCTACCGCGCTGCCGACAAGGCCGGCCACGCCAACCGGCTCGTGGCGGTGTGCGACAGCAGCGCCGAGCGGCGGGCCGGGCAGATCGAAGCGGCGGGCAACATCACCACGGGCGCCGGCGCGGCGTTCGATCCGGCGAGCGTGAACGCGTACGCAACGCCAGCTGAACTCCTCGCCGACCCGGCGGTTGACCTCGTCAGCATCTGCACGCACACCGACACCCACGCCGATCTGGCCATTGCGGCGCTCGATGCGGGCAAGCACGTTCTGGTCGAAAAGCCAGTCGCCGTCGCGTCGGCCGACGTGCAGCGGGTGGCCGATGCGGCGCGCCGGTCGGATCGGCTCTGCATGCCCGGCCTGTGCATCCGCTTCTGGCCGGCGTGGGCCTGGCTGCGCGAGCGCATTGTGGAAGGTGCATTTGGCAGCGTGCGCAGCGCGACGTTTCACCGTCTCGCTTCGCCGCCGGGCTGGGCGTCGGCCTTTTATACCGACGACTCGCGCACCGGCGGTGCGCTGGTCGATCTGCACATCCACGACGCCGACTTTGTCCGTTGGGTTTTCGGAGATCCGCAGGCGGTTGTCTCGGCGGGGACGCTCGATCACGTCACCACGATCTACCGCTACGGGGTGCCGGGACCGAGCCACGTCGTGGCCGAAGGCGGCTGGGATCACACGCACGGCTTCGAGTTTCGCATGCGCTACGTCGTGCTCTTCGAACACGCGACAGCGGATTTCGATCTCGGCCGCAACCCTCAACTGCTCATCGCGCGCGACGGCAGGCGCGAAGCCGTCGAACTCGACGCGATTACGGGCTACGACGCGGAAATCCGCCACCTGCTCGACGCCATCGCCACCGGTCGGCGGGAACTCAATGCGACCATCGACGACGCCGTGGCGGCAGCCCGCCTGCTCGAGGCCGAGCGTGAAAGCCTGCGCACCGAGCGTCGAGTCGAACTGAGCTGACGGCGCGGCGGGATGGCGAGCGATCTCAAACCAGCGGCGTTTCACCGGGCACGGCGACGGGCAGTGGCGTGCGCTGCGTCCAGGCCCATTCCTTGAGCGCCATCTCGTCGGTCGAATTGAGCGCCTGGTCCCAGGTCACAACCTGACCGGTGTAGGCCGCCATGCGCCCCATGACGGACATGAGAGTCGAATGCGCCATCCACGTGCCGTCGTTGTGCTTCTTGTTGTTGCGGATCGAGTCGAAGAGGACTTCGTGTTCGGTCTGGTACATGTTGCGGCGGCGGCCGTCTTCGGGATAGTGCCAGGGATTTTCGCCGCCGATGTGGTGATCGCCGGCCGCGCTGCCCCACGAGTTCATAAAGCAGTACCCCTTCTCTCCCATGATGTAGTCGTTGTTATCGTAGGGTGTGTTGGGGATCTGCCGGCACACATGGAAGCCCCGTGCTCCGCTGGCATACTCGTAGATCACGTTGAAGTTGTCAAAGACGTTGCCCATGGTGCGCACGACCCGGCTGCCGGTGGCGATGCACTGCGTGGGCAGTTCGCCGTTGAGCGCCCAGGCGATCTTGTCGATGGAGTGACAGGCCTGTTCGACGATGTGATCGCCGCTGAACTCCTTGAAGTAGTGCCAGCAGCGCAACTGGTACTCCATGTCGGACCACTCGGGCTTGCGTTTGGGCGGCTGAATCCAGCCGGCGGTGTTGTAACGCGTGTGCACGGCACGAACGGCGCCAAGGCGCCCTTCGTGAATCTCGCGGTACGTTGCCTGCTCGGGATCGGCGTAGCGCCAGCAGAAGCCCGCCACGAGCGACAAGCCGCGCTGCCGGGCCATCTCCGCGGTTTCGAGCACGGAGCGCACGCCCGGACCGTCCACTGACATCGACTTCTCGCAGAAGATGTGCTTGTTGGCGAGCACGCTGGCGCGCAGGTGCTCGGGCCTGAAGACAATCGGCGTCGCGAGAATGACCACGTCGATGTCGCTGGCCAGAAGTTTTTTGTACGCATCAAAGCCGATGAACTTATGGTCGTCATCGACGGCGATGCGATCGCCGGCGTGATCGCGCAGGTTCTTGAGGCTTGAGTCGAGTTTGTCGGAAAAGGCGTCGGCCAGGGCGCTGATGACCACGCCCGAGTCGGCGTCGAGCGCATTGATCGCAGCGCCTGTGCCGCGGCCGCCGCAGCCCACGAGCCCGACCTTGAGTTGATCCGATCCGCCGGCGAAAGCCGACGCCGCCACCGACAGCGGCCCAAGCGCGAAGGGCGCGGCAAAAGCAGCGCCGGCAGACGCACGGACGAACTGCCTCCGTGTCAACGTCTGGCTGATCGGCGGGTTCGCGGGATCTGGTTTCTCGGCGGATGGCGTCATCGGATTCTCCTTGCGTTGGCGGCGGCTGGCCCCGCCGGTGGCGTTGGATCAAGGTACCCGACCCGAGCCTCGCAGGCAACAGGAATCCGGCCTCGACCTGCGATGAAGCCGCCGATACCGTCACTCCTTCGCACTCAACACAGGGGGCTGAACATGAGGTCTTGGCGCAATGGCGGGCTGGCGGGCGTGCTTTTCGGGCTCATTGTTCTGACCATCGGCGGCTGCGCCAGCGGAAAGGCCGGCTCGCCCGACGGCTTCGAGTCTCTGTTTGACGGCCGCACGCTCAAGGGCTGGCGGCCGTACGTCGGCAGCCCGCCTGAGGTCGCCAGCATGGATTCTTCGCGGTACGCCGGCGCGCTGCATGCCGCGTTTGAAACGCTCGACGAGCACTGGATCGTCGAGGACGGCCGCATCGTGACCGACGGCAAGGGTGCGAACCTCTGCACCGCCGAGGACTTTGGCGACTTTGAACTGCTGGTGGACTGGCGCATCAAGCCCGACGGTGACAGCGGCATCTACCTGCGCGGCTGCCCTCAGGTGCAGATCTGGGACCGGCCCGACATCGGCTCTGGAGGTCTCTACAACAACGAGAGGCACGCCAGCAAGCCACTGCTCATCGCCGACCGCCCACCGGGCGAGTGGAACACGTTCAGAATCCTGATGGTGGGCGACCGGGTGACGGTGTATCTCAACGACGCGCTCGTCGTGGACAACACCGTGATCGAAAACTACTGGGAGCGCGACAAGCCGATGTATTCCGCAGGCCCGATCGAACTGCAGGCGCACGGCAACACGGTCATGTTCCGCAACATCTACGTCCGACGGATCGACAGCACGCCATGATGGGCTTCACGGACTCGCCGGCGAATCCTCTGACGGCGGGTCGAGCCTGAAGAAGATCGCCAGCCCGAACATCGAGGCCAGCGAGATGGCGGCATTGATCAGCCAGAAGCGCCGGTAATTCAGCGCGACAACCGGCGTGGCGCCGCTCAGGCCGCGCCACGCGCGCGACTTATCCCGCGGATGCTCGGCGGCATAAGCGTCCATGTCGGCCGCGGCGCCGTCGTACACCTCGCCCAGCGGCTGTGCGCCGTCGTCGGCACTCCCGTTGACCGGCACAAGATTGGCTGTCAGCAGGCACTCCGCCACCGTCGTCTCCTGCCGGGCGTATTTCATCTCCAGTCCGATGACCTGGCCCGCCAGCGCCGGGCCGATGCCCAGCAGGATAATGCCAAAGACGGTCTGCGCCGAGTGGCGGATATGCGCGGGCGCGACGCGGTCGACGTAGATGAACGCCGCGGCGTAGAAGCAGGCGAAGCACACGCCGTGCAGCGCCTGGCTCGCCACCACCAGCGATGTGGGCGCGCCCAGCGCAAAGACGGCAAAGCGCAGCGCGAAGGCAAAGCAGCCGATCGTCATGACGGCGCGAAATCCGAGCCGCTTGAGAATCAGCCCGAGCGACCCGAGAACGAAGATCTCGCTGAACTGGCCGATCGACATGACCGGCAGGATGTCCGAATCGCGGATCCCCTCGAGCGTCGGCAGGAATTGAGCCGTCTGGATGATGTAGATGGTGTAGACGATCGAAATCGGCAACGCCACGATCGTCAGCACCAGCAGGCCTCGGTGCCGCAGCAGGGCGAACGAATCGACGATGGCGATCGACTCGACGGATCGCTTCGGCGGCGTGTGCGGCAGAATCAGGCAGAAGACGCCGTAGCCGACGCTGAGAATGCCGGCAAAGCGCAGCGAGTCGGCCAGGCGGTGCACCACGTCCTGGTACTCGCTGCCGACGATGAACGGCGGCATGGACTGAAAGTGCAGATTCGTCTGCAGCCACACCATCGGAAAGGCCCAGCTCACCACGATCCAGCCGATCGTTCCCCAAAGCCGGATCGGCGGGAACTGGCGGTCCGGGTCCCTCAGGTGCGTGAAGGCGAGCGAATTCGAGATCGCAATCGTCGGCATGTAAAGCAGCGAGTAGAGAATCGACAGCCAGAGCCACTGGTCAACCGTGGTCGCCGATGCGGTGATGTACTTCACGATGCCGCCGAGGATGAACATCACGCACAGAAACCGCTCCGCGGAGAACCATCGGTCCGCCACCTGTCCCGCGACGAACGGGCCGGCGACCGCGCCGGCGGCGCCCGCGATGCCGAGGATGGTGCCGATCTCAGCGCCGGTGAACCCGAGCCCGCCATCCGCCGGCGCGGCCCCGAGGTAGCGCGGCACGATGGGAATCCACGCGCCCCACACCGCGTACTGCAGGAGCATCATCAGCGACAGTCGGAACTTCGGGGTCGTCGTGAGCGCGTCGTTCATGCGGCCGGTCCCTCGATGTCGTGCAGGTTGTGAATGGTGCGGCGGCGCTACGGCCCAGGCTGCTCGCCCTGAGGCCCAGCGCGGTCCGGTTCGCAGATGACTCGAAACCCGACGAAGGTGCAGTCCGAGAGCCACCACGTGCTCTTGGGCATCTGCGGGTCGGTGATGTTCCAGAGCGGCGTCTGCTTGTCGCGGCGCGCAAGCGTCAACTCCTCGGCGCTGTTGAGATACGAGCCGCCGCGCGCGATCGGATTGCCGTCCAGCCCGACGCACCATTCGCCGACGTTGCCGTGAACATCGAACAAACCCCATGCATTGGGCTTCTTCTTGCCGACCGGCTGCGTCTTGCGATTCGCGTTGCCGCTGAACCAGGCGAACTCATCCATGAGACTCGCATCGTCGCCAAAGCAGTAGGGGGCCTCGGGCGCGGCATCAGCACGAGCCATGTACTGCCACTCGGCCTCGGTCGGCAGGCGGTAGTCGCGGCCTGTCTTGGCTGACAGCCAGACGCAGAACTCGCGGGCGCCTTTGAAGGTCACCGAGATCGTCGGATAGCCCGCATGGCCAAAGCCGCGATCGGGTGGGATGTAGGGCTTGCTCGGCCGCGTTACGGCGTCAGCGCCCTGCGGCTCTTCAGGCGCCTCTTCGCCGGGCGGCAGGTCGAGGTGATACACGAAGATGTCGTACATCTCCCAGGTGATCTCGGTCGCGCTCGCATAGAACGGGCCGACGTCGATCTGCTTCCTGCGGGTGGGGTCGGCGGGATCGGCAACTTCAATGGTGCCCCCCGGAATCGGAACCATGTCGATGGTGACGACCGTGCCGGCGATCTCCTGCTCGAACGGCGCGGGGGCCGGGGGCCCAGCGGGTGGCTCAGTGGGGGGCTGGAGGTGGCCGAAAGCGGCGGTCGAAAACGCGATCAGGATGACGGCGGAGGTCTTCATGCGCGGTCTCGACCTTCGAGGGCCGGACCGGCCTCGTTGCTGTCATTGGCCGCCGGCCGGGGGCGTGTGAATGGGCAGGGGAGGATTCGAACCTCCGAAGGCTTAAGCCATCAGATTTACAGTCTGACCCGTTTGACCGCTTCGGTACCTACCCGGTCTGCTGAGCCACAAACATAGACGCGACGAGGCTCGTCGTCCACGCCCGAAAACACCTCAGGTTTCAGCAAATGAGCGGAATTGCGCCCTGAAACTCGTTCAAATCAACCGTTTTGTGCAGCACCCGCGGCTGCATGATCGTATGGTTTCCGACCGGGCACGGGTCTGCCAGACCGCATCTGCATTCGCCGATGTGCATCGCTCTGGGGAGAAGAGGGGGAAGACAGGGGATGAAGATCGAATCCATCGCTCGCGCCGCTTGTCTGATCGCCGCGCTGCTCGCACTGGGCCGATCCGCGGCCGCACAGCGCATCACCGCTGAGCCCGCGGAAGACTGGACGGCCCTGTTCAACCGGACCTCCGGCTGGACCGGGGCGGACGGCACCTACAGCGTGCCCCTCTCGGGCCGCAACTGGTTCGGCGGCCCTGCCGGCAACACGCTGTTTCTCTTCAGCGATACATTCATCGGCGAGGTCAACGAGCAGGGCGAACGCCTTTCGGGCACGAAACTCGTCAACAACACTGCCGCGATCATTCACGGCCGGCAGCCGCGGCAAGACCGCATCGACTTTTACTGGGGCGATGATGGCCAGGGCGGTCCGGCGGCGCTGATCATCCCCAACACTCCAAACTCGCAGGAGGGGGACTGGTACTGGGTCATGGACGGTTTCGTGCATGACCGCCAGGCTCGCCTGTTCATGCTGCTGCTGCGGCGCGATCCGCAGGGGGCGTGGATGAGTGTCGGGGTGTCGCTGGTCACGCTGCCTCTTGATTCGTCCAACCCGCTGCGCGATGCGACGCAACTCGAACTGCCGATCTACCACATTCCCGCCGACGGCCGCGGGCACATCTATTTCGGCAACGGCATCTTCGCCAACACCGAGCAGAGTGGCGCGCCGCATCCGGATGGCTACGTGTACGTCTACGGCGGCCAGCATGACTTCATCGATAAGAAACTCGTCGTGGCGCGCATTCGGCCCGAGGAAATCGAAGACCCCGCAGCCTGGCGCTTCTGGGATGGCGCACACTGGCAGGAGGACATCGACCGCACCGGCGTGCTCTTCAACGCGTCAGCCGGCGGGGCGAGCATCGTGCCCATGCCCGACGGCCGGTTGCTCATGGTATATCTGCACTTTGGATTTACGCCAAACCTCGTCGTCCGCACGGCCGATACGCCCACCGGGCCGTTCTCGCCATGGCGCAAGGTGTACCGCTGCCCCGAGCCGGACCTGGATCCCGAACTGCTCGTATACGGCGCCCGCGCGCACCCGCATCTTTCCGGCCCGGGCGAATTGCTCGTGAGTTACAATGTCAACTGTGTCGGCGACTTCTGGAGACACTTCCGCGAGGCGGACATCTATCGGCCGCGCTTCGTGCGGCTGCGCATCGAGTGAGGCGCAGCATCGCGGTCGGCCGTCTTCTGAGCCATCTGAACAGGAACCATCATGCACAGCCGCAACCTGATCGCTTCGACGCTCGCTCTGTTCTGCACCCTCTCAGGGACTGCAGCGCTCGCGCAGAACTTCACCGCCGAGGCGGCGAACGACTGGACCGACCTCTTCGACCGGCATAACGGCTGGACCGGCGCTGATGGCATTTACTCGATCCCGCTCGACGGGGGGGAGATGTACAGCGCCCGGCCCAATCGGCGCACGGCGTTCGTCTTCAGCGACACATTCATCGGCCGCGTCGATGAAAACAACCGGCGGCAGAGCGGCACCGTGCTGGTCAACAACACCGTGGCGCTGCTGAAGGGTCCAGCGGCCGATCCATCCAAAATCGACTTCTTCTGGGGCCGCAATAGCGAGGGCAACCCCGATGCGCTCTTCAAGCCCGACACGCCCAATTCCGAACCCGGGGAGTGGTACTGGCTCGGTGATGGCGCTGCCATCAACGGCAAAGTCCATATCTTCGCGTACCGCATTCGCAGCAATGGCGGCGGCGGCGCGTTCGGCTTCGAGGGTACGGGGCTGGCGCTGCTCTCGATGTCGCTCAATGCGGGCAATCCCTACGAGAATCTCACGCAGGTCGATTGCCCGGCGTACATCAAGGAGCCCAGCGGCGGGCGGGGAGAGATCGTCTTCGGCACGTCGATCATGATGAACACCCAAGCGGCAGGCGCGCCCAACCCCGACGGGTACGTCTACATATACGGAATTCAGAACGACCAACTCATCAAGAAACTTCTCGTCGCGCGCGTCCTCCCCGAGCAGTTCGAGGATTTCACGGCCTGGCGCTATTGGGACGGGGCGGAGTGGAGCGCCGATGTCGAGCAGGCCGCAACGCTGACCGGTCGCGTCTCGTCGGAGTGCAGCGTGTCTCCGCTGCCCAACGGCAAGTACATCCTCGTGTACCAGGAAGACACGCTCGGCCCGTGGGTGTCGTGCAAGATTGGCGATTCGCCGGTGGGCCCGTTCGGCCCGGGCATCCACCTCTGGCACTGCGACGAAGTGAATCAGATGCCCGATGCGTTCGTGTACAACGCCAAGGCTCACCCGCACCTTTCGCGGCCCGGCGAACTGCTCATCAGTTACAACGTCAACAACCTCGACTTCTGGTACCACTTCGAGAATTCGGCGGCGTACAGACCGCGCTTCATCCGCGTGAAGCTGGACCAGTAGACGCGTCGTGCCTCAGTTGACATCAGGCGGGTCGTCGTTGCGCGCCGTACCCGAGAAGAGTTTGTTCGTGGCCCCCTCGCCGGTGAAGGCGATCGAGCCGTCGGCGTTTTTGAGATAGCCCATCTCCGTGGCGGTCATCGTCTTGACGTGGCCGTCGCAGAACGAGACGTTGGCCTTGCCGAGATGCCGCTCGTCAGGACCGGAGCGATGCTCTTTGGATGAGAGCCGCGTGTCGGCAAAGTCGCTCGTGCCGGTGAGGCGAGGCGGATCGAGCGCATAGCCATGCCCGCCGCGCGCAAATCCGTCGGGGTCGCGACTGCCGTCGGGCCGATTCTCGGTGCGCAGGGCCTCGGGCTTGCCGGCTGCAGTGCCCAGGCAGTCGGCGGCCATCACGGTCTGAGCGAAGGCGATGCGCGACATCTGCACCGGGTGGTTGATGGCGCCCCGCGATTCGTCATCGCCCTTGAATCGCGAGTTGCCGAGGAACTGGTAGTTGTAGCCGTAGGGGTAGTTGCGCGTGTTGGTCCAGGTCGGCACCTGCGGGCACAGGAAGACGTCGTTGGTGACGGTCATGGTGTGCTCATTGGCCGGGTCGGGGCTGGGTTCGGTAAAGGCGTAGAAGCCGGCGGACGCTCCCATCTGGGCGAACCAGCGCGGCCGGTACTGATAGCCGTTGCCCACCCAGTACACGTTGCGGGATTCATCCGCATACCGGCCCGCCTGGCCGGGCACGGCGACGCCGGAGTTGTCGGTCGCGTAAATGAGCCAGCCGAGGCCGACCTGATGCATGCGCGAAGCACAGACACTGCTCCGCGACGCAGCCCGTCCACGGGCCAGCGCGGGCAGCAGCAGTGCAATCAGCAGGCCGATGATGCTGATCACCACGAGCAGTTCGACGAGGGTGAAGGCGCTTCGGTTCTTCATGGCGTCCCGACTAACTCCGGAGGCGGGGCCGATTGTTCCCGGCCCGGTTGGCTATCGGCCCGATGGTCTATCGGACGGATGCGCGGGCGAGTCGATCGTTGATGGCGCGGCCGAGGCCCACGTTCGGAAAACGATCGGCGATGATTGCATCCAGGCTGCGGGCGTCAAGGCGGCGCATGGCGGCGAACAGGCCCGCCGCCGCTTCACGCAGGTCGCCACGTGGCGAAAGAAGCTCCACGGCGCCGTAGGTCTTCTCGTCGTCAGCGCCGGTGAACGCAAGCCGCCCGCAGCGCGCGGTGTTCAGGCCCGATCGCACGGCGTCGGCGAACACGATGGGTGTGTGTGTGGCGTAGTGCCGAGCGAGCATGCCCGGCGCGAGCGGCGCAGACGCGGATCCGACCGGCGGCAGAGCAACGGGGCCGATGACCGCTTCGATCTCCTCGAGCGCCAGCGCGCCCGGGCGAAGCAGCGTCGGGTTCTCCCCGGCGAGCGAAACGATCGTCGATTCGACGCCGCAGCGGCAGGGGCCGCCATCGAGCACCAGGTCCACTTCGCTTCCGAGTGATTCACGGACGTGCTCGGCCGTGGTGGGGCTGACGGCTCCAAAGCGGTTTGCGCTCGGCGCCGCTACGGGCACTCGGGCTCGCTTGAGCAGCGCAGTCGCCAAGGGATGATCCGGCACGCGAATCGCGACCGTCCGCAGGCCGGCGGTGACGATGTCGGGAATCACCCCCGGCCGGCGCGGCAGCACCAGCGTCAGCGGGCCAGGCCAGAATCGGCTCGCCAGTTGGGCTGCGGCGTCGGGCCACGTCGCGGCGCAACGGGCCGCCTGCTCGGCGGAGCCAGCGTGCACAATGAGCGGGTCGAAGCGCGGCCGGCCCTTGACTTCAAAGATCCGCGCCACGGCGATCGCGTTGGTCGCGTCGGCTCCCAAGCCGTAGACGGTTTCAGTTGCGAACGCCACCAGGCCGCCGCGTGCAAGCACCTCGGCGGCCCGGTCAATGTGCGGGTCGATGTTCAGATCTTCGGCTGACATGGCGCCGGCTGATGGTAGTCGGCAGGCGCGCGAACCGGCGCCGTGCGTTTGCGGGGGAAAAAGAACCTCACCCCCTTGCGGGGGTGAGGCGGGTGATCTCAGCAGAGATCGATCGATCCGGTCAGACGAATCTGATTACGGAACCTGAGCGACGTTGCTCTTCTTGCAGGGGGTGTCCACTGCAACGAGCTGGACGTAACCCTGGCACGCGCCGGCGCCGGCGTTGGCATTGACCGCGCCAGAGCCGTTGCCCGTGCTGATGGTGTTGTACAGCTGGAGCTGGTTGGTGCCCAGGCCGAGCTGCGTGCCGGCGCAGGGGCCGGTGCTGATGGTGTAGCTGCCGGTGTTCTTGGCGAACACGATGGCCATCTGCTTGTTGGCCGGAGCGCCGCTCCACGCGAGGCGGACGGTGCCGGGGCAGGTGCCGGTGATCTGGCAGGTGAAGCCGGCGGCGCCGCGAGAAGCGCGGACGCAGAAGTCGGTCGGGAAGCCGATGCTGCTCATTTCATAGATGATGTTGTTGAGCGTGTCGCCGGGCATGTTCGGATTGAACGACCCGCCGTAGCCGTTGTAGTTCCCGAAGACGTACGCGCGGTTGGCAACGGGACCGGAGTTCTGGTCCATCGGGGCGACGAACTGGCCGGCGTTGTGGGCAATCCAGGCGCCGATGAAGAACCGACCGCTGACTGCCTGGCCGCCGGGGATGGTGACGGTCTGGTAGGTGTCCGTGTCGATGTTCTGGACGGTGGTGTTCACGCTGGTGAGCAGCAGTGAATCCTGCGGGTTGCCGTCGCCGTTGGGGTCGCTCCAGATGCCGACGGAAACGGGCGAACCGTTGCCGTTGCCGTAACCCGGATAGAGGGCCGAGCCGTTGATGATGCGGATTTCGCTGAGGGTGTCAGCGCCGCCCTGGGCATCGAACCACTGGATCCACGCCATCGTCCCGCCGGCCGTCCAGCCGAGCAGGTTTTCCGTGCTGCCGTCGTCGATCATGTACTCGTCCTGAGCGATCACGCCCTGGCCGACGCCGGTCAGGTTCGGACCGACAGCCGAAATCTGCGCCTGGGCCGCGGCAGCGCACAGGCCCATTGCGAGAACCGCGAAACCCTGAATCTTCTTCATAACCACTCTCCTATGGAAAGCAACATCTCCCCGCCCGGGTCATGAACATCATGACCCCCGATAGCGCGGGTAATCACACAACATCTCCAGACGCCTTTCAGCGGCTGCGATGCCACGCGAGTGTGTTGTATCGGAAAGTCCCCACTTCGGGTTCCCGGCTCGGCTGGACACACGCTGGTCACGCCGAGGTGCACACCGAAAACACAAAAGTCAGATGGCGGAGCACGATCAACTCGGCTTCGTCCAGAGGCAAAAGAAACCAACTCCCCCTCTGTTGGAGCACAAAATCGTACCTCAGGCCCGCTCCATTGCAAGCCCGGGCGACTCGGAAAGCAAGAAATCATCTGCTTTTTTCGTCAGGGATGGTCTGATGCCAGGGATAAGTCTGAGCGCCGATCTCTTCAGACCCCTCTTCGGGTGGGAATCCGCGGCTGGGCAATGATGCGGGGCTTGTTGGCCGCCAGCCTACAGTTGCAGGTTGTTTGCGGGTGGTCTGCCCCATGGTCGTGAGCGCACAGGAGAACTGCATGTCGAGTCAAGGCCGCATTCCGATTCACCGCGGGTTCGCCGTCGTCGCCGCGGCGGCAGCCGCCGTCGCCTGCGCTTCCCCGCCGGCGCCGCCTCGGGATTCCGCCTCGGAGCCCGCGAAGACCACCCATGCTCCAGCGCTGCCCGATCTCACCGACATCGAGGCGCAACTGACGGAGATTCGCGGACTCAAATTCCTCAAGGACGTTCCCGCGGAACACCAGTCGATGGAGGACTGGGGGAACTATCTCGACGAGGAACTGAAGACGATGTTTCCGCCGGACAAGGTCGGCGGCTTCATGGCCGGGCTGGTGCGGCTGGGCATGCTCAAGCAGCCCATCGACCTGAGCGAAGAGTTCAAGAGCGCTCTGCTCAGCCAGGCCGGGGCCTACTACGACCCGGCAACCGGCAAGTTCTATTACCTCATGACCGACATGGCGCCGATGCTTCTCCAGACTGTTGCGGCCCACGAACTGGTCCACGCGCTGCAGGATCAGCACTTCAAACTTGGCGCGCTGCTCGAGAAGATGGAACAGGAGCAGGCCGAAGACATCCGCAACGACGATCAAGTGCTTGCCGTGCGTTTTCTCGTTGAAGGGGAGGCGACTTACGTCCAGACGCTCTGGCAGACCAAGACGATGGGCATGGATCTTTCCGCCAACCCGGAAATGGAGACCATGGCCTTTCGCATGCAGGCGAACATGGAGCCCGATGCGCTCATCGAGTTGAGCAAGCAGGTGGACATGTCCGCGATGGGGCTCGAAGGCGGCGACATCGCCAAGGCAATCGAGTCGATGGACAAGATCCCGCCCTACATCCTGCATCCGCTCATGGCGGCGTACATCAAGGGCGCGTACTTCACCATGGAACTGCGGCACGCGGGTGGATGGGAGCGCGTGGCCGAGGCCTACCGGAACCTGCCGACGACCAGCGAGCAGGTCATGCACCCCGACAAGTTCACTGGGCAGCGCGACGAACCGACGCGCGTGTCGTTGCCCGCGCTTGATGATGTGCGCCAAGCCGGTTGGAAGGAGATCGATTCAGCCCGGCATGGCGAGTACTACCTCGCGCTGCTGCTGCGCAACTTTGACTGTCCAGGCGCCAAGGCGAATCGAGCCACCGCCGGCTGGGACGGCGATCTCTATCGGGCGTACCAGCGCGAGGACGGCCGCGTCATGTTCATCCTCGCCACAACCTGGGATTCGGAAAAAGATGCGCAGGAGTTCTTCGACGCGTACAAGTCGATTCTGACCACCAAGTGCGCCCTGCCCGAACCGGTCGAGACCTACGTCGAGGAATCGGGCGACGTGGCGTATCCGTGCGGCGGCGGGGGCGATGACACCGGGCGGCTGGCGCTGCGCGGCCGGGAGGTCTTCATCGTCGAAGGCGCGCCGGCGCAACTCGCCGGCGTCATGATCCGGCAGGCCAAGGCTGTGGAAATCCAGCACGCCGACTGACGTCTGCTGAACCTACTGCGCCGGAATCGCATCGCCGAAACACGTGCCGACGGCGCGGGCCGCGGCGATGAGCGGATCGTCGAGCGGCACGAGGCGCTGTTTGTCGGCGGCGTCGAGGATGTCGATGTCCGTCACATGGTGATTGCGCATGACCACCAGGCGGTTCTTCTTGCCCGCCATGAGCAGTTCGATCGCGTGATACCCAAACCGCGTGCCCAGCAGCCGGTCAGAGTGGATCGGCGTGCCGCCGCGCTGTACGTGGCCGAGCACGGTGACGCGGCTCTCGGCGCCGGTGCGCTTCTCGATTTCATCGGCGACGATCTTGCCGATTCCGCCGAGGCGCACCGGGTCCGGGCTGGTCGGATCGTGATGGTTCACCACCTGCTTGCCGTCGATCGGCCGGGCGCCCTCGCTCACACACACGATCGTGCACGTGCGGTGGTGCGTGTGCCGCTCGCCGATGAACTCGGAGATGACGTCGTAGTCAAAGGGAATCTCGGGCAGGAGGATGATGTCCGAACCCGAAGCGACGCCGGCGTGCAGGGCGATCCACCCGGCGTTGCGGCCCATGACTTCGACGACCATGACGCGGTGGTGGCTGGCGGCCGTGGTGTGGATGCGGTCGATGGCGCAGGTGGCGGTCTCGACGGCCGTCTGGAAGCCGAAGGTGATGTCGGTGCCGATGAGGTCGTTGTCGATCGTCTTGGGCACGCCGACACAGGTGATGCCGCGGCGGACGAAGTTCTTGGCGCAACTCATGGTGCCGTCGCCGCCGATCACGACCAGCGCGTCGAGGCGCCAGTGCTGGTAGTGCTCGAGGCAGCGGTCGGTGACGTCCTTGAAGATCGGCATGCCGCGCTCGTCGAGCGAAGTGCAATAGTGGGCGGGATTGCACTTGTTCGAAGTGCCGAGGATGGTGCCGCCGACCGTCAGGATGCCCGAGACATCCTGGGGCAGAAGTTCGTGGATGCGGTTCTGCACCAGGCCCAGGAATCCATCCTCGATGCCGAAAACCTGGACGTCATGATTCATGATGGCCGCTTTGGTGACGGCGCGGATGACGGCGTTGAGGCCGGGGCAGTCGCCGCCGCCGGTGAGCAGACCGATGCGTTTGATCTGATTTGACCCCATCGAAGGGCGTCCTTCCACGACGAGACTCACG
Source organism: Planctomycetota bacterium (assembly GCA_963205185.1). Taxonomy (GTDB): domain Bacteria; phylum Planctomycetota; class Phycisphaerae; order Phycisphaerales; family UBA5793; genus UBA5793. Next base: position 269,034 of record CAUJHZ010000076.1, on the reverse strand, counting down.
TGGCAATTCGGCCCGGTTCGGGCACAGTCCAAATAGTATCGGCAGGTTTGAGGGCTGACCCCGATTCGATGGCCGCCGATTGGATGCTTCTTTGACGCAGCCTCCTCGCAGCGGCTGCAACTCGATCGAGCCGAATAAACTTCGGCACATGCCGCCACTTCCCACACATGCCGCGCCGTCCAACGTCGGCTGGCACACGCGCATCGCCGGCCACCACGAACTCGCGGCCGCGATCCTGGCCGGCGCCCTGCTGGCCGTGGGCTTCGGAATGATGCGGCTGGTCGATTCCGGCCAGGAGCCAGGCCTGCACCCTCCGGCCACGACCGGGCAGTGGATGGTCTGGATCAGCCTGGGCATTGGGATGATCTATGGCGGCCGGGCGGCGTGGGAGGCACTGCGCGACTGGCAGTTCAACATCGACGTGCTGATGGTGCTCGGCGCCGGTTTCGCCGCGTGGCTTGGACACGTTGAGGAGGGTGCGCTGCTGCTGTTCCTGTTCGTGCTCTCGGGGGCGCTCGAAGACCTGGCGATGAAGCGCACCACCTCGGCGGTCGCGGCGCTCAACAGCATGATCCCTACGGAAACGCTCGTGCAGCGCGGCGGCGAGTGGATGGAAATCAAGCCCGACGAAGCGCAGATCGATGACGTCGTCCTCGTCCGGCCCGGCGAGCGCGTGCCGACCGACGGCGTGGTGGTGCGCGGCTCAGCGGAACTCAACCAGGCGTCGCTCACCGGCGAATCGCTGCCGCGATCGGTCGGACCGGGCGATGACGTGTTTGCCGGCACGATCAACGAGACGCACCCGATCGAAGTGCGCGTTACCCGGCTCGCCAGCGATTCGAGCCTGCAGCGCGTGCTCAATCTCGTGCTCAGCGCCCAGGAGCGGCGCCAGCCGGTGCAGCAGTTGATCGATCGGCTCTCGATGCCTTACAGCGTGAGCGTCGTGGTGATCTGCATCATCGTCTTCGCGGTGCTGCGCCTGGGCTTGGAATGGGCCTGGGCGGATGCGGCGTATACGGCCATCACGCTGCTCATTGTCGCCAGCCCTTGCGCGCTGATCATCGCCACGCCGACTGCGACGCTTTCGAGCATCAGCCGGGCGGCGCGCGCCGGCGTTCTGTTCAAAGGCGGCGAATCGATCGAGCGGCTGGCGACGTTCCGCTGCGCCGCTCTGGACAAGACCGGCACGCTTACGATGGGCAAGCCGCGCGTGCAGCAGGTTCATCCCGTCGCGTGGTCAGACGCCAGCACCCTGCTGGCGCTGGCGGCCGGGCTCGAGCAGGGATCGACGCACCCGTTCGCCGAGGCCATCATCGCCGAAGCCCAGCGGCGCGGCGTGGAGCCGACCGCATGCGACCGCCTCAGTTTTCAACCCGGCCTGGGCGTCTCGGGTATGTACGAGGGATCGGAGGTGCGCCTCGGCCGCTTTGCGCACGTCAAAGATCTCATGCCCATCTGCCTGCATGCGCGCGTGCACGACGTGATGGAAGTGCTGCACGAGCGCGGCACGCTGGCGGTCGCTCTCGCCTGGCGCGACCAGGCCGGGGTGTTTGTCCTCCGCGACGAGCCGCGGCCCGGCGGAGCGGAGATGGTGCGGGAGTTTCACGGGCTGGGCATCAGGCCAATCGTCATGCTCACCGGCGACGTGCAGGGCGTGGCCCAGCGGCTGAGCGCCTCGCTTGGGCTCGATGCGTATTACGCCGAACTCCATCCGGATGAAAAACTCAACTTCGTCGAGAAGATGCACACCGAGCACGGCCGCGTCGGTGTCGTGGGAGACGGTGTGAACGATGCGCCATCGCTTGCGGCCAGCGACGCCGGCATTGCCATCGGCGGGATCGGCTCGGATGCAGCGCTCGAAACGGCTGATGTGGTGCTGATGAATGAAGATCTCCGCGCCGTGTCCTGGGCCGTGCGCCTCGCGCGGCAGACGCGGCGAACCATTCGCACCAACCTGATCTTCGCGCTTTCGGCCATCGCGCTACTGGCCGTGGGCACGCTGGCCGGCTGGATCAACCTGTCGCTGGGCGTGCTGGGGCACGAGGGGGGAACTCTGCTGGTCGTGGCCAACGGGCTGCGCCTGCTGCTCTATCCGGCCCCGAAGATCGAGCCACCGCCTGCCGCGCCGCCCATGGAGCGGCACGGCGACCACGCCGAACCGGGCCAGTCGCAAGCCGTCGAGGAGCCCGGCGCGGTCATGGCCGGTTAGTGCCGGGTCTCAACCTCGCCCGATCGAGCGGGTATGGTTGTGGACTGCACCGCTCGGAGGGAGCCCGTCATGGCCCGCGTCGAGTTCACTCGCCATCTGCACCGCTTCTTTCCCGCGCTTGGTGAGCAGCCGGCGCTGGAAATCGAGGCGCGCGACGTGGCCGAACTCGTCGAGCGGCTGGAGGCTCGCTTCCCGGGCCTGGCCGGCTACCTCCTGGACGATCAACGCGCGCTGCGGCAGCACGTGAATGTGTTTGTGAACGGCCGCCCCCTTCACGACCGCCAGTCTCTTTCGGATGCGGTCGATTCGAATTCGAGTATCCACATCATGCAGGCGCTTTCGGGCGGTTGAGCGCTGCTTCCCCTGACTTCCTGGAGTTTCACATGGCCCGCACCGGCGACACGCTCATCCTCGGCACGCGCAAGGGATTGTTCCTCTTCGACCGCAAAGGCGGCGACTGGAAGCTCGCCAGCACCTCATTCCTCGGCGTGCCGATCTCCTATGCGATGATCGATCATCGCACCGGCACGCTCTGGGCCGGTCAGGATCATGGGCATTGGGGCTGCAAACTGTCGCGCTCCAGAGACCGCGGCCGGACGTGGGAAGAAGTGCCCGCGCCGAAATATCCGGAAGGCGAAGTCATCAAGAACTCGATGATGAGCGCCGATCCCAAGGCGCCTGAGAAGCCGGCGACGCTGCGCTACCTCTGGTGCATCGAGCCGGGCGGCGACGATGAGCCCGAGCGCCTGTACATCGGCACCGAGCCCGGCGGCCTGTTCGTGAGCAGCGACGGCGGCGACACGTGGGAACTGAACCGGCCGCTGTGGGATCACCCGTCGCGCCTCGCGGGCCAGTGGTTCGGCGGCGGGCGCGACAACGCGGGCATCCACTCCGTCATCATCGATCCTGCCGACAGCCGGCGCGCGCTCATCGGAATCAGTTGCGCCGGCACTTTCGAAACGGCCGACGGCGGCCAGTCCTGGACAGTTCGCAACAACGGCCTCAGGTCCAACTTCCTTCCTGAACCTAATCCGGAGGTTGGGCATGACCCGCATCTCGTCGTGATGTGCCCCGGCAACACGAGCCACCTCTGGCAGCAGAACCACTGCGGCATCTGGAAGAGCACCGATCACGGTCGCTCGTGGATCAACGTGTCTGAGAAGGATGGCCCGGCATCGTTCGGTTTTGCCGTCGCGGTGGATGAACGTGATCCGAACCAGGCGTGGGTGGCGCCGGCGATCGCCGACGAGTGTCGCGTCGCGGTGGGTGGCGCGCTCTGCATCAGCCGCACGACCGATGGCGGAAAGACGTGGAAGGCGCTGCGCGAGGGTCTGCCCCAGGAGCAGTGCTACGACGTGGTTTACCGCCACGGACTCGACAAGGTCGGCGACACGCTTGCGTTTGGAACGACAACGGGCAACGTCTATATCTCAACCGATCGCGGTGAGTGCTGGAAGTGCCTCGGCCATCATTTCCCGCTGGTGTATTCGCTGCGCTTTGCGTGAAATGCGGCCCGTGGCGTCAGGCGCGCAGGCTGTCGAGACGCTTGCGCAGCACGTCGAGGCCGAGATTGCCGCTGCCGCCCAGCGAGGAGCGCTGCGCGATGCTCTGTTCGATGGGCAGGTCTTTCATTGACTCGATCTCGCGGCCGACCTGGCGATAGGCATCGCGGAACGGCACGCCCTCTGCGGCGAGTTGGATCGCGCGGTCCGTTGCGAACATCGCCGGCGTGATCGCCTCGCGCATGCGCGCGCGGTCGAACTCCATCGACGCGACAAGATCAGGCACGATCGCCAGCGCCGCCAGGCCGCGCGACAGGCCGCGGATCATCGGCTCCTTGGTCGCCTGGAGATCGCGCTGATAGCCGCTGGGCAGGGCGAGCGCGGCGGAGAGTTCCGCTGTCGCGCCTTCCACCACGCCGCACGAGGCGCGAAGCAGTTCGACCACGTCGGGATTTCGTTTGTTGGGCATGATTGAACTGCCCGTGGTGAAGCGGTCAGGCAGCGTTACAAAGCCGAACTCCTCGGTGGTGAACAGGCTCAGGTCCCACGCGAAGCGGCGCACGTCGAGCAGCGCCTGGTGCAGCGCATGCAGCGCGCCCAATTCGAAGCGCCCGCGGCTGTTCTGGGCGTACATGGCGTTGATCTGCACGCGCGTGAAGCCGAGTTCATCGGCCACGCCTTGCCGATCGAGTTCGAGATTGACCCCATAGCCCGCCGCCGTGCCCAGCGGGCAGGCATCGATCCACCGGCTCATCCCTTGCGAGAGCGCGGCGATGTCGATGAACGACTCGGCGAAGGCGCTGCACCACAGGCCGACCGTCGAAGGCACGGCCCGCTGCAGGTGCGTGTATCCGGGCATCGGAGTCGCCGCGTCGGCCTTGGCGCGCTCGATGAACATCTCCGCGATGTCCAGCGCCGCTATGTTGAGCCGAGCGAGCTGGTCGCGCAGATACAGACGCGTGGCGACGAGCACCTGGTCGTTGCGGCTGCGGCCCGTGTGCACCTTGCGGCCGATGTCGCCCAGTTGCTCAGTCAGATGCGCTTCGATCGCCGAGTGGCCGTCTTCATAGCGCTCGTCGAGCACGAACTGGCCGGTGGCGACGAGATCGAGCAGGCTTTCGAGCGCGCTGACCAGCGCCTTTGCCTCCTGGCCATCGAGGATGCCGATGCGATGCAGCCCATTCACGTGCGCGATTGATGCGCGGATGTCATATGGCAGCAGGTGCTGGTCGAGGCGCACATCCTCACCGGCGAGGAATCGCATGATGCGCTCGTCAATGCTCGCGCCGCCTTTATCCCAGAGGGGCTGTTCAGCCATGGGCGATGCCCTCCAGTTCGTTGAGGCCGCAGGCGAGATTGACGTTCTGAATCGCCTGAGTGGCGGCGCCCTTGAGCAGGTTGTCGATCGTCGCGATGACGGCGGCGCGGAGCGGCTTGTCGCTCGCGGCCCAGCCGCCGATGCTCACTTCGTGGCGATCGGCGATGTCGCGCACCAGCGGCGGTTTGGCGGTGAGGCGAATCAGCGGCTCGCCGCCGTAGGCCCGCTCGTAGCGCTGCTGCATTTCTTCCGTGGTGATGGTGTGGGTCAGGGGCAGCGAAACAGTCACCGTGATGCCGCGGAAGAACGGCGCCACGTGCGGCAGGAAGTGCACCGGCCAGCCGACGTGCCGCGCCACCTCGCGCTCGTGAATGTGACCCGTCAGGGCGTAGGGCAGCAGGTTGTCGCGCAGGATCTCCGGGTTGTTTTTGTCCGAAGGCGTGGCGCCGGCGCCGCTGTAGCCAGACACCCCGAACACCGTCGCCGGGCCATCGAGCGCATCGAGCATCGGTGCGATGGCCAGTTGCGCGGCCGTCGCGTAGCACCCGGGATTGGAGATGCGGCGCGCGCCGCGGATGCGATCGCGGAAGCGCTCCGGCTGGCCGTAGACCCAGTTGTCATCGAAGCGGTAGTCGGCGCTGACATCGACGATGACTCGGTCCGGTCGATCGCTCGCGTCGATCGCGGCGACATAGCGATGCGCTTCGCCATTGGGCAGGGCGAGGATGATGACATCCGCCGAGGACGCCGCTGCCTCGGGCGCATCGAGGCTGCTGAACTTCAGTCCGGCGGGCGCGCCCTTCACGTGCGCTGCCACTTCCTGGCCCGCCGTCGAGCGCGAACTGACGAATGCGATCTCGAGGCGAGGGTGGCCGGCAATCAGGCGCACGAGTTCACCGCCGACATAGCCCCGCGCGCCGACAATGCCGATGCTGGTGCGCCTGGCGGCGCTCACGGCTCGACCGATCCGTGTGCGATGAGTGACGGCGGCATATCGAGGGCCATTTCGATGCAGTGCTGCACTTCGGCAAAGCCGTCCAGGCCGTACCAGAACACCGTCCACTTCTCCGTGCGGTAACTGCCATCCGCCTTTTCGAAGTACCACGGGTTGATCGGGTTCTCGGTGCGGCTGCGCCAGAACATCTTTGGATTGTCCTCACGCATGCGCAGCCACAGCGTGGCGCCCAGGCCGATGCCCTGCGCTTCCTTGGTGACGGCAAACTTGTCGAGGTAGGGAATCTCGTCTTCGAGCGTCAGGATCGCCGTGGCGCGGTAGGAGTCAGAGAGATACAGCCGGTAGCACTGCTTCTTGTCGAAGTAATTGTCATCGAGCTTCCGCTGAAAGCAGCCTTCAACCAGGGCCCGCAGACGAGGCTCGTCGGCGTCGGCGAAGGATGAGAAGCAGCGCACGCGCTCGCCGGCGCGCACCAATGTGCCCGAGCCGCGATGCGTGAACAATTCGCGCGCCAGATGCTCGGGCGAGGTGATCGAGACCGAAGACGTGTGCGGCAACTGCTCGAGCAGGTCGTTGATCTCTTTGAGTTTCAGGCGCATCCCGCCGCCGAGCCACAACTGGCTCATGAGGTGTTCGTACTCCTCGGCGAGGTTGATGGCCGGGATGATTCGCCCGTGCTGATCCAGCAGCCCGCCGGTCGGTGTGAGGAAGATGATCTTGTGCGGCTGAAGTTTGAGGGCCAGTTCAGACGCCGCGACATCCGCGTTGATGTTGAGGATTTGCCCGCCCGACGTTTCGCCCAGGCACGCGAGGATCGGCAGATGTCCTGAGCGGATGCTCGAGTCGATCGCATCGAGGTGGATGTTGGTTACTTCACCCACGAGCCCGAGCCGCTCATCCTGCACCGGCCGGGCTTCGAAGACGCCGGCGGTGACGGGCCGGGCCCGCGTGCCGAGATTCTCGAGCGCCTCGACCAGTTTCAGGTTCTCGCGCTGAAACACCTTGCGCGCGATATCGAGCACAGCGGGAGTGGTCACGCGCAGGCCGTCGATTCGGCTGGTCTCGATCCCCGCTTCCTTGAGCGCGAGGTCGAGTTGCGGTCCGGCGCCGTGCAGGACGATTGGATACAACCCGACGTGATGGAGAAATGTCAGCGCCGAGGTCAGCGCTTCGAGGTGGTCGGTGACGATTCCGCCGCCGACTTTGACGACCGCGAAGCGCTTGGAATCCACGCTGCTGAACTGCTTGAGGTATTGATCGACTTCCTTGCGCGAGCCGATGTTCGAGAGCAGGGTGGTGATGATTTCGCGGGTCTGTCGCATGGGCCGGCACCGGAGGGCGAGCGAACGTGAGTGAAACGAGTCAGGATGATAGAAGCCGCGCGTAGGTCGCGGCGGCACTCTCCAGTTCGGCCAGCGGCACGGCCTCGTCGGGCCGGTGCGCCTGAGCGATGTCGCCGGGACCGAAGACCAGGCTCGGCAGCCCGGCCTCCGAGAACAGCGACGCCTCGGACCAGAAATCCACCGGCTCACCCGGCGCCAGGCCGAGACGCTCGGCGAATGCTCTCGCCCTGGCCACCGCCTGGGTGACATCCGACGGCGCGGCCGGCAGCGAAGGACCCGAAAAGCCCGTGCTCCAGCGGACACGGCTCGCATCGGGCGCCCGTTCTTGAAACGCGCGGATCAGTTCATCGCTCGACTGGCCGGGCAGGGGGCGCAGGCCGAAGCGGACGCGAGCCTCGGAGGCAATCATGTTCGCCTTGACGCCGCCCTCGAAGGTGCCGATGTTGAAGCGAACGCCGCTGAGCGGGCCGAATGATTCGCCTTCCCAGCCGCGCGCGTGCTCGATGGCTGATGCGGCCCAGCGACAGGCCTCATGGATGGCGCTGTCGCGCAGCGCGCGGGCGGATGAACCGTGGCCCGGCGTACCCAGAAAGACGCCAGAGGAGGTGGCCAGACCGCGATGGGCCGCGACGGCCCGACAGCCGGTCGGCTCGGCAACAATCGCTGCGTCAAAGGCGTTGAGCAGATCGCGGCGAGACTTGATGAACGATCGCACGCACACGCTCTGGCCGGCTTCCTCATCGGTCGTGAAGAGCATGGCCGCATCGGCGTCGCTCACCCGCGCCGCTGCAAGCCAGCAAGCGGCCGCGCCCTTGACGTCGCAGGCGCCCAGGCCGATCGCCTGGTCGTTTGTCACGCGAAGCTGGAATGGCTCGCCGCTCCACCCGTCTCCCACGGGCACTGTGTCGAGGTGGTTATTGAAGAGCACGCGCGGCGTGCCGCGCATCGCCAGCAGCGCCAGGCAGCCTTCGCCGAAGTCCATGAGTTCGCACGCGAAGCCGCACTCGTCGAGCGTCGCCCGGGCGATCGCCAGCGCTTCGCCGGCCCGCTGCGCATCGCGCGGCGGATTGGTGGTGTTCACCGCGATCAGATCGCGGAGCAGATCCACCACCGAGTTGAGCAGGGGCGAAGTCATCGCGTGCGTTTGCCGTGCGAATCGAGGCGTTGCGCGGTCACAGCTTGTGGATCGGGTTGATCAACGCCGAGATCGTCGAACTCTGGCCGAACAGTTTGATGAAGCCGACCGCTTCAGTGACGGTCCAGTCGGCACTCTGCGCGTACGAGGCGCCTGGTCGCTCGAGCACATGCTTCGAATCGACCTTGACGGCGCAAAGTGAGCCGCCGTGCGTCTCCAGCGTGACTTCGCCGGTGACGAACCGCTGCGAACTGGCCAGAGCCGCTTCGAGATCGGACTTGAGCGGCTCGTAGAAGAAGCCTTTGTAGACGAGTTGCACCCACCAGTCCGCCGCCTGCCGCTTGAAGTTCGCCTGCCATGAAGTGTGGATCGCTTCTTCGAGGCCGCGATGCGCGTGCATGAGCGCTTCGATGCCTGGGCACTCGAATACGATGCGCGCCTTGAGGCCGATTGTCGTGTCGCTTGAGTAGATGTGCCGGCCGACGCCGTAGCCGCCGAAGGTCTTGTTGAGGCGCGCGAGCATCTTCGGCCCGCTCATCTTCTCGCCATCCACGCTCACCGGCACTCCCTTGTCAAAGCCGATGCGCACGCGCAGCCGCTCACGCGGCCAGGTGCTCGGGTGAGCGCACATCTTCCACGTGTCGTCGTCGGGCGCGTCGTATCGATCGATTTCGGATCCGCTGATGGTGACGCCGAGCACGTTCTCATTGATCGAGTACTTGCTCGTGCTCGTGCGCACCTCGATGCCGCGCTCCTTGAGGTAGGACTGCTCGAAGGCGCGCACCTGTTTGTGCTCGTGCTGGATGTCGCGGATCGGCGAGAGGATGTTGAAGTCGCCCAGCGAGCGCACCGTCTGGTCGAAGCGGACCTGGTCGTTTCCCATGCCGGTGCAGCCGTGTGCAAAGTTTTTCGTGCCGATGGCCCTGCAGTGCTCGAGGCTCTTGCGCACGATGACATAGCGATCGGAGCAGAGCATGGGATACTGGTCCTGGTACGCCCCGCCGAACTGCACGAGCGGCACGACGAACTCATCCCACAGATCCTGGGCCGCGTCGACGGTGATGTGGTCCGCCGCGCCGACGTCCTTGCTGCGCTTCTCGATGTACGCCCGCTCCTGATCGCTCGTGCCGCCCGTATCGACAAAGAGCGTGATGACTTCGTAACCCTTTTCCTTGAGCCAGGGGACGCAGAAGCTCGTGTCAAGCCCGCCCGAAAACGCCAGTACCACCTTCTCGCCGGTCATGGTCTTGCTCCGTTTGCTGTAGAGGATGAGGATAGGAGAGAGCGAGGGTGCATCAAGGCGGTGGCAGCAGGCAGCAAGGCGCCAGGCGGCAGTCCGGGATTGGAGGGGGCAGGTTTGCCCGCTCGAACCGGTTCGTCGATAATCACGGCGGAACATTCATGCGCTTTACGACTGCGATCATCCTGCTCGCCGCTCTGTGCGCCGCCTGCTCGCGCGCAGCGCCGGGGTCGCAGCCGATCACCATCTTTGCCGCCGCGAGCACGACCGACGTGATGCGGCAGGCGGGACGGCGCTTTGAAGACACCACCGGCATTCGCGTCGTGTTCAGTTTCGACTCATCATCCAATCTGGCGCGGCAGATCAAGGCCGGCTCGCCTGCCGACGTGTATCTCTCCGCCGACGAAGCGTGGATGGATGACCTCGCCGCCGCCGGTGCGATCCGGCAAGGCACTCGCCGCGACTTGCTCGCCAACGAACTCGTCCTGATCGCACCTGCGGACGCGGAAGATGTAGCAGTGCAGATGTCGAGCGAGTTTGACTTCGCGGGGCGATTGCCGCAGATCAGACGCATCGCGATCGGCGATCCCGATCACGTCCCCGCGGGGCGATACGCCAGGCAGGCGCTGCTGGCGCTGGGCTGGTGGGAAACGCTGCAGCCGCGGCTTGTCCCGGCTCAGGATGTGCGAGCTGCGCTGCGCCTGGTGGAGATGTCCGAGGCCGATGCCGGAATCGTCTACTCGACCGATGCGATCGCCAGCACGAAAGTCAGGGTCCTCGCCCGCTTCCCGGCCGAGTTGCACGACCCGATCGTCTACCCGATTGCCCAGTGCGGCGACTCGGCCGGCGCGCTGGATTTCATCCGGTTTTTGTATTCGCCTGAGATGAATCAGGTCTTCCGAGACGCGGGCTTTCGCGTGATGGGCGCGCCGCAGGACGGTGGGCGATGACCAGCGCCGAGTGGTCGGCATTGTCGCTCTCTCTCCAGACCGCGCTGTGGAGCATGCTCATCATGCTGCTGCCCGGCATTGCCTGCGCGGCGCTGCTGGCCCGCAAGCAGTTTCCTGGCAAGGCGCTGGTCGATGCGATGGTTCATCTGCCGCTCGTGCTGCCGCCAGTCGTGGTCGGCTACGTCCTGCTGCTGTCGCTGGGGCGCCACGGCTGGCTGGGCGGATTTCTCTATCGCGCGTGGGGCATTGAGGTCGCGTTCACCTGGAAGGCGGCTGCGATCGCTTCGGCGGTGATGGGCTTTCCGCTGCTCGTGCGCGCGGCGCGGCTGGCGATGGAACTGGTCGATCACCGGCTCGAACAGGCGGCCCGGACGCTCGGAGCCGGCCCGTGGCGGGTCTTTCTGACCATCACCCTGCCGCTGGCGCTGCCCGGAGTGCTCACGGGGATGGTGCTCGCCTTTGCGCGCAGCCTCGGCGAATTCGGCGCGACCATCACCTTTGCGGGCAACATCGAAGGGATGACGCGCACGTTGCCCAGCGCCATCTACACCTACACCCAGACGCCCGGCGGCGACGGGCCGGCGCTCCGCCTCGTGGGCATCTCCATCGGCATCTCTTTCGCGGCGCTGGTCGCCTCGGAACTCAGCGCCCGCTGGCTGGCGCGGCGCATCGGCCTGGGGTCGTGATCAGCGCATCCGTCCAACTTGCGCGCGGCACGTTCACGCTGGATGTCCGGCTCGAGTCAACGGCGCCCGTGCTGGGCGTCTTCGGGCCGTCGGGCGCGGGAAAGACCACGCTCATCAACCTCATCGCGGGGTTGGCTCGGCCCGATCGCGGCTCGATTGCGCTGCGCGAGCAGCCGCTGTTCGACGATGTTCGCAACATCGATGTCCCAACGCACCGCCGGCGCATCGGCGTGGTGTTCCAGGAGCACCGGCTGTTCCCGCACTACTCCGTGAAAGGCAATCTCCTCTACGGCGCCGATGGGCACGGTCGGGAGGAATTCAGTCGCATCGTCGCACTGCTTGAGCTGGCGCCGCTGCTGGATCGGCGCATCAACGATCTCTCCGGCGGCGAGCGCCAGCGCATCGCGCTCGGCCGGGCGCTGCTCAGCCGGCCTCGGTTGCTTCTGCTCGACGAACCGCTCGCTTCGCTCGATCTGCGCTTGCGCCGGCAGATTATTCCGCACCTTCGGCGCGTGCGCGATGAACTCAACGTGCCCATCGTCTACGTCAGCCACGACCTCACGGAGATTCTTCAGCTGACGGATCAACTGCTCATCATCGAGCGCGGCCGATCGGTCGCCTGCGGCCGGTATGGCGACATCGTTCATACCGACGCCGTACTCGCCGTGGTGCACGATCGCGGGATGAACAACGTGCTGACCGCGCGCGTGCTCGAGCACCACGCGGAAGACGGAGTGACCCTGCTCGAGGTCGGGCCGGGTCAGCAGGAGGGCGCGGCGGGCCGGCTCTTTGCGCCGTTGTGTCCGGCGGTGGTGGGGGCGGCGGTGTCCATCTCGATCCGCCCGTGGGACATTGCGCTGGCGGCGGCGCCGGTCTCGGGCGTGTCGATTCTCAACCAGGTGCGAGGCACCGTGATGCGCTGCAGCGCACACGAACGCCGCATGCTCGTCGATGTGGACATCGGCGCTCCGCTCATCGTCGAAATCAGCCGCCGCAGCGCCGCTGCGCTGCACATCGAGCCGGGGACTCCAATTCTCTGTCTGGTCAAGAGTCACTCGGTGCAGTACCTGGGCGATAGAGTCTGATGCGCATTTCGAGGTTGTTGCGACGCCTCCACGCTGCGCCAACTCAGGAGACTCGTGGAATGTGCAGAACTCTGATTGTCACCATGCTTCTGGGCGCCATGGCGCTTACCTCTTGTGACAAGACTGAATCGCAGCCGGCGAAAACCGAAGCAGGATCGAAGGCGGCGGAGTCACCGGCGCAGAGCCCTCCCGCGCAACGGCCCCCCGGCGAGGCGCCCGCGTGGCTCGAGCCGGCGCTCTTCGGGTCATACGAGCAGGGCGGGTACGATCGGGCTCTCAAGGTCATCACCGACGTGCCCGACCACGCCGAGCAGATCATTGCCTTCTCCAAAGAGGCGAACGACTCGCTGTCTCTGAGCCTGTTGTACGTGGTCGCCGCGCTGGCCGAGCAGAGCCAGGACCCAAAGTATCTTCAGGTTGCCGCCGCGCTGAGTGATCGACTCGAAGAACTGAAGGTCGAGGATGCCGGCCGGATGGTTGTTCCCATGCGCTACCCGCCCGAGGTTGTGGGAAATCAGATGCTCAGCGCGCTGCATGACGAATCCATGACGGCGCTGGATCAATGCGGCGCCGTCAACTGGTTGAGCGAGTGGAATGAACGAGATTCGCAGGCCGTTGCCGCCATCGTTGATGCATCTGAAGCACGGCTGCGTCAACTCTTCGAAACTTCGATGCAGCACGCCGATCGCGATCACGGGGCGCTGGGGCTTGTCGTCACGCGCACCTTGCGCGAATGCAACCGGATCACACGCGAGCAGAGCCTGCAGATGCTCGACGAATGGCATTCGCACTACGGCCACAATCCCGGCTTTGCGGCGATGTATGAGCGCATCCGGAACTACTGTGAGACGCCGGATCGATGAACTGCGCCGCAAGAGGCGCGCCGCTTCTACTCCACCTTGTGCAGCCGCCCGATGCGCTGGCGCTTGAACTCGCAGAAGTAGATGTCGCCCGTGGTCGGATCGACGGAGATGCCCGCCCCATCCGCGTACGTCCGGGCCGGGAATGCGTTGAGATCCGGCAGGCGCACGCAGGTCTGCCAGTCGGCGGTGATGAAGCCCAGCGATGTGTCGCCCTCGGCGACCGCTGACTGCGTGAACCACAACCGGCCCTCGAGGTCATAGGCGATCGAGTGCACGCGCTGATTGCGCAGATCGGCGCCCGGAACGACCCACTCGACAATGCAGGGGTTGCGGCCCTCGCCGTTGAGCGACCGGCAGTCGGGATCGAGCGCGCGGCGGGCGATGAAGCGGTCGATCGTGCTGTCGAAAAACTCGCAGAAGATGATGTCGCCGTTTGGCGCCTCGACCATCTGCCACGGGCCTGAGCCGACGACCCACACCGGATCGCCCAGGCCGATCGGCTCAGGCAGCGGGTATTCGATGATGCGGCCCGACTCCGGGTGCAGCACGCCGATGCGATTGCCCCAGTATGCCGTGTACCAGATCAGGCCGTGGTCGTCAACGACCATGTGCGCAGGGTGCTTCGAACCGGGCGGCAGGCGATACACGCGATAGCAGTCATCCGTCGGCTCGCCCTCCTCGCAGACCTGGTGCATCAGCGAGGTGCTGAAATCGAAGTGGTTGTCGTAGGGGATGCGCTCAGGGTCGAAGCTGGCAAGGATCGGGCCGGTCTCAAGGCTGCCTTGGGCGACCCACATGCGGCCGCGCGGCTCATCCCACGCCAGGCCGATGATCTCATTCCAGTCGCCGGGCATGTTGTACACGCGCCACTCGTTGCCAGGCTGGGCATGCGGATCGAAGCAGACCACGCGGCTGTGGTTGGGGTACGCGCCGCTGTAGAGCGAGCCGCCGCCCTGCGTGAACCAGATGCGCCCCTGCGGATCGACCAGCACATCCTCGCCCAGCACGCTGGTCTGCGTGCGGTGATCGCCAAAGAGCGTGGTCGCAAACGGGCCCGGGTTGGGCGGTTTGGGGATTGCCAGTCCGGTGACCACTCCAGCCACAGGATCGAGATGCTGGAACTCGAGATGAAACTCCTGGTTCACCCAGACCTGGCCTTCGCCGTCGACCTCGATCGAGAGCGGCACGCCGTTGGTGCCCGGTGTGGGTGGGATGTCGAACCAGTCGTAGGAGAACACATCGACCCGGCTGGGCGGGCTGATGCCCTCGGGAGTACGGATGCGGATCGAACCGCTCCGCACGAATTCGTCGACCGAGAGGACGATCTTCTCGTCTTCCCATGAGACCACCGCGGCGGCAGTCGACGGGATGGTGATGCGCTGCCCTCCGATTCGCGCGATGATCGACGAGCCCGGTCCGGCCTGGCCGAAGCCGCTGCCGGGAATCGTGAGGGTGGTCTGCTGGATCGTCGCGAGGATCGGCGAGTCGATCTGGGGCGGCGCGAGCACGGCGGCGAGTGCAAGGGTTGCGAACATGAGATTCTCCCGGGAGCGCTAAGGGCTTCAATGGGTTAAACCGCTTGGCGGCCCGGGATGTTTCAACATGCGGGATGGAACAGGCCTGATTCAGCCGCGGATTGGGGCGTTGCCTCCGGGGTCACTCCTGCCCGAGCGACTGGTAGAGCATGAGCGAATTCCCATCGGGATCGTAAAAGGTGGCCAGACGCACCATGCCGGGGTACTCGCGCGTGGGTCCGTCGAAGCGGACCTTCTTCGATTCCAGCGTGGCGCGGGCCTTATCGATGTCCTTGACGCCGAACGTCGGCGTCGGGCCGCCCGGACTGACCTTCTCGACCTGAGAGAGGCCGAGATTGACGCGGCCGCCCTCGACGGGGGTCTGGAGTTCGCTCCAGCCGATTTCCTCGACGGTATAGAGGTGCGTGAAGCCGAGCACGCTGGTGTACCAGTCGATGGACTTCTTGAGGTCGGTAACGCTGCTGGAGATCGTGAGTCCGCCGTTGTATTCGATGGGCGATGGCATGGGCTCTCCTTGGTTGGGCCGGCGCGCCGGCGGTTGATTCATTCAATATAGCCGCTATACTTTGCATGTCAAGCGGGGAGCGGCGGCGATGAATTCGAAAGTCCCTGTGCCCTCGCCCCGGCTGCGGCGCCGGACCGTGCTGAGGTGGCTATCCGCGTTGCTGGCCGCGCCGGTCCTGATCGACTGGGGGAATCTCATGGCGATGGACCGCCTCGACCGAGTCATGGCCTTGTTTCGGCGCCGCTGGGCCTGCCCCATCATGGCCGAACTGGACCGCGCCCAGGGCGCGAAGTTCATCTCGCTCGTTCACGCGCTTGGGGCAAACGCCGGAGCCGTGCGCCAGGCGCTCGATGAACTCATCGACCTCGGTTGGATCCGGCGCAATCCGGGGTACGGCCACCCGCTGCGGCCCGAATACATCCTCACGCGGCGGGGCGAACGCCTCGCGCCGGTGTGTGGCCGGCTCGAGCGGGCCATGCAGCAGACGGCTGCGACCGAGATCGCGCTGCGCAAATGGTCGATGCCCGCGCTGTTCGTCATCGGCCCGGGGCCGGCGCGATTCACGCAGATCACGCAAGCATTGGACACGGCCACCGACCGGGCGGTTTCGATCGCGCTCAAGGACCTGTCCCGCGCCGACCTGGTCGCGCGTGAACTTCTGGAAGGTCCGCCGCCAGGCAGCATCTACGGCGCCACGAGGCGGGGTGAGCAATACCTGCCGATCCTTGACGAGATCTAAGGCATCGATGCGGGCCGATCAGATCGCGGCGCCGATGCGCACGTGCGCGTTGTGCTCGTAGAAGGTTGGCGGTTCGTAGGTCCAGCGGTTGTCCAGCCGTTGCTCCTCACGAGCGAACATCCGCAACAGGTATCGGCCGATGAGCGGCGCCGAGAGTCGCGACTTCCAGCCGAACTCCTTCTTGATCTCATCGAGACTGTGCGCGATGCGGCTCGAGAGAGCTGCGTTGGCATGCCTGAAGTGTTCGCGGGCGGCCCACAGCGCGCCGGCGTACGTCACTGCCAGATCGCGCGCTTCCCAGATGAAACGCGAGCGGATGCGCCGATCCGGGTGGTTCTTGTAGCGCTTCCAACCCTGGAGCACGGTTCGCGCGATGCGAACGACGCTGGGCCCGTTGATTTCAAAGTCGCGCTGGAAGGCGCGGAGGATCAGCCGGCCTTCTTCGCCGCGCGGAATGTGCGGGTGCCGGAAGTTGAACATCAGCTGCCCGTGGATGTCGGACTCGACGTACTCGTCGGGCGGCAGCATCGTGCCCGCCTGCTGGTGCTCGTTGTAGAGCGGCGTGCCGGGGATCGGCGTGTAGAGCATGAACTGGTGAAACTCCGTATCGTGTTCCACCGCGTAATCGATCGCCTCATCGATGTTTTCGAGCGTGTGATTCTCCATGCCGATGATGCTCGAACCGAGCACGCGGATGCCGTGCGACTGCAGGGTGCGCACGAGCGTGCGGGTGTCGGCGTCGCGCAGCTTGGCGTAGGCCGCATCCTTGCCCTCAAGGCCCATCCAGACCCACGAGATTCCCAGCGCAACGATCTGCTCGATCGTGTAAGCGCGAAGCACATTGGCGGAAGCGAAGATGTACAGCGACCAGGACTTGTCGTGCTGCTGCATGAGTTCGAGCAGTCGCAGGGCCCTCTTGCGATGCAGCAGGAAGTTCTCATCCATCACGAAGAACGATCGCACTTTCATGTCGGCCTCGAGCCCGCACATGACGTCGAAGAGTTCTTCGCCGGTTTCGTAGAAGTGGATGCAGGCGCCTTTGCCGCCGAACATGGCTGAGGTGGCGCAGAAGTTGCACCCCAGGGGGCAGCCGACGGAGGGCAGCAGCACAGCCGCGACGTCCCCTTTCTTTTCGCGCAAGGTGACTCCCATGGTGCGCGTGCCGATCCCTGAAGAAATGCGCGGGTGCCTGATCGGTCGGCCGGCGTCTTCTCCGAGATAGCGGCGCATCCACTCCACCCCCTCGCCGCGCACGATGTGGTCGGCGTCGACAAGGCGATCAAGATCGGGGTAGTTCGCCACGTGGCCGCCGATGACGAGCGTCGCCTGCGGCTGATGGCGGCGGATGATGTCGCACATGTGGCGCACCTTGGACAGATTCGGAATGATCGCTCCGATGCCGATGATGTCGTAGGGCACGCTGCGCAACTCTTCAATGAGCCGGTCGAGCGTTGGAAAGTCGAGCAGCGTGCACGGGGCGCTGATGTTGTGCTGAATGAGCATCAGCCCCCATGACCTGTGGAACATGCGCAGCGAGAAGCCGCGCTGCACGCGCGTGACCTGATTGTGATACAACTCCATCGGATTCAGCGACCGGCTGCCGTATTCATCATCGCGGGCATAGGGACCAAACACGCTGGTGAGCAGAACGCGGGCGTCGGTGCCGCGCGGGTGAGTGGGGTGAGTCAGATGAGTTGCGGGTCGATAAGCGGACTGCGCAAGAGCCGTGGTCATTCGGTGGGGCGCCTTTGGTGGTTGGACGCGGGCGGCCTGGACTGACCGGCGCGTTGGGTTGGAGAGGAGACTCGGCGAGGCCAGATTGCACACACCCTGAAAAGCCGCCTCGGGACTTGAATGCGGACAATCATATCCAATTATTAGAGCCTCGGCGCGAATCGCTCCGCAAAGATCTTTCGCGACACCGAAAGCCGCGCCGTGGCCGCCGCGCCTGTTGAGGCAAAGGAACAGCCCCGCGGGCAAAGGCCCGCGGGGCTGGTTGTGAACTCGGATCCGTGCCTCTTGGAGCGGGCGGCTACTCGATGTCCTGCTCGACGAGGTTGGACTTGCTCCGCTGCTCGACGGCCTGCATCCAGACGTGCCGCCCCTGCAGTTCGGTCGGGATCAGCTGGCGCAGCAGCGCGTAGCCGTTCTGATCGGCGACGCGGGTGCCCGCCGTCACGGGGTTGAGCAGGTCCACGGTGACGTTGAACTGCGGGATGAAGGTGCTGCCCGTGCCGTCAAAGCTCGCGAGGAACGCGACGGTGGCGCCGGGCGTGGCGCCGAACACTTCCGCGTCGCCGCGGACGCCGGCCAGCCAGCGCGACACTTCGAGCGTCAGACGGTATTCGACCGGCTGATCAACGACATTGGACTTGCGCTGAAACTCGGCTGCCTGCATCCAGACGTGCGTGCCTTCGGAGCCGAAGGGAACGAGCATGTGGTGCAGTGCGTAGCCGTCCTGGTCGGCCGTCTCGATACCGGCCAGACGCGGCGAGGCGAGATCGACGGTGACATCCAGTTGGGGCACGTAGGTGCTGCCCGTCCCCTGAATGCTGTAGATAAACGCGACGTTGCTGCCGGGCGTGGCGCGGAAGACTTCGAGATCCGTCTCGACGCCGGCCGTCCACGAAGCCGCACGAAGCCGCATGGGAATGTCACCGCTGATGGCCGCGACGACTGCTTCGTATGCATCCACCATTCCGTAGCCGTAGTTGTTGTCTTCGCCCGGATCGCCCAGATCGAAGGCGGTGTCATACATGATCTGCTTGATGTCGTCCACGGAGAGATCGGGATTGACTTCGCGCATGAGGCAGACCACGCCGTTGATGTGCGGCGAAGCCATCGACGTGCCGCTCAGGTTGCCGTAGGAGTTGCCCGGCAGAGCGGATCGGACGTTGACGCCCGGGCCGGAGATGTCCGGCTTAATCGCCGGTTGGCCATTGGGCGTGCAGTTCGTCGGGCCGCGCGAGGAGAACGACGCAATCGGCCAACCCTGCTGGTTCGCGTCCACCGCGGCGACGGAGAAGGTGCGGTATTCGTCGGTCGCGCGATCGGACGGGCGGCCGAGGCCCGAGAAGCCCTCGTTGCCGGCGGAGAAGGTGATGAGCGTGCCGGCGGCCTCGCACGCGTCCAGATGCGTCCAGAAAGTTTCATCGCACGGCGGATAGCCGTGACCCGTGACGAGACGCCACGAGTTGGAGCAAACCGCGGGGACGTCCCAATTCGTGTTCGGGTCCCCATCCGGATCAACGAGCCATTCAAAGGCGAGCAGCGCATCGGCGACGGTGCGCTGAATGCTGACGCGATCAATGACGGCCGCATGGATCCAGGTGGCGCCCGGAGCGACGCCGATTTCATCGCCCGGTGCGCCGCCGCAAACGGTGCCCATGGTGTGGGTGCCGTGGCTGCCGAAGGCGGTCGGGAAGGTCGTGTTGGTCACCGGATCGAACCACGCCCACTCGGGGTGGCCGGCGTAGCGCGAGTCGGCCACGCCTGCCCAGCGGCTGGCGAGGGCGGGGTGATTGCCATCCACGCCGGTGTCGAGCGTTGAGGTGAGCACGCCGTTGCCCATGACGCCGAATTCAGTCCAGACTTCGGGCGCGCGAATGGCGACAAGACCGGGCTCGGGATTGTCGAGCCCGCCGTTGCCGCCCTGCTCGACGGCTACCGGAGCGCCCATCGGCGCGACGGTCTCGATCGGATAGTTGAAGTAGACGCGAAGCACATCCTGACGGCCGGCCAGTTGGACAATCTCGCCGCGCGTGGCGTCCACGCGGATGGCGTTGGACAGCCAGTAAGGGTGGAAGTCGGAAATGCGTCCGGCGTCCTTCAGATCGGTGAGATGCGCGATGAGATCGCCTTGCGTCAGGCCGGCCTTTTCCTGCAGCGAAGTAACCACGAGCCGGTGCCGCTCGCGCAGGTTGACTTTCGCCTGGTTCATCGCGGCGTTCATCTGCGCGATGTTCACCTGGTCGTTGAGGAAGACCAGCGTCGAGAGGACCTCGTTGTCGGACGTCTTGAGGATGATCCGCCGCAGGTCAGGATCGATTTCACCGGCGATGACCGGCGTCGCCAGGATCGCTGCCGCAGTTCCCGTGAGGAGGAGTCGCTTCATTGTTCCCCGCCTTTCAAGCCACGAAGGGCAAAAAGAGTTAGATGCCCTCAAGCCACACCGCGGGCCGACTGGCCCGCGGTGCGACTTGGGGACGAAGTGCGCCGCAGCGCGGTTTTACTGAATCACCTGATCGGTGACGTTCGACTTGCGCTGGAACTCGCACGCCTGCATGTACACGCGCACGCCCACGGTGTTGGGCGGAATGCGCTTGCGGAGCAGGGCGTAGCCGTCCTGATCGGCGGTGCGAACGCCGGCCTGGCGCGGCTGGGCGAGATCGAGCGTGACATCCAGTTGCGGCACATAGGTGCTGCCGGGCCCCGCGACGCTGTACACGAATGCGACGGTCGAACCGGGCGTGGCGCGGAAGACCTCCGCGTCGCCGTTCACGCCGGAGACAAACCGCGACGTCACCAGTCGCATCGGGATGTCGCCGGTCATGGCTGCGACGACGGCTTCGTACGCATCAACCATGCCCCAGCCGTAGCTGTTGTCTTCGCCCTGGGTGCCGAGATCGACGGCGGTGTCGAAGATGATCTGCTTGATGTCATCGACGGGCAGATCCGGATTGACTTCACGCATGAGGCAGACCACGCCGTTGATGTGCGGCGAAGCCATCGACGTGCCGCTCAGGTTGCCGTAGGAGTTGCCCGGCAGAGCGGATCGCACGTTGACCCCCGGAGCGGAGATGTCCGGCTTGATGGCCGGCTGACCATTGGGCGTGCAGTTCGTCGGGCCGCGCGAGGAGAACGACGCGATCGGCCAGCCCTGCTGGTTGCCATCGACCGCCGCCACCGCGAAGGTGCGGTAGTCATCGGTCGCCCGGTCCGCCGGGCGGCGCAGACCCGAAGATCCTTCGTTTCCGGCCGAGAAAGTGATGAGCGTGCCGGCGGCTTCGCAGGCGTCCAGGTGAGTCCAGAAGGTCTGATCGCAGGGCTGGTAGCCGTGGCCCGTCACGAGGCCCCAGGAGTTGGAGCACACGGCCGGGACATCCCAGTTGGTGTTCGGATCGCCATCCGGATCGATCAGCCACTCGAACGCAAGCAGCGAATCCGAGACGGTGCGCTGAATGCTCACGCGATCGATGACGGCCGCGTGGATCCACGTCGCGCCCGGCGCAACGCCGACTTCATCTCCCGGTGCGCCGCCGCACACGGTGCCCATGGTGTGGGTGCCGTGGCTGCCGAACGCGGTGGGGAAGTTGGTGTTGGTCACCGGATCGAACCACGCCCACTCAGGATGGCCGGCGTAGCGCGAGTCGGCCACGCCCGCCCAGCGGCTGGCCAGCGCCGGATGGTTGCCATCCACGCCGGTGTCGAGCGTTGAGGTGAGCACGCCGTTGCCCATGACGCCGAACTCGGACCACACTTCAGGGGCGCGAATCGCGACAAGACCGGGCTCGGGATTGTCCAGGCCGCCGTTGCCGCCCTGCTCGACTGCAATCGGCTCGCCGACGGGTGCGACCAGTTCGATGGGGTAGTTGAAGTAGACGCGGAGCACATCGCCGCGGCCGGCGAGACGGACGATCTCGCCTCGCGTGGCGTCAACGCGAATGACGTTTGAAATCCAGTAGGACTGGAAGTCAGCGATGCGGCCGGCATCCTTGAGGGCGGTCAGGTGAGCGAGCAGCGCTCCCTGCGTGTTGGCCGCCTTCTCATGGAGCGTGGTCACGACCAGACGATGTCGCTCGCTCAGAGGGAGGTTCTGGCGATTGAAGTCGTGGTTCATTTGCGCGATGTTGACCTGGTCGGAGAGGTAGACCAGCGTCGAGATCACTTCGTTGTCGGGCGATTCGAGCAGGATCTTTCGCAGATCGCCGTCGATTTCGCCTGCCACCGCGGGGGCCGACAAGACGGCGGCCGCAGCGCCGACACACACCAATCGTTTCATCTTCTTCTCGCTTTCCAAAGACCAGGTGACTTGGGCACGGTAACACAGGCTCCAGCCGCACCGCGAGCGCGGGCGACTGAGACGCCGATAGAATACCTCAGAACAACCGCCGACGGAAGCGAATTTATCCAAACTTCCTGCGGAAATCGCGCCTGATCGAGCCGAAGCGCTCGCCGCGCCCCCCGCGAGCAGCGGCGTCGTTACCCAGATTCCCATTGCTCTGGCCGTTGCGATGGCCGATCACGCCGGCACCTGGCATCGAGTCGTGGCACGGGGCCATTTCCCCCATTTGTGCCCGTTTCAGCGAATGCCCGACGCCCGCGCGTCACTGGCACCCCCATTGCATTGCGCAGGGGACAGACCTGTGAACTCGCCTGGTGGCTCGCAAGCGGCGCCGCACTTCAGCGAGATGGCAGAAATTTTGATCACCGAGGCGAGCGGTGCTCACCGCTGGCCAACTTCGGAAGGAGCACACCGTGCATCGAACCCGTTTCAGCAGCAGCGCTCGAATGGTCGGTCTCGCCGCGGCGCTTTTGGGGACCGCGGCACTCGCCCAGCCCCAGGGAGGCGGCGATCTCGTCGATTCGGCGTGGCGCGCCTACGTGAGCGGAGCGTTTCCCTACTTTGCTCCAATCGCGCTCGATTATGCCGACCTCGACGGCGACACCGACCTGGACGTGGTGGTGGCCAACGAGTACTACGGCCAGCCCGGCCTCGTGGTCATGCTCAACGAGGGCGGCGGGGATTTCAAGATGACCTCGCGAAACGACGTGCCCTACGGCGACGACCTCGCGGATCTCGTTCTGCGCGACATCGATGGCGACGGTCATGTGGACGCGATTGCGAGCGTGCCCACCACCTTCAGCCAGGCCCGCAAGGTGTACTGGTGGCGCGGCAATGCTGATGGAACGTTCGCGAACCCCTACCGGCAGGTCACCAGCGGGCCCGGCCCCATCGGCCTGGTGGTCGCCGACTTCACCGGCGACGGCTTTTCCGACATCGTGACCGCCGATGGTGACTTCTACGGCAACGGCTCGACCGTGTCGCTCATGGTGCACAACGGCCAGTCAGGCAACCAGGTGGCCTTCGCGGCGCCGCGCACCACAACCGTCGGCGCCAACGTGCAGCGCGTCGCCGCCGCCGATATCGACGGCGATGATGATCTCGACCTGCTCGTCGGACGGCAGAACGCCTCCGGAAATGCGATCCTGTTCAACGACGGCGCGGGCAATTTCGGCGCTCCCGTCCTGTATCTCCACGCCAACGACACCCAGTACGCCAATTCGCGCGTTGCGCTCGTTGATGTCGATCGGGATGGCGATCCTGATCTGATCGCAACGACGGCAACCAACGGAACTCCCAACCGCGGCTATGTGACCGTTCGACGCAACAACGGCCAGGGCGTGTTTGGCCCCTTCACTACCTATCCGCTGGGCGACTGGTCGTGGACGGTCGTGTCGCTCAACGCCGCTGACGTCAACGACGACGGCTGGCCCGATCTCATCGCCGCCAACCCCTCGGGGCGCTCGTACGACGGATTTGATCTCCTCCTCAACGATCGCACGGGCAACTTCATGCCTTCGGTGACCTATCGCGCGGCCAAGTGGACCAGCGATGCCGTCGGCTTCGACGCGGATGGTGACGGCGATACGGAGGTCGTTACCGTCGCCAACGACTCGAGCGTGGTGACTGTGCACGAGAACACCGGCGGCGGCGTGCTGGCGACGCTGCCCCAGTACCGCATCGGAACGATCACGCACAACATTGACGAGGCGGACATCGACCGCGACGGCGATCTGGACATCGTCAGCGTCGACTCGCAGGCGTACATCCTGCGCAACAACGGGGATGGCACCTTCGCGCCGGCGAGCACGTACCAGCCGCCGATGAACCCCGGCTCAGTGCTGCTGCGCGACATGAACAACGACGAGTACCCCGACCTGGTGTTCGGGCCCGACCGCAACTCTCCGCCGTACAACTTCGCGGTATCGCTCAATCGAGGCGACGGCACCTTCCTGCCGGGCGTGATCACGCCTGTGGGCGCTTCCCAGGCCGGTGAACTGGATGCGGTCGATCTCAATCACGACACCATCCGCGACGTGGTCCTGACCGATCCGGGTCCAACTTCGGGGATTTACGTCTTCCGCGGCAACGGCAGCGGAACTTCGTTCACCTTCATGCAGGAGATCCAGTCGTCGATTCCCAACGGCATCAAGGCCATTGACCTCAATCACGACACGCATCCTGATCTGCTGTCGAGCAACGCACTGGGCATCACCACCTGGCCCGGCCGCGGAGACTTCACCTTCGACCCCGTGATCTCGCAGGGCGAGCAGGCCTCCAGGTTCGACGTCGCAGACTTCAATGGCGACGGACACCTCGACCTTTGCACGCTGCGGCCACAGCCGTCGTTCGGAACCACTGAAGTGACCCTCATGCTCGGCTATGGCGACGGCGATTTCGGATTCCCCGTCGTCTATCGGGGCCCGACGGGCCGCGAGGGAGCCTATCGCATCGCATCCGACTGCGGGGCTGCCGATATCGACGGCGACGACAATATGGATCTCGTGCTCACGGCCAACGCGCCTGGCGACGTTTCCATCTACCTCGGCAACGGCGATGGCACGCTCCAGACCGCCCAGCGCTACGGCGCCGGATACTCAGCGCACTCGTCCGTATTTGGCGACTTCACCGGCGATGACGTGATCGACATTGCGACCATCGTCAGCCTGCCGCCCGGCGGCTTCACGGACATGGTCACGATCCTCGAGGGTTACGGCTCCTCGGGCGGCGGCTTCACGCTCGCAGTCGAAGGTCTTTGCCCCGGCACGATCACGCTGACCGCCGACGGCGCCGCGCCGGGCGGCAACGTGGCGTTCATCTACGCCTTCGGAACCGGCTCGGTTGCCATCCCCACCGGCCCGTGTGCTGGAACGCGCCTGGGCCTCAATGGCACCGCGACACTGCTTCGCACGGCTCGCGCCAACGCCAACGGCCGTGCGGCCATCACCGGCAACGCGCCCTCGGGCGCGTGCGGCCGCGTGTACCTGCAGGCGCTCGACGTGTCGAACTGCGCCACTTCCAATGTCGTAGGACTCTGATCCAAAGCGGCAGCGCGGCGCTTGTCGCCGCGCTGCAGGATTTCGCGAGCACGACTGTTCCAACGACCAGCACCGCGCTTGTCCCCTCAAGCGCACCGATGGAGAAAAGCCATGAATGCCCGACTGAATGACTCATCCAACCGCCGTGCCGCATCGAGCGGCGCGATCGCAACCGCAATCCTTCTTGCTGTCGCCGGCTCCGCGTCGTCGCAGACGCGCCCCGTACCCTTTGACGTCCCGTGGATTTCGTACGAAACCGCGGTGTACCCGGAAGGTCTCTTTCCCGCCGCGTCGCGCGTGGCGGATTTCAACGCCGATCTTGTTCCCGATCTGGCCGTCGTGAGTTTCAGCGGCACGGGGAACCTGTCGATCCTCCTGGGAGACGGCGACGGCGGCTATGAGCCGTTTGTCACCTATGCGCTCACTCTGGAAAGCAATGATGTCGAGGTGGGCGACTTCGATCGCGACGGCGACATTGACGTTGCAGTCGCCGAGACCGGCCGTTTCTGGGAAGGCAATGTCATCTCGATCTGGTCCAACAACGGGTCCGGGCAGTTCACCCGCACGCGACTTCTGGGCGCTGGCTCAACCGGACCCAACGGGCTGACCACCGCCGATTTCAACGGCGACGGCTGGCTCGACTTTGCCGTCGCGCACGATCGATACATCGAGTACGGCAACTCCATCGCGGTGATCCTTAGCGACGGCATCGGCGGATTCCGCTCGCCTGCAGTGCACACGCTCACCGCCGGCACGAACCGCATCACCGTGGGTGACCTTGACGGCGACACCGACATCGATCTGGCGGTCGGCCATGAAACCAATCGCTGGACATTCATGCGCAACGGCGGCAGTGGGCTGTTCACTTCTGCGGGCACGTTTACCGGCATCGACCAGGGTTCGCTGCCGGAAGATCCCACTATCCACGTCGTGGATTTCGATCGCGACGGCGACCAGGACGTGTTCTACGGACACGCGGACAGCGGCGGCTTCTACGAAGGCGCCTTTGGATTCTGGCGCAACAGCGGAGGCGGGAACTTCCCCGCGCCTCAAGTCATCGAACTGAACTGGTACACGCGCGGGCCGAGCAGCATTCGCACGGCGGACGTGACCGGAGACGGCTGGCTTGACGCTCTCGTCGCCACCAGCAGCAGCCAGTGGTACCTCGTGGCGGGCAACGGCAGCGGCGGCTTTGACGCTCCCCAGCGCTTCCGCTGCGGGCGCAACCCGCGCTCGATCCAGGCGGCCGATCTCGACGGCGACACCGACCTGGAGGTCATCGTCGTCTGCTCCGAGTCGATGGGCGCGTGCGTCTATCAAAACCCGGGCGACGGCACATTCATCCAGCCGCCCGTCATCGACATGACCAGCCCGGGTCTCTCGCCGGCATTCCCCACAAACCTGCTGGCGGGCGACATCGACGGAGACGGTGATCTCGATCTTGTCGCCGGATTCAGGGCCGATTTTGCCGAGCAGCACGGCATTACGGTCCGCCGCAACAACGGCGACGGCACGTTCGCCGCGATCGAGACCTACAGCGCTTCGACCTATCCCACCGTCGTGCGCCTTGCCGACATCAGCGGCGACGGCCGACTCGATCTGGTCTTCCGCGACAGCACCGGCGCTATCCGCACCCGGCTCAACGGCGGGAACGGCTCATTCGGCGCGATGCAGTTCATCACGGCCGCGTACGTCGAGGGCGACATGAATCTGTGGGATGTCAACGCCGACGGCGCCCTCGATGTCGTGTTCAGCGGCTTCTTTGAAGTCAACGTGGCGATCAATCGCGGCACCGGTTCGTTCAATGCGCCGGTGCACAACACCACCACCGACTTCGTTCGCAAGATCGGCATGGGCGATTTCAACGGCGACGGCTTCCCCGACCTGCTTACGGACTCAGGCCTGCAAGGCAGCGCCACGGTGGCCTTCGGACTGGGCGACGGCCGTTTCCAGACGTCGCTCGAAGTTCCGGCCGGGCGGGGCGTGCGCGCCTTTGGCGCGGCTGACTTCGACCGAAACGCCTCGATCGACTTCGGCACCATCTACAACCTCGACGAGACGGGCCTGGGCGTGCGGCGCAACCGGGGCAACGGCGATTTTCACATTCTCGATACGTACCACGGTTCGTACGGCTATGCCGATCACACCAGCAGCCTCTCCTTCGGCGATGCCGAAGGTGACGGCGAGATCGACGCCTTCACCGCGAACTTCAGCGCGCAAGACGTTTCCTATTGGAAGGGAGTCGGCGACGGCGCTTTCGACCGGCTCATGCGCCTGGGGGTCGGCCAGGATGCCTACGACATGATCACGGGCGATTTCGACGGTGACGGCACCATCGACCTGGCCGTGCTCTGCCAGGTCGACAGCGGCCGCTGGTGGTACCCGGGTGTGATCCTCCTCAAGGGCATCGCGCCTTCTGACTTTGACATCATCCTCTCGCAGACGCCGCTCCGCCGCGGGCAGACGGCGACGCTGCACGCGCAAGGCGCGGTGCCGGGCGAGCAGGTGTATTTCCTCTACAGCACGCGCGGTCTCGGGCAGGGCGCCTGCCCGCCGCAGCTCGGAGGCCTGTGTCTCGATCTGCGCAACCCGCTGACGATCATCGACTCGGCTCCGGCGGACGCTTCCGGCATGGCGTCACTTCGTCTGAACATCCCCGGCGGCGCGCCGCTCGGCACGCCAGTGTTCACGCAAGCCGTGATTCGACGCGGCCCCGGCGGCGCGTGGAGCGTCAAGAGCCGCCCTGTCGAATCCCAGATCACCCAGTAGAACCTCCGCGCGACCTCAGCACGTTCCTCCTTCCAGACCGCCGCCGTCGCTCGCTCGCCACACGCAGCGCCGGCGGCGGTTGCTTTCGTGTGATGCCCGGCGACTGTCCGCGCGGAGCACCGGCGATATGCTCATGGCCGTGCATGAAGACGTTGAGCCATCACGGCCGGCTGGGTGGATGCGCTGGGCGCTGACCGCGGCCGGCGTCTACAACATCGCCTGGGGGCTGAGCGCGCTGCTGTCTCCCAATACCGCGTTTGACATGATGGGCCTGGCGCGGCCGATCTGGCCGCAGGTCTGGCAGTGCCTGGGCATGGTCATCGGCGTCTACGGCGTGGGCTATCTCGTCGCCTCGACCAACCCGCTTCGCCACTGGCCGCTCGTCTTCGTGGGATTGCTGGGCAAAGTGTTCGGCCCGATCGGGTTCGTCGTCTACGCGATCAAGGGCGAGTTCCCGTGGACGTTCGGCTGGCTCATCCTCTTCAATGATGTGATCTGGTGGTTGCCGTTTGGCGTCATCCTGTGGAAGGCCGGCCGGGAAGCGCGGCAGGAGATGGTGAAGTGAGTGCGAAGCGTTTCCCGTCCCGGCCGGCCCCGATGCAGGTGGGGAATCCTGGCGGCGAATCGAGCCTGGTGGGCGATCTTCGCGTCTGCTTTTGCCCCCTTGGGGTTTGGCCCCTTCAATAAGGCTCCATGGCTTACACCGTTCTCGCTCGCCGTTATCGATCCCAGGACTTTGATGAAGTCATCGGGCAGGAGGCGATCGCGCGCACGCTCAAGCGGGCGATCGAGTCCGACCGCGTCGCCCACGCCTATCTCTTCACCGGCACGCGCGGGGTGGGCAAGACTTCGATGGCCCGCATCTTCGCCAAGGCGCTCAACGTCACGCCCGAACTCACCGACGCCGAGGCGATCGGCAAAGCGATCATGCAGGGCGGCGACATCGACGTCATCGAGATTGACGGCGCTTCGAACCGCGGCGTGGATGAGGCCCGCGATCTCATCGCCAACAGCATCTACCGGCCCAACCGCTGCCCTTACAAAATCTACATCATCGACGAAGTGCACATGCTCACGCGCGAGGCGTTTAACGCGCTGCTCAAGACCATGGAGGAGCCGCCGTCGCATGTGAAGTTCATCCTGTGCACCACCGAGCCGCACAAGGTGCCGGCGACGATCCAGTCGCGCTGCCAGCGGTTCGACTTCCGGATGATCCCGACCAAGCGAATCGCCGAACACCTGCGCGATGTACTCAAGCGGGAGAAGGTCAAGGCCGATGAGCGGCTGGTGCTGCAGGTGGCGCGCCTGGGGCACGGCTCGATGCGCGATGCGCTGAGCCTGCTCGATCGACTGCTCTCCGAGGGCGAGAAGACCATCACCGTCGAGATGCTCGCCGAGACGCTGGGCCTGCCGGACCAGGCGCTGGTGCACCAGTTCGTCGAGGCCGTGGCCGACGGGCAACCCGCTGCGGCGCTGCAGCAGATGAACGAGATGCTCAATCGCGGCGTGTCGCCCGATCAGTTCATCGAGATTGTCATCGACCGGCTGCGGCTGCTCATGCTTGCCTGCGCATGCGGCGTGGAGAGCGAACTGCTCGAACTGGCCGACGACGAACGGCAGGAAATCGCAGCGCAGGCGGGGCGGTTCGACGCGCCGAGCCTCGTGTACATGATCGCGCTACTCGAAAATGTGCAGCGGTCGATCAAATCGAGCGTGACGGGCCGGGCCCTGCTCGATGCAGCCGTGATTCGGCTGGCGCTGAGCGAGAAGTTCGCCGATGCCGCGGCGCTGCTCAAGGGCGCTCCGGCTGGTGACGGGCGTCTCAGCGGCGCTGGCAGCGCGGGCGCCGCTCAAAAAAAAAGTCCACAACGCGCTGAACCAGCGCCGAAACTGAGCGAACTGGCGGCTGCGACGGCTGCGAAGAGCGCCGCCGCGCCGGCGTCCGCGGAACCGGAATTATCGCAGCCGGCCGCGGCTCGCGTGGATGTCGATCCTGAGCAGGTGTGGCGGCACGTGGTCGAAGAAGCGCATCGGAACGCGCGCCTCGGCCCGGTGGTCGATGCGCTGAGTTGGGACCAGCGCCTGGATGGGCCGACAATCAGCCTCGTGCTGGAGGATGCATCGCTGCTCGCGTACGCGCGGACGTGCCTCGGCGCCGTCGAGAAGATTTTTGCAGCGGCGCTGGGCCGGCCCGTGCGCCTCGAACTCATCGCCGGCGCCGCGGCGCCGGCGAATGGCAAGACGACCGGCACTGCCTTGCCGTCATCGTCGGAATTCGCCGAGGCGGCGCAGATTCCGATCGTGCGCAAGGCAATGGAACTGCTCGACGCCCGCATCGTCGATGTGAAGCCGGTGCCGCGCAGATCCAAATGACTCATTCAGCGCCATGCGCTGCGGGAGAATGTCGTGTTCGACCAGTTCAAGAATCTCGGGCAGTTGTCGAGCATGCTGCGCAACGCCGGCCAGTTGCGCGAGCAGATGAAGCAAGTGCAGGACAAACTCAAGACGATGAAGGCCTCGGCCGAAACGGGCGGCGGCGCGGTCAAGGCGACCGTCACCGGCGCCATGCGCGTGGCGTCGCTCGAAATCGACCCGGCGATGTTCGCGGCCCTCATCGACGCAGGCAGCGATGCCGACCGGCAGATGGCTGAAGACCTCATCGTCGGCGCCATCAACGCGGCGATGGAGAAGGCGCAGCGCATGGCGGCGGATGAAATGTCCCGCCGCGCGCGCGAACTCGGCCTGCCCATCGACCCGGGCGCCGATCTCGGCGGCCTGCTGGGGGAGTGAGTTCATAACACATAGGGAAGTGCGAACAAAGACCCGCGGTGCGAGACCGCGGGTCTGTGCGAATCCGTCGATTCAATGTCGCCTCCGCTTACGGCAACTGAGCCACGTTGGTCGTCTGGCATGGACTATCCACTGCAACCAACTGCAGGTAGCCGCCGCAGGCGCCCGTTCCGGCCTGGCCGTTGACGCTGCCCGAGCCGTTGCCCGTGCTGACGGTGTTGACGAGTTGCAGTTGATTCGTCCCCAGGCCCAGTTGCGTTCCCTGGCACGGGCCGTTGGGAATCACGAACGAGCCGGTGTTGCGTGCAAAGACAATGCCCTGTTGCGTCTGCGGCGGCGCGTTGTTCCAGGTAACGGTGATGGTGCCGGGGCACTGGCCGCTGAGCGAGAGCGAATAACCGCCGCCGCCGAACTGGAATTCGCCCGCGAGCGCGTTCTGCGTTTCAAGGCCCGGCACGACGACGGTGTTGAGCAAAGAGCCGCTGCGCGACCACTGTTCGAGCGTCCCCTGGCGATTTCGATCGTGAATCCACAGCGTGCCGTCGGCGGGGTCGATCGCGACGGCCATGTTCTTGGTGTGGCCGGTGGTGAATGAACTGATGATGTTCCCGCTCAGGTCGTACTGCGTGAGATTCGAGCCCGAGAACGTGCCCACCCAGAGGGTGTCGTTTTCGGTGTCGTATGCCAATGCGCCGATGCCGCCGGCGGTGAAGAGGCGCAGCGGATTGGTCCATTCGCCGTCGAACTGCCAGACCACGCCGGCGGTGTCGATGGAATAGTTGTGCGTGCCGTCGGTCGCGCCGTCCCAGCAGCGCGATGTGCCTTCGGGGTGCGTGTAGCGCGGACCGAGATCGACTCCCATAAGGCTGTAGTCGGCGCCGATGTCGCCCACATCCGCGCCCATGGTGCGAACCGTGTCTCGAACGACCATCGGGTACTGGTAGCGATCGGTACCCGCGGCCAGATTCCACTGGCGCAGGATCGTGCCGTTCTGCACGACGGTGAATGTGTCCTGGTCGCCCGAGTGCAGGTAGTACTCGCTCAGCTGGCCCATGGCGCTGCCCGCAGCGCCCAGCATGATGGCGGTTGCGGCGAGCGCGAAGCGATTGACATTGCAGATCTGCATGATTCTCTCCCTCTCGTGATAGTGGTCCGAACGCGTTGGCACATTCTAACGCGCGACGCGAGCCTCAGAGGGGGAACGGCGCCCCGAAGTGAAGAAAATCGTCCGCGACGACCGGTAATCTTCGCCGCGCCGGCCCAGCGGGTGATGGCGGGCGCGCGGCAGCGAATACAATGGGCCATGGACCGATCCGGCCCGTATCCCGATTCGATGGTGCGACTCATCGACGAATTCGCAAACCTGCCCGGCATCGGCCGGCGCAGCGCCGAGCGGCTCGCCTTCCACGTGCTCAAGAGCGATCGCGCCTCCGCGATGAAACTCGCCCAGGCGATCAGCGATGTCAAAACGCACGTGAAGCACTGCTCGGTCTGCTACAACCTTGCCGACCGCGACCCGTGCCCCATCTGCAGCGATCCGCGGCGCGACCACCAGACCGTGCTCGTCGTCGAGCAGCCCAAGGACCTCATCAGCCTCGAGCAGACTGGGATGTACCGCGGCGGCTACCACGTGCTGCTCGGCCACATCGCGCCGCTCGACGGGATAGAACCTGAGGATCTCACCGTCGGCGCGCTGCTCAAGCGCGTGGATGACCCGGCATCCAACGCGTGCGGCGTGCGCATCGCGGAAGTGATCTTCGGCCTGAGTCCGAATCTCGAGGGCGATGGCACGGCGCTGTACCTGGCCGAACAGCTCAAGAGCCGGGGCGTGAAAATGAGCCGCCTGGCGCGCGGCCTGCCCAGCGGCTCGCAGATCGAATACGCGAGCAAGGCGGTCCTGGCGGATGCGATCATCGGTCGCCAGGGGGTCGATTGAAGTTCAATATCGATGGGCTCGGCGCTACGATGCCCTGAGCGACCGGGCGTCGAGTTTCCGAGCCTGAACACAGCCTGCCATGCGATTCGACACCTCTCAACATCTTCGCCTCAGCCAGCAGATGAAGATGTCGCCGCGGATGATCCAGTCTATGGAGATTCTGCAACTGGCGGCGCCGGCTCTCGAAGAGCGCATCGAGCAGGAACTCGAAGGCAACATCGCGCTGGAGATCGACGAGCCGACGGCCGACGCGATGTCGCTGGCCGAGCAGCGGCGCGATGATGATCGCGACGCCGCCGAGGGCGAGCGGGCCCTGAACACCGACGACGCCAACGCCGGCGAGGGGTTCGATCGGCTCAACCGCCTCACCAACGAATACCGCGACGTGCTCGACGACCAGTTCGGTGATTCGTACCGCCGCCCGCGCCAGGATGGCGAGCCGGATGGCAAGATGGCGGCCATGGCCAACACCGCGGCGCGAGGCGAGAGCCTGCAAGCGCAACTGCTCAGCCAGTGGGCCTTGTCGGATGTTGATGAGCGGCACCTGCTCGCCGGCGAGCAACTGATCGGTTTCATCGACGACGACGGCTACCTGCGCGTCGAGATGGAGACGGTGCTGGGGCAGTCTCCGCCGGGCGTGACGCTCGAACTGCTCGAAGAAGCGCTGCCCGTCCTTCAAGAGACGCTCGAACCGGCCGGCATCGGCGCGCGGAACCTGCGCGAATGCCTGCTCATCCAGATCGATGCGCTCGAGCGCGAGAATCCCGGCGTCGATCTCGAGGTCGAGCGGCTGCTCGTGCTCAACCACCTGGCCGACATCGAACAGAATCGCCTGCCGAAGATCGCCGAAACCACCGGATTGACGATTGACGAGGTCAAGGCAGGGCTGGAGGGGCTGCGGCACCTGGATCCGCGGCCGGGGCGGCAGCTGGTCAGCGAGTCGCCCGAGGTGGTCATTCCCGACGCGATCGTCGAATACGACGACGAAGCGGATGACTATGTGGCCATGCTGTTCGACGGCCGCCTGCCGCGCCTGCGCATCAACCCGCGCTATGCGTCGATGCTCAAGGACGAGAAGGTGGACAAGGCGACGCGCGAGTTCGTCGATTCAAACGTGCGCAACGCGCGCTGGCTCATCGAAGCAATCGATCTGCGCAAAAACACGCTGCTGCGCGTGATCCGCGTGGTGGTAGCGCATCAGCGGGACTTCTTCGACCAGGGGCCGGCGGCGCTCAAGCCGCTGCCGATGTCGCAAGTCGCCGAGCAACTGGGCGTGCACGTGGCGACGATTTCGCGCGCCGTGAGCGGGAAGTGGCTCCAGACGCCGCGCGGGGTGATCCCGCTGCGGAAGTTCTTCTCCTCGGGCACGGAGACCGAGACCGGCGAGGACATGAGCTGGGACGCCGTCAAGCAGAATCTCAAAGAGATCATCGACGCCGAAGACAAGCGCGAGCCGCTGGGTGATGACAAACTGGCGGCGGCGCTCAAGGAGCGGGGCATCACCATCGCCCGCCGCACCGTGGCCAAGTACCGCGACCAGCTGGGCATTCCCGCCGCCAAGTTGCGCAAGACATATTGACCGAGAACATCCGGCCGCCGGAACCGCCCGCCTCAATCCCACTACAATTCGTCCCCGCCGGCTGCAGCGGCGGCAGGATCAGAATTCTCTCCCAGCAAGGAGCCGGCATGTCCACGCCCCGTCAATGGTTTGTGTCACTGGTTACTCTGATTCTCATCGCGGCCGCGCTCCCCGCCACGGCGCTGGCCCGGCAGGATCAGCGCATCGGCTGGATCGTCATCGACGGGCCGATTGTCGAGCAGCCCTCGCCGCTTGCGTGGCTCTTCGGCGCGGATGTCGAGCCCACGATTCGGCACACGACGGCAATGATCGAAGACGCAGCCGATCGCGATGACATCGCCTCGCTGGTCATTCATCTCAAGGACTTCCAGTGCGGATTCTCGCAGGTGCTCGCGCTGGGCGCGACGATGGAGGATGTCCGCGATGCGGGTAAGAGCGTGCACGTGTTCAGCGAGAACTACGGCCCGATGGAACTCATGCTCGGCGCCAGCGCCGATGAAGTGATCATGCAGACGGGCGGCGCGGTCAGCTTCCCCGGTCTCTACAGTGAAGAACTGTACCTCGCCGACGCGCTCGGCCTCGTCGGACTCCAGGCCGACATGGTGCAGATCGGCGATTACAAGGGCGCCGCGGACCAGATGTCGCGCAGCACCGCCAGCCCCGAGTGGTCGCAGAACATCGATGCCCTTCTCGACGATCTCTGGGCCCAGATGGGCGAGCGGCTGCGCCAGGGGCGCCACCTCGACGACGCCCAGTGGCAGCGCGTGCTCGAGGAAGGCTGGGCCGCCGACGCCAAGCAGGCCCAGTCGCTGGGCCTGATCGACACCGATCTCGACATTCTCGATCTCAAGGACCACGTTGCCAGCCAGTGCGGCACCGATCGCATCACGCTCGATCTCGGTCCTGAAACCGACGAGCTGCAAATGGACATGGCCAATCCTTTTGCAATGATGGCGATGCTCATGAGCGAGCCGGACCACACGCCCACCCGGCCGACCATCGCGGTTGTGCACATCGACGGGCCGATCGTGGATGGCGAATCAACCGAGGGCGGCCTGTTTGGCGGCGCGAGCGTCGGCAGCCGCACCGTGCGCGAAGCGCTCAAGCGGATTGAAGATGAAGACCTGATCAAGGGCGTGGTGGTGCGCATCGATTCGCCCGGCGGCTCGGCGATCGCCTCCGAGATCATCTGGCAGGGCCTGCGCCGGCTCGCGGAGCACAAGCCCGTGTTCGTTTCTGTCGGGTCGATGGCGGCGTCGGGCGGCTACTACATCGCTGTCGGCGGCGATCGCATCTACGTCGATCCCGCGTCCATCGTCGGCTCGATCGGCGTCGTCGGCGGAAAGATCGTCACCGG
Organism: Planctomycetota bacterium; assembly: GCA_963205185.1. GTDB lineage: Bacteria > Planctomycetota > Phycisphaerae > Phycisphaerales > UBA5793 > UBA5793. The sequence continues at coordinate 233,436 of CAUJHZ010000076.1, read as the reverse complement.
CGGCCTCTTCGAGAAGATCAACATCGGCGTCACCGCCCGCGCCCGCGGGCCGCATGCGCAGCTCATGAGCGGCACGCAGCCGTGGGACGAGAATCAACGGGCGATGATCCGCGCCGAGATGAAGAAGATCTACGATCTTTTCACTTCGCGCGTCGCGCAGGGTCGCGGCAACAAGGTGGACCTCTCCAGGATCGCCGAGGGCCGCCTGTTCACCGGACGGCAGGCCATCAAGAACGGCATGGCCGACGGCATCGCCGACTTCGACCAGACCATCGGCATGCTCGCCGCCAGGTGCGGTCTCAGTGACGGTGGTTACGACGTCATGACGTACCCCGGCCCGCGCAGCATTCCCGAGATTCTCGAATCCATGCTGCCCGGCGGCGTGCAGTCGCGCCGCCTGCAGAGCGCTGCGCCGCTGATCAACGTCGAGGCTATCCGCGCGATTGTCGGGCAGGGCGCCTGGGAGCAGATCCGCGACTCGCTCAACGCGCTGATGCAACTTCGCGAGCGCCGCGTGCTGCTGATCTCGCCGCGTGCGGTGGTGGTGAAGTAGGAGACGGCTGCGGCTTTCTCGGAGCGGGGCTTGCACGTCCGCCGGCTAGAATTGCAGGCCGTGAAGGAATTCCGCCTGTTATCGCGCGTGTACGAGCACAACGCGGCTCTTGGTGCGCGCGTGCTGATCCCGCCGGGCGATGACATGGGGATGGTCCGCATCGACGGCGCCGAGGTGCTCGCGGCGGTGGATCAGATCGTCGCCGGCCGGCACTTCACGCTCGAATCGACCCCGCTTGCTCTCATCGGCCGAAAGGCCATCACGCGCAACCTCAGCGACATCGCGGCCATGGCGGCCCGACCCGTGGCGGCCCTGGCGGCTGTCGTGCTGCCGTTCGACTGGCGCGAATCGCAGGCGCTCGAACTCTTCGAAGCCATGCGGACCACTGCCGAGCGCTACGACTGCCCGCTCATCGGCGGCGACATCTCCATGGCGGAAGCGCCGCTCATGTGCAGCGTGACGGTGCTGGCTCGGCCGGGACCGCGCGGGGCGATCCGGCGCAGCGGCGCCAAGCCCGGGGACGGCGTGTACGTCTCCGGCCGACTCGGCGGAAGCGTGCAGGCCGACGGCAGCGGGCGCCATCTCACATTCGAGCCCCGCATCGAACTGGCGCTCGCGCTCGCGGAGCGATATGACATTCACGCGCTGATCGACATCAGCGACGGCCTCGGGCGCGATGCCGGCCACATCGCCGAAATGTCCGGCGTGCAGATCGAGATCGACGCCGCGCGGGTGCCGTGCGCGGCCGGCTGCAACTGGCGGCAGGCCATGGGCGGCGGCGAAGACTACGAACTGTGCTTCATACTGCCGGCCGGCGTGGAACTGCCCAACGAACTGGCCGGCGTAGCGCTGACGCGCGTCGGCATGGTCAAGCGCCGGATTGCGGATGAGCCGGCGATCGTCGTGTGCGCCGGCGGCGAGACCATTGATGGCTCGACTCTCGGCTGGGAACATGGGGCGGCGACGTGACGCAGCAACTCTCGCACAGCGCCGAAGACACGATGCGCATCGCCGCCGATCTGGCGCGCACTCTCAAGGGCGGCGAACTGATCGCGCTGCGCGGCGAACTGGGCGCCGGCAAAACCTGTTTCGTGCGCGGCCTGGCACGCGGCATGGGAATCGACCCCGCCGTGGTGAGCAGCCCGACGTTTGTGATCATGCACGAATACGAATCGACGCAGGATCTTCGGCCGCGCGTGCTGGTCCACATCGACGCCTACCGGCTGCGCGGCGGCGATGAACTCGAGAGCATCGGCTGGGATGAACTCATCGAGAAGCGCGACGCAGTCATCGCGCTGGAATGGCCCGAGCGCGTGGCGGGCGTGCTGCCGTTTGATCACCTTGATGTGACGCTCGAGCATCGCGGCCAAGACGAGCGCCTGGTCAGGATTCAGCCGCGCGGCGATGCGGCGTCAGGCGGCACTCGAACCAGGCCGTGTCCAATCTGCCAGATGCAGGTGGCGCCCGACGTCGAGACGTTTCCATTCTGTTCGAAGCGCTGCCGGCTGGCGGACCTGAGCCGCTGGATGGGCGGCGCCTACCGCGTGAGTCGCCCCGCGGCGGATCCGCGCGACTTGGAGGAGAACACAGACTAGGCGAAGGGATACACTGCCCGGGCATCTTGAAAGGAGCAGCCAGGCATGGGTGGAGGCAGCGGGGCGGTCCGGGTCGGGCTCATCGGCACCAAGTTCATGGGCCGGGCCCATTCGAACGCGTGGCTCAAGGTCGGCCGCTTCTTCGATCTGCCGCTGCCTGTGGAGATGTATGCCGCCTGCGGGCGCGACCGGGTGGAGACGCCCAAGTTCGCCCAGCGCTGGGGCTGGCGCAACGCTCTGACCGACTGGCGCGAACTGATCGCCGATGAGCAGGTCAATCTCATCGACGTCGGCACGCCCAACGACGTGCACGCGGAGCAGTCGATCGCGGCCCTCGAGGCGGGCAGGCACGTTGCGTGCGAAAAGCCGCTGGCGGGGGCGCTCGCCGAGGCGCGGCAGATGCGCGATGCGGCGCGAAAGGCGCGCAAGTGCAAGACGTTCGTCTGGTTCAACTACCGCCGCTGCCCGGCGGTGGCGCTGGCGCACAACCTCGTGGCGGCGGGTCGGCTCGGACGCATCTACCACGTGCGCGCGGCGTACCTGCAGGAGTGGGGCGGGCCCGACACGCCGCTGGTGTGGCGATTCAAGGGCAGCGTCGCCGGCTCCGGCGCGCACGGCGATCTGAACGCGCACATCATCGACATGGCCCGATTCATCACCGGCGATGAGATCACCGAAGTCGTCGGCTCCATCGAAGAGACGTTCATCAAGCAGCGAGCCATTCCCGACGAGGCTGGGGCCGCGATCAAGGGCAGCGCTGGCAAGGGCGGGAAGAAACGCATGGGCCGCTCGACGGTGGACGATGCCGTGCTCTTTCTCGCACGATTCAAGCGCGGCGCCGTCGCGACCTTCGAAGCCACGCGCCTGGCCACCGGCAACAAGAACCGCAACACCATCGAGATCAACGGCGAGCGAGGGGCCGTGCGCTTCAACTTCGAACGCATGAACGAACTCGAGTTCTACGACTCCACTGCCGATGCGACGACGCGCGGCTGGACGACGATCATGTGCACCGACGCGGCAAAGCACCCCTATGCCGCGGCGTGGTGGCCCGACGCCCACGTGCTGGGCTACGAGCACGGTTTTGTCAACCAGGCGGCCGATATCGTGCGCCTCATCGCCGGAGCGCAGCCCGAAGTCCCGATGCCCGATTTCGAAGATGCGTTCAAGACGCAGTGCGTGCTTGAAGCGGCGATTGTCTCGGCACGGCAGAAACGGCCGGTGGCGATCTCCGAATTCAGGTGAATCCGCACGGGCGCGGACATCCGAAAGGAGTACGGTTCATGGTGGTCGATCCCCACGACAGCGCGGCCCCGCCTGCCCGTCGGCCGGCATTCCAGGGCGAGTCGATCGGCTCGCTGGCGCTCGGCGCGGCGATTTTCGGCGTGTTCGGCTTTGGTTTGACCTGGTACAACACCTCTCCCGCTTCGCAGTTCGCGATGTGGGTGCTGCGCAGCCTGGCGATCGCATTTGCCCTGACGATCGCCGTGCTTTTTATCGCGCCGCGGGTCGGAGAGATCGTGCGTTTGCTCGTCATTGCGCTGGCGGCGGTGCTGCTGTCCGCGGCCGGAGTGTGGGGACTGATCGAAGTGGGGATGAACTACATCACCGGCTGGCTGCTGTTGATCATGGGGTTGTTTGACGGCATGGAGATTGTGAGGTACTTCGCCGCGAGGCGCGCGGCGGGAGGATGAAAGATTTTGCGACGCGCTCTGTTCATTGTCGCGGTGCTGATCGTTGCGATCGGCGCCGGCGGGTATGTGCTGTACCGCTCTGTCGGGAGTGAAGGCTCAAGTCAACTTGAGAACTGGGTCGGCCGCAGCGTGGTGGGCATCATCGAGTCGCATCTGACCGCCACGGCCGACTTTGACCGCCTGGACTACCAGGCGCCGGCGACGGTCGTGCTCGACGGGCTGAAGCTGACTGGCGAGTCGGGACAGCCGCTCGTGCAGGTCGATCGCCTGCAACTCACGCTGGCGCGCACGCCCCGGCTGAACGAGCCGGTGCAGATCGCGCGCGTGCAACTCGACTCGCCCTGTCTGCACTTCCGTCAGGATGCAGAGGGCTCGCTCGTCGGCTGGAGCAACCTTGTCAATTCGAAGGTGATTGAGGAAGGCCTCGACGCCGTACCCGAGCCGTACCGCCTGAGCGAAGTGCTCGTCATGCGCCAAATCGACATCCGCGATGGACGCATCGAGTATCGCAGCAGCCGCGATGAGGAGCCCATGGTGCTCCGCGGCGTAACGCTTGCGCTGGACACAGCTCCGGATGAAAATGACCCGGGCTGGTACGGCCTGAACGGATCGATGAGCCGCGCGCCGCAACTTGAAATCGAATTCGACGGGCGGGCCAATCTCGACTCGATGCTGCTCGATCTGGCGCGACTGGCCGTGTCGATGCGGCTGGAGCAGGAGCAGTACGAATCGCTGCCGCCGCAACTCCAGACGCTGGTGCGGCGCTACGAGTTGCGCGGCCAACTGGACGCCAAAGGCGGCGGCACCTTCCCCGTCAGCGATCTGCGCGGCGGCAACGCCTGGCTCGAGGCAACGCTCAGTGATGCATTCGCGTCGTTCGGCGAGAGCGTGCTGCCGGTGCAGCAGCTGCGCCTCCACGCGGCCATGGCCGATCGGACGGTGAGTCTCAACGCGACGGCGGATCTGCTCTCGGGCAGCGCGAGCGCCAAGGCGACAGCCAACCTTTACGAAATCATGAGTGTCAACGCCACCTACAGCGCTGAGCAGGTCAATCTGCGCCAGACTCTCGCCACGACCGGCGGCGACACCCCGCCGAAATACGATGGCGTTCTCGCCGCCACCGGACAGTTGCGCACCAGCGCTCTCTCGCCGCTCGAATCGATTACCGGCGGCGGGCAACTCACGGTGGAACAGGGGCGACTGGTGAACCTGCCCGTCATCTCCGATCTGAGGCGCGCGGTCTCTTCGCCGTTCGGCGGCGGCGAAGCGGGCAGCGACGAAGCACAGGTCGAATACCAGTTCAAACCTGATCGTCTCGAAATCAGCGACTTCGAACTCGTCTCGCCGCTCATCGTCGCGCGCGGCGATGGCCGGATCTATTACGACAAGCGGCTGTCGCTGGCCGTGAATGCCGGGCCGATGGAGAAAGTGCAGAAGGGGCTGGGCAAGATCGGCGCCGTGCTCGGCGGCATCACCGACCGTCTCGTCAAGTACTACGTGAGCGGGACGATCGATGACCCGAGCGTCTCCGTCAAGCCGCTGGGAATCGGCGCCGGCAGGTAAGGGCCTCGGCGGCTCAATGGGCGGCGACGCGCTCAGCCGGCTTGCGGATCATCGGTGAGGCCGAACCGGCGGGATAATGATCCTGCAGCGCCGAGACGCGCCACTGCGAAGCGCGCAGGGCCTCGATGGCGCGAACCACCGCTGCGGCGCACGTCCGTGTCGTGGCCATCGGAATGCCCTGGCGGACCACGGCGGCGCGGATCTTGCCTTCATCCGTCTTTGCTCCCTTGCGCGTCGGCGTGTTGATGATCATCTGCAGTTCGCGGTTCTTGATCATGTCCAGGACGTTGGGCCGCACGCCTTCGCTGATCTTGCGGAGCACCTTGGTCTCGATGCCGTGTTCTGCGAGCACTTTGTTGGTGCCGCTGGTCGTATAGACACCGAATCCCAGCGCCTTGAGTTTGCGCACCAGATCGACGATCGCTTCCTTGTCGCTCTCGCGCACGGAGATGAAGACGTTGCCCTCGGTCGGGAGAAACACGCCGGCCCCCATGAGCGCCTTGGCGTAGGCGAGTTCGAAATCGCGATCGACGCCCATGACTTCGCCCGTGGAGCGCATCTCAGGGCCGAGGATCACGTCCACTCCCGGGAATTTCTTGAACGGGAACACGGACTCCTTGACGGAGATGAACCGCGGATTGGGATTCTCGACCAGCCCAAGACCGTCGATCGTCTCGCCGGCCATGATCTTGGCCGCGTTGCGAGCCCACGAGACTCCTGTGGCTTTACTGACGAACGGCACGGTCCGCGAGGCGCGCGGGTTGACTTCGAGGATGAAGATCTCGTCCCCAAGTTCGCTGTTTTCCTTCACGGCGAGTTGGACGTTCATCAGCCCCTGCACGCGCAGGCCCTCGGCCAGCTGGCGCGAGACGGCTTTGATGCGATTGACGATCGGCGGATGCAGGCTGTAGGGAGGCAGCGTGCACGCGGAGTCGCCGCTGTGCACGCCGGCCTGCTCGATGTGCTCCATCACGCCGCAGACCAGCGCCCGCCCACCCTCGCGGTCGTGCGCGTAGTCGGCGATGACATCGACATCGACCTCGAAGGCGTCGTCGAGGAACTGGTCGATGAGAATCGGCGCATTGGCCAGATCGCTGGCGACCACGGCCTTGGCCATGTATGCGAGCAGCGACTTCTGGTCGTCGCAGATTTCCATGCCACGACCGCCGAGCACGTAGCTCGGACGCACGAGGACCGGATAGCCGATGCGGCCGGCGATCTCGACGGCCTGGTCGATGCTGCGGGCGATGCCGCTGCGCGGCTGCATGAGCCCGAGCCGGTTGAGCAGATCGCGGAAGCGGTCACGATCTTCCGCAAGGTCAATCGAATCGACGCTGGTGCCGATGATCGGCGCGCCGCCGGCGAGCAGGCCATGCGCGAGGTTCAGCGGCGTCTGGCCGCCGTATTGCACGATCACACCGTGGACCAGCCCATTGCGGCCGAGTTCATCGGTGCCTTGCCCGCCCAGGGGTCGGCCGTTGAGGCGCTCGATGACGTTGAGCGTGTCTTCGAGCGTGAGCGGCTCGAAGAAGAGAAGGTCCGACGTGTCGAAATCGGTGGAAACCGTCTCAGGATTCGAGTTGATCATCACCGACTCGAAGCCCATCTCGCGCATGGCGAAAGACGCCTGGCAGCAGCAGTAGTCGAACTCGATCCCCTGTCCGATGCGGTTGGGTCCGCCGCCGAGGATGACGACCTTGCGCCGATCGCTGATGCGAATCTCGTCGTCGCAACGCCTGGCCAAGGCTGACCCCTGATCGGCTTGGCTGGGATGGAACGGCGTTTCGTAGGTCGAGTAGTAGTACGGCGTGATCGCTTCGAACTCAGCGGCGCACGTGTCCACGAGTTTGTACACCGGCTCGATGCCCAGACGCTGGCGGTGCTCGCGCACGCGCATGATTGACGGCGTGGAGATGTCGCCGATGTAGAGGTTCGCCAGTTGGGGGTCGGAATAGCCCAGCCGCTTGGCTTCGGCAATCACCTCGCGCGGCACCTGTTCGAGAGTCGAATACGAGCACAGCAGGTCTTCGAACTCGACGAGCTGGCGAATCTGATCGAGGAACCAGCGGTCGATGCGCGTCAGATCGTGGATCTGCTCGTCGGTCCAGCCCATCTTCATCGCGTAGCGGATGTAGTACAGCCGGCCCTGGCTCGGCACGCCGAGTTTGCGGCGGAGCTTTTCGAGGTCGATCGGCCAGACAAGCGCCGAGCCGTCCGCCGCGAGCCCGGTCGGGCTGTTGATGTCGAGCGAAAGTTGGCGGTTGTGCTCGATGGCGCGAGCCGCTTCGAGCCACTTGTCGTTCTTGTCGAGCCCCAGCCCGAAGCGCTTGACCTCCATCGACCGGATCGCCTTCTGCAGGCTCTCCTTGAAGGTGCGGCCGATGGCCATCGCTTCGCCGACGCTCTTCATCTGCGTGGTGAGCGTCTCATCCGCCTCGGGGAACTTCTCAAAGGTCCATCGCGGCATCTTCGTGACGATGTAGTCGATCGTCGGCTCGAAGCACGCGCTCGTCGTGCCGGTGATGTCGTTGCGCAGCTCGTCGAGGGTGTAGCCGATGGCGAGTTTGGTGGCGATGCGCGCGATGGGAAAGCCCGTGGCCTTGGACGCCAGTGCCGAGGAACGCGACACGCGCGGGTTCATCTCGACGACGATCATGCGGCCGGTCTGCGGATTGGTGGCGAACTGGATGTTCGAGCCGCCCGTTTCGACGCCGATGGCGCGGATGATGGCGATGGCCGCATCGCGCATCCGCTGGTATTCCTTGTCAGTGAGCGTCAGAATCGGCGCGACGGTGATCGAATCGCCGGTGTGCACGCCCATGGGATCGATGTTCTCGATGCCGCAGACGATGACGACGTTGTCAGCTTTGTCGCGGACGACTTCGAGTTCGAATTCCTTCCAGCCCAGCAGGGATTCGTCGATGAGCACCTGCCCGATGGGCGAGGCGTCCAGGCCGCGGCGGACGATTTCTTCGAACTCATCCACGTTGTACGCGATGCCGCCGCCGCTGCCGCCGAGGGTAAAGGCGGGGCGGATGATCGCCGGCAGGCCGACCTCGGCCATGAACTCGCGGGCCTGGTCCATGTCGGTGACCGTGCGGGCCCGGGCCTGCTCGAGGCCGATGGATTCGATGGTGCGGCGGAACTGCTCGCGGTCCTCGGCGCGGTGAATCACTTCCCGGGTGGCGCCGATCATTTCGACCCCGAACTCTTCAAGCGTGCCGTTGTCGTAGAGGGCGCAGGCGCAGTTCAGGGCGGTCTGCCCGCCAAGGGTGGGCAGCAGGGCGTCGATGGGGTTCCCCAGGCGCTTTTCGTGGGCGATGATCTTGCGGACTGCTTCGGGGGTGATCGGCTCGATGTAGGTCCGATCCGAGAAGCCCGGGTCGGTCATGATGGTTGCGGGGTTGGAATTGACCAGCACGACGCGATAGCCCTCTTCCTTGAGGGCTTTGCACGCCTGCGTTCCTGAATAGTCAAATTCGCAACCCTGTCCGATCACGATGGGACCGGAGCCGATGATGAGGATCGTGCGGATATCAGAGCGCCGCGGCATGAGTCTCCCTGTTGGGGGGCGTTGCAGGCATGGGACGGGCCGTACGCATGGCGGGGTCCGATGAAATGGCTCTAAACTCCGACAGGTTAGTCGCGCAGCCCGAAAGGCTCAAGTGATCGTAATCCTCCGGGGCGGATCGTGCGCAGAAAAATGGACCCGAATCGTCACGCGACGACCCGGGTCCGCGAAGGAAACGGTGCACCATGCACCGGAGCGATCTGAATCGGGCGGACTCCCGCAGGCGCCGCCCTTCCTCCGGATGCGCCCATCGGCCCGATCTGGCGGTATTCGCCGCGTCGGGCCGCGATTGCAGCCCGGAGGTGTTGACTTCCGCCGGCGGCTGCCGATTCTCTGCTTGTGATGCGTCCCGAACTGGCGGTGGTGCTGGCTCTCCTGTTCATCGCGCTGAGCGTCGGCGCCGCCCATCGACTCGATACGCTGCGGCGGGCCGGCCCCAGGCCGACCTGGTCGGGCCTGCTTGTCTGGATCGTGTTTCGGCTCTTCGCGCGGGTCGTGCACCGGACCCGGTACGACGGAGCAGAATCGCTGCCGGCGGCCGATCGCCCGCTGCTGATCGTCTCCAACCACACCGGCGCTGCGGACCCGATCCTCATTCAGGCCGGCTGCCCGTTCGAGGTTCGCTGGATGATGATGCGCGAAATGAATCGCGGCGCGGTGGACTGGTTCACCCGCTACGGCCGCATCATCCTCGTCGAGCGCGATGGCCGGGACCTCGCCTCAACGCGCGAAGCGCTGCGCCACCTTCGTGGGGGCGGAGTGATCGGCATCTTCCCCGAAGGCGGTATCGAGCGGCCGCCTGAGACGCTCCGGCGGTTCCACAGCGGAGTCGGCTTCCTCGTGGCCCGGACCGGTGCTTCCGTCGTGCCCGTCTGGATCAGCGGCACTCCCAAGGTTGACGCTGCCATGGCCAGCCTCTACACGCGCGGCCGGGCCCGCGTCGAGTTCGGCCCGGTCATGCGCTTTGATGGCGTCACTGACGCGGCCGAAATCACGCGGCAGATCCGCGACCGCATCGCGTCGATGTCGGGCTGGCCGACCAGCGAGGTGAATGCCGACGATTCGCTTGAGACGCCGCGAACTGGATCCGGCGAAACGAGTCCTGCCCGCCCTACGATGTCGGCACATGATCGTCGGCATTGAAGGAGAGATCGTCGCCGTTGAGGGCCCGTGCGTGCGCCTGCGCGTCGGCACGATGATCTACGAGCTGTTCGTTCCGGCGTCCGACCTGCAGAGCCTGCACGGCCGAATCGGCCAGACGGCGTCCTTCGACACGTTCCACTACCTCGAAGCCCAGGGACAGGGGACCACCATGCTGCCCCGGCTGATCGGCTTCACGTCGCCTCTTGACCGGGAGTTCTTCGAGTTGTTCATCATGGTCAAGGGCATTGGCAACCGCAAGGCGCTGCGGGCCATGGCTCTTCCGACGCGGACCATCGTTGCGGCGATTGCAGCGCGCGACCTCGACACCCTCAAGACCTTGCCCGAGATCGGCCGCAAGAGCGCCGAGACCATCGTTGCCGAATTGCATGAGAAGGTGCGGCCGCTGCTGGCCGGCGGCGCGCCGGCTTCGACGGCCGAGGTGAAGGACGCGGGCCGCAGCGCCATCGCGCACGATGCGCTGGCCGTTCTGACCCGCCTCGGCGAGCCGCGCCACCTGGCCGTGCAGTGGATCGATCGCGCCCTGACGCTGGAGCCGGAGATCGCCGACGCCCAGGCGCTGGTGACCGCGGCGTTTCGAATCAAGTCGGGCTGAAGCAAGCAGAGGAGAGACCCGGTGCCCTACATCGCTCGAACAGACCGCGCCCGCTACCAGAGCGCCATCGAAGAACTGGCCCGACTCGTGCCTCAGGACCGCATGACGCGGCCGGGGCATATGAACTACATCATCAGCCTGCTCATTAATCGGGTGTACGGCGAATCGATGCGGTACGCCGATCACAACGAAGTGGTCGGCCTGCTCAACTGCGTGCAGCAGGAGTTCTACCGCCGCTTTACCGCGCCCTATGAAGATGAAAAGATCGATCAGGAAGGCGACCTGACGGAGTTGTGAGTCACTGATGCGCCACGTCGTCATCATTGCGGGCGGATCGGGCACGCGGCTGTGGCCCATGAGCCGAACCGATCGACCCAAGCAACTGCTCCCGCTGGTCAGCGGCCGCAGTCTGCTCGAACTTACCGTGCGCCGCGGTGAAGCCCTGGTCGATTCAGACCGGCTTTACATCTGCGCCGGCGAGTCGATGCGCGCAGCCGTGCTCGATGCGGGCCTCACCGACGCGGCGCACTACATCGGCGAGCCGCAGGGGCGCGACACCTGCGCGGCCATCGCACTCAGTGCTGCGGTGCTTTCAACGCGCGACCCCGACGCAGTCTTTGGCGTTCTGACGGCGGACCATCTCATCGAGCCCATCGACCGCTTCGCGCGCACCTTCGAACTCGGCCTGGCGCTGGTGGAGGCGCAGCCGCAGCGGGCGGTTGTTTTCGCCATCACGCCAACCTACCCCGCGACGGGCTACGGATACATCGAGCAGGGCGAGGTCATCGATGGCTTTGCCCCTGCGTGCCGCGTGACCTCGTTTACCGAGAAGCCCGATGAGCAGCGGGCCTGCACCTTCATCGAGTCCGGTCGCTATGGCTGGAACAGCGGGATGTTTGTCTTCTCGGCCCGCGGCTTTCTGGACGCGCTCGGTCGCCATCAGCCCCAGATCGCCGCGGGCGTGGCCGAGATCGGCCGCGCCTGGGGAACGCCGCAGCAGGCCGAGGTGCTCGAGCGCGTGTATCCAACGCTGCCGCGCACGAGCGTGGACTTCGGCGTTATGGAGCCGCTGTCGCGCGAGCCGGGCGCGCCGGTCTGCGCCGTGCCGCTCGATGTGAGCTGGCTCGACATCGGCTCCTGGCCCGCCTTGGCTCAGATCTTGCCCGCTGACGAACGCGGCAACCGCACCAACGCGCTGCTCCGCACCATCGACTCGCGCGGCGTGACCGCCCTGAGCGACGACCCCACGCACACGATCGCCGCAATCGGCTGCGAGAATCTGATCATCGTCCGCACCGCCGACGCGACGCTCGTCGTGCCGGCTTCCCAGGCCGAGAAAGTGAAGACGATTGCAGGCATGGTGGACCGGAGCGTGCAATAGACTGTCGGTCGCCGGGCGCGCAATGGCGGATTTCGCCTCAGTTGAGACGGGGCGGCCGGCGGTTAGGATTGCCCCTCCATGCCGCACATCGATTCGATTCCGGCCCAGGTGTTCGTCAGCGTCATCGTCTGTCTCGTCGTCTTCGGCGCGATCCAGGGCGTCATTGCGTACCTCATCCTGTGGGAGCGCAAGGTCGTCTCGTGGATTCAGGATCGCATCGGGCCCAACCGCGTCGGCCCCGCCGGGCTGCTCCAGCCCCTGGCCGACGGCGTCAAACTCTTCTTCAAGGAAGACTTCAACCCCGGCCAGGTGGACCGCAGGCTGTTCATCCTCGCCCCGGCGTTCATCATCATCCCGGCGCTGATCGGCTGGGCCATCGTGCCGTGGGGTGGCCAGTGGAATTTCCCGGGAATGACGCTCTGGGGCTGGCTGCCGATCATCGGCGGGGCGGTCATCGAGCCGGCTCGCGTGCATGTCGCCGCCGCCGGCAATGTCAGCGTCGGCATCGTGTACGTCATCGCCACGGCCAGCATCGGCGTCTACGGCGTGGTGCTCGGCGGCTGGGCGTCCAACAGCAAGTACGCGTTCCTCGGCGGCCTGCGCGCCGGCGCGCAGATGATCAGTTACGAGATCCCCCTGGGCGTGGCGATCCTCATCGTGCTGCTCAGCACCGGCTCGCTGCGACCCGATGCGATCATCGAATCACAGAGCGCGGGGGCGTGGTTTCTCATTGCGCATCCTCTCGCGGCGGTGATCTGTTTCGTCGCCATGCTCGCCGAGGCGAACCGCTCGCCTTTCGATCTTGCCGAGGCCGAGCAGGAACTCGTCGGCGGGTACCACACCGAATACGCCGCGATGAAGTGGGCCCTGTTCTTCTTCGCCGAGTACGGTCACATGATCACGAGCAGCGCGATCTTTGCCGTGCTGTTTCTTGGCGGTTGGCATCTGCTGCCCTTCATCCCGCAGCCGGTGGCGGGCGGGTTGATCGCGGTGCTGCTCAAGGTGATCGCCTTCGCCGCCAAGGTGGGGCTGCTCATCACCTTCATGATCGTGGTGCGCTGGACGCTGCCGCGTTTCCGCTATGACCAGCTCATGAACCTGGCGTGGCGGATGCTCATTCCGCTCTCGGCGCTGCTGCTGGTGGGCACTTCGGTGCTCGTGTACCTCGGCCTGACGCAGTGGTGGTGGATGCTGGCGATGAACATCGTGATCGGCGGCGCCATCTACTTCGCCCAGCCGATGCTGCCCAGGACCCGCAGCAGCAATGAGAAAGTCCGCATCCTCGGCTCGCGGTTCTACGCGCCGCAGGGGTGATCAGGCATTCTGCGCGGGAGAGTCGCGATCCCCATGAACGTCAGCGACCCGCCGCGGTATTCGAGCACGGCGTTCATTCTTCTGGCGAACATCTTCGGCTCGCTGCTGCTCTTCGTCGGCGGGCCGTGCGGCGCGCCGCTGGTGGGCATCGCCTTTCTGCCGTGGACCTGCGAGATGATGCGCTATCGCGCGGCGTGGCTCGTGTGGTGCGTGGTTTACCTGCCGCCGATCGTGCTGGGCGTCGTCCTGTGGCAGACCGTGGCCGATAGCGCCGCGAGCCTCGGCACGATCGTGACGTTCATCATCATGGTTCCGCTCGTGGACCGGCTCCTGCCCGAATATCCGCCGCCGCCCAACGCCTGCCGCCAGTGCGGCTACGACTTGCGCGGATTGAAGCACGAGCGATGCCCGGAGTGCGGCGTAACGGTTATGAGCCAACCTGAAGAGCTCGTCTGAACGGAACGGCGAGCGTCCTACGAAGACTGGTGATCGGCGAGCGCCGCTTCCTGACAGGCGCGGCTCGTGCGGGCGCTGCGCTTCGCGATGCGACGAGGCCGCAGGCCGAGACGAGGAGTGCCTGTGGGGAGGCGGTGCTGGGTGCGTGCTCGCGGTACGCACACGAAGTGATCTTGCGCACCATGCGCAACCTTCCGGCGCGGCATGGCCTTGCGCTTCGCATGCTTGTGCCGGGCGGCTTTGGACAATCGTTTCTCATTGGATGCCACGCGCGCTGCGATTACGCGCAGAAAAGAACCGGGCGCCGCGCGGCGCCCGGTTTCTCTCTCCTCCATCAGCAGGTCCGGCCGGGGGCGGTGGCGGACCTGCGTGCAGGCATGGATGCGGTTTCAGCGGGCCGGCTCGTCGTGCTCCGCTTCCTTCGGCACCTCCCAGTTCACCTCGTGCGAGCCGTCGTGGCTCTCGACGCGCACCGTCTTGTCCATCTGCTCGTCGTGCTTTTCAAACGCGGCGACGATCTCCTTGAAGCGCGGATGGTTGCGGAGCGCCTTGAGGTCCGGGTCGGTATTCACGAACTCGGCGTTGAGGATCCCGCCGTGGTCCTGCGTCGCGAGCTGGGCGAGGATTTCGATGGCGCGGTCGTGCCGGCCCAGCGCCGTCTCGCAACAGGCGATGTTGTACGAGCCGATCGACGGGGCAAAGCCGAGTTCGCTTTGCCGCGCGAAGGATGCGCGTGCCTCTTCATACCGGCCGAGGCGAAGCAGAGCCCATCCCTGCCGCAGGTGCGCGCCTCCGTTGGTCGAGTCCTTGGCGATCTGCTTCTCAGACTGGCTCAGCAGGTGGTTCCAGTCCGCAGCGCCGAAGTTCTGCAGCACGCGCGAATCGTTGGCGAGGTTGATGATGTCTTGGAAGCGCTTCTCGCCGCGGAGGGAGGCGAGATCTTCATCGCCCTCCATGTGTTCGGCGTCGAGGTATCCCGCTTGTACGGCCGCTTCAAGGTAGCCCAGCGCCGCTGCGGTGCGACCCTGCCGGGCCTGGCAGCATGCGAGGTTGTAGACCGCATCGCCGGCGTCGTGGCCGCGCTGCAGAGCGCGAACGAAGGACTCCTCCGCCTGCGCATACTCGCCATCGCCGAACTGGGCGTAGCCGAGCGACCAGGACAGGTCACCGGCCGAATCGAGCATCTTGTCGGCGGTGGCGAGCAGTTCCGCAGCGCGCTGATGGTCGCCGGCGTCGATCGCATCTGCGATCTCCTGTTTCGGCTCCGGCGCATTCTCGACTGAAGCAAGAAGATCGTCGAATCGTCCGCTGCCTCGAAGGCCATCGAGATCGGGGTCTTCGCGCATCAATTCGAAATTGCGGAAACCAAGATCGATCGACGCGGCAAGGTGATCCAGGCCGGAATCGACGCGGCCCTGGATCGCATCCACGCATGCGGCGTTGTAGTGCCCCACGCCGGGAAGATGTCCGAGTTCGATCTGCCTCGCCTGCGCCGCCCGCGCCGCAGCGAGGTACTCATCGCGCTTCGCATCGCTGCCGGCGTCGCGGCTGGCGAGGATGCTGGCGTAACTGAGCATGTGCTGCGCCTGGCCGTCATTGGGCGCAAGTCTGGCAAGTTTGCCGAAGTGGACCGCCGCGCCTGCCCAGTCTTCGTCGTTGATGGCCTGCTGGCCCTGCTTCTGAAGCGAATCGACGAAGTTCACATCGCCGGCCAGGGCGCGGAAGCGGTCATCATCGCGCAGCGCGTCGAGATCGGTATCGGTATTGACGAGTTCGAGCTGGTCAAAGCCGTATTTGACGGCGGCGGTGAGTTGTTCGAAGGCCGCGTCGCTCTGCCCTCGCCGCGCGAGCACGCACGCGAGGTTGTAGTGCGAGATCGCCGGCTCGCGGCCCTTCTCGATCTGCTGCTCAAGCAGGCGCTGGGCGCGCTCCAGTTCGCCCAAGCCGATGAGGCAGTAGGACAGGCGGTTCGCGGCGTGGGCATTGTTCGGCTCGGCCTGCAGGATGGACTCGTAAGCGCCGGCAGCGCGCTGCCAGTCCTTGCTGTTGTAATAGGTCTCGGCCCGGCGCTTGAGGATCGCCTCGCGGATGGCATCGGTGTGCTGCGGCGCGATGGCCGGGTCGAGGCTGACCTCGGCCGGGGGCGCGAGCCAGCCCGTGGCGCCGCCGGCCCACGAAGGCACCAGCGCCGCCACGCCCAGTAGCGCGGCCAGGGCCGCCGCGGGCGACAGCCGACATACCGTCCGTTCTTTCACGATCATGATCAGTCTCCTTTCAACCAGGGAGCGACGTGACGAAGTCCCCACCCCCAGCGCCAATGCTGCCCGGGGAGCCGTCGAAAGTTGTTCAATCAGGTCCACGATCGACGCGGCGTAGAGGCCGCGGTGCGTCGGAAGCATCGACACGACCCAGGAGTCGCACGCGAGGTCGGCGTATTCGTGCAGCCGGCGGCAGGCGACATGCGCCAGCGGATGCCACCAGAGCAGCGAGACCGCGAAGATCTCGAACCACGCCAGCCAGTGGTCGCGGCGGCGCAGGTGCGCCAATTCGTGGACGATGATGCCATCGCAGCGCTGCGCATCGCGCCGCACCAGCGCGGCCTCATCGGCCGGCCAGAGCAGCGTGGGCGCGCCGAATCCCCAGATCACGGGCGAACTCAGGCCGCGCATCAGGCGCACAGCCGGCGTCGCAAGGCCAAGATCATCCGCGAGGCGATCGACGCGGCCTGCCAGCCACGGCGGCGCCATCGGCGCTTGCTGTACGGCCGCGTGAAAGCGGGCAATGCGGCGAACGTGAACTGCGAGCGCGATCAGCGCGCCCAGAACCCAGAGCGCCACCAGAACGAAACCTGCGGCGCGCAGTGAGCGCGCGGCCGAGGGCGACAGGCCAAGTGCGTTCTCCGCATCGCCGGCCGCGGCGTGGAGCATCTTCTTATCTGCGTAGAGTTCCTTCCAGGCGACCTGCTCGCGCTTCATTTCCGCGAGCGTCATCTCAGACGCCATCGGCTCGCCAGGCTCAGCGCTGTCTGATCGAGGCGCTGGCGCCTCGGGAGCGCTGCTCCAGGTGCTGGTGGCGTATTGGGAGGCGTTGGACTTTTCCGGCGGCGAAGGCTGTGCGGACGGGGTCAGGCGCGACGCCGGCCCGGTCGATGTGGTTTCGCCCTCAAGTCGGGTCGAAGCGGTTTGCCCAGCCGGTGCGGTCTGTTCTTCCGGGAGCAGCGCCGGTTCAATGGGGTTGGGTTGAACCGGCGCTGCGGAACCTGCGCTGACGGAGCGGTTGTCAGCACGCAGCGCTCCTCCCGAAAGAGACAGGTAGTGTGCGAATTGAGACGCGATCTGCGATGAATGCGAATCGACGAAGCCGGCGACGCGCTCGCGCATCGGCCCGGGCGGCCAGTGCGTGATCGAAACCGGCGGCGCGACCAGCCGCACGAGCACGAGCACCCAGAGGAAGTGGCACACCGCCGGCCGGGCTTTGAAGAAGCGGCACGCGATGCACACACCCGCCGCCAGCACCAGCGCCATCACTGTGTTTTCAACAATCCACTCAAGCATGGCTCGACTCCGCTCTCTCTTGCATGACTCCCACCCCGACGTGTGAATGCTGGTGCGTTCAGGCGCGCGGCTCATCGCGCCCGCCGCGCCGCCGCCGCTTGCGCGAGCGGCTCAGCGGAGGCGGCGCGGCCGCCTCATCGCGCGGCGACTCGTGCTCCATCTGTTTGAGCAGGTGGCGCAGTTCGCTGATGTCCTGCGACGACAGCGAGCGCCGCTGGACGAGCGAAAGCAGCAGGGGAGAGGCCTGGCCCTCGCACAGCCGCTGCATGAGGTCATCGAGCTGGCTGCCCAGCAGGTCTTCGCGCGAGACCGCGGCCTTGAAGATGTGGGCCCGCTCGGAGGAGTCCTTGCGGATGCAGCCCTTTTCCTCGAGGCGCTGCAGCAGCGTCTGCACGGTGGTGTAGGCCCAGTCGCGACCGGCCGCGCGGAGCGACTCGTGCAGGGCGCGGACGGTGGCGCCGCCGGGGCTGTCCCACAACTGCTTGAGGACTTCGAGTTCCGCATCACTGATTGGCTTGCTCGGTTCAACCATCTCGGCCGGTCTCCGGATGCAGGTCGCGGTGGATTCGGTGGAGTTATACGGAGTCCGACAGGTTGTAGTAGCACAAATCTGAAAAAAATCCTACAAGTTGTCGGATTTGAGGTCCGGTAAGTGTGCCCGCTGTTGTCCGCCGGGGAAAAACCAGCCGAAACGGATGAGAAAGTCCGAAAAATAGAGCCGCCCCGGCGACCTGTGACCGTCAGGAGCCGAGGATCGCTGCGCGCCCGTGCCGAGCTGGCGCGGTTGTTACGACGCGGCCAGTTGCCCCGAAGCCCGCTGAGCGGACAATGCGATGGTGCTCTGGCTCATCACATCCTGGTTGCTGTTCGGCGCTGCACTGGCCTGGGCGGGGTGGTTTGTTGGCCGGCGGGTGTGGCGGCGTCGGCGCTACCGGCTTTACTGCGAGTCCTGCGGCTATGACTTGCGCGGCGGCGCCGCTCCGCGCTGCACCGAGTGCGGGCATGACACCTCTCGACCGATGCGATTGATCCGCTTCCGCCGCGCCTTGCTGCACACGATAGTCGTCGTCGCGCTGCTGACCGCTTCGCATCTCGTGTATCGTGTCGAGGCGATCCAGAAGCGAGGCTGGATCGCCGCCGTGCCCACGACGGTGCTGATTGCGCTCGTTGCGCCGGAGGAGCCAGACCCGGGTCTGCCGTTTGGTCCCGCGTCACCCTTGCTCGTCGAACTGGGCTACCGAACGGATCTTCTGTTCCTCCTGAGGGCGCCTGTGCTGCAGTCCGCCGGCGATGGAGTGATGCACTGGCAGGAACTCTGGCTCGTACGCAAGGCCTTTCGCCTGAAGTACGGTCCGGAACTCGGAGTCCCGGACTGGCAAGTCCCCGCCGTAGGCATTCTGCGGTCAGCCTACGAAAGGGGGCTGCTCACCGATCAGCAGATGCGCCAACTCCAGGATTCGTGGTATGTGCACGTGGAGACACGCAGTGCGTGGCCCCTCGGTGCGATGGTCACGGCGCGTTTCCACCCGCAACTCGCGATTTTCAATGACGGCTACCGGCTGACCGCGCATGCCCTCACTCCCGACTTTCAGCGCTACGTCGAGTCGTACCGGATCATCGACTCAGTTATCCCCTTACCGTCAAGCCGATCGATCGGCATTGCCGAGCAGACCGGTGCGGTGGAATACGAGTTCATTATGGAGCGCTACCACGACTCCGCGAACACTTGGGAGGAGATTGGTCGCCAGAAGCAAGTGATCACGACCGTATCGGCCTCGAGCGATCATGGGCTTCAAGCACGGGAAGTTCCCGCTGAGTTGATTGCGACGCTCAGTCCTCGACTGAAGAACCTGCCCTCTGGAAGGGCGGAGGTCTGGTTTGACATGGGGGCCGACCCGAAGTTCGGCATGGCGCTCGGCTCTGCGACGTTTGCCATCACGATCACGCTGTACTGCGACGGCGAGCAGGTTGGCAGCGGATCAGGAACATGGATTCCACCGGACCGGCCTGCCGGCATCTGGGATCCTTCTCAATACATCTCGCCGGTTGCCTCACCGCCCTGGCAAGTGCCTGTGACCATCACGAGCCAAC
This sequence comes from Planctomycetota bacterium, assembly GCA_963205185.1. Taxonomy (GTDB): domain Bacteria; phylum Planctomycetota; class Phycisphaerae; order Phycisphaerales; family UBA5793; genus UBA5793. The sequence goes on along the minus strand of CAUJHZ010000076.1, from coordinate 213,908 downwards.
CGACTCCACCAGCGATACCGATGGTCCACCGCTGGACCCTCGTCATCGAAGGCGATCCGGCCGGCGCTCTTGCCGACATCGACTCGACGTCCTACTGGTCGGGCAGATACGAGTTCAGGAACATCCCCGTCGAGCGCGTGGAGAGCGGCAAGTGATGTGGCTCATCACATCCTGGTTCCTGTTCGGCGCTGCACTGGGCTGGGCGGGGTGGTTTGTTGGCCGGCGGGTGTGGCGGCGTCGGCGCTACCGGCGTTACTGCGAGTCCTGCGGCTATGACCTGCGCGGCGGCGCCGCTTCGCGCTGCCCCGAGTGCGGGCATGACACCTCTCGACCGATGCGATTGATCCGCTTCCGCCGCGCCTTGCTGCACTCGATGATGGTGTTCGCGCTGCTGACGGCATCGCATCTCGTTTATCGCGTCGAAGCGATCCAGAAGCGAGGCTGGATCGCCGCCGTGCCGACGACGGTGCTGATTGCGCTCTTGGCTCCGGAGGAGCCAGACCCGGGCCTTCCGTTTGGTCCCCGGTCACCCTTGCTCGGCGAACTGGGCTACCGAGCGGAGCTTCGATTCCTCCCAAGGGTGCCTGTGCTGCAGTCCGCCGGCGATGGAGTGATGCACTGGCAGGAACTCTGGCTCGTACGCAAGGCGTTGCGCGTCAAGTACGGTCCGCAACTCGGAGCCCCGGACTGGCAAGTCCCCGCCGTAGGCATTCTGCGGTCAGCCTACGAAAGGGGACTGCTCACCGATCAGCAGATGCGGCGACTCGAGGATTCGTGGTATGTCCACGTGGAGACACGCAGTGCATGGACCCTGGGCACGACGGTCACGGCGCGCTTCCATCCGCAACTCGCGATTTTCAATGACGGCTACCGGTTGACCGCGCATGCCCTCACTCCCGGCTTTCAGGACGACGTCGAGTCTCACCGGACCATCGACTCGATTCTTTTCGTACCGTCAAGTCGATCGATTGGCGTTGCCGAGCAGGTTGGTCCGGTGGAATACGAGTTCATTATGGAGCGCTACCACTATCCCGCGAGCACTTGGGAGGAGATTGGTCGCCAGACGCAAGTGATCACGACCGTATCGGCCTCGAGCGATCATGGGCTTACAGCGTGCGAACTTCCTGCCGAGTTGATTGCGACGCTCAACCCCCGACTGAGGCAGCTGCCCTCTGGAGAGGCGGAGGTTTGGTTTGACATGGACGCCGATCCGAAGTTCGGCATGGCGCTCGGCTCTGCGACGTTTGCCATCACGCTTACGCTGTACTGCGACGGCGAGCAGGGTGGCAGCGGATCGGGAACATGGATTCCACCGGACCGGCCTGCCGGCATCTGGGATCCTTCTCAATACATCTCGCCCGTTGCCTCCCCGCCCTGGCAAGTGCCTGTGACCATCACGAGCCAACCGACTCCACCAGCGATACCAACGGTCCACCGCTGGACCCTCGTCATCGAAGGCGATCCCGCCGGCGCGCTTGCCGATATCGACTCGACGTCCTACTGGTCGGGCAGGCATGAGTTCACCGACATTGTTGTGGAGAGTGATGGTCCGTAGTTCTGACGGTCGATCGCCGATCGGGCCAGATCAATCGCCTGGCCGGCGTCGCGGGTGTGCGTGGCGGGCTCCTGGCCGTTGCAGTTGAGGAAGATCGCGTCCCGCTGGCGGGTCGGGCGAGGCGGCGGAACGCCGTTTTTCAGCCCGGAAACGGCCATGGCGGCGGCGGTCTGGGGCCGGTCGGGCCCGCCGCGAAAAATCCCCAGCCCGCCCTGAAATCCTGTTCCCCGGCCGCCCAACAACTTGCTGACGACCAAACGTACTCATCCACGCCTCGTCAGCAGTGGGAAAGGATCAAGCCATGTACATCGGCAAAACCATCTTTCGAACGGCTCTCATCGGGGGTCTGGCGGTCGGCGGATTGACTCTGCTGGTCGGTCCTCAGCGCGTCATGGCTGGGGCAGCCCAGATCCAGCACCACTTCATCTCGTGGTTCGACAGCAATGTCGAGGATCCCACGCTGATCCGCTACCAACTCAAGCAGTTGCAGAAGGAATACCCGGAGAAGATCCGCGAGACGATCCGCAACCTCGCTGAGATCGACGCCGAAATCGGCGCGGTGCAGCGCGACCGCGACGTGGCCGAGCGGATGATCGCCACCGGCCAGTCGGACCTCGCATCGCTGCGCAGCCTGGTGGACAAGGCCAGCTACGTGCAGCAGGCGTCGTACGGCGACCGCCCGGTGCTCGTGAAATTCCAAGGCCAGCACCTGAGCGTCGAGCAGGCCTACTCCAAAGCCGCGACGATTCAGCAGACCGCCATGAACTACAGCGAACGCCTCGCCGTGAATGAGCGCGACCTCAAACTCCTGCTCGGCCAGCGCGACCGCATGACGGCCCAGCTGGATGAACTGCAGAATGAATACGCTCAGTTCCAGGCCAAGACGGCCCAGATCGAACGGCAGATCGCCTCGATCGAGCGCAACGAGTCGATTACGAAGTCGCTCGAGGAGCGCGAGGAAATGCTGACGGACAGCGACCGCTGGAACGTCTGCAATCTGGACCAGATCGTGAACCGCCTGTCTGCCGTGCAGAGCGAGCAGGCGGCGGTGCTCGAAGCCCTGAGCAAGCGGGCGGTCGAGCGGGACTACGAAAAGGAGGCCCTGGGCCGCATCGCCCTCGAGAACATCAAGGCCGACCCCTTCTCGATCACGCAGTCGGCGACGAAAGCCGCCTTCCCCGTCGCCCCCATCGTGGTCGATGAATCGACGCCTGACCCGGCCCCAGCCGACGACGCCGGTGAAACCGTGGCTGCTCTTCCGCAGGGTGGCAACTGACCCGCAACCGGCCGGTATACCCCTCCGGCCGATCATCCGGCGAGACTCCGTCGCCTGATCCGATCCGTCTCCGTCGAACACACTGCCCGGGACTCGTTCCCGGGCCGGTGTGTTTTTGTGGGCGGGTGTTGCGGGCGATCGACCAGAAGTATCAACCCGCAGAGATCGCAGGCCTTCGGTCCCGAGCGACTCAGGGTCGAGCGAAGAGCGCTGAGAAAAACAGACCCGATCTGAGTCAGTGTCAGTGCATGAATCTCTCAGCGACTCGGCAGTCTCTGCGGTAAACCTGCCTTCCAATACGGGGCCGGCAAGCGCGACCTATCGAGCCTGCCGCGCCACGAAGTGCCGGGCCTGCCGTGCGGGCGCTTCGACACTCGGCCGCGTCACGGCGCGGCGGTCTTCCTCGCTCAGATGCGCTCGCAGCACGAGGGGTACATCGGACCGCCCACCGCGGGCATAATCGCGCCACAGTTTCGGCGCCAGTTCCGCAGGATTCAGGCCCCGCGCGTCGATGAGGAATGACCAGACGAGTTCGACGAGTCGATGGAGTGAGATGCCGTGGGCCCGGCCCTCGGCCGCGTGCATCGCCTCGCTGAGCGACATGAAGGCGGCGAACGGGCTGCCCTCACCCCAGATGAGCGGCAGGGTCTCCACGAAGTTGCCGCTGTTGGCCACGAGGTCCCAGTAGCGCGCGAAGCGCCGCAGGCGCTGCATGGTGTCGAAGTCGATCAGTTTGGTCTGCAGGACTTCGTAGGGCGGCGCAGCGCTGTAGACCATCTGCCACTGCTGGTCGTGTCGCACGATCGGCGTGCCGCGCAGCCTTTTGAGAATGCCGACCTGGATCTCCTGCGGCCGCATGGCGACGAGTTGATCGAGCCCGGCCGCGAAACTCTCCACGTCTTCGCCCGGCAGGCCGACGATGAGATCAGCATGCACGTGCACGCCGGTTTGGTCGCGCAGAAAGGCGAGATTGTCGGCGATGCGGTCGTGTTCCTGGCGGCGGCTGATGAGTTCTTCGACCGCCGGGTTGAGCGTCTGGATGCCGACTTCAAACTGCAGCGCGCCCGGCGGGAAGGCGCGGATCGGCTCGCGCAGCGCCTCGGGCAGCCGGTCGGGAATCATCTCGAAGTGCAGGAACAGCCCGGGTTCGTATCGCGCCAGAAAGAACTCGAGAATCGCCCGGCTCACCTTGAGGTTGAGATTGAACGTGCGATCGACAAACTTGAACTGCCGCACGCCGCGATCGAGCAGCGACTGCATCGCCTGCAGAAATGGATCGAGCGGCGCCTGGCGCAGCGGCACGTCGAGCGATGAGAGGCAGAACTCGCACTTGAACGGGCAGCCGCGGCTCGCTTCGACGTAGATAACGCGATGCGCGATGTCGCGATCGTCGTAAAGGTCGTAAGGCAGTTGGAGCCCGTCGAACTCGGGCAGATCCGCGGCGATCACCTTGAGAAGCGGCCGCTGCCCGCCGAGCAGCCGCCGGCACAGCGCGGCGAAGGCCAGATCCGCCTCGCCGGTGATGGTGTAGTCGGCCAGCGCGACGATGGGCTGCAGCTCGGTTTCGTAACTGACTTCCGGGCCGCCGAGAATGACGGTGACGTCCGGCGCGGCCCGCTTGAGATCGGCAACCAGTTGGAGCGACTCGGCCGCATTCCAGATGTACACGCCGATGCCGACGATGCGCGGCTGCTCGTGGAGAATCGCTTCGAGAATATCGGTGATGCGCTGGCTGATATCGAATTCGAGCAGGGCCGCACGGTCCCGCAGCTCGCCCAGGTTCGCCATGAGGTACCGCAGCCCGAACGAAGCGTGGGCATAGCGGGCGTTGAGAGTGGTCAGAACGATCTCGGGCACGGGCAAGTCTATCTGGAGTCAGGACAACCGCTCCAGCCGCGCGTACTCGGCGATGAGCGTCTTGGTCCCCACTTCGCGGAACCGGATGCGCACACGGGTGTGCCGGCCGGTGCGGGTGACGGACTCAACCTGCCCATCGCCGAACAGCGGGTGGCGGACGCGGCAGCCGGCGGAGAAGCCGCTGGAGTCATCACTTGCTCGCTGCTGCGTCCACTGTTTGACGTTGCGGATTTCTTCCGCATCGTCGAACTCGCTGCGCTCGCGCCGGCCGCTCGGGGATGCAAAGCCGCTGCGCCGCCCGGCCCAGCCGGATTCGGCTTCGGCTTCGAAGTCGCCGTGGTAGCGGGCCGCCTGCTCGCGCCCGTGCCATTCGATGCCATCATCGGGAAGCTCGCCGAGGAACCGGCTCATGACGGTCGGCTCGCGCAGGCCGCGCCATGAACGCACCGTCGCGTGGGTGAGCACGAGGCGCTGCTTGGCGCGGGTGATGCCGACAAACGCGAGGCGCCGCTCCTCCTCCAGTTCGGCATCGCTCTCGCGGCTGCGCGAGTGGGGGAGCAGGTTTTCCTCGATACCGATCATGACCACGACGGGGAATTCGAGCCCCTTGGCCGCATGCAGGGTCATGAGCGTCACCGCGCCGGCGTCCGGATCGAACGCTTCGACGTCGGAGACGAGCGCGACCTGTTCGAGATACGCTCGGAGGCGGGCCATGAGCGGCGGCTCCTGCGTTGCTTCTGAGAACGTTTCGACATCGAACCCGAACGGATCAGTCATGGTGTCGGCGCCGGCCGCCTGCTGGCTGGCGAACTTTTCTTCGAATTCGGCGACCGCCGTGACGAGTTCGTTGAGGTTGTCCAGCCGCTGGGCGTCTTCCTCGCTCTTGCCGGCGTTCAGGGCGGCCTCCATACCGGAATCGGTCACGACGCAGCGGACGAGTTCGGCCAGTTCGCCCACCGTTTCCATTCCCATGAACGAACTCTCGCCGCGCCACGACTCGATGAGCCGGCCGAAGCGCTCGAGCGCGCCGACGGCCCGCGCATTGAGGTCAGCCATCTCGCGGCATCGGCCGATCGCCTCGACGAGCGTGATCTGATGCTCGGCGGCGAACTGTTCGAGGCGGTTGACCGTCGTCTTTCCGATCCCCCGGGCCGGTTCGTTGATGATGCGCTTGAGCGAAACGCTGTCGCCGGGATTGAGAATCACGCGGAGATACGCGAGCGCATCGCGAATCTCCTTGCGGTCGTAGAACGCCGTGCCGCGCACGAGCACATGCGGGATCTGCCGCTCTCGCAGCGCCGCTTCGATGTTGCGGCTCAGGGCGTTGGTGCGATAGAACACCGCCATGTCCTTCCACGTCAGGCCGTGCTCGCGGTTCATCGAATCGAGGTAGTTGGCGATGAACTCGGCTTCGTGATGCTCGTCAATGCAGGTCATGACGATCGGTTTCTCGCCGCCCTGCCGCTTGGTGAACAGCGGCTTGTCCTTGCGCTTCACGTTGTGCTTGATGAGATGGTCGGCGACGTGGAGGATGGGCGCGGTCGAGCGGAAATTCTCGCCGAGCTTGACGACCTCGGCTTCGGGATAGTGCTCCTGGAACTCGAGAATGTTGGAAATATCAGCCCCGCGCCATCCGTAGATCGAATTGTGGACGACGATCCCGCCGGCAATGAAATTGCGGGTGTCGGGAATCGACAGGTCGAAGACATCTCCCTCGTAGTCCTCCCAGCGAACGCGCGCAACGACCGTCTCTCTTATGCCGTCGGGTCCGCGCGTGGCAACGATCATTCCCGGATGAATGTGACTGAGCGGCATGAACTGGAACGCCTTCCCGTCCGTGAGCCTGGCCCGGGGGATCAGTTCCATGTCTGGATGGAGATCCACGACCTGCTGTGCCAGTTGCAGGGCCGCGTCGCTGTCCTTGCGCGATGTCTCGATGCGCCACGTGCCGCGAGTGCCACCGCGCACACGCAAGCCATTCTCTCTGGCAACCTGCCGCATGTCGGGATCGCTCGTGACGAGTTGCACGCGATGCTCGTGCCAGGCGCGAATGGTGCCGCAACGTCCGCCGCCAAACAGAGTCATGAACACATGGCGCCGCGCCCAGCCCTGGCGTGTGACGGCGCCCGGCCGATGGTGCGGGTAGCGCAGGTCGAGATGCAGGTCGTGCATCAGGCGCAACGCTGCGGCATGCGTGTCAACCTCGCCGTACAGGCGGTCGATGTGCGTCTGGTCGAGATCCATCCGACGGCCGCGCACAAAGAAGACCAGTGTGGGCAGGCCATAGCGCACCGAATAGAGGTGTTCGTGGAATCGCGCATCGGCTGAACTCGTGCAGGTCCGTACGATCCAGACGGCGTCCGCAACTTCCTGATTCGTGCGAACCTGCAGGCCTGAGAGGATTTCGCCGTCTTTGCTTACGCGCACGCCGCGCGTGGTGCCGAGGCGGTAGCCGAGGCCTCGCTTCCACATGAGATAGGTGAAGTGAAGGTCGGGGTTGGGCCTGACGCGGGCGAAGCCGATGTGGTTTGGTGTGCCTCGGACCTCGCGGCCGTCCTCCGTCTCGAGCACGACGATGGGCCCGCGGTAGCGCCGCTTGAGGACCTTCTCCACGCGAAAGCGGCCGGTCTTGCCCCAGCCGGCGGCGGCGCGAATCTCCTGACCTTCGACGATGGACCGTATGGGCGCCTCGCCGTCGGTGGTATCCACCAGCGTGTCCGGAAGGAGGCATTGATCTGGGTCGCCCACCACGCAGATGCGGCGATGGCCGGCGGCGAGGCCGTCGGCGATGAGAAACTGGGCGTGGTTCGTGTCCTGATACTCATCAATGAGGACATGCCGGAACCGGTTGCGCAGTTCCCCTCGCACCTCGGCATCGTCGCGCAGCAGTGTGGCGATGTGCAGGAGCAGGTCGTCAAAGTCCACTGCGTTGTTCTGCCGCAATGTCTTCTCGTACTCCTCGTAAACGCGGGCGAACTGCTTGGACCAGAAATCGCCGCCCGCCGCGCGGACGTCCTGCACGCGCTGCATCGCGTTCTTGGCGTTGCTGATGCGCGCCGACATCGCATCGGGCGGGAAGTTGCTCCGCGACAGATCGAGGCGATCCAGCGCCTCCTTGATCGCCGCCCTCTGGTCGCCGGCGTCGTAGATGGTGTAGTTGGCGTTCAGGCCGACGCGCTCGGCGTAGCGCCTCAAAAGCCGGGCGCAGAAGGCGTGAAAGGTGCTGATCACCAACCCTCGGGCCGTGCCTGCCTGCGGCGGGATGAGCCGCTCGATGCGCTCGCGCATCTCGGTGGCCGCCTTGTTTGTGAACGTCAGCGCCAGGATCGACCACGGCGGATTGCCCTGGGCGATGAGATGCGCCACCCGGCGGGTGATGGTCAGCGTCTTGCCCGAGCCGGCCGCCGCCAGGACCAGCAGCGGGCCCTCGGTGTGAAGCACCGCCCGGGCCTGGGACTCGGTCAGGCCGTGCAGGAGCGGGTCGGTGTCGCGTTCGGTCGAGCGAAATGTGTCGGCGGAGGCGGATTCAGGCATCGGTCAATCGTACCACTGGCGGTGTGACTCGCGCGACGGGCCATTCCGGCCGGCCGGATTTGACGCGGAGAGGATCGGTGGCACCTTATAATGCGGGAGTTGCTCAAGGCCCCGCAGGATGATAGGGCAAAGTTCGGTATACTGCCGCCTGTGAAACTGCGGCCCCCCAAAGCGGAACAAGGACGGTGAAGGCATGAATGCGCTGACGACCAACTTCGTTCGCCGCCTCCGCTCGGGAGATGACGCCGCCTGGTTCGAACTCTGGGAAGTGTTCGGCCCCGTACTGCAGGCGCAGCTGGCCAAGTGGGGGCGCGGCAAAGTCGGCGCTGAAACAGTGCGCGACCTGAGCCAGGAAACGCTGGCCGCCCTGTCCAAATCCATCGACCGCTACGACCCGGCCCGCGGGGCGCGCTTCAGCACCTGGCTGCTGAGCATCGCCCGCCACACGCTGGGCGACGAGATGGACCGGCGCGGCGCGCTCAAGCGCGGCGGCGGCAGCCGGGGCATCAGCCTCGACGAATCGTTCATGGGCAACTCCGCCGTCCTCGAAGCTGACGAAACCTACGAGCGCAGCGTCTTTCGCGCCAAGGTCGAGGCGGCGGTGCGCAAGGTCGAAAGCGATTCTGACTTTGTGAGTTTCCAGGTCTACCGCATGCGCGTCTTCGACGGCATGAGCGGCAAGGACGTCTCTTCGCAGTTGGGCATCTCCGAGCCGACGGTCAGCCGACACCTCGCCAAGGTGCGCCAGAGTCTGCGGCGGAGGCTGGCGGAGACCGTAGCCACGTTCAGTTTTACCGATGAAGAAGCGCGCGAAGCCGAAGAGGCGGGCCTGTACCAGGATGATGAACTCTTCGATAACGCGCTGAGCGAGATCTATCACCAGCAGCTGCAGTCGCCGATGAGTCGAACCACCGATCGATTCTGAGCGAGCAGTGCGGAGGCCGGAGCCATGGTCGCAGTTGGACCCATCGTGGCAGTAATCGCAGCACTTGTGGGCGCGGTGCTCTTGACGGGCATCGTCATGTTCGTGATTGTGCCGATCTTCAAAGGCATCGGCTTTCTGCTGGGCCACCTCGGCCGCTTTATCGGCGGGATGTTCCGCGACACCTTCCGCTTCATCGGCGCGGTTCCCGCCGCCATTGTCTTCGCAACCCTGTCCGTGCTCAACGTGATCATCGGCCGGTGGTCGGCGAGCGCTCACTTCGGCGCCAACGTCCAGCGCGAACTCAAGACCATGGTCTCGTGCGTTTATCGCGTCGCCATCGGTCACCCGCTTCGCCTCATCGGGCTGGGCTCGATGCTCGAGGGCATCGAACAGCGCGTGCCTGCCGCGGTTGCAGAGTCTCCGGGTCGCGAGCGTCCCAGCCGCCGCGCGGGCCAGTTCGACGGATACACCATCGTCGGCTCATTGCCCGGCGGCGGCAGCGGTGGCCGCCTCTACGTCGCCCAACCTTCTCCGGCCAAGCGCGAACGCATCGCGCGGCAGATGGGCGATTGCCCCGACCGCGTGGTCATCAAGTCGTTCGCCATCGCCGACGGGTCGAGCCTGCCGCAGATCGTTCGTGAGTCGCGGGCCCTGGAAGGCGCCCGGCAGATCGGGCTGATCCTCGAACACGAACTGACCGAAGATCGCTTCTTCTACGTCATGCCCTACGTTCCGGGCGAGAACCTCGGCGTGCTCGCCCGCCAGTGCCACGCGGCCTCTGGCGAGCTGGGCCTGGGCGATCGGCATCTGCACGAGATGCTCGGCTACATGTCCGACGTGGTGGCCACGCTCAATCACTACCATCGCGGCGGGTTGTGGCACAAGGACATCAAGCCCGAGAACATCGTCGTCCACGCCGGACAGGCGCACGTCGTCGATCTCGGCCTCGTGACGTCGCTGCGCTCGGCCATGACGCTGACCACGCACGGCACCGAATACTTCCGCGATCCCGAGATGGTGCGCATGGCGCTGCGGGGCGTAAAGGTGCACGAAGTGGACGGCGCCAAGTTCGATATCTACGGCGCCGCCGCCGTGATGTACTTCATCTTCGAGGGCACCTTCCCCTCGCATGGCGGCCTGAGCACGGTGACGCGCCGCTGCCCGGACGCGGTCAAGTGGATCGTCCGGCGCGGCATGACGGACTACAACCAGCGGTACGCATCGGCGGAACTGATGCTCCGCGATCTCGAGGCGGTTCGGCGACATCCCAACATCTGGGCCATGAAGCCGATCGAACTGCCGAGCATGCAGGCTGCCGGTGCTTCAGCCCAGCAGGCCGAGCCCCGGCCCGAGCCGCAATTCGCTTCGTTCAACTCCATGCCCGGCGCCGGTGCGGCAGGGGCGGCTGCGGGTGCGGCCGCGGGTGCGGCCGTCGGCGCCGCCAAAGTTGGCGCTGCGTACGCGCGCCCCGGTGTGCAGGTCGCCAACTGGTGGACGGGGCGCATCGGCAAAGTCACGCCGCAGAACGTGTCGATGGCCGGTATGGCCGGCTTGTATGAGGCCAAGGACGAGATCCGCAAGGCGGCGCGCACGATTCGCTCCGAAGTCCGCCGCGCCTGGCAGGATATGACTGGTGATCAAGCCGTGGCTGGCGCCGGTCCAGCCGCCACGCCGGGGCCAGAAGGCGTGCGGATTCAGTTCGGCGACGCGCCGAGGCAGTCCGCCTTTGAACAGATTTCGCGAGCGCGGGCCCGGGCTCAGGAGCGCCGCCGCACCGCTCGCGCGCGACGCCACCAGTACCAGCACCCCGCCGAACGCATCAACGGCGGGATGGTCGTCGCCGCCATCGCGGTGCTCGGCGTGATCGGCCTGGCTTCGATGATCACCTGGGGCGGAGCACGCCGGATGCGCAACGCGACCGTGACCGTTTCCCCCGGTGTGGACAATGCAATCGCGTACGGGAATCGCTCCATTTCCATCAGCCCGACGCACGGCGTGGTGGTCAGCATCCCCGGCGCGCCCGAAGCGCCGGCGGCCGAGGCGCGCGATGCGGCATTGGCTGCTTCCGTTGCAAGTCTCCCCGACCACTACCTGATCATCAACGATCATCCGGATCTGCGCAGCGCCGAAGTACGCGATCGCGTGGCGCAGATCGCCCAGGTGCTTACGACGCTCGGATTCGAGCCACTCGAAGACAGCGATCAGGAGGCGACGCTCGACGCCCGCATCCGCACCGAAGTCAGCCGTGTGGGTCCCGTGGACATTGAGAAGAACGAAGTGCTCGACGCCGAGGTCGCCGTCGGTTCGCTGCTGGGCAGCGATGATGAACTGGCCGACATCGGCTGCGTCGTCTGGCTGGCGCGTGGATCGAGCAACAGGATTCTCACCTGGGTGCTCACGCCGCAATGCGCCACGTCCGAGGTCGACGACCGGATCCTGGCCCGTCTCAGCAGCATTCACTGAGTTTCCCGCGAACCCGCGACCCGATCCGCCTGCCGCCCATGCGCGGCAGGCGTTGTTTTTCAGGGCGATGTCCCCGATTCTGCCGGGTGAATCGGTGATTGTGGCTGGAGGGCATATACTGCCGGCGCACCGCGAGCCCGGGTTTCGGGCGGCGGACTCAGGAGGAAAGGGCGGACTCTTGCAGATCTGGATGGATGGAAACCTGGTGCCGCGCGAACAGGCGGTCGTGAGCGTCTTCGATCATGGCGTGCTCTACGGCGACGGCTGCTTCGAAGGCATTCGCGCCTACAACGGCCGCATCTTCAAGGCCGCATCGCACATCAACCGACTCTTCGCTTCGGCTGAGTCGATCCGGCTCAAGTCGCCCTACACCAACGAGCAGTGGATTGAAGCCATGCGCGAGACGCTCAGCGCCAACGGCCTGCGCAACGCGTACATCCGCGTGGTGATGACGCGCGGCGTCGGAACGCTCGGGCTCAACCCGTTCCGCTGCCCGCATCCGACCTGCTTTATCATCGCTGATTCGATCGAGTTGTATCCGCCGGCGCTGTACGAAAGCGGCATGAAGGTCATCACTGCCCGCCGGCCGCGCAATCTTCCCGCGGCACTCGACCCCAGCATCAAGAGTCTCAACTACCTCAACAACATCCTCGCCAAGATCGAAGCCATCGACGCAGGCGTGCTCGAAGCGATCATGCTCAACCACGAAGGGTTCGTCGCCGAGTGCACCGGCGACAACATCTTCATGGTCAAGAACAGCCCCAACGGGGTCACCGTGACCACGCCGCCTGACTCGGCCGGCCTGCTCCAGGGCGTGACGCGCGCGTTCGTGCGGTCGCTGTGCAGCGATCTGAAAATCAAGTGCGACGAGCGGCTGTTCCGGCTCGATGAACTCAAGCAGGCCGATGAGGTGTTCCTCACTGGCACCGCGGCCGAGATCATCGCCGTTTCGCAGATCGATGAGACGATCATCGGCGACGGGGTGATCGGCCCGATCTGCCGCCGATTGACAGACGAGTTCCGCAATCGCGTGGCGAGCAACGCGCCCGAAGACTGAATCGCGCCGTGGCCGCCGTTCGCTCAGAGCAGCAGGCCGGCGAGATTGAGATAGAACAGCAGGGTGGCCAGGTCGGCCGTGGCGAGCACGATGGGGCCCGACGCGATCCGCGGATCCTGACGCAGCGCCCGCATGACCATCGGCAGCGCCACGCCCACGAGGCAGGACGTGAGCATCGCCACGGCGATGCTCAGGCCGATGACGAGCGAGACGATCATCTCGCCGCGCCACAGCGCCGAGATGACGAACAGCGCCAGCCCGCACGCTGAGCCGAGCAGTGAAGCGGCAAGGAACTCGCGACCGATGCCGATGCCCGCGCGCCTCCAGTCCAGCCGGCCGCCGTGCAGGTTCTGAAGCGTGATGGTCATGGACTGGATGCTCACGCTTTCAGAGAGCGCAAGGACCACCGGAATGAACAGCGCCAGAGTGATGACCTGGTTGAGCAGCGAATCGTACAGACTCGCCAGAAGAGCGCAGAGCGTGCCGCCGGCGATGTTGCACAGCAGCCACGGGAAGCGGTCCCTGAACGAAGCCCACGGCGAGCCGCGACGGCTGAGCGCCACGTGCACGCCGATGAGTTGGAACAGGTCGTCGGCCTCGCGCCGCTCGGCCAGCGAAAAGACTTCGTCGGTGAAGAGATCGATGTCGACCACGCCAAGCAGCCGGTTTTCGTCATCGACAACCGGGCAGGCGAGGAACCGGTGCATGGCGAAGAACTCGCAGGCGGTCAGCACGCTGGCGGATGCAGGGATCGAGACGACGTTGCCGTCCATGATGCCCGAGACCAGTTCCGCCGGACCTGCGAGCAGCAGTTGCCTGGTCGGCACGACGCCGACGAGCCGGTCGTCGCTGTCGAGCACGTAGAAATAGATGATCGTCTGTGCAATTCCCCGCTTGCGCAGCGCTGCGAGAGACTCACCGACCGTCTGGTCCGCGCGAAGCGTCAGCACGTCGCGCCGAATGTGCGGCAGCAGCGGCTCGTCGAGATTGTCTATGCCGATAGCGGATTTGGCGCGGGCAGGTGTCACGGTCTCGTTCAGTCAGGCGGCGAGAGTGCGGTGCGGCCAATGGTACGCGCGCCCCTGCATCGAGACCGACGCTCAGCGAGCCTCGCGGCACAACTCCGAGACCGTCCGTCCCAGTGTCGGATGGCTCAGCTCGCCTGCAATGATCGCGAGCGGCTCGAGAACGAACCGGCGCTCATGCATTCTCGGGTGCGGGATGTGCAGGCCGGGCTCATCGACGACAGCGTCGCCATAGAGGAGCAGGTCGAGGTCGATGGTGCGCGGCCCCCATCGCTGCCGGCGCTCGCGGCCGAGTTGCACTTCGATGCCCAGCAGCAACTCGAGCAATTCGCGAGGCGAACGGGTGGTCTGAAGTTCGCAAGCGGCGTTAAGAAAAGCGCCTTGGCCCGCCGGGCCCCCGACGGGGGCAGTTTCGAGCAGCGGACTGCTCTTGATGACGCGCGTGCGATCGTCGGCATCCAGCATTGTGAGAGCGGATTGGATGAACGCCCGGCGGTCGCCGAGGTTGGATCCCAGTGCGATGTACGCCGTGGTGGTTTGGGCGGGCGAGGTCACGCGTCGATCATACGACGCGCCGGCTGCAAATCGCGGGATTGCCGCCGGACTCGAAGGTTCGCCATCTTGTCTTGAGGGGACGTCTTTACGCCTCGAGCAATTCGCGCTCGCGGTGGCCGAGTTGGGCCCGGAGCCTGGCGAGGACCGACTTGTGCATCTGCGAAACGCGGGACTCCGAGAGGCCCAGCGTATGGCCGATCTCTTTCATCGACAGCTCCTCGTAGTAGTAAAGCACCACGATGAGGCGCTCGACCCGGCTCAGGCCGCGCGTGATGAAGTTCCGGATGTCCCGCTTCTGCAGGATGGACAGTGCGTCGGGCTGCGATGGGTCTTCGATCGTGACCGGCTGCTCCTCATCGCGATCGGTGTCCGTGGGTCGCCAGCAGTCACTCGTGCAGGAGCACCTGACGGGCGCACTGCCATCGAGGATGCGCTGAGCTATCTTGCGCTGCGGATGCAGGAGCGGCAGCAGTTCAAGATCGGTGGCGTTGTAGCCGTGGCTGGCAAAGAACTTCTGGCGGGCTTCCTGCACCATCTGATGCCGCGCCCGCGATCCGCGCGTCGCATCATCGATCGACCGAAGGTAGTCGATCATGGCGCCACTGACACGCTGCGCGCAGAAAGTCTCGAACTTCACGCCGCGATCAGGATCGAACGCGTCAATGGCGTCGAGCAGTCCGAATGACCCCTGCTGAATGAGATCGCCCAGATCGACCACGCGGGGCAGCCGGGCGAGCAGGCGCTCCGCCCGGTAGCAAACGAGCGGGAAATATCGTTCGACCAGCCAGTTGCGCGTCGGTTCATCGAGCGTCCGCTTGTAGCGGCGCCAGACGTGGTCGATCGACCGCGGCTCGGGATCAGGAGAAACGCTGGTGCATCGGGCGCGCTCGCGGATCGTCTCAACGGCCATGAACATCCCTCCCGTTCTTCACTTGACATTCAGACGTAGAAGACACGCAGCGCGCAAGGCGCAGCAGACGCGGCGACCCGCAGGTCCGCAGCGGGCGAAAGCAGATTCAGCCGGCGTAGAACTCGCGCTCGCGATGGAGCATCTGCGCTCGCAGACGCGCCAGAATGGATGAATGCATCTGCGAGACGCGCGATTCGGAAAGGTCCAGCGTCTGGCCGATCTCCTTCATCGTCATCTCCTCGTAGTAGTAGAGGACGACGATGAGTCGTTCGGCGCGGCTGAGGCCCTTGGTGATGAGGTCTTTGAGGTCGCCCTTCTGCGTTTCAGAGAGCGGATTGGCCTGAGTTTCATCTTCGAGGACGTCGATTTCGCGGACATCCTTGTTCGAATCGGTCTCGAAGCACTTGCGGTTCAAGCTCACCACGCCCACGGCCCGGCCGTCCTTGAGGAGCTTCTTCATCTCCTCTTCGTCGGCGCCGATGTGCGTGGCCAGCTCCTGGTGATCGGGGTTGCGCCCGAGCCGGGCCCGGAGCGACTTGCGCGCGGACTCGATCTTGCTCGTGCGCGAGCGGACGAGGCGCGGCACCCAGTCCATCGAGCGGAGTTCGTCGAGGATGGCTCCGCGGATGCGCTGGGCGCAGTAGGTTTCAAACTTCACGCCGTAACCGAGATCGAACGCGTCAATCGCGTCGAGCAGGCCGAAGAATCCGGCCTGAACGAGATCATTGACGTCAACCTCGACGGGAAGTTTGGCGTGCTGGCGCTCGGCGTTGTAGCGGACGAGGTGGAGATAATGCTCGGTGAGCCAGTTGCGAAGTGTCTCGCTTCCGGTCTTCTTGTATTCGAGCCAGACCTCGTTGATGGGCATATCGTCGAGTGACGATACGGAAACTCGGCGCGAAACCTTGCGCGAGGACGCTTTCGCCTTCGTCATCGGGTCGTCTCCCTGACCTCGAGCCTCAGTCCGTTGCAGCCGGTCCGTCCCTGGACCGCTTGGGCTAAGTATAAGTTATTCGACGCCGACTGCAAGACTTTCGGCCAACTTTGCCCAAAATAACTACGCTTACGCCGATTTCGCGGCGATGTTCGGTTTCGATTCGGTGGACTTATCCACACGCAACTCACCGACGATGTCATCAAGTGAAATGTCGGAATTCGGGATCGGGTGGTCGGCGATGTACTGGCGCAGATGATCGCGAATGGCGAACGACAGAATCTCGCCTGCAACCAGACCCATGAGATAGGCGTCAAACAGCGCGATGAGCGCGCGCGAGAGCACGACGCTCGGCGGATTGGCCGCAAAGATCCCGCAGATGATCGCGATGGAAAATGCGCACATGCCAAAGCATCCGGCGATCACGCGCGCGGGCGGCGGCACTGGCTCTCGCAACTGGCTGGATTGATCCGCCATGGCGTATCCGTGGATATCGGATGATCAGCGTGGCAGATCAACAAAAACGGAAGAAAAAGTCAAGTTGCGGCCGGTCGGCGCGCCGCGGCAAACCACCTGCCCAGCCCCGCGAAGAACCCGGCGCGGCTGGGGCCGGTGAGTTCATCCGCCCGCGCCGTCCGGCGAACCAGTGCTGCGCCGAGGTGCCCGACGGCCAGCGATGCCCGTCCGTTCGGAAATGCCAGGCAGAACGGCACGCGCCGGATCACGCTCGCGCCTACCGACCTGTCGAGCGGAATCGAGCCGGCGAAACCGACCTCGCGCTGCAGGAACCGGCGGGCGACCATCGCGATGCGCTGGTGCACTTCCTTACCCTGCAGTTCACTTTCCACCTGGTTGACGAGCAGGTACAGATTCGCCAGCGGCGTGCGCTTGAGCACCGACTTCACCAGGCCATAAGCGTCGGTGACGGCGGTGGGCTCGGGTGTCGTGACGACGAGTACGGTGTCCGCCATACCCGCGAAGGCGATGACGGCCGAGTTGATGCCCGCGCTGGTGTCGAGAATGACAAAGTCGCACTGCGACTCGATCTGCGTGAGGTGGCTGATGAGGCGCTCCAGCATCGGCGCCGGAAGATCGGCCATGTCGCTGATGCCGTTGGCGCCAGGGATGAGTTTGAAGCCTCCCGGTGCATCGACGGCGATCTCACGGAGTTTGCGCTTCTGGGGCCCGATGAGATGCGCCAGGTTGTAAGGCGCCTTGACGCCGCAGATCACGTCAGCGTTCGCCAGCCCCATGTCCACGTCCACCAGCGCCACCTTCTTGCGCAACTGCGCCAGTGCGACTGCGAGGTTTACGGCTACATTGGTCTTGCCCACGCCCCCTTTGCCGCTGGCTACGGCGATGACGTGAGCCTTGGGACGCACCTCAGCCGGCGCGGATTCGTTGCCCTGCCGTGATCGCGGGGCGGCAGCCGGTCGCGGCGGCGTGGGGCTTGGCGCCTGGCTGCGCACCGGCCGCGCCGCCGTCGGCGCCTGCGTCTTGGCATCTGCTTCAGTGCGGGCTGCATCGTCGCGAACGAGGTCGCGCAACCGCTGGGCCTGGTCTGCCACAGCCATCGTTATCCCTTCTCCCCGAGCACAAGAGCGGCGAGCCGCTGCGGACTGCCTGCCTCGATGTGATCAGGAACTTCCTGTCCGGTGGTGATGAACGAGAGTTCCTTACCCGCCTTGCGCATCACGTTGATCAGGACGCCCAGGCTCACCGCCTCGTCGGTCTTCGTGAAGATGACGCGATCGGTCTTGACCGTCGAGAATCGTTCGATGGTTCGCATGAGGGCCGGTTCGCTGCAGGTACTGGAAAGGACGAGATGGATCTCGTGGGGGTCGGCTGCCGTGGCAAACGCCCTGATCTCGTCAAGCCGAGCACCATCGTTGGGCGAGCGGCCCGCCGTGTCAATCAGGATCACGTCGCAGTTGGCCAGCGATTCGCAGGCTTCAGCCATCTCATCGGGAGTGAGCGCGACTTTCAGAGGCAGTCCGATGATGTTGGCGTAGGTCCGCAACTGGTCCACCGCAGCGATCCGGTACGTGTCGGTCGTGATCAGCCCGACGCGCTTGCCGTGGCGGAGTTTGAACGCGGCGGCCAGTTTGGCCACTGTCGTGGTCTTGCCCACCCCGGTCGGGCCCACCAGGGCGATCGTCAACGGGCGACCATCGCCGGCATTCACCAGCAGCGAGTCCGGCGCCACGGGGACGTACTGGGCGAGGTGCCGGCGGAAAGCGTCGCGCACGGCGCGCGGGTTCTTCAAGTCTGCCTCAGACAGTTCCCGGCGAACGACGTCGCAGAGTTCATCCGCGATCTCTTGCGCGACTTCGTTCTGGATCAGGCTGACATACTCGTTGAACAGGGCCTCGGGCATGGTCGGCTGGAGGGTGCCCGACTGGCGTTGAAGCACCTGTCCGACCATCTGCTTGAGCGTGGCGAGTTCGTCATGCAGCGCGACCTCCGCCTTGCCGGCGCGAAGCGGAGCAGAGGCGCGGGTCCGAGCGACCGGCGTGTCGGCATCGGATTTGGGCCTGGCACGGACCGGGAGGGCGACGGGAGCAGACGGCGTGGCTGGCGCAGAAGGCGGCGCCGGCGCGTGAGTCGGCGCATCAGGCGAGAGAACGTACCGCCGCGCCACAGGTAGAGGAGCGACCTCTTGGCGCGGCCGGCCGGGCTGGTTCTCCAAGCCCGCTGAAGCGGACTTGGCCTGCTCTCGGATTGGAGGGGCAGCCGCAGGCGCGCGTGAGATCGGAGATTCTGCGGCATGAGGCAGGGAGCGGCTCAGTTCCACTTCGATGCCCGGGCGCGAGAGGCGCGTGGCGGGAGCGGCGGGCGGCGCTGGGGTGGGAATCGGCCCCTTGACCGACTGCTGCCGCCGCCGCGCCTGCTCGGCCAGGGCGAGCGCCATTGCAGCCGTGCGAGCCGAGTCATCGGCTACGGTCCGGTCGAGGTCGGGCGGGCGCGTCGCGGCGGTGCGCTGGGGCGGACGTGCATTCGGCTCGGCCCGCGGGGCCGGCGGAGAGGCGGTTACCTCGTAGATCAGTTGCCCTCCGATCCCGAGCATGCCGCCGCGCCGGAACGTGCGCGAGTGCAGCACGACGGCATCGTCGCCGAGATCGGCCTTGATCCGCGTCAGAGCTTCGGTCAGTGAAAGTGCCTGATAGGTTCGAAGGTTCAACGTCGCGCCCTTCCTAGGCCTGAAGTTCTCGTCGGCCTCCTGCCTTTGTCCAGTCGCCTTCGGCTGCTGACCATCATACCACGATTACCCTGCTCTTCGCAAGCCTGTCTCAAGCCGCAGGCGCGGACTTTGTCGGTTTGACTTCGGGCGGCTGAACGAGCGCGAGAGATTCGACCTCGAGTCCCTGCGGCACTTCATTGAAACCCAGTACGGCAGCCTGCGGGAGGTGCGGCTCAATGATCCGACGCAGCGGGCCGCGCACCTGCGGCGAGGTGAGGATGACCGGCGGCCGCCCTCCATGAATCAGCGATTTCAGCGACGCGTCGAGTGACTGCACAATTCGGTTCGAGACCGAGGGGGGCATGGTGATCGTCGTGCCCACGTCGGAGCGCTCCACATAGGATGCGATGAGATCTTCCAGGCGCGGATCGATCGTGATGCAGTACAGGCGCGGCCGGCCCTGCTCGTCGGCGGTCGTGTATTGCGCCGCGATCGTGCGGCGCAGACCATTGCGCACATATTCGACGAGCACGTCGGTGTCGCGCGTGTGGCCGATCCAGTCGCCAAGCGTTTCGAGAATCGTTTCGAGATCGCGGATCGGCAGGCGTTCGCGCAGCAGCGACTGAAGCACCTTCTGCAGTTCGCCGGGTTTGACCTTGTCGGGGACAATCTCTTCGGCAAGCTTGGGCGCCCGCTGCTTGAGAGCCGAGAGCAGGTTGTTCACTTCCTCCCGCGTGAGCAGTTCGTCGGCGTAGCGCTTGACGGTTTCGGTGAAGTGGGTGATGAGCACGCTCGTGGCGTCAACGACGGTGTAACCCTGTGCCTCGGCCCGGGCCCGGAGGTGCTCTGGTATCCACCACGCATCGAGGCCGAAGGCCGGTTCTTTGGTCGGTTCGCCGTCAATGGGCCCTTCCGCCACGCCGGAATCCATCGCCAGCCATGAGCCGGGATACGTCTGGCCGTCGGCCACCTGCGCGCTGCGGATCTTGATGCGGTACGAAGTTGTTTCGAGTTGCGAATTGTCGCGGATTCGAACGGGCGGCAGGATGAGGCCGAGTTCGGCGGCGAGCTGGCGGCGCACCATCGAGATGCGTTCGAGCAGATTGCCGCCTTCGGATTCATTGACCAGGCGCACGAGTCCGTATCCCACTTCGAGTTCCAGCAGATCGACCTTGAGCAGTTCATCGGGCGAAGGCGCCTCGGGTTTGGCTTTGGCCGATTCGCTCGCTTCGCTCGCCATTCGTTCGGCCCGGACCGCCTCCACGCCGCGCGAGACGACGTAGCCCATGCCCGCGATCGCCGCGGCGCACGAGAGCATGGGGATGAGCGGCAACCCTGTGAGCGACATCAGCACCAGGAAGCCTGAGGTGATGTACAGGGCGCGTGGCTTGCTCGTGAGCTGATTGGTGAGATCGGTGCCCAGGTCCTGTTTGGCCCCGCTGCGCGCGACGATGAGGCCGGCAGCGATGGCGATGATGAACGCAGGAATCTGCGAAACCAGTCCGTCGCCGATGGTC
The DNA here is from genome assembly GCA_963205185.1 of Planctomycetota bacterium. Lineage (GTDB taxonomy): Bacteria > Planctomycetota > Phycisphaerae > Phycisphaerales > UBA5793 > UBA5793. The sequence goes on along the minus strand of CAUJHZ010000076.1, from coordinate 193,119 downwards.
AGTTTCGTGAACACGGCGAGGCTCTCGCGGATGCCCCAGCCCTTGGAAATGGCGCCCACGGCAAAGCCGCCGAGCACGTTGATCAGCGTGATGATGATTCCGGCGATCGCGTCGCCGCGCACGAACTTTGAGGCGCCATCCATGGCGCCGTAGAAGTCAGCCTCGCGCATGATGGTCTCGCGCCGCTCTCGCGCCTCGGCTTCGGTGATGAGCCCGGCGGTGAGGTCGGCGTCGATGGCCATCTGCTTGCCCGGCATCGCGTCGAGGGTGAATCGGGCCGCGACTTCGGAGATACGCGTCGAACCCTTGGTGATGACGACGAACTGGACGATCACGAGAATGCAGAAGATGACCGTGCCGACAATGGGCGAGTCGCCAGCGACGAACCGGCCGAAGGCGCGAATGACCTGGCCGGCGACGCCCTCGGCCTCGGCCGGCGAGTTGACATCCGCCGAGAGGATCAGCCTGGTGGTGGCGACGTTGAGGCACAGGCGATAGAGCGTGGTGCCCAGCAGCAGCGCCGGGAAGACGGAGAAGTCGAGCGGCCGCTCCATGTAGACGACGGTGAGCAGGATCACCGCTGCGCCGCTGATGTTGGCCGCGATGAGCACGTCGAGCAGCGCCGGCGGGAGCGGCACGACGAGCACGACCATCATGCAGATGAACAACATGGGGACCGCCAGCGTCTTCCAGCGCGCTGCGCTGGCGCCCAGCCGCAATGCCGGATTGCCCAGGGCCCTGTCAGCCATTCCGCCCGCCGTTTGTCAAGAGTGTTTCGAACCGCCGCATGTCAGCCCGCCTTCTTCCGGTTGAGCCGGTAGACGTAGGCGAGCACTTCGGCGACCGCCTGGAAAAAGTTGGATGGGATCTCCTGCCCGACCTGCACGACCGGATACATGGCTCGCGCCAACGGCTTGCGCTCCACGATGGGCACGCGATTGGCGATGGCGATCTGCCGGATGCGCAGAGCGACGTAGTCCGTGCCCTTGGCGAGCACCTTGGGTGCGTTCATCGTCTGCGGGTCCCACTTGAGCGCGATGGAAATGTGCTCGGGATTCGTGACGACGACGTCGGCCTTGGGGACGGTCTGGTTGAGGCGCTGGCTGAGGATCTTGCGCGCGAATGATCGCTGGCGCTGCTTGACCATCGGGTCGCCCATGGTCATGCGCATTTCTTCCTTGACCTCGTGCTTGGACATGCGGTTCTGCCGCTCCCACTGCCATTTCTGAAAGGCGTAGTCGAGGATGCCGAGAATGATGAGGACCGCGGCCAGCCAGAGCAGCAGTTCGATGAGGTACCATCCCGACTTGGCCGCCGCCTGGGCGAACTCGAAGCGCGGCAGCACGAGCACATCCGTCCACCGCCGCGCGATGAAAGCGACAGAGACGGCGAGGATGAGCAGCACCTTGCCGAAACTCATGCCGGCCCGCCCGGCGGCCTGGGCGCTGAAGAACTTCTTGAAACCGGCGATCGGGTCGAGTTTGGAGAATCTCGGCCGCAGCGGCTTGGCGGTGAACAGCCAGCCCACCTGCCACACCGCCGCGAGGTAACCGACGATGAACATGAGCCCCACGAACGGTCCCGCCGCGGCGACGAGAATCTTGAGCCCGCGCTGGAGTTCATCACCGCCGGCGTAGCCGTGCGTGCCGACGTCGGTCGAGCTTTCCTCGAGCACCTCGCGCAAGTAGATGGTCAGGTCGCGCATCATCAGCGGCGTGAGCCAGAGCAGGAGCATGACGGCCCCGAAAAGGCACAGCGCCGCGGTGAGGTCCATCGACCGGGCGATGCTGCCGTCTTCTCTGGCTTCGCGCCTCCGGCGAGGGCTGGCCGGTTCGGTTTTTTCGCCGAGGTCCTGTTCGGCCATGGCTGGTGGTTACCTGGTCAATGAGCGACTCTGAAGAATTCCGCCATCGCGTTGAGCACACTTCCGGTCAGATCGAGCACGCCCTCGTTGATGACCCCGAGCGATGCGATCAGCGCGATCGTGCCGAGGATGATGCGGATCGGGAACCCGAGCGAGAGAATGTTGAACGCCGGCGCGGTCTTGTTCATGAAACCCAAAGCGAACGACTCGAGAAAGATGAGGCAGAGCACCGGCGCGGCGATCCGAACCGCCAGCTCGAAAGCGCTGGTCAGCAGCCCCGCGATCAGTGCGATGAAGTCTTCGGTCATGCGGAGCTCGCCGGGCGGAATCCGGCCAAAGGTGTTGAGCAGCATCGAGAAGATGATCTCGAGTCCGCCGATGCCGATGAAGACGGAGAGCGCCATGTAAAAGAGCATCTGGCCGACGACGTCCGCGTCCGACTCCATCGCCGGGTTGTAGACGCGGGCGAAGCCCAGGCCGAGTTGCTGGCCGATGATCAGTCCGCCCAGTTCGGTGGACAGCATCGGCAGCGACGCAAGAAAGCCGATCGCCACGCCGACGAGCAGCTCGAAGGCGATCATCGGACCCAGTTCGAGCAGGGAGACCGGCAACGGAACCGTACGTTGTGCCGCGATGGCCGGGTAGAGCACCGGGTACGCCGCGGCCGTGATCGCCAGCGCCAGCAGCACCTTGATGCGCATGGGAATCATCGAACTGCCCAGCACCGGCGCGAACACGAACAGTCCCGTCACGCGGCTGAGCACGATCAACAGCGGGCCGATGTGGGGAAAAAGCGGGCGAAGATCCATCGCGGGACGTCATCAGTTTCCGGTGAACATGGTGGTGGCGTAATCGATCATCACATTGATGATCCACGGGATGATCGCGATGCCGACGAGGATCATGCCCGCGATCTTGGGAACGAAACTCAGCGTCTGCTCCTGCACCTGGGTGACGGTCTGAAAAATCGAGACGATCAGGCCGATGACGAGGCCGGCCAGCAGGATCGGCGCCGCCAGGAGCAGCGCCTGCGAGAGCGCTTCACGCACCAGATCGACTCCCATATCAACCACGCGACACCTCCAGTTCCGTGACCGTCACGCCAGCCCCGCGGCCGCCAGCGCATGCTGCAGCGCGGGGAGCAGTGCGGAGTAGGTTTCCGTGTGCGACACCGTGCCGTGCAGCAGGTTGCCGAGCATGAGCATCCAGCCGTCCACAAGCACGAACAGAAGAAGTTTGAACGGCAGCGAGATGAGTACAGGCGGCAGCATGAGCATGCCCATCGAGATCAGCAGGCTCGACACCACCATGTCAATGATCAGAAATGGCAGGTAGATGCGAAACCCGATGAGGAACGAGACCTTCAGCTCGCTCAGGATGAACGCCGGCACGAGCGTGAGCATGTCCACGTCGTCGTAGGTGAGTTCCTCGGGCTTGGACGTGTCGATGCCGCGATAGTCGAGGATCATGTACACGCCGTCCCAGTTCTCGGCGGCTTCAATCTGCGCGAACATGAAATCGCGCAGCGGGTCCTTGGCGCGGTTCCACACGTCGATCTGACTCTGCACGTTCGGATCACCCTGCTTGTAGGGCAGGTAGGCCTCGTTGTACATGCGCGTGAAGGTCGGCTCCATAACGAGAATCGTCATGAACACGCTCAGACCGACGATGACCTGGCTGGGCGGCAGAGTCGCAGTCCCGATCGCCTGGCGCACGAGGCTGAGCACGACGACGAACCGGGTGAAGCAGGTGCACATCATCAGAATCGACGGCGCGATGGTGAGCACCGTCAGCAGGATGAGCACGTTGAGCGCGCCGCTGAGTCCGCCTTCGAATCCCGGGATGGCTTCGGAGGCGCCCTCGAGCGCGCTGATGGGGTTCAGGTCGGTGATCGAACCGGTGGGGGCGGCATCCTGCGCCAGTGCGGGGCCGCCCGCGAGCAGCGCCGTCGCCAACAGGGCGAGGATGAACAGCGAGCGTCTCACGCTGGACCTCCATCTGCAAGCATGCTGGCCACGCGCCGGGCCGCCGAAACGCGCCGCGACCGCGTCAGATCAATAACCGTGGGAGATGGCTCGTCCTCGCCGGGCTCGGTACGCACCGGCGTGACAAGCCGCTCGAACTGCCGCGAGAACGAGTCGCCGCGATCGTTCGTGATGCGCTCAACCAGCGAAGCGACCTGCTCGGCATCGGTGATTTCGGAGAGGGTGGACAGCCCCTGGGAGGTCTGGGCGACGAGCAGGATGCGCCGATCTACTTTAAGGAGCAGCAGGGTCTGGCCGCGGCTCAGGGGAAAGCGGCCGAGCACCGCGATGACGCCCGAGGGGGCTTTCGCCCGCCCGAGCGGGCCGCCGAATCGCACCATCGCGGACCGCAGCAGCACGATCAGGCCGATCACCGCGGCAAGGGCGCCGATGGTCCGCCACGCGCCGCCGGACATCTGGAGAAGCGATCGGCCCGCACCCTCGTCGCCCGCACTCGACGGCGCGGAGCGCGGGGGCAGAGTGCGTGCCGGCGGCGGGTCACTCGGCAATTCAAGTTGCGAATTGGATGGAGCGGGATCCGCGAAAGCCGGCGAAGGCTGCAGCAGGATGCTCAAACCGACCGCGAGGCTGAGCAGCAGACGAAAGCAGGGGGCTGGTCGGTTCATGGTTCGCCATCCTGGCGCTGTGCGATCATTGATCGCGGTCCGGCTCCGCCGGACGGTTGAAATCGTGTGACGCCGTTCCATCCGGACCGGCGCTGGGGTTCAGTTGTCACCACCTTCGTCGCCGCGCGAGAAGATCTCGCTGATGCGAACGCAGAAGGTGTCGTTGAGCACGAGCACTTCGCCGCAGGCGACGTGCCGGTCGTTGACGTAGACATCCACCGGGTCGCCGGCGAGCTTGTCGAGTTCGACCACGCTTCCCTGGTTGAGGCGAAGCACATCCTCGACGAGCATGCGCGTTCGACCCAGTTCGATGCGGACGTTGAGGTTCACTTTCGACAGCAGGTCGATGCCGCTGACGGGATGTTCGGTGTCGTAGCCGGCGAACTCGGGCAGTTCGAGCGTGGATTGATCCTTGGTTGCCGAAGCGGCCTCCTGCGAGATCTCGTCGACCGCCGCGCGCGCCGTCTCGAGTGCCTCCTGCGGATCGTCGGTTCTGCCCTGCGAATCGGGAGCGGGCGGCGCTGCGCCCGGTTGCTCCGGCGGGTCGGGGTGTCTCGTGATGAAGCGATCTTGATTCATGCGCTGCGGCTCCGCTGCAGATGGGAGGCGGAGTCCATCGGTTATCGGCAGCATCCGCGCAGCATCTGCAAGATCAGCGCTGAGCGCAAATTCTGCCGCTTCAGGCGGTCCACCCCGCCCGCGGGCGCGGGGCGCGGCGGTCAGATGCCCGCTCGATAGGGCGTGACCCCTTCGAGCAGAATCGCATCGAGCAGGCTCTCGCCGGTGGTCGGGTCGCGCGGCATGATCTCTTTGAGCGCCTCGGTCGCCTGCCGCGTCAGCGTGCTGAGCAGCGGCTCGTCAAAGTGTCGCGGCTCGGCGTTGCGCCACAGCGCCGCGATGCTCGTCTTGATCAGGGCCTGGTTGTTCTCCACGAAGTCGGTGATGGCCTTCTCGTGGCGGGCCTTGACGCGCGCGGTAATCTGCGTGTCGTACAGATACAGGATGCCCTGCTTGCTGTTGGGGAAGCGGTCGTGCACGATCGGAACCTCGACGATGCGGTTCAGCGCCGCCTCCTGCTCCGTGATGTACCCGCTGTCTGCCTTCACGGCCGGCGTGCTCGTGAACATCGCCACGCCCAGAAGCACGCCTGCCTCGACGGCCATGATGACCGCGACCATGATGACCACCTTGAGCGGCGACTTCTTCTTTTCGCCGCTCTCCTCAGCCGGCTTGGACTTGTCGTGTTTGGCGTCAGCCATCGCTCACCCTCCTCGTGCGTTGGACGGGTCTGTGTAATCGCTGTCGGGATTGAAATCTTCGACCACGCTCTCGCTGAGAATGATCTCGACGCGCCGGTTCACCTGCGAAGCCTCGCCGCCGCGGGCCCGGGCGTTGATCGGCTCGCTGTCGGCGCAGGATTCGACGCGGAACAGCTCCTGGCGCATCCCGACTTCTTCAGTGAGAAACAGCATGACCGCCTCGGCACGCGCGAAGCCGAGTTCATACAGGTTCTTCCACGGCGAAGAAGGTGAGAGGCGCTTGGTGTCGGTGTGGCCGCGGACGAAGATTCTGTTGTTGCGGCCTTCGATGAGCCGGGCGATCGAGCGCAGTTCTTCCTTGACTTCGTCCTTGAGCACGGCTGATTCGCGATCAAAGGTGCTGGAGCCGCCGATCGTGAACACGAGGCCCTCGCGCACCGTCTTGACGGTCGTGTGCTTGCCCTGCACGCCCTGCACGTCGCTCTGGCTGATGGCGAACTTGGGGTCGTGCGCGCTGGCGGCCTGGCTGAGCATGGTCACGACGGATTGCATCGAAGCCTGGTCGGTGGGGATCGCGCCGCCGCTGCCTTGCGTAAAGCCGAACGCCATCATGATGCTGTGGGCCACGACGGTGTACTCTTCCTCCTGCTTGAGTTCGGAGAACGCGGCGAGCAGAATGAAGAAGCACAGCAGCAGCGACATCATGTCGCCGTACGTCACGATCCAGCCGGGTACGCCCTCGGGGCAGGGTTTGGGTTTACACTTGCACTTGCCCATGGCGTGCCCTTACGCGGCCTTGCGATGTTCGTCGGCGGCGGGCCGGCTCGATGGCGGAACGAACGTGAGGAGCTTCTGTTCGACGATGCGCGGATTGTCGCCCTGTTGAATGCTCATCACCCCGCGGATGATGATCTGCTTGATGAACGCCTCTTCCCCCGCCCGCAGCGCCAGCTTGTCCGCCATCGGAAGGCAGACGAGGTTCGAGATCAGCGCGCCGTAGAGCGTCGTGAGCAGAGCTACGGCCATGCCCGGACCGATCTTCGACGGGTCATCCATGTTCTGCAGCATGGCCACCAGACCCAGCAGCGTGCCGATCATGCCGAACGCCGGCGCGTATTTGGCGTAGGCGTCCAGGAGCGATTTGCCCTGCTGGTGCCGCGCGGTTTCGTTCTCCACTTCCGACTCGAGAATGGACTCGATCAACTCAGGATCCGTGCCGTCCACCGCCATCCCGATCGCGCGGACGATGAAGGGATCGCCCATCTCGCTGGTCATGCTTTCAAGGCTCAGGATGCCGTCGCGCCGGGCGATCTCCGCGTAACTCACCAGCTTCTTGATGAGTTCGCCCGGGTTTTGCGGCTTGGCGAACAGCGTCTTGAGAACGACCTTGGGAATGGAGGTGAGGACCGTGACGGGAAACGAGATGATCACGGCACAGAACCCGCCGAACACCACGAGGATGATCGAAGGCAGATCGACGTAGGCGGCCAGCGCGTTGCCGCCGATGACGATGCTCAATATGGTGAGCGCCCAGCCCACAATGAGGCCGAAGACTGTCGCAATGTCCACCTCTGCGCCTCCTCAGCGGTCTGACCGCGCACCGCGATCCTGCCGGTTGTATCGTCTGAGGCGAGAGGGGACTTGAGTCCCATACCGGCACGGGCGCGCATCGCGAGCCGTCAGTCCAGTGCCGGGAAGGGCGAGCGCAGACGCCGTCCGTACTCGATCGCCCGTTCGACGACCTCCTCCATCGGCTCGCGCACGATGATGTGATCGCCGTTGGTGAGCATGATCGTGGTGTCCGGATTCTCCTCGATGGTGCGGATGAGTTCCGCATTGAGGATGAACGGCTTGTTATTGAGGCGCGTGAGAACGATCATGTCAAAGGTCCGAGGTCAGTGACGCGCTGTTATCGGCCCAGCAGCAGCAGCTGCTGCATCAGGTCATTGGCGGTGGTGATGATGCGCGTCGAAGCGGAATAGCCGGTGGATGCAAGAATCAGGTTGATGAACTGGGCGCTGAGATCGACGTTGGACAGTTCCAGCGCACTGCTGATGACCCGGCCCGCTCCGAACGACAGAGGAGTGGCGACAACCGGCGAGCCGGAGTTGGGCCCCGTCGCAAACAGGTTGTTGCCCTTGTCCACCAGGCCCTCCGGATTGCTGAACGTCGCCAGCGCAATCTGGCCGAGGTCGCGAATGAGGCCGTTGCTGAACGCGCCGACGACAACGCCCGATTCCGCGATGCTGTAGTCAACCAGCGTGCCGATCGGCGAGCCGTCCTGGAACACCGCGGCCAGGTTCGTGCCGGTGTCGCTGAACGCGGTCACCGAGTTGCCGTTCGCGTCGAAAGACAGCGTCATGGCCAGCGGCGTCGCCGCGCCGGTATTGGAGCGATCGAGGGAGATGGGAATGTCCGCAAGCGAACTCACCTGACCGTCGGTGCCGAAACTCATGGTCCCGGTGCCCACGCGGATGTCGCCTCCGACGTTGTCGGCCGACTCGGCGTAGTAGCGCCACGTCGTGCCTGAAGAGTCCTTCGACTCGAGCACAAGCGTGAGATCCACCTGCAGCGGTGTGCCGAGCGAGTCATAGACAAGAAATGACGTGCGCACCGATTCGCCGGCCGATTCGCCGGACTTGGTCGTCGTGAACGGCTGGCCGAGCGTGGTTCCACCCGAATCGACCGTGGAGAGGCTGCTGCTCTCGACGGTGAGGTCGTTCGCCTCACCCATGTTGCCTTCGATGGTGATCACGCCGGTTGTGTTATCGATCGTCACGCCGCCCGGCTCGCCCGGGACGGAGGTGTCGATGCCCAGGGACTGCTCGAGAAAAGTCATGTAGTCGGCGATGGTCGTCGTGTTGTCGATGGCAAGCGTGGCGTCGGGCAGCAGTGCGCCGTTCTTTTCCGCGCCGGAGAGAAGAATCGAATCGCCGTTGGTGAACATCGGGTTGCCCGAACCGTCGTCGAGATCGACCAGGCGCGTGGTGGAGTCGGCAAACGGCGGATTGGCCGGCGGTGGGACGGCTGTTCCCAGCGCCATCATCGGGTCAAAGGTGATGATTGATCCCGTCGTGCCCACGTCGCCGGCCGCGTTCAGGTTTCCGCTGAACGAGACGTTGCGCGTCGCTTCGGCGATCGTCAGATTGCCCACCGGGATGGTCATGTCCTGGAGCGTGCCGGTCTGCACGTTAAACTGGCTGTCCACGCCAAAGCCCTGCACCCGCGCGCCCGAGGTCGTGACGAGTTCATTCTGGGCGTTGAGCTGGAACGAGCCGGCTCGCGTGTAGAACGTGTCGGCGCCCTGGCTGACGATGAACATTCCTTCGCCTTCGATGGCCAGGTCGGTGTTCACGCCGGTGACGCTGATTGAGCCGTTGTTCATGTTGCGCTGCGTCCCGGCGACGCTCACGCCCAGGCCGATCTGGCTCGGGTTCGATCCGCCGCTCTGCGCCGTCGGGGCCGTGCCGATGCCCAGCGTGCGGCTGAAGGTCGGCGCGAAGGTGAGGCGGTTGGACTTGAAGCCCTCGGTGTTGACGTTGGCGATGTTGTTGCCGATCACGTCGAGCATCTTGCTGTTGGCGAGAATGCCCGAGAAGCCGGTGAGCAGCGCGGTTGTCGATGCCATGTCTCTGTTCCTCCGATGCGTTGGCGGCTCTGGCCGCGTCAGTCTCTGATGGTGTGCTGGGGCTGGCGCGACGCATCGCGCTCTTCGCTTTGGATCATTCGTGAAACGGCCGCAGCGCCGGCGCGGCCCGAGAGGCGGCCCAGCAGCAGGTCGTGAACGGGCCGACCGTCTTTGTCCGGCGCGAGTCGCGAAACGACAACCGTGTCCACGTCGGTGATGATGCGCTCCGATTCGCGCTGGCCACGGATGTCTTCGTGCACTTCCCGGCCCTGCACGTCCAGAAGCAGCGCCTGGCCGTCGAGCAGCACCAGCGCCGTGCGGCTGTCGTGGGCCAGCGCGGCGTCGGCGGCACGCTCGAGACGGCCCTGCTGTTCAGTGGTCAGCGAGATGTTTGATGCCAGTGTCACCGGTCGGTTCGTGCGGTGGATGTCGTCCTGTGCCGTGGCGATGAGCGTACGGAAATCCATCTCGCCGATGCCGCGCCTCGGCCCGGCGTCAGCGCGCCGGACCGCCGCCGGGGATGAAACCGGCTCGAGATGGCGCAGAATGTCCGTTCGACTCGTCACAGTCCGCTCCCGATCCTGTTCAGCCCAGGGGCTCTTCGGTTTCGGAGATACTCTCGATGTTGTCCATCGGCACGCGCTCGCCGCTGGCGAGTGTGAGCACGATCTGGTTGCCTTCCACCGCCGCGGACTTCACGCGCCCCTGCACCGGCAGGAACGATTCATCCAGGCCGGTGATCGTCTTGCCGACCAGCGTGCCGGCCATGGCGAACTGGTTCTGCGACACCAGTTGCGTCAACTGATCCATGAGTTGCACGTTCGATTCGATGCTGCGCACCGTGTTGATCTGGTTGAGCAGCGCCTGTGTGTCCTGCGGCTGGAGCGGGTCCTGGTTGGACAGTTCGGTGAACATGATCTTCATGAAGTCCTCGCTTGTGAGGTCTTCGAAGCGGTTGCGAGTGCGCGAAGCGCCGGGCGACTGCGATGTCGGCGGGATTTCCATGGTGATCTCCTTGCTCAGGATGCCGGAGCCGGTGAGTGATTCGGCTCGGCGGCAGAAGCGCTCGTCCACTGCTGGCTCCACGCGGCCTGGCGCTGCGCTTGCCGCGCGAACTGCCGCGCTGCCTGCCGGTACTGAGCCTGACGTTCGGAAGTGTCTGCGTGGCCGCGGCTCTGCTGGCCGCCGGCGTCGTGCTTGCTCGACTGTTCGCCGCTGCCCGGGGAATGGGACTGCGATGACGACTGTTCCTGGCTCGTGGACGCCGACGAGCCGGAGCGGGCGAGCGTGTGGATCTGAACAGTCTCAAGTTTCAAACCGTGCGCCTCCATGGCCTGCCGCAGCGTCTGGACGTGCTGGCTGAGCAATCCGCGTGCCTCGGCGGTCTGGGCGTGGAACTGCACGGCGACGCGGCCCTGGCTCATCTGCATCTGGATTCGCAGCGAGCCGAGCGATTCCGGCTCGAGCCGCATCGTCATCGCCCCGCCGGTTGTGCGCGTCATCGCGAGTGCGCCGCGCACAATCTGCGGACCCAGTGGCTCCTGCCGCAATTCGGCGGTGTGCGGCAGCGGCGGTCCGGCGGGAGAGGGCGAGGCGGGCGCCGGGCTGGCGTTCGAAGGGCTTGCCGCGTTACCGGCGCTTTGCGGCGCCGCCTGGGGTTGCAGGTCGAGGAACGTCGCTCCCTGGCCCTGGGGGGCCGGAGCCGAGGCTGAAGGAGACGCCGATGAAGACGCGTCTTGGGAAGGGCCCTGGCTCTTCGCCTCCGTCAGTTGGGAAGCCTGCGGCGCGGCGAGTTGCGATCCGTTGGAAGGGCGAGTTGACTCACCGCCGGCTGGCGCGCCGTCAACCAAACCGTTCCGCGCCGCGGGACGTGGATTCTGCTGCAGCGCCTGCGGCGCCGCCTCGGGCGGTGGAGCGGTGTTCAGCGCCACGTCGCCGGTCGGCCGCTGCGGCGCTTCAGGAGTTGTTGGACTCGCTGCCTCAGCGGCCGGCGCGGGCTGCTCCGGCTGCGGGGGTGCGGAATGCGGGGCCGCAGGTGGAATCGGCGCCGCCTTCGATTGATCGCTCGTGTGAGGCTGAGGCGTTGTCCCTTCCGGCGGCTGCTCATCCGTTCGCGCCGGCCGCGCGTGCTGAGGCTCTTCCCCCTCACGCTCGCGAGTCGGTGCAGGCGCCGATTCAGCAGAAGACTTGGCGCGAAGCGGCAATTCCTGCGCTTGATCGGCCGGTTCCTCGCTCTCCGGCGCAACGATCTCCTCATCGGACACCGCCGGCGATCGCTCCTCCGCCTGTTCCGTTGCGGAGCGCGATCGGAGGATCTTCGCGGGAATCACCGCCGGCTCAGCGGGCGCCGGTTGACGCGCTGCCTCGGCGAGATGATGTTCGAAATCGACTGTATTTTCGGCCAAAGGCGCTGCGGCCGCCGACGGATCCGCCTCGGTCGAGGGCACGAGACTGCCGGCAAACTCACGGCTGCTGACTTGGAGGAGTTCCATCCCCGGTCCCCAAAGGCGCGGCGCCAGTGCCGCGGTCCTTGAGGCGCAAGAGCAAATTCGCTGCCAGCCGGTTGTCCGTCTGATCGGCGTACAGCGCCAGCAGTTTCGACGCGGTGCGCGCGGGCAGCGCTTCGAGCAGATCGACGACGAACTCGTAGCGCTCGTCCGCGAGGTAGACGTCCACTTTGGCTTTCAGATCGTCAGGCTTGAGGCCGGCCAGCAGCGTTACCGTCTTCTGGAACTGCTCGTCCTTGGCCAGCGTGCGGTCGCGCTCGATCGCGTCGAGCACTTCCTGCTCGCGGCGCGCCAGTTCCGCTTCGCGCCGCTCGACTTCGGCCAGCCGGAGTTCGATCAGTTGATTGATCGCTTCGACATCGCGCTGCGCGCGACTCACGATTTCCTGCTGCGCCTGTTCGATCGTGCGAAAGCGCTCATTGCGCGACTCGACGCCGGCGTTGGCCACGTCCGTTTGCGCCTCCTGTTGCGCCTGCTCGGCGGCCTGCTGCTCGGCCTGCTTCGCCTGCTCGGCCTGCTCCTGCTGCGCGGTGACAGTTACGGCCAGAATTCCGCGGATCTGCTCCAATCGCTCGCGGCTGAGCCGGTCGCTCGCGCCGAGGAAGGTGATGAAGCCGGCGAGCGCAACGAGGTGCGCGATGGCAATGATCGACAGGGCTGAAAAAAGCGATTTCTTCATGATGGCGTGCTCCATGCGGCGCGAACCGTCGTCAGGTCATCCACAATCGCAGCCTCGCGCTTGCTGATCGCCTGCTTCCACTGCTCATATCGGCGATCGCGGAGGCGTTCGATCGCCTTGGCGCGCGTGCGAGCCTCAAGCAGCTCCGCCCGGGCCAGGTCGATTCGACGGTAGACCTCGGCGAGCACCACCACCAGCCGCCGCGTCTGCGCGTCGAGTTGCATCGACATGGCCGCCTGGCTGCGGATGGCGGAGGTGTCCACGGTACCGATCAGGCTGCGGCCCAGTTCGGCCTTGTTGTCGGCGATGCGCTGCTGCATGGCCCGAATGTGATCCTCGATCTCAAGGCGACGCCGCTCGAGCACGGCCAGCGCCCGCTGCTTCTCGCGCTCGAGTCGCTGGCGGTGCTTGAGCAGCGGGTCGAGATTGAATCGGAATCGTGGCATCGCTGGCGTGCCTTACGATCGCGCCTGCTGCGGACGGCGCTGGTTGAGCAGATGCCCCGCCTCGACGGCGAGCGAGGTGAGCGCGCTGGCGGTGTTCTCAAAGGGCGCCGCATCGGACGACTGCTGCTGGAGCAGCGCATCGATGCGCGGCTTGAGTTCGATCGCCACGTCGCATTCCGGGTTCGAGCCGCGCACGTAGGCGCCGATGTTGATCAGGTCTTCGATCTCGGCGTACACTGCAAGCAGCCGCGCGATCATCCGGCGCGCCTGAATGTGCGTCGATGTGCAGACGGAGTCGGCGACGCGGCTGACGGAGTCGAGAATGTCGATGGCTGGATAGTGGCCGCGGTTGGCAAGTTTGCGCGTCAGCGAGATGTGTCCGTCCAGGATTCCGCGCGCCGCGTCGGAAATCGGCTCGGTCATGTCATCGCCTTCGACGAGCACGGCGTAGAAACCGGTGATCGAGCCGGAATTCTCGACGGCGCCGGCGCGCTCGAGCAATGAAGGCAGCAGCGAAAAAACGCTTGGCGTATAACCCTTGGTCGTCGGAGGTTCGCCGGCGGCCAGGCCGATCTGCCGCTGCGCCTGGCAGAGCCGCGTAATCGAATCCATGATGAGCACGACATCCGCGCCGTTGTCGCGGAACAGTTCTGCAGCGGCGGTGGCAATCATCGCCGCCCGGATGCGCATCAGCGGCGACTCATCACCGGTGGAGACGAACACCACGCTCCGCGCCAGCCCCTCGGGGCCGAGTGTGCGCTCGATGAATTCGCGCACTTCGCGGCCGCGCTCGCCGATGAGCGCGATGACGCTCACATCGGCGCGCGTGTTGCGGGCGATGGAGCCCAGCAGCGTGGACTTGCCCACGCCTGGCCCGGCGAACACGCCCAGCCGCTGGCCCTTGCCGGCCGTCAGCATCGCGTCCAGCGCGCGCACGCCCGTCGCCAGTGGGCTGGTGATCGGTTCGCGGTGAAGCGAAGGCATGGGCAGCGGCGAGATCGGTCTCTGTTCCACATCGCGCAGCGGCCCGGCGCCATCCAGTGGCCGGCCCATGCCGTCGAGCACGCGGCCGAGCATGTTGACGCTCAGCGGGGCGGTCGGGGCGGTCTGCACGGCCGTGATGCGATCTCCCGGACCGAGGCCGGTGGCGCTCGAGAAGAGCATAATGATGGTACCGGCGTGATCCGCCGCGATCACTTCGCCGAACGTCGGGCCAGCCCCGCCGCGACGGCTTTCGATGCGCACCAGCGCACCGACCGGCAGGCTGAGCGGCTGCGTGGTCACCGTCTGGCCGCGCACGCTGCTGATGCAACTGCTGATCTGCCTCGGTTGAAGGCGATCGAGCATGTACCAGGCTGGAGCAAGAACAGTCATGAGACAGAATCGGCAGAGTCGGTGGTGGGCGGAGCGTCGCGAGTGTCCTGCGGCTGCAGCCCCGGATCATCGGGCAGCAGCGTCGCGATGATCCGGTCGATCTGCGTCTCCAGCGTCGCGTCGATGGTCGTGGTGCCGGCTTCAAGGATGCAGCCGCCGGGCGTGAGCGATTCGTCGGCGGTCAGTGCCGCATGTTCGCACTGGTGCATCCTTGCGGTCACGGCCGGCAGCACTTCCTGCGCGTGCGCGAGATCAGAGGGATGCACCCGGATGACGACGGCCGATCGGCGCGCCAGCAGACTCATCGCCTCGGCCATCTGGTCTTCGATCACGGTCGGATCGAGTTCAACGGTGCGGAACACGATGCGCTCGGCGATCGCCAGGGCCAGGCGGAGCACGTCGAGCCTGGCTTCGATGAGCAGGCCCTTTCGCGCTTCGGTGAAGCTGGCGAGCGATTCGGCCCACTTTGCTTCGAGTTGCTCGAGTTGAGTGCGGCGTTCTTCGAGCGCCTGCTTGTGCCCGGCATCGTGGCCCTGCCGACGTCCTTCGGCCAATCCTTTCTGCAGGCCCTCCTCGTAGCCGCGCTTCGAGGCGTTCTGGGCGAGTTGTCGCGCTTCGTCGTGGGCCTGTTTGAGGATCTGATCTGCCTGGGCCTGCGCGCGCTGTTTGAGTGCTTCGCCCTGCCGGGCGAGATCGCCCAGGTCGAGGACGACGGCTTCGCGCACGAGTGCGGCGGCCTGCTTGCTGCGAATCAGTGCCATGAGCTGGTTCTCAAACGACTCAAACGATCAGGTCCTTCTCGCCGCCGCGGCCCGCGATGATGATCTCGCCTGCATCCTCGAGCCGGCGCACGATATCCACGATCCGCTGCTGGGCGGCTTCGACGTCGCTTACGCGCACCGGGCCCATGTACTGCATGTCTTCCTTGATGAGTTCCGCGGCTCGCTCGGACATGTTGCCGAAGATCTTCTCCTGAAGTTCCTTGCTCGCCGTCTTGAGCGCCAGGGCCAGTTCGTCGTTGTCGATCTCCTTGAGCACCGCCTGGATGCCCTTGCCGTCCACGTGGATGATGTCGTCGAAGACGAACATGAGCCGGCGGATCTGCTCGACGAGGTCCGGGTCCTCCGACTCGAGCCCCTCCATGATCGACTTTTCCGTCGAGCGGTCGGCGAGGTTGAGAATTTCCGCGACGGTCTCCACACCGCCCGCCTTCTCCATCGACTGCATGAGCATGTTCGAGAGACGCGACTCAAGGGCCCGCTCGACCGTTCGGATGACCTCGGGATTGGTCTGGTCCATGTTGGCGATGCGCTTGACGACTTCGATCTGCTTCTGCGCCGGCAATCCGATGAGGATTTCGGCCGCCTTGTGATGAGCGAGGTGGCTGATGATCAGCGCGATCGTCTGCGGGTGTTCATCCTGGATGAAGGTGAGCAGGTTCTCGGATTCGGCCTTCTGCAGAAAGTTGAACGGCGTCTTCTGCACGTGCGTCTGGATGCCCGACATGATCTTGTCGGCCATCTTCGGGTCGACCGATCGCGAGAGCAGCGAGCGCGCGTATTCCAGCCCGCCTTCGTTCGCGTACTTGCTCGCGAGGATCGTCGTATAGAACTCTTCGACGACGGAATTTCGCAGCGACCGCGGAACCGGGCCCAGCGACGCCAGTTCGCGCACGACGTCGTTGACGACCTGCTCGTCGAGCCCCTTGAGAATGGCCGAGGCCGTGTCCTGGTCCACGCTGACGAGCAGCACTGCCGCCTTGGTGGTGCCGTCGAGATCGGCGACTGTTTCAGGAAGTTTCTGACCGGCCTTCATCGCCACGGCTCATTCCTCGGAAGAGATCCATCGGTTCACGACGCGCGTCGCATCGGTCGCGTCATGGCTCACGAGTTCGCCGATCTGCTGCATGATGGTGCGGGTCCGCAGCTCTTCGTCATCGAGTTCGACGGCGTCGATGGCCGGGTCAGACTCGTCCGCCTCGCCGATCAGTTCATCAATCGAAGGTGTGAGCGAGGGCGGGATGCCCACCAGTTCTTCAGCCGAAGGCAGATCGCGAGCCGACGCCGTGCTCCGCACCAGCCGGAACATCATGAACAGGCTCAGCCCCGCCAGCAGAGCCATGCCCATCGAACCCCACGGCAGGTTGACGAAGTCGCCCGGCATGCCGAGGAAGCCGGCGTCCGCGTTCGACTCCGGCGCGAGAGCGGCGATGGGCTGCAGGTCGGTGTAGCTGTTGACCACGACGGTGCCGATGTAACTCTGCGATCCATCAATGGCGCTGGTCGCCTCCGTGTCGATCAGGACGCCGACTTCCTGGCTGATCTTGGCGATCTCGTCGGTTTCGATCGGTTTGAGCGCTGCATCGTCCGGCGGGTCGGTCGCGCCGGGGTTGCGTTTTTCCCAGATGCGCTGGAAGTAACTGCGCGGAATCTTGACGGTGGCGTTGATCTTGCGGGCGTAGCCCTTCGGATCTTCGCGCGTCGTCTCGCGCCTGCCGGTCTGTGGTGCGAATTCGCTCGTGGACTCGGAGGTCGTATTGCTCGGCGTCGATGAATTGCTCAGGCTGATGCCCTGGCCGGTGTTGGGCTGCACGCCGGCCACGCCGCCGGAACTCGCCTCCGTGGACTGCGTCTTGCTTTCAGTTTCGAGCGTGATCGGAGTGACAGAGCCTTCGCCCTCTTTCTTGTAGGACACGTCGTTGCTGTGCTCGCGCGAGGCGTCCACCGTGGCATTAACCTGCACGATGACGCCGGGAATGTGCCGCAGGTTGTCCTCGATCTTGGCGCGCCAGTAACTGTCGATGCGCGCCTGAAGTTCCATGTAGGCGCCGTTCGACCGGTCGTTCTCGTCGGGGGCACGCATCGGGTTGCCGGTGCGGGCATTGACGACGGTGACTCCCTCGGGTTCGAGACCCGCGACTGAGCCGCTGACGAACATGGCGATGCCTTCGACCTGCTCGGTTGTCAGTCCGGCGCCCACGGGAGTGATCGAGACCGACGCGGTCGGCTTGGAGGCGCGGCGGCCGATCGCGCCCGGACCCTCCTCGGGCGGCGTGAGGATGACCTCCGCCTTGTGGACGTAGGTCCAGCGGCCGATGATGTCGCTGAGCACCTGGTTCAGGGCTGCGTAATACTGCTGCTTGTTCTGGTGCCGGTTTGCGTACCACGGCTGCTCCTTGATGAGCCCGAGCAGCACGGATGAGCCTGCCGCACTCTTGTCCACTTCTCCCACGATGGCCAGCGCATCCATCTGCTGGCTGCGCGGCACGAGGAAGCCATTGCCCGCAGGGGTCGCCTTGATCCCCTGGGCGGCGAAACGGGTGAGAACAGCGTCGCGCGAATCGGCTGAAACTTCGACGAGTTCCATGCTCGACTTACCCGAGTACTGCGCGACGATGAACATCGCCATGAGAAAGATCAGCAGGCCCGAGCCGACCAGCACTTTGTGCAGAGGCTTGAGGTCGGCGAGCCGGCC
Source organism: Planctomycetota bacterium (assembly GCA_963205185.1). Classification (GTDB taxonomy): domain Bacteria; phylum Planctomycetota; class Phycisphaerae; order Phycisphaerales; family UBA5793; genus UBA5793. Next base: position 175,238 of record CAUJHZ010000076.1, on the reverse strand, counting down.
GCGAACGAACTCGAATGACTGGCGAAATCGGTCCACCGTGCGGGCCTCCATGCCTCAGCCGGCGCTATCCAACCGAACTCTTCGCAGCAGCCGGGCTGCTGCGACGCGCGACGAGCCGGCATCCTCCTGACGCCGTGCGCTGTCGCGCCCGAACTGGCGCTACACGCGGATCTGTTTGACCTCGTTGTAGGCGTCCATCACCTTGTTGCGCACCTGGAGCAGCATCTGGAAAGCCGTGTCCGCCTTGCGCTGGGCGGTGAACACGGCGTCAAAGTCGGTTCGCTTGCCCGTCGTAAAGTCCTCCAGTGCCTGGGTCGTTTCCTGCTCAAGGCGATTGACCTCGCGCAACTGGTCGAGGAGCATGTCCTTGAAGGAGCCCTGGGCGCCTTCCGATGCGCCGGGAAGGGGCTGATGCGCGCGAGACAGAGGCTGCGCGCCGCCGGTCGATTGAATCAATCCGAGTGGATCACTCACGTCAGGCCTCCTCAACCCGCCAGATCGGGGCGGGTGTGCGAACCGCAGTGGCCGGGTGGTCCGGGTGGTGCCCGTTCCACGACCCGCTCATCGACGGTTTCGCACATCGCTTCATCGGTTCGACTCCCTGCAGTCCTTCAAATCCGGCCTGGTTCACGCGAGGATTCTCAGCGAGGCCGAGAGCATGGCCTTGGTGGCCTCGGCCGCCATCACGTTCGCTTCATACGCCCGCGACGCCTCGATGGCGTTGACGGACTCCGTGGTGATATCGATGTCCGGCGTATACACCATACCCTGCTCGTTGGAGTATGGGCTGCCGGGCATGTATTTGGGTCGAAACTCGCCATCCGCCAGATCGATCCTGGCCACGTGAACGCCCATGGGATCGCCCGAAACCGGATCGCCCGGCGCGAGCATGGCGATGCGCCGGCGGAACGGCTCGTTGTCGCCATTCGGGTCGAGAATGCTGTTCGCGTTGGCGATGTTGGCCGTCGCCACTTCCACGCGCGTCCGCTGAGCGATCATGCCGGAGGTCGAAACGTCGAGCAGGCCGTACATCGGGTGGTGGTCCTCTCAGTATCAGACGCGTTCGCGAATGGCGGTCTGCAGCGTCGCGAACCGGGCTCTCAGCAGTTCCGTTGCGGTGCGGTGCGTCAGGGTGTTTTCTGCCAGTTCGGCCATGAGCCCTTCCAGATCGCGGTCGTTGCGGTCGTGAAAGAGGATGTTCCGGCCGGCTGGTCGCGGCTTGAAGCGCATGCCGCGCTCGGTGAATTCGATATCCACGGTGTCCCTGGGCCGGATCGGCGCTTCGGAGCGCCGGCCAGGATGAGTCGCGCGGCGGCGGTCGAGCGCCTTGGCGAGGGACGCGCGGAACGCACCGGCATCCACGTCAACCGGGCGGTAATTCGGCGTGGACAGGTTCGCGATGTTGTTGACGATGAGGCGATGGCGCTGCCCGGCGAACTGGACGGTCCGCTCGAGCACATCGATGCCGGATTCGCGAAAGAGTCCTTCGATCATGGTGTCCGGTCCTCGGCCGAAGTTGCGCCTTCAGATCACCGCGGGTCAAATGAGCAACCGGCGCGCCACGCTTCGACCCCCCGAATACCGGGCGATTCGGCCGCTCGCGCAACAGTTGCGCGGCCGTCACAGGTCAGCGGCGACGAGGTCGAGTTCCTTCCACTTGCGCAGTTTGAGACCCAGCGTGCGTACGCCAATGCGAAGTTCGCTCGCGGTCTTCTGGCGGTGCCCCTTGTGCCGGTGCAGGGTGGCGACGATGACATCGCGCTCGATGTCTTCGAGCGGGCGATCGAAGACGGCAATGGCGATCTGGCCCCCCGTCATAGCCGGGATCGCGGCGTCGGCAGGCATCCGGGCGCTGCGCGGCGCCAGGCCGTTGTTCAGCGGCTGGGGCACCACGACGTCGCAGAGGCCGTCCATCGGGTCCGCAGAATCGGCCGCCGCCGCGCCCGCGGGCATCGTCATCTGCAGCCAGGGCGCCACCATGTCCGCCGGGATGGTTTCGCCCGGCGAGAGGATGCTCGCCCGCTCACAGATGTTGTAGAGTTCGCGCACGTTGCCGGGCCAGTCGTACGCAGCGAGCAACTGCAGCGCCGGCTCGTCGAAGCGGCGCTTGGCCCGGCCCTCGCGGCGCGCCACCAGCCCGAGGAAATGGTCCGCCAGCAAGGCGACGTCGGGCCGGCGCGTGCGCAGCGGAGGCACGCGCACGGGCAGCACGTTGAGGCGGAAGTAGAGGTCCTGGCGGAACGAGCCGCGGCTGACGGACTGTTCGAGATCGCGATTGGTCGTGGCGATGACGCGCACGTCGGTGCGCTGGGTGACGCTGGAGCCGACGCGCTCGAAGGCCCGCTCCTGCAGCACGCGCAGCAGTTTGGCCTGGATCTGCGGCGGGATCTCGCTGATTTCGTCGAGCAGCAGCGTCCCGCCGTCGGCGAGTTCGAACCGGCCCTTGCGCAGGCGGTCGGCGCCGGTGAACGCGCCCTTTTCGTGGCCGAAGAGTTCCGATTCGAGCAGCGAGGGCGAGAGTGCGGCGCAATTGAGCGTGAGCAGCGGCCCGCCGGCCCGGTCGCTGAGCCCGTGGACGAGCTGCGCCACGACCTCTTTGCCCGAACCCGACTCGCCGGAGATGAGCACGGTTCCCTGCGTCGGTGCGATGCGCTCGATCTGTCCGCGCAGTTCGCGCATCAGCGGGGTTTCGCCCACGAGCACCGGCGGGTCGGCTCCGCGGCTTCGCGTGGATTCAAGTTTGCTTTGAAGGACCGCATTCTCGCGCAGCAGCCGGGCGTGCTCGACGGCGCGGCGGAGGGTCGCGACGAGTTGATCGCCTTCGAAGGGCTTGGTGATGTAATCGAAGGCGCCGGTCTTCATCGCCTGCACCGCCGTCTGCACCGTGGCGTAGGCCGTCATGAGCACGACGGGCAACTGCTCGTCGAGACGCCTGATTTCGGCGAGCAGTTCGAGGCCGGTCATGCCGGGCATCTGGAGATCGGTAATCACCGCAGCCGGACGCTGGTCGGCGATCATCTTCATGGCCGCCGCGCCGTCCGGGGCCACGGCGGCCTGCATGCCGGCCCGGGTCAGCGTGGTGGCCACGCTGTCGCGCATCAGTTCCTTGTCATCCACTACGAGCACTCGCACGATGGTCGGCTCCTCCCGAAGTCGTCAGGCGTGTGGTGAAACAAGCACCGGCGCCGCGGCCGGCCTCGAAACGATCGGCAGTCGGAGTGCGATGGACGCGCCGCCCTCGCGATTGCGGCCCACGGCGATCTCGCCGCCGTGCGCATCGACGATGCGGTGCACGATCGCCAGTCCCAGCCCGGTGCCGCTTTGGCGCGTGGTAAAGAAGGGGTTGAAAATCCGCTCGACGATTTCCGGCGCGATTCCGGGGCCGGTGTCATCAATGGTCACGATGCACCAGTCGGGATCGACGCGGTCGTCATCTGCCGTCGGCGGCGGGCCATCTTCGCACACGGCGGCCGAGAGCGTCAGCATGCCCTCGCCGTTCATGGCTTCAACGGCGTTGCGAATGAGATTCACGAGCGCCTGGGTGATCACGGCGGAATCGACGTGCAGTTCCGGCAGGCTCGACTCACTCTCGAGATCCCGCCGAATCTCGACCTTCGAGTCGTGCAGCAGGCCGCGACACGCCTCGATGGCCTGGTCGAGCAGCGAACTGACGCACGAGGCGGCTGGGCGGACTCTTAGCTCGCGCGCGAAGTTGAGCACGTCGCCGACGACGGCGTCCAGGTCGCGCACGGCGCGGGCGATCTGCACCGCGAGGCGGCTTGAGTCGGGACGGTCCGAAAGATCTTCGGCGAGCATCGAAGCGTAGAGGCGGATCGACGCCAGCGGATTGCGGATTTCGTGTGCGATTCCTGCAGCCATCTGGCCCAGCGCCGCCAGCTGGCGCGAGCGGCGCAACTGCTCGTTCGTCTCGCGCAGTTCGTGATTGAGCCGGCGGACTTCGGCCTGCAGCGTCTGGTGCGCGCCCTGAAGGCGGTCGGTCACCTGCGTGAATGCGGTCATGATCTCGGCGAGATCCTGAGCCTCGCGCGCGGCGAGCGCCGAGTCGATCGGCTGGCGCTGATCGGTCGGCTGCTGGTCCAGGGCTCCGGGCCGCTCGAGTTGGTCGATCACACTCGGGCTCATGAGTCAGCCTCGCCTGTCCATGAAGCGCGTTCGCCCCGGCGCAGCGGCGGCAGTCGTCCCGGTGACGTATGCCCGATTGGAGTTTCGCGCTGTGAGCAGTTCGCCCAGCGCATCGCTGACTTCGCTTCTGATCTCACTGAGCCGCTCGCTGAGCAGCCCGTCGATGGTCCGGACGCGCTGGAGCAGATCGTCGAAGCGCCCGGCAAGCGTTTCGGCTTCCCGCCGCGGGGCGGGCCCGAGCGTGTCGAGGTGGGCGGCCCACGAGGGGCAGCACGACACGAACTGGTGATTCAGGCGGCCCAACTCATCGATGAGCGGCCGGCGGCCATCCAGCATCGAGCCGGTGTGGTCGCACTGCCCTTGCCTGAGTTGATCGAGGAGATCGCTGGCGGCCTGTTCGAGCCGCAGGCAGATCTCGACCTGCCGGCTCAGGAGCTGAACCGGGTCGTGCTCGTTGAAAGCGACCGGGCTTGTGCGTGTTGCGGTCATCCTGACCTTCCGTCCATGGCCGGCTCCGCCGACCGTCGCTGTGATGCGTCAATCTTCCTCTACATCATCCATCGCCGCGCGAAAGCATGAACTTTTCGCCTCGCTCGCTATGGAGAAGGACTCTCGGCGGAAGTCAGGTTGCCCTGGGCGGTCATCTCGTTGGAGCGCAGCACGCGCTCCCAGGCATCGCGGTCCAGCGGCAGCGGACTGCTCTCGAACGCCGCGGCGGGCAGGTCGCGCAGCAGACGCCAGGCGCGGTTCTGCGCGGTGCGGGCAGCCGGCAGGTCATCCAGCGCTGCGTAGGCGTTGACGATCTGGATCAGCGCCACGATCGCCGTGGCGTCCTCGCTGTAGCGGTCCGCGACACCTGAGTAGAGCCGGATCGCTTCGTGATAGGAGCCCTGGTCAAAGGCGCAGTCCGCCCGCCAGAATGCGGCGAACTTGAGGTTCTGGCTTACTTCAGGCGAGCGCTTGTAAGGCTCAATCGACTCATAGCCGGCAATGGCCGCTGCGTAGTGCCGGGCGGCCTCGGCGAGGTGTTCATCGCGCGTCTGGTTCAACTGGATCCGTTCCGCTTCGGGGCGTTCGAGCTCGAGTTCGTCTTCAATAGATTTCGCACTGAGCCGGTAAGCATGGGCCAGTTCATAATGCAGGTCGTTTTGGCGGGAATCGTTCGGATAGCGCTCGATCGCCTCGGTGAGACGGCGGATGGCCTCGGGGTAGTACTCGGCCGCAGGTCGCGGCATCGGGTATTCGGCGGCGTGGCTGTAGAGGCTGCCAAGCTCGATCAGTGCATCAGCGAATTCCCAGGCGTCGGGGTCAAGTTCCGCGCCGCCATCCACCACGTGCGTCAGCAGGCGTTCGGCTTCGGCGGGGTTCGGCCGCTCCAGCCTGAGGCAACACTGCGCCAGGGGTACGTAAGAGCGGTGCGCTTCGATTGAGTTGTGGTGATCTGCGATAAGGGCCCTGAACTGCGCGATCGCGCCCTCGTAGTCGCCCAGAGACTGGTACGACCGGCCGAGCATGTGCACGCCCCAGAGTTCGCGCGGCTGGCCGGCGCTCAGCCGGACAAACTCCTTGAGGCACTGGACGGCGACGAGGTATTCCCCGCCGCGATCGAAACATTTCGCCGCCCAGCGCAGCGATTCCGCCGCCGCGTCGGGGTCGAGTTGGATCGCCATCTCCGCCAGCAGGCGGTAGTACTCTCCGCCATCCAGGAAGAAGTGCTGCGCCTGGCGGCGCGTGGCGGCATCGACGCGCGACGCATCGTCCGGCTGGACGGGCAGACCCTCGGCGTCGAGCTGGATTCCGGCGGCGGACCACGCGTCGGCCAGGGTGTGATCACCCAGCGCCCAATTCGTCTCCGCCAGCCGCAGCACGAGATCCTGAGGCATGTCCTTGGCCGCGGGGTAGAGGCTCTCGGCCAGCTTGGCGAATTCCAGTGCCTCGAGCAGCCGTCCATCATCGCGCCGCCGGTCATGCCAGACGAGCAGACTGGTGCAGACCTGGCGCGGGGTCAATTGCGGCGTCTCATCCGGGCGCTGCCGCGCCGCCTCCACAGCCCGCGCGACCGCATGGTAGTCGTTGACCGACTCGTTGTGGTTACCGAGCTGGGCTTGCACCTCCGCCCTGGCCATGAGGGCGGGCAGGTAAGCGCGCGTGCCGGGATAGGTGACGACCACATCGTCGAGCATCTGGTACGCTTCATCCCACTGCTGCCGCTGCTGGACGATGCGAGCCTGGAGCAGCAGCGCTTCGCCGCGCAGGGCGCTGGAGTTGGACAGTCCTTGTGCCGCCGTCTGCAGATGCTCCTCGGCCCGTGCGTAGTGGCCGAGTTCGAAGTAGCCGCGGCCCAGAAGCAGGTAGAGTTCGGGAAAATCCCGGATGCCATCGGCGCGCAACTGCTGCATGGCCACGAGCAGCTTGTCGATCGCCTCGTTGACAAAGCCCTGACCGAGCCGCAGTTCCGTCAGCCGCGCGTACGTCCAGATCCGGTCCTCAGGCGCGAGATCGGGTTCGGTCATGAGTTTCATGAGCAGATCGACGGTCTCGGCGTACCGGTCCTCGGACATCGCCAGGTTCTGATCGACGAGCGACTTGATGAGGCGCTGGCGCAGCAGCGCGGCAGTGGGGGGCAGCCGTTCGATGAGCGGAGGCGCCTCGTCCGCCCGGCCCAGGCGGATGAGCGCATCGGCCATCTGGAAAACCTGCTGGGGCGTCAGCGTCGCGCCGATCTTCTCGGCATCGACGTAGCCCTCGACCGCTTGCGTCAGATTGCGCGTGGCGTCTCCGCCGGCCGCCAGCTGCCGGGCGTAGAACAGATCCGACCGAGTCACCAGGAACTGGCGGATGTTCTCTTCGGTCATCCCGGCGCGATGACGCTCGGTCTGTACGAGTTTGTCGATTGCGGCTTCGTACTCGCCGGCGTCCCCCAGCCGCTTCACTTCCCTGAGCACCTCGGGAAAGTCGATCGAAGGCCGGGTCGTGAACATGAGCACGACCGCAACCAACACCAGCCCCGCGCTGGCCACGGCGGCGGGCAACTGCCACACATGCGCCCACGAAACCGGTGCAGCGCCTGGCGCCTGCTCGGGAGTCGGATTTTGCTTCTGCTCACGCGCCACGGCTGAGTTCCATCTGACGAGGCGGCTGATCGCGGCCGCCGAGGTCCAGATCGTTTATCGGCAGCCCGCGGCCGGCGGCTGCATCTCAGCGCAGAATCTGCCGGTCGAAACGAAGAGCGCCGCTGCGAAGTGCGGCTCCCACTGTTTATGAGGGCTCATCAGCCTTGGCAGCCGCGCGCTTCTCTGCCAGACGCTTGGCGTACTGCCGCACCCATGTCTCCCAGCTCTTGCCCAGGGCGGTGTCGCGGCCGGTGAAGGCGAGTCGGCGGATCTGCCGGGCCGGAATGATCTCCTTGGCCGGCGAGGCCGTCAGCATGAGCCGAATCAGCAGTCCATCCCGCTCGTCGTGGCGACGGTCGAACAGGTAGCCTTCGACGGTCCGGCCGCCTTCGAGCGTGAGCGTCACGTCGCCGCGGTAGTCGAAGGCCAGTTCGAGCGCCTGCTCGGCCTGCTGCGGATCGGCAAAGTCGTAGACCCGGCCTTCGGGCGAATCGGCGGCTGCGGCCGGAACGTGATGTTCGTGTTCAACTTCGGACATGAGCGGCGGGTCAGGAGAAGGAAAGCGATCGGCCGGATTCGAGATCGAGCAGTTGCCAGTGCGTCGTCTTGCAGATGCGCGTCAGCACCGTCCAGGCGATGTCCTCGTCGAGCACGGCGACGAGCATCTGACTGAGTTCGTCAGCACCCGGCGTCATCTGCATGGTCAGGCCCGGGCCGTAAAGGAATTCGCCGCCTTCGACATCGGGCCAGGTGTTGAACTTCGAAAGCGTGGCGAGCACTTCGCGCCTCGAGCCGAGGGTGGGCGCTTCATCCGGATCGCTGGGCGCCGGGCCGGTGATGACAAGTTGCCGCTTGGCCAAGGGCTCAGTCCTTTGTGCGCGAGCCGGCCCGCGCCTTGACCTCATCGGCCTGCTTGAGCAACTCAACGGATTTTTCAACCAGCACATCCATCGAAAACGGTTTCTGCAGGTACAGATCGGCGCCGAGCCCCGTCGCAAACGAGCGGTGCCGCTTGCCCTCGTTGGCGGTGATCATGATCACGACCGGCGAATCTTCGTAACCCTTGATCTTCTCGAGAACCAGGAAGCCGCTGCGGCCGGGGAGCATCATGTCCAGAACCACCAAGTCGGGCTTTTCGTCGAGGCAGATTCGAACCGCCGAGTTGCCGTCGGACACGGTTCGCGTGCGCGCGCCTTCGGCCTTGAACACCGTCTCGACGGATTCGCGGATGTCAGATTCGTCGTCGACGATGAGCACGGATCGGTCGGCAAGTTGGCCTTGCGGCTGGGGCATCGCATCTTCTCCTCTGCTGCGCGGCCGCCGCGGTGGCGGCAGGCGCCATGGCGTGTCAGCGGCGCGGGCGGGCGGTGGGCGCCCATAAGGATACGCGCCGCCTGCCAAGCGGGGAAGGTCAGGGCGAAATGGACGCGAGCCCGGCTTCCACGGCCGAATCCGGAGCCGACCGGACCATCTCCACCACGCCCACGTCGACGGGAATGAGCAGACGCAGCTTCCCGTCCTCGATCTTTTTGTCTGCGTTCATGGCGCTGAGCACTTCGGCCAGAGGTGGGCTGGAGGAGAGGCGCACGGGAAGCCCCAGCTGCCCGATGACCGCGCGCAGCCTGGGCCGCAGTTCGAGGTTGGTGATCTTCAGGTGCTCGCCCGCGGCGCACGCCGCCAGCAGACCAAGCGCTACGGCCTCGCCATGTTCGAGGCCGAGTTCCGGCCGCGTTTCAATGGCGTGCGCGAAGGTGTGGCCGAGGTTGAGCAGCAGGCGCTGGCCGCTCTCTCGCTCGTCTCCAGCGACGACGTCGGCTTTGATCCGCGCGTTTCGGGCGATGAAGTCGACGAGTTCGCCGCTTCGGGCCGGCTGAAGCGCGGCGCTGTGAGCCTCGATCCAGTCGAGCATCGACGGGTCGGCGATGAGCGCATGTTTGATGCACTCGGCCAGGCCGCAGCGAAAGGCGCGCGGCGGGAGCGTGTGCAGCGTGGCGACATCCATGAGCACCGCCGCGGGGTGGTGAAAGGCGCCCACAAGGTTCTTGCCGAGGACGGCCGATCCGGGCAGGGGGAAGTTGACGCCTGTCTTGCCGCCGATCGCAGCATCGACCATGCCCAGGAGCGTGGTCGGCGCGTTGATGAGCGTGATGCCGCGCATGAACGTCGCCGCGACGAACCCCGCGAGATCCGTTGTTACGCCGCCGCCGAGCGCGATGACCGCGCTCGACCGATCCAGCGAGGCTGCAAACATCGCCTCGTACAGGCGAGCGGCCGATTCGAGGGTTTTGTGTGCCTCGCCGGACGGCACGGCAATCTGATGGCAATCGAACCCGGACCCGGAACAGGCACCTGCAAGCGTTTGCGCGTGTGTTTGAGCGACGGCGGCGTCGCAGATGATGGCCAGGCGCCGGCCGCGAACGTGCGGCGAGAGGATTTCACCCGCCTCTTCGAGCACTGCGGCGCCGACGTGAATGCCGCACTCGCGCGGCGCTGAGGCCACGTGCAGATCGATGCGAACGCGGTGGCGATCACTCATGCGTCATCGTATCTTCGCCGCGCCGGCGGAGTTCGGCCAGCGCCTCGGCGGGCTCATCGGGAAGGCCGGCGTCGTTCCACTGCGGCTCCCCGGCATCGACGCCTGAAACAGGACCGCCCGCCAACCGCGGTCGGGCCGCCTTTCGAACGATCAGCAGCAGTGCCCCGCCGACCACCAGTGCTGCGACCAGCCCGGTCCATTCGTCGATGCCGCCGCTGCGAAGCGGCGTGTAGCGAGGACTGGTGCCGACGAAAACGAGAATGCGCCGCGGCTGCGGCGTCGCGCGCACCGTCTGATCCAGTGTTTGGCGCTGGGGGTGAAGATCCGCCACCGCGGTCTTCCAGAACGCCGCATCGAGTTCGATCAAGTCGATGTGCGTTGGCGTCGCCTGCGCAGCGGGCGATGTTGGTGTTGGTGGTTCATAGACGAGCAGCAGAATCGGTTCGACGATCGCCGGAGAACTCGTCTGCCACGCGCTGAGGCCGTCGATGCCAAAGGCCCGCTCGGCAACGCGCGTCGCAAGCCCGGTCGTGAAGTGAAATATCCGGCCACGGAACTCAGCCGGAGTTTGGGCGATGGCGACCCAATCCGGTGCGGCAGCGCCGCTCGAGGCGGTCGCGATCAGGGCCGATGAGATAAGCGCATCCAGGCCTGCGTCGGCCGCGAGCGGCTGATCGTCGACAACATCGCCGAGCGCTTCGAGCGCTGTCGGCGGCCGGCCGGCCGGTGGGGAGGACAGCAGGACCAGAAGCGCCAGATGCAGGGGCATCAACATGGTGGATTCTAACGCAGAGCCTTCACTGGCTCTGGCGGGCCGAGTGGCCATCTACCACTCGTAGCCCATGACTTCAGAGATGCGGTAGAGGCTGGCGAGCAGGACGGCGGCGTATTGGCACGTGCGCGCAGCCGGTGCATCCCCTTCACTCTGCCAGTGCGCTGCCAACTGCTCAAGTTCGTGGATGATGGGTAGGGCGTTACGGGCCCCCGCAATTGTCGCACTCGCCTCTGAGTCACTTCCGGAATGCATGACGGATTCGGTCATCCGAAAGGAATCTGACGACGTCACTCGAGCGAAGAACTCGCGATCGCGGGATGTTGGTCACCGCAGGGTAGCTCATGCCTTGATTATCGGCGCGATCTCGGCTGGATGCCAAATGCCTTCGGTAACCCTTGGCCGCCTACTCCCACTCGATCGTGGCCGGGGGCTTGGAACTGATGTCGTACACCACCCTGTTTACGCCGCGGATTTCGTTGATGATCCGCGAACTGATCGTCGCCAGCACGTTGAACGGGATCCGCGCCCAGTCGGCCGTCATGAAGTCCTGCGTCTCGACAGCCCGGATCGCCACGACGCTCTCATACGTCCGGCCGTCGCCCATGACGCCGACCGACTGGATGGGCAGCAGCACGGCGAACACCTGGCTCGTGCTGCGGTAGAGGTTGTTGGCCACGATCTCTTCGAGCAGGATTTCATCGCAGTCGCGCAGCAGATCGAGCCGCGCTTTAGTCACCTCGCCGACGATGCGCACCGCCAGCCCCGGGCCGGGGAACGGATGGCGCCAGATGATCTGGTCCGGCAGGCCGAGTACGGCCCCGAGTTTGCGCACCTCGTCCTTGAAGAGATCGCGGAGCGGCTCGATGAGTTTGAAGCCGAGTTGCTCAGGCAGGCCGCCGACGTTGTGGTGCAGTTTGATGTTCGCCGCCGTGCCGGCGTGGCTGTGGCCGGATTCAATCACGTCGGGATAGAGCGTGCCCTGGGCGAGGAACTCGAAATCGCCGATCTCCGCGGCCGTCTGCTTGAAAACTTCGATGAAACGATGGCCGATGCGGCGGCGCTTCTCCTGCGGGTCGAGCACGCCCCGGAGATCCACCAGAAACTCCTCCGACGCATCGACGACGCGCAGGTCCGCCTGGAAGTGATCGCGAAAAGTGGATTCGACCAGTTGCCGCTCCGCTTTGCGAAGCAATCCATTGTCGACAAAGACGCACGTGAGTTGCTCGCCGATGGCCCGAATGAGCATCGCCGCCAGCACCGATGAGTCGACGCCGCCCGAGAGGCCGCAAATGACGCGCTTGGCGCCCACTTCCTCACGGATGCGCCTGCACTCACTTTCGAGGAATTCGCTCATTCGCCACGTGCCCTTGCACTGGCAGATTTCGAAGATGAAGTTGCGCAGAATGTCGATGCCGTGCGGCGTGTGGGTCACTTCCGGATGGAACTGGATGCCGTAGAACTTGTGCTTGAGGTGGCGCACCGCGGCGATGGGACAAGTCGGAGTCGTCGCGATGGCTTCGAATTCCTGCGGCAGCGCTTCCACCTGGTCTCCGTGACTCATCCACACCGTTGTCGAGGCGGGCAGGTCGACAAGCAGCCCTCGCTCCTCCACGGGCAGGATGTTCAGGTTCGCCCGGCCGAACTCGCGCTTGCCCGCGCTGCGGACGTCGGCGCCGAGCATCTGGCAGCCCAGCTGCATGCCGTAGCAGATGCCCAGGACCGGCACGCCCATCTCGAAGAGCCGCTCATCGCAGCGCGGGGCGCCGACTTCGTTGACGCTCGCCGGCCCGCCCGAGAGGATAATGCCTTTCGGACGGAACTGCGCCAACGTTTCAATCGGCGCAGACGGCGCAACCAGCACGCTGAACGCCCCGGCCTCGCGCACCCGCCGCGCGATCAGTTGCGCGTATTGCGAGCCGAAGTCCAGAATGACGATGACTTCAGTGTTGTCGGGAATGCGGATGGTCGGTGCAGTGACGGCCATGGACGCGCGACCCTTTTCGAGGTGGGAAACGAGAGTGTATGGCTGATTCGCCGCCCATCCAATCCACGAGGTTCCCCAAACGCCGGTTCGAGTCGCGCCTCCGGGGGCGAACGGTTCTGTCCATGCGCCTGAGGCCCTACTATTGGCCGATGCGGTGTGCCTCTTTTCTTGTGCCGGCTGTGATTGGCGCGACCCTGCTCGGCCCGGCGTCGTGTGGTCCGCCGGCGATCACCGGCGACTTCGACTCTCCTCAGCCGGCTGCCCGCATCTTCGCCACCCGTCGCGCCGCAGCCGAGACCGACCCCAGTAAGGTCCGGGCCGCCATCCCCGGTCTCATCCGCAATCTCGAATCCGATGACCCCGCGGTTCGCCTGCTCAGCGCCGAGGCGCTCTATGAACTGACCGGGAAGACCTTCGGCTACCGGCACTATGACCCGCAGTGGGTGCGGTCCCCCGCAGTGAAGCGATGGCGCGACGCCTGGCTCGGCGGCGAACTCACCCTCCGCGACGGCACGCCGCTGCCGCCGGATACACTTGAAACGACCTCGGCGAGCGAAAGGACGCTCCTTGACCGCTGACCCTCACGTGAAGATCGACATGCTTTCCCAGCCGCGCTACCTCGCTGGAGCGCGGGCGATGATCGCGTCGGTGGCCCGGCGGCTGGGCTTTCGCGAGGCCGATTGCGCCCACGTGGCGCTGGCGCTCGATGAAGCGCTGTGCAACGTGATCAAGCACGGCTACGGGAAGCGCGAGGACGAGCACATCTGGATCAGCGTCTGGCCGCTCGAAGGTCAGTGTTGCGGCATTCGCATTCTCATCGAAGATCGCGGTCGCCAGGTCGAGCCGTCGGAGATCCGGTCGCGTCAACTCGATGACATCCGGCCCGGCGGCCTCGGCGTGCACATCATCAGCCAGGTGATGGATCGAGTGCAGTACGACAAGCGCGACGGCGGCGGCATGTCGCTGCTCATGGAAAAACACAACGCGGCCGAGCAGTCGATGCCGCAAGCCAGGAAGGAACCGGCCTGACATGGCCAGCACAGACGACGTCCCGGTTGAATTTGAGCAGCAAGGCGACGCGGTCGTTTTGCGCCCGTCGGGGGAGATCGACCTGGCGCGCTCGCCGTCGCTCCGCACGACCATCAGCCGCGCGCAGACCGACAAGCCGCGGCGACTGATCTTCGACCTCACGGAAGTGCCCTACATGGACAGTTCGGGCGTGGCGACGCTCGTCGAGGCGATGCAGGTTGCCCGCCGCTATCACGGGTCCGTGATCCTCTGCGGCCTGCACGAGCGGGTTCGTTCAATCTTCGAGATCGCCCGGCTCGATATGGTTTTCAAGATCGTGGATTCTCTTGACGAGGCGCTGCTGGCCTAGGCTGCATCGCTTCGACGGCCGCACGTTGATTCGCACCGCATCCAATGAGCGAAGTTGAGCCCCAGACCGAGCCCGCCTCCTCCCGCGCCGTGCAGAGCGTCGCGTTTGTGGGTGAGCGTTGGCTCGACTTTCAGCACAACGTCGGGGGCGTGTGGTACCTGTTCGTTGACGTGATGCGCTGGATCACCAAGGCGCTGGCCTCGCGCCGCATCCGGCTGGGCCGCGTCGCCATCGTCAGCCAGGTCGTCCGCCTCGGCGCGCGGGCCATCGGCATCGTGATGCTGCTCTCGATGGCCATCGGCGCCATCCTGGCGCTGCAGATGGAGCCGCCGCTGCGCGATTTCGGCCAGACGGACAAGATCGCCAACATCATCGGGGTGGCGGTGCTGCGCGAACTGGGCCCGCTCATCAGCGCCGTCATCCTCACCGGCTTTGCCGGCGCCGCCGTCGCCGCCGAGGTCGGCACCATGGTGGTCGGCGAGGAAATCGAAGCGCTCGAAGCGCACGCGCTCAATCCGGTGCGGTTTCTCGTCGTGCCGCGCGTGATCGCCACTACGTTCTCGCTCGTGTGCCTGACGGTGATTGCCAACATCGTCGCCATCGCCGCGGGCATGTTCATTTCGGTCTACGTGCACGATGTGCCGGCGGTGCAGTACTGGGACAACACGCTCAGCCAGTGCAAACCCGGTGACCTGCTCACGGGGCTGGTCAAGGCGGCGGTGTTCGGGATGCTCATCGGGCTGATCTCGTGCTACAACGGCCTGCGCGTGACCGGCGGCGCCGCGGGCGTCGGCCGCGCCACCACCGCGACCGTGGTGGCGAGCGTGGTGTCGGTTATCTTCGCCGACCTGATCTTTACCACGATCTTCTTCTCGCTCGAGTGGACGTGAATCACCATCGGTAGCCGATGGGCTGCTCGATCCACGCGCCCAGGTCGCGCACGACCATCATCCAGATGACGGCGGCGGCGACGAGGCAGGCGAGAATCGCCGCGCCCGCCCAGAGGCCGGTGCCCAGCAGCCAGCAGATGCCGTACACGCCGATCCACAGCGAGCCGTAGCGCTGCAGCTTCTCCGCCGCAAACGCCGGGCTCGACGCGAAACGCACCTTGTGGACGCTGCTGATGAGAAAGAGCAGGGCCGCGGCGACGGGCCAGATCAACCCCACCCACGGAAAGGCCGGGTCCCACAGCCAGCCCTTCTCGCGCGACTGCCAGAGCAGAAACACGCAGATCGCCACGTACCCGATCGCGCCGCCGATGATCGTCAGCGGCGTGAGGCGCGGCCGCTTCTGCTCGAGCCGATACGCCGCGGCCTGCACCACCATCGCATGCCCCACCACGAGCATGATCGGCCAGACGAAGCGCAGGCCGAGGTTGAGAATGAGCATCTCCGAGGCATAGACCACACCCAGCGTGACCAGGCCCACTCCCGGCACGTACTTGGCCGCGGCGTTGTAGAACAGAATCGCGGCGGCGCAGAACAGCGTCACCAGCAGCACCGTTTGATCGAGGACCGCCGCAACCAGTAGCGCGCTGAGCAGCGAGACGAATCCGATCACCGCCGCGGTCTGCGCCGAGATGCGCCCGGAGGGGATGGGCCGGTTGGGCGCGAAGGTGGTGTCCCGATTGGCGTCAAAGACGTCGTTGAGTGCGCCGCCGTAGGTCGAAAGCCCCACGCCGAGAACCGAAGCCAGGGCCAGGGCGATCCACAGAGGCGATTCGCTGATCCTCGCGGCCATCTGGTGCTCGAGGTTGATCTCCCTCGACCAGAGGATGATGAACCACAGGTTCGCCACGGCGGCAAAGGCGTGCGTCAGGCGCGTCAGTTGCACCGTCGAGAGCAGGTTGACGATGAGCGGGCGAATCATCGGCCCTCATGGTAGAACCCGCCTCGGGGACGCGGCACGCGGCGGCGGCTGCCGCGCCACGGCTCCGCCGCCCTTGCCTCCCATCGCCGGCAATCGCTTCGGCGTGATTCTGGAACCCTCGCCCGCCGGCTCGTACCATCCCGTCTCGATTCATGGTTGAAACTCTCGATCCACAGCGTGATATCGCTTCGCTTCGCGTGGCGATCGTCCGAAGCACCTACCATTCCTGGGCGACGGGCAAGATGCTCGAAGCAGCCGTCGATCGCTGGCGGCGCCTCGGCGGGCGCGAGCAGTCGCTGGTCGTGGCCAGCGCTGCGGGCACATGGGAATTGCCGGCCATCGCCCGCGCTTTGGTGCACAACGGAGGGATGGATGCCATCGTCGCACTGGGCGTGGTCATTCGCGGCGAGACTGACCACTTCGAGTACATCTGCCAGGGCGTGACGCAGGCGCTGGCCGACCTCACATCGCACACCGGCGTGCCCGTGGGCTTTGGAGTGCTCACCTGCGACACCGCCGATCAGGTCAAGGCCCGCACGGGAGGCGATGCCGGCAACAAGGGCGCGGAGGCCATGGACGCCGCCGTGCAGACCGCACTCACGATTCGGGCCGTGCAGGCAATGCGGCCAGGGGAAAGCTGATTCACGTGTCTACGACTCCGCATGACATCCGCCGTCTGGCTCTCCAGATGCTCTATCAACTCGATGCGCGTCAGGGCGAAGACGCGGATGCGATTCGCGATTCGCTGCTCAACGCGGCGCGCGGCGAGCGCTTCTCGGGACCATGGGCCGTGCCCACGCTCGACGACCCGTCCGCCCATCGCCAGGCGTTCAACACAGCGCTGGCCGCGTGGAACGCGCGCAGCCAGGCCGATCAGATGGCGACGGCGCTGGCGCCCGAGTGGCCGACGCACCGCCAGCCAGTGGTCGATCGCAATGTGATCCGCCTGTGCTGGTACGAGATGACCGAAGGCGGCGTGCCGCCCAAGGCCGCCGTGAATGAAGCCATCGAACTGGCCAAGGAGTTCGGCACCGACCGCAGCGGAGCGTTTCTCAACGGGGTGCTCGATCGCATGCTCAAGCGCGTGCTCAACGCCGGGCACGAGCACGAAGCCGGCGAGGCGAGCGAGCCGGTCGATAATCCGGTCCTGCACACCGAGTACTGGAGTTCCGAGTAGACCGATGGGGCTCTTCTCTTCGACCATCGGAGCGATCAAAAAGGGGTTGTCGCGCACCCGCGACTCGTTTGTGGGCGGTTTGCGTTCGCTGCTGCGCGGCCGCAAACTCTCCGAGGAAGTCATCGACGAGATCGAGTCGCGCCTCATCCAGGCCGATGTGGGCGTCCGCACCACCACGCGGCTGATCGAACATCTGCGCGAGCAGTATCGCGCCGGCAAAGTCACGCAGGGCGAGCAGGTCATCGGGTTCCTCAAGACGGAACTCAAGTCCTACTGGCCCGCGGCGAATCGCCAGATCGCTCGCGCTGCAAGCAAGCCGACGGTGATCCTCGTCGCCGGCATCAACGGTGCCGGCAAGACGACCAGCGTCGCCAAGATTGCCAAGAGTCTCCTCGACGAAAAGCGCACCGTGATGCTCGCCGCGTGCGACACCTTCCGTGCCGGGGCGGTGAACCAGCTCACAATCTGGTCGCAGCGCCTGGGCGTGCCGATCATCAAGGGTCAGCAGAACTCCGATCCGGCGTCGGTCGCGTTCGACGCGTGCGAAGCGGCGATGGCGCGGGGCGTGGATGTGCTCGTCATCGACACCGCCGGCCGCCTGCACACGCAGGATCCGCTGATGAAGCAGCTCATCAAGATCCGTGACGTGGTTTCAAGGCGCATCGCCGGCGCGCCGCACGAGGTGCTGCTCGTGCTCGACGCGACGACCGGCCAGAACGCGATCGAACAGGCCCGGAAGTTCAAGGAAGCGATCAACGTCACGGGCATCTTCCTGGCCAAACTCGACGGCACCGCCAAGGGCGGCATCGTCATCGCCATCCGCGAGGCCGTGGACATCCCCGTCAAACTCATCGGCGTCGGCGAGTCGCCCGAAGACGTCGAACCCTTCGACCCCGAGACATTCATCGAGTCGATGTTCGCGGAGTAGGCTCGTAGTAACCAGCCCCGACGCGCCAGCGAGGATTTCGCCTTCAACCAGACCGAAGCGCCAGCGAGGACGAAATCGTTGACGCGTGCGACTTCGGCGCGGCCGCTGTGCCGCGTGAACTACGACCTCCGAGCCACTACCATCGCCATCTGCCCCGAATGCGGCGCGGCGATCACGCGAGCCGCCGCGACGTAGGATCATGAGATGCCCCGCCCGCGCCCAACCTCCGCGCCCGGCTGCTTCGCCAAACGAGTTGCGCTCTGCCTACTCTTCGGCTCCATCGTCCAGTATGTGTTCGCCGTCAGCTTCGCATTGGACGAGCCACCCCTGCATAGTGCACAAATGTTCGCCGCAACAGTGCAGGAAGATCGTCGAAAACTACATCTCGAAGTTGGCAGCGCTCATGCTCCGGGCAAAGACATTCTGGCGGTCACATTCTCGGTGACAGATGAGTCTGGATTGCTGGATGTGGACGCCTACGAAGTCTGGCCCGATTGGAGCGGTATTGAGTGGCAGGAGGTGATTGTGGGTCAGAGCCCGGGTATCCCCACGATCTATCGCTCAGGCGCTCCGCCGTCATGGCTACGAGCCGACATGGCGAAACCCGGTCCGTTCCCCGATGACGTGCGACGGCCGGGGCTCATGGTCGGACTCGATGTCGGTTGCGGTTGGCCGTGGCGCAGTGCGTCGTTCTTCGCGCGTTGGCCTTGGCCGGAATCGAATGGAGAGTTCGCAGTCGAAGATGGCCTGATCGTCGAGAATGCTCCAACGTCCGTGAGCTCCCCGCCGCGCGTCATTCCGCTTCATATCATCTGGCCCGGCGCCATCGCCAACACGCTCGTCTACGCCGCCGGGCCTCTCGTGCCATTCACTCTCATCCCGATGGCGCGCCGCCACTTCCGCCAGTGCCGCGGGCGCTGCACCAATTGCAACTACGACCTCCGAGCCACCACCACCGGCACCTGCCCGGAATGCGGCGAGGGTGTTGGTCGGGCGAACAACACGCGGCCCATCCATTACCGGTCGCGCCGGCGCACCGCGCTCTCCACACTTCTGCTCGCTGCTCTCTTACTGGTGGTTACCAACATTGCATGGTCGTTCGCCTTCGAGCCGTTGTCGACGCGGTTCGGTCGTTATGAACCCCTTGCCTGGAACGCCGTGTGCGGCGCCACGGTGTGCCCTGATGAACCCGCCTATGCCGACCTGGCGTTTCTCACCTCCTCGAACACCGTCGATCTCTACTTCCTCCGCACTATCGCAACGCCCGACGGCGGTCGCGCGAGACTCTGGCCGGATATCGACGGCTCGGTGCCTGGTGGGTATAACGCGATCGTTCCGCGCTGGCTGCGAAGAGTGCACGCCCGCCAGGACACGCCCGGGAAGCGCCGCAAGGGATGGGGCCTGATGGCGTGGACGATCGGCTGGCCGTTTCGGCTGCTCTGGTGCAGCGAGTACTACTGGCAGGTCGATCGAAAGCCTCGACCGGGCACCTATGCGCTGCTCGATGCTTCTCTTGCCGACCGTCTTCCGGCGTGGCTGGCCAAGCGCAGTCAATACATGCCGTACCGACCGATTCTGCTCGGGCAATTCGCAACGCTTTTGATCTACTTCGCCATCATCTGGTTCATGCGCGCTGGTTGGCGCCTCGTGCGTGGGCTCATCCGTCGCCTGCGCAACCATTGCCCTGCCTGCAATTACAACCTCCACCTCAATACCACCGGCGTCTGCCCCGAATGTGGCACCGCGATCACGCCGCGCCCCACGCGATAGGATCACCCATGCAACGCCGTCTGCGAAGGGCGATCAAGTGGTGTTGTACAGTGCTCACTGTGCTTCTGCTAGTTGTGTGGACCGCAAGTGCATGGTGGACTTTCGACTGCGGCCCCGGCCTGTCAGTTGGTTCCGGTCTTCTTGGCTCGGTTGCTTTCGGTGATGAAATCAGACTGTCTCCGCCATCGCTCCACCGGAGTGAGGCACGCTTTGAGTGGTGGTTCTTCTATCGCGATCAACCACTGCAGCGAATCGGGGTGACATTGCGTGTGATCGGCGTTCCGATCTGGGCTTTGGCAATCGCGTCGGGTGGACCAGGCGCATCGCTCTGGTATTGCGAGCGCCATCGCGCAGCGGGCCACTGCCGAACCTGCAACTACGACCTTCGAGCCACGACCACCGGCGTCTGCCCGGAATGCGGCGCGGTGATCGGGGCCATCGCGGAACCTCCAGAATCCTGAAGCCCAAGACACGCTGTTCTGAAAAGCGCATCACTTCGTGCCCCCTTTGTGCCCTTCGAGACCTTTGTGTTGAATGTTGAGCGTCCATCAGCGCAACGGCCGTCCGACTGCAAGCGGACAAGAAACGCGCGTCCAACCAGACCGAAGCGCCAGCGAGGACGAAATCGGGTTGCTCTGCGCCTTCTCGCTTCGCTCGAATCTTCCTCGCTCGCGCTTCGGTCTGGTATTGCACCCGCGTTCAAGCCCGCGCGATCCAATCTCCGATCTCTCCCTTCAGCCACTGCGACGGGAGGCGAAATGAGCGAAGTCAGCCGACTGCTGTTCGAGATGGGAGCCGGAACCTTGACGCTGCTGCTGAGCGTTCTCGCTCAGCGGCGCGCGGGCCGAAGTGCCTCTTGTGAACGTCGAGATTCGACATCATCCGACAGCATCGGCGACCAGATCGAGGCCATCGACGCCCTGATCGAGATGCGCACCGAGCCGGCGCTCAAGGCGCGGCGGGCCGACGATGAGTGGCGCGCGAGAATCCGGCAGACTCTGCTCGACATTGACGACCTGGCGACCCTGCCCGATCCGCCGGCCTCCCTCGGTGCTGAGGAGCCGATGGAAGTAGGACCAATCGCCGCTGCGCTGGGTGAGAGTCTGTTCGATCCGGAGTCTTCGCCGCACGAGCGGGCGCGGGTGTTTCTTTCTACGGGCCGCACAATCAACGGACTGGGCGACAGCTTTTCATTCCTCATCGCGGGTAATCGGGGCCGTGTGCGATTCACGGCTGGGTCTGGTTCGAGCCAAAATGACATCATTACGGCAGTCGAGCAGTTTCGCGACACGACTGGAGTTGTGGCTCTGCAGGACACGGTGGACCCAAACCTGATCCGCCTGACGTCCCTGCGCCGCGGTCCCAGCCGCTACGTCGGCGCTGGTCTGGTGAGTGGCAATCTCCACAACGCCTTCTACGATGAGAACCGCGCCAACCCCGCCGACCGCCAGATCGACTTCGGCGCGTGAGCCGCGCCGGCCATACGATCCGCCGACGTGCAAACGCTTTCGCAGATCCGTGAACTTCTCGCCCAGCGCGACCTGCGCCCCAAGCACCGCTTCGGGCAGAACTTTCTCCACGACCAGAACCAGTTGCGCAAACTCCTCGCCGCCGCCCAGGTGCAGGCGGGCGAACTCATTCTCGAAGTCGGACCCGGCACGGGCACACTGACCGAGACGCTGCTCGAAGCCGGCGCCCGGGTCGTCGCCTGCGAGATCGACCCCGACATGGCGGCCATCGTCGCCGAGCACGTGGCGCCGCGCTTTGCCGATCGGCTCACGCTCATCCGGGCGGATTGTCTCTCCACCAAACACGAACTCGCGCCGGAACTGGCCGCTCAACTCACGCGACCGTTCAAACTGGTTGCGAATCTGCCCTACCAGATCGCCAGCCCGTTGCTTTCCACGCTGCTCATCGACTGGGCCGGCCCGGCGTGCGCCACGCCGTGCACGGGGATGTTCATCACCGTGCAGCGCGAGGCGGCCGAGCGCATCGTCAGCGGTCCGCGCACGAAGGAGTACGGCGTTCTTTCGGTGCTCTGCCAGACACTGGCCGAGGTGGAGACGATTGCCAGGCTCGGGCCGCAATGCTTCTGGCCCGCGCCAAAGGTGGACAGCGCGATGATCGCGATTCGGCCCCGGCGCGAACCAGGCGTGGCCGACCGCCGCGGCTTTGCGGCATTTGTGCAGCGTCTCTTTGGCAGCCGGCGCAAGCAGTTGGGCAGCATTCTCGGCCGGGACTGCCACTGGCCGGCCGGAGTCGAGCCCTCGCAGCGGCCTGAAGAACTCACGGCGCCGCAGATCTCCGAGCTGTTCGACGCCGGCAGGGGGTAAGTCACCCCGTTTTGGTCAGCACGGCGTGAATTCTCCTGCCAGGGGCGTCTTGGCGCGAACCTTCCGAGCGCCAGTCCCTATTATCGTTAATCAAGGTAATCTGGACCGTCTGGGAGTCCAACTCGACTCGCAGGCCTGACACGTCGGGAGGGATTGGCATGGCAACAAACCGCTCACGCAACAGCAAGCCCGGGGGCACGAGCGTGGCGACGCGCTCGCGCAGCGTTCGCTCGGTCGCGCCGGCGGCGCCGGTCGAAGTGGCAGCGCCCGCGAGACGCCAGACACCGGGCGCCGTCACGCACGACATGATCGCGGCTCGGGCCTACGAACTCTGGAAAATTCGCGGCGGGGATGCCGACCAGAACTGGCACGAGGCCGAGCAGTTGCTGCGCAACGGCATGTAGGCCGTCGCCAGCCGCTGCGTCAGTTCCGCTTGACGCTCCGCCGCACTTTCTTGCGCGGCGCGGCCGGCTGCTTCTTCGATGAGCGCTTGGCGCTGCGCGGCTTTGCCGGGCTCGCGCCGGTTTCGCCGCCGGCAAGATGCTGGCGCATCCACCGCCCGGTATGGCTCGCCTCGATGCGCATGACGTCTTCGGGCGTGCCCGCAGCCACGACGCTGCCGCCCGCATCGCCGCCTTCGGGACCGAGGTCGATGATCCAGTCGGCGCACTTGACCACGTCCAGGTTGTGCTCGATCACCACGAGCGTGTTGCCCTGATCGGCGAGTCGATTGAGCACCGACAGCAGCTTCTTGATGTCGGCAAAGTGCAGACCCGTCGTCGGCTCGTCGAGGATGTAGAGCGTGTGCTGGCTCTGGCCGTGCAGCGTGGAGCCCTTGCCCAGTTCGGAAGCGAGTTTGATGCGCTGAGCTTCGCCGCCCGACAGCGTCGTCGAAGGCTGGCCGATCTGGATGTAGTCGAGCCCGACATCGTGCAGGCACTCGAGGAAGCGCAGGATCGTCGGGTGCGCTTCGAAGAACTCGACGCCTTCTTCGACCGTCATCGCCAGCACCTCGGCGATGTTCTTGCCCTTGAAAGTGATTTCGAGCGTCTCGCGGTTGTAGCGCGTGCCGCCGCACGCCTCGCACTCGACGTAGACGTCGGGCAGGAAGTGCATCTCGATCTTCTTGGTGCCCTGTCCCTGGCAGACCTCGCAGCGGCCGCCCTTGACGTTGAAACTGAACCGCCCCGGCTGGTAGCCGCGCACGCGGGCTTCCTTGGTCTTGGTGAACAGTTTGCGGATGTCGTCAAAAAAGCCGGTGTACGTCGCCGGATTGCTGCGCGGCGTGCGGCCGATGGGCGATTGATCGACGTCGATGATGCGGTCGATTTTGTTCAGGCCCGTGATGCGCTTGTGTTCGCCGGGCTTCTCGCGGCCGAGATTGAGATGCCGCCGCACGGCCTTGAGCAGCACTTCGTTCACGAGCGTCGACTTGCCCGAGCCGCTCACTCCGGTCACGCAGATGATGCCGCCCAGCGGAAAGGACACGTCGACGTTCTTGAGATTGTTGGCGCTGGCGCCCTTGACGGTGATGGATGCGCTCTCGCTCAGTTCGCGCCTTTGCTCGGGCAGTTCGATGCGCTCTCTGCCCGAGAGATACTGACCGGTGATCGACGCTTTCGAAGCGATGATGGCGTCGACGTTGCCCTGCGCGACGACGAGGCCGCCGTGCACGCCCGGGCCGGGGCCGAGATCGAGGATGTGATCGGCTGCGCGGATCATGTCTTCATCGTGCTCGACGACGATGACGGTGTTGCCGATGTCGCTCAGGTGCCGCAGCGTGGCGATGAGCCGGTCGTTGTCGCGCTGGTGCAGGCCGATGGTCGGCTCGTCGAGGACATAGCAGACGCCCACCAGACCGGTGCCGACCTGCGTGGCGAGGCGGATGCGCTGCGCTTCGCCGCCCGAGAGCGTGCCGGTGCGCCGATTGAGGTTGAGATAGCCCAGGCCGACGCTGCGCAGGAACCCGAGCCGGGCGAGGATCTCCTTGAGAATGGGCCGGGCAATCTCCTGCTGCTCGCGCGTGAGGACCAGACCGCCGGCGAAATCGTCCGCCTGCTCGACGGTCATCTCCGTAAAGTCGGCGATGTTGATGCGCCGAGAACCGGGCCCGGTCAGAAAGACGTGCAGCGCTTCGATGCGCAGACGGCGGCCGAGGCACGTCGGGCAGGGCGTCTGGCTCAGCAGCATGCTCAGCCGCTCTTTGACGCGCTCGTTCTGCGTGTTGGCGAAGCGCTCCTTGAGGATGGGAATGACGCCGGTGAAATGAGGAGCCGCCTTGCCGTTGCGCTTGCGGCCGCTCTGGCCCGACCCGTCGAGCAGAATCGAGCGGTGCTCGCGCGGCAGCGAGGCAAACGGCGTGTGCAGGTCGATGCCGAAACGCTTGCACGCCCGCCGGATCGCCGCCGAGAACCACGAGCGATAGGCGTGCCCGATCTTCGCGAACGCGCTGATCGCTCCCTCGGCGATCGTCAGCGAAGGATCTTCGACGATGAGATCGAGATCGAACTCCTGAATCGTGCCCAGGCCACCGCACGTCGGGCACGCGCCAAAAGGCGAGTTGAAACTGAACAGGCGCGGCTCAAGTTCCGGCAGACTGCACTCGGGATGCACCGGACAGGCGAAGTGCTCGCTGTAGAGTTGATCCGACCACGTTTCCGATTCGGTCGAGCGGGCGTCTCGCCCGTCTTCCTGACTCGCTCCTCCGGCTTTGCGGGGGAAGGCCGGGGTGGGGGCGCTTTCGTCATTCCCGCGCAGGCGGGAATCCAGGCTCCCTCCTCCGGCTTTACGGGGGAGGGCCGGGGTGGGGGCGTCTTCGGACTTGTGCTGCACCGAAACAATCAGCAGCCCCTCACCGAGCCGCAACCCCGTCTCGACAGAATCCGCCATGCGCCCGCGGCCGTCCGGCCGGACGATGACGCGATCGATCACCGCTTCGATGCTGTGCTGCTCGTAGCGGCCGAGGTTGAGCGGATTTTCGCCGGGCTCCTTGAGCGCTTCGCGCAGGTCGACGATGCCGCCATTCACGCGCGCACGGACGAAGCCCTCCACCTGGAGCTTTTCGAGGACGTCGCGGTGGAAGCCCTTCTTGCCGCGCACGAGTGGCGCGAGGAGCATGAGTTTCGTGCCTTCCGGCAAGGCCATGATGGCATCGACGATCTGCGTGGCGCTGGAGCGCTGGATCACGCGATCGCACACCGGCCCGCTGCCATCGGCGCCATGCCAGCAGCGCGGCGTGCCGCAGCGCGCAAAGAGCAGTCGCAGGTAGTCGTAGATTTCCGTCGTGGTAGCGACGGTCGAGCGCGGGTTGTGCCCGCTGGCGCGCTGCTCGATGGCGATGGTCGGCGGCAGGCCTTCGATCGTCTCCACATTGGGCTTCTGCAACTGGTCAAGGAACTGCCTCGCGTACGCCGAGAGCGACTCCATGTACTTGCGCTGGCCCTCGGCGAAGATCGTGTCAAACGCGAGCGAACTCTTGCCCGAACCCGAAAGACCGGTGACGACGATGAGCTGATCACGCGGTATGTCCACGTCGATGCCGCGCAGGTTGTGTTCGCGCGCGCCGCGCACGCGAATGCACTGGCTGGATGACTCACGCTTGGGCAAAGGCTGCTCCTCCGGGGGGATCGGATGATACGCCATGCGCGCGCCATCACACTCTTGCCGTGTGCTCAACAAGGCCGCGTTTTCCGGCTGTTTACAGCAATGTGAAGTCGGTGGTCTGGCGATGGACCGGCCCGGCTAGACTTCACCGCGTCCCGCACCGTGGGGCGCTTCAAAGTTGTTGCTCCGGTGAAAATTCTCCACCTCTCAACCCGGCTCATCCTCGGCGGTTCACAGGAAAACACTGTGCTTTCCTGCGAGGGCCAGATGCGGGCCGGGCACGAGGTGCATCTCGCTTTCGGCCCCATCTACGGGCCCGAGGGTTCGTTGCTCGAACGCGTTCAGGCGTTCCGCACGGCCGACGGTCGGGGGATCGCCACGCACACCGTGCCGAATCTTGTTCGCGAGTTGTCTCCCTGGCGCGACCGGATGGCCTACAGCGAGTGCCGCCGCCTGATCGCCAAGCTCGACCCGGACATCGTGCACACGCACTCATCCAAGGCAGGCATCCTCGGCCGTCTCGCCGGGTGGAAGGAAGGCGGCGCCGCCGGGCGGCGCGGCATCGTGCACACCATCCACGGCCTGCCCTTTCACCCCTACGAGTCGCGCTGGCGCAACTGGATCTACATCCATTCCGAGCGCCTCGCGGCGCGCCGCTGCCACGCCATCGTGACCGTCTGCGATGCCATGAAGACGCAGGCGCTGGCGGCGGGGATCGGGCGCGAAGATCTGTACACCACCGTCTACAGCGGCATGGAGACCGAGCAGTTTCTCGACCCCGGCGTGACGTGCGAGCAGGTGCGCGGGCAACTCGGCCTCTCTTCCAACGACTTTGTGGTCGGAACGGTGGCGCGCCTCGCGGAACTCAAAGGCCATGACGATCTGCTCGACGCCATCGGCCAGACCATGCGCGACAAGCCGGGTTGGAAGATGCTCTGGGTCGGCGACGGGTGGTGGCGCGACCGCCTCATGAGCCGGGTGCGTGAACTCGGGCTGGAGAAGCAGGTCATTCTGACCGGGCTGGTCCCGCCCGAGCAAGTCCCGGCGATGATGCGCGCCATGGATGTGCTCGTGCATCCGAGTTACCGGGAG
The DNA here is from genome assembly GCA_963205185.1 of Planctomycetota bacterium. GTDB lineage: Bacteria > Planctomycetota > Phycisphaerae > Phycisphaerales > UBA5793 > UBA5793. The sequence continues at coordinate 148,537 of CAUJHZ010000076.1, read as the reverse complement.
GGGCTGCCGCGCACGGTGCCGCAGGCGCTGCTCAGCAGTGTGCCGGTGGTCGTGTACAACGTGGACGGTGCGCCGGAAGTGTGCATCAATGGGCAGACGGGCCGACTCGTGGCGCCCGGCCAGCGCAGCGCGCTGCGCGAGGCGATCGCCTGGATGGCCGATCACCCCGTCGAGCGGGCAGCACTGGCCGAGCGCGGCCGTGACCTCTGCCGCGAACGCTTCAGCGTGCAGCGCATGATCGACGACCTGCAGAAGGTCTATGAAGGAGTCCTCCATCGGCTGCCCGGGCGCTCGTCCGGCTCCACATAGGGCGCCACGAGGCAGTGTTGCAGTTCGTCATCCACGAGGTGGCGCGCCAGCGCCAGCGCGCGATCGCCGCTGATCGGCAGCGTGTGAATGACAGCGCGCTGATCCACAAGTTCGGTCGCGTCCGCTTCGATTCGATGATGGCTCAGCGCCGCGAACACCCGCTCAGGCGAACAGGCGCCGCCCGGGGCTGTGACGCGGATGTAGTGCCTTCGCATCGCGGGAACTTCTTCCCGCGGCTCAGCGGCTGTCGATGTCGCTTCGCGCGCCGCCGCGCTGCGCCGCGCGGGCACGATTGCGATCAGATCGCTGATCACGGCGGTGGCAGTCGGCCTGGCCCCGGCGCCAGGGCCGTGCAGGCGAATGGTTCCGGCGTGCTCCGCGACAATCTCAAACGCGTTCTCGCATCCCCGCGCCGCCGCCAGCGGGTGATGGCGCGGCACCAGCGTCGGCCCGACGCGCAGCAAGACGCGCCCGTCGGCATCGCGCTGGGCTTCGGCGAGGAGTCGAATGACGCACTGCTGTCGCCGCGCCCATTGCACATCCTCGGCCGTGATCGATTCGATTCCGGTGGCGTGCACTTCATCGATGCGCGGCCAGCCCCATCCGGCCCGGTTCGCCAGTACGCAGAGTTTTTCAGCGCTGTCGCGGCCAGTGATGTCCGCCGACGGGTCCGGTTCGGCGTAGCCGAGACGCTGGGCTTGCGCCAGCGCCTCGGACAGCGGGCAGCGCGTCGCTTCGATGCGCTCGAGGATGAAGTTGCACGTGCCATTGACGATGCCGCGAATCGCGGTTACCTGGTCGCCGCGCAACTGGTCGAGCGCGGCGAGCACCGGCACGGCGGCGCCGACCGCGGCTTCGCAACGCAACGGAACGCTTCGCCCGCGTGTGATGCGTTGCAGCTCCTCGCCATGCCGTGCGATGACTGACTTGTTCGCGGTGACGACCGGGATGCCGCGCCGCAGGGCCGCCGCGATGTGCGTGCGGGCCGGTTCGACGCCGCCGAGCAGTTCGATGATGACATCGGGCCGGCTCGCGAGGACTTCATCAAACGAATCCGTCAACACGCCGTGGGGCGCACAGCGCTCGCGCGCGAGATCGCGCACGAGCACAGAAACGACTCGGATCGAAGCCAGCGACCGAAGTTGTCGCACCACTTCTGAGCCGACGTTGCCGCACCCGAGTATGGCGACGCGGCCGGTCGACTTTGAGGAAGCAGGAGTGTCGAGCAGGCGGATCATGCCGGCACCTCCTGCTGGCGCTTGGCGCCGGCCGACTGCTCCAGGGCCGCATTGAGATCTTCGATGAGATCTTCCACATCCTCGATGCCCACGGAGAGCCGCACGAGCCCGTCGCCGATGCCGATGCGCCGGCGCTCGGCGGGTTCGACGGCGGCGTGAGTCATCGTCGCCGGGTGGCACAACAGCGACTTGACGCCTCCGAGGCTCTCGGCCAGCGGCCAGAGCCGCAGCTGCCCGATGAGCGACCGTACCCGCTCGATACCGCCTTCGAATTCGACGCTGACGACGGCGCCGAAACCGGCGGCCTGGCGCCTGGCGAGTTCGTGCTGAGGATGACTGGCCAACCCGGGGTAGATGACGCGCCGCACCTCCGGGTGCGCTTCGAGGTGCTCGGCAATGCGCTGGGCGTTCTCGGCATGCTGTCGCACGCGCAGCGAGAGGGTCTTGATGCCGCGCAGCAGCAGAAAGCAGTCCTGCGGCCCCGGGACGGCGCCCGTCGCGTTTTGCACGAACTTCAGTTCGGAAAATGTCTCCTCATCGCTGGTTACCAGCGCGCCGCCGAGCACGTCGCAGTGACCGCCGATGTATTTCGTCGTGGAATGCAGGACGATGTCGGCGCCGAGTTGCAGCGGGCGCTGATGAACCGGCGTGGCAAACGTGTTGTCCACGACGCTGCGGATGCCGCGCTGCCGCGCGACGGCGCAGCACGCCTCGATGTCGGTGATCCGCAGCAGCGGATTGGACGGCGTCTCGAGCCAGAGCAGCCTCGTCGCCTTCGTGATCGCCCGCTCGACGTTGCGAACATCTGTCGTGTCGATGAGAGAGAACGTGATGCCGAAGCGCGAAAAGATCTTGGTAAAGATGCGGTAGCACCCGCCGTAGAGATCCTGAGAGGCCACGACGTGGTCGCCGGCGCTGAGGGTCTGCAGCAGGGCGTTGACGGCCGCGAGCCCGCTGGCGAACGCGAGCCCGTATCGCGCGCCTTCGAGAGCGGCCAGGCTTGACTCGAGAGCGGTGCGCCCGGGATTGCCCGTGCGCGAGTAGCAGTAGTCCGGCTGCCCGCCCAGTTGATGCTGGGCGTAGGTGGTGGTCTGGTAGATGGGTGTCACGACGGCGCCGGTCAAGGCGTCGTTGGGCTGGCCGGCGTGGATTGCCAGAGTGTCAAAGCGGTACGACATGATTCGATTCCCCTTGGTTCGGGAGTGCTGGATGCAAAAGCACAACGCGGTCCGGTGCAGGCCCGGACGGGGAACTCGAATCTTCGCGGCAATGGTGGGAAGCGGTCGATCAGCGAGCGACGCCCAACCAGCCGCAGGATTCGAATCCCGCGCCCGGGCTGGGCATGGACATCATCATGTCCGTCGCGATGTGAAGGCGATCAACCATCGGCATCGAGGATAGCCTGATCGCGGCGGGCGTCAAGCGGCATTCCGCCTACGAGGCTTCGATCGCTTCCTGGTAACAGCGGATGACCTTGGCGCGGGTGACCAGGCCCATGGGCTGTCCTGAATCTCGCGCTGACAGCAGGCAGAGGCTGGCCACGTCGTGGTGGGCGAACTTATCCAGAACCGTGTCCAGCGTTTCTTCGGGATCGATTGTCGGCAGGTCGGTGCGCAGCAGTTCGGCGACGAGCAGCAGGGGAATGGCCTCGCGATCGACCAGAGCCGTGCGCAGATCCTCGCCCGTCACCATGCCGAGATAAGCGCCGTGTTCATCGACGACGACAAAGTCCGGCGCGGTGCGCGGCATGTGCATGGCGATGAGTTTCGACAGCGGATCGGAGGGGTAAATCGGCTCGCTGGGCAGCGGTGTCGGCGGCACGGCCCTGGCATGCACGCGGCGCATGATGGTCAGGTCGCGCCCGCCGCCGAGCAGCACGCCGGCCTGGCGGAGTTTCATGGTATAGATCGAATCGCGCATCCACAGGTGCGAGCCGATGGCGGCGATGATCGATGTGAGCATCGCCGGGAGCATGACGAACGGCTCGCGCGTGAGTTCGAACAGCAGCAGGATGGCGGTGAGCGGCGCGAAGGTCGTGCCCGCAATGACCGCCGCCATGCCCACCAACGCGTAGGACGCAGGGGTGACGCCTGCGGGGATGAGCGAAAGCCGTTCGAGAATGAGACCAAATGCCGCGCCGGACGTCGCGCCGATGTAAAGGCTCGGCGCGAAGACCCCGCCCGAGCCGCCCGAACCAAGCGTCAGGCAGGTGCCCAGCGCCTTGAACAGCGTAAGAAGAACTAGAACGGTGATCAGCAGCGGCGGCGCATCGGCCTCGGCGACGGCCTCGTCCGGCCGACCCGTCTCACCCGCCGGCTCGTCCTCAGGCCCGACGATCTCTGTCTGCACGCGCTCGATGTCTGCGGCTCGTGAGGGAGAGGCCGGCTGCTCATAGGTGCCCGGCTCAATGAGATGAACGATGGTGGGGTAGCCGTTGCCGTAGAACGGCGGCACGCGCTGGTCGGTGTGGTACGGACCGCGCATGAGCAGCACCCAGATGATTCCCGTGACGCCAAGAAGGGCCGCGCCCAAGACCGGAAGCAGCACGCGCGGCATCTTCACCTTGGCGAACAGATCCTCGGCCAGGTGCAGCAGGCGCGTCATCGCGACGCTCACCAGCACGCACACGAGGCCCAGCAGCACGTAACTGGGCATTTCCGCAATCGTGAATTCGTATCCGGTGAGTTCGACGGCGAAAATCGCATCCTTGTGATGCAGCAGCGCCTGCGTCACTGCGGTCGAGAAGACGCTGGCGACCATGATCGGGGTAAACGTCTTGAGCGAAAAATCGCGCAGCAGGATCTCGAGGGCGAACAGCACGCCGGTGATGGGCGCGTTGAAGATCGAAGCGATGCCGGCAGCGGCGCCGCAGCCGACCAGCGTGCTCAGGTCCACTCGCGTCACGCGCGCAATCTGTCCGAACACCGAACCTGAAGTCGAGCCGATCTGGACAATCGGTCCCTCGGCTCCGGCCGATCCACCCGAGCCGACAGTGGCGATCGAGGCGAGAACTTTGACCACGCCGACTTTCCAGGAAATCTTGCCGCCGCGCCGGGCGATGGCGTCGATGACCTGCGGCACACCGTGGCCTTCGGCGTCCTTGGCGAATGTCTGGACGAGGATTCCGGTAATGAGCGCCCCGGCCATGGGAAGCAGCGGGAGCAGCCAGATCGGCCACGATCGCTGCTGCTCGTAGCACTGATGCTCGGTCCAGTGCAGCGCTTTGGCGAAGGCGACGGCGCCGACGGCGGTGAGCGTGCCGATGATCGCGCCGTAGATGATGAGCACCCAGTCCCGGCCGAGGTCGAGATTCAGTCGCCGGATGCGGCTGATGAGGTTGCGCAGCAGATCAGTCATCAGCGGACATGGTGCGGCTCGATCTCATGGGCCGGCGGGAGGCGCCGGCAGCGAAGGGTCCCGGAATGCATCAAGCCCCGGGGGTTCCGGGGCTTGCAAGAGCGGGTGATGAGATTCGAACTCACGACATTCACGTTGGCAACGTGACGCTCTACCACTGAGCTACACCCGCGCGACGAAGCGGAGTATACCGGGTCATCGGGTTTTGACAAGTGAGGCTTAAGGGTCATCGGGCCCCCGGCAGCCGCTGCCGCTTGCCGAGCTGTTCGAGCGCTTTCTGCAGCCGGTCGAGAATCTCGCGCTCCAACTCCGGGTTGCCGAACAGCCCGATCCGCAGGTACGCTCGCTGCGGTCCGGCGGAACTCTCCCGGTCGCCGGTGATGATCAGCGTGCCTTCATCCGCGGCGAGCGAGCGCAGGGCAAAAATCGTTGCAAAGCGCCATCGGTCAACCGACACCACCGCCAGATCAACTGAGTCATCCGAGACCCCGGCTCCCTTGACGGCGGATTCCAGGTCAATCCATCGGCCTGAAATCCCGGCTTCGCTCCACGGCCCGGGAATCGGCGGCCCGGGCTCGCCTTGGGTCGCCTCGTCTCCCAGAGCCCCGGTAACCGCTTGCGCGAGCCGGCTCTCCTTCCCTTGGTGCCCCAGCAGGCCGATCCGGGCCTCCACGGCGACCCGACTTGGCGATTGGGGGTCATATCTGACCACCAGAATCTCACCCTCGTCTTTTTCCTCCTGCATGAGGCTCCCGTGCACCACGGCAGGCGCAGACTGGGCCACCTTCAGTTCGAACCCTTCTCGCGAGAGCAGCGTAATCACTATGCTGGATAGATCTTGCGCTGCGGTCTCTCCCACGGACCAGCCTGCGGGCTGCGGTGGAGGGGCTTGGTAGAAATCGCGCTGGGTCTCCGCGCATCCCCAAATGAACCCCGAACAGGCCAGGGCCGCGGCCGCATATCGAATTCGTCGCCCCCTCCCCGATAGCCGATTAGAATCATGGGCAGCCCGCAATGGGGACGTACAGGCGGACGAAAGGTTCTTCGCGCCGGCAGGTGCGAACGGAGTGGACCTGTTGCTCGAACGCACGTTCAAGATTCCTCCAGGCATCGATCGCACGACCCTGCTCGGCTCCTCCGACAGGAACCTCAAGATGATCCGCGAAGCGCTGGGTGTTCACATCACGGCCGCCCAGGACGGCCGTGTCGTCCTGCGGGGCGACGAGGCCGCAGTGAATAAAGCCGCCGCGGTGGTCGAACACCTCGCGCGCCTCGCGCAGAGCCGTCAGTCATTATCGCGCGAGCAGGTGCTCGAGGCCATCGTGTCGGCGCCTGAAGCTCCGCGCGTCGATGAAACGCTCGTCGGCGACGACCTGCCGGCGTGGGACGGCCTGATCAACGTCTACGCGTCCGGCCGGCCGGTGCGCCCAAAGACGCCGAATCAGGACCTCTATCTCGAAGCGATCCGAACCAATGACCTCGTCTTCGGGGTGGGTCCCGCCGGCACCGGCAAGACCTACCTCGCCGTGGCCGCCGCGGTGCACATGCTCAAGATCGGCCGCGTGAAGCGCCTCGTGCTGGCGCGCCCCGCCGTCGAGGCCGGCGAGCGGCTCGGCTTCCTGCCCGGGGATCTGCAGCAGAAGGTCAACCCGTACCTGCGGCCGCTTTTCGATGCGCTCGGCGACATGCTCGACTACCAGTCGCTGCAGCGCTTCATCGCCAACGACGTGGTCGAGATCATCCCGCTGGCGTTCATGCGCGGCCGCACGCTCAACGACGCCGCGATCATTCTCGACGAAGCCCAGAACGCCACGATTTCGCAGATGATGATGTTCCTCACGCGAACCGGCCGGCGCAGCAAGTGCATTGTGACCGGCGATCCGAGCCAGGTGGACCTCGATGATCCGAGCCAGTCGGGCCTCATCGACGCGGTTCGCCGGCTGCACCGCATCCGCGGCGTGGAGACCGTCGCGCTGGGCCGCGAAGACATCGTGCGCCACCGCCTCGTTCAGCAGATCGTCGAGGCGTACGGCTCTGAGGCGGTGCTGCGCGCCAGCAAGCCCGAGCGGCCCTTCCGCGCGGCGCCTGCGGACAGCGCGCCCCGCCGACCCGCCGAGAGCGAGGTGTTGCCGTGACTCGCACGAACACCACGCGCATCGCGCGCCGCGGCGGGCGGCCACAACTGCCAGCCCGGCGTGAAGAATTCCGCCGCACGCGCTCCCCGGCCGATCGCCGACCGCCGGCCACGTGGCGCGATCGCCCGGAGATTCTCATCGCCCTGGGGATCGCGCTCCTCTATGTATTCGGGGCGGCCAGCCTGATCGTCTGGTCCCGCGGGCAGGCGATGCTCAGCGCGGGCCTGATCATGCGCGACACCTTCGCCGCGCGCGTGTCCTTCAACGTCCTCGACGAGAGCCGCACGCGCGCCCAGAAAGAAGTGGCGATGCAGCAGGCGCCCCGCATCTACGCGGAGGTCGAGAAGGTGACCGGCCCATTGCGCCAGTCGATCCTCGGCCTGCCGCGCGCCGTCGCCAACCGCGCCTCGCTCGCGGAGGTGAATGAAACGCTGGTGCGGTCTTTCAATCTGACGCCGCAGGCCCTGGCCTCGCTGCAACAATTCACCGATGAGACAGGCGAAACCAAGCCGGAGTGGACCGCGCTCGTCGATCAGCTCTTTGACCGCATCGTGTACAAGCGGCCGATCATCGACAGCGACCGCTGGCAGATCGAGCCGACGCTCACGCCCGTGCCGATCCATCTCCGACTGACCAGCGGTGAGTCTCAGACCGTATCCGTCTCCGACTTTGTCGATGCCGAGGGCGAGGCTCCCGAAGGCGTGCGCGACAACGTGATGCGCCTCTTTCCCGAGCCGCTGCAGGCGCCGATTCTCCATCGCCTGCTCGCCGGTCAGCAGCCGACCTTCCAGTTTGACGACGCGGCGACTCAGTTGACCGCCCGGCGCAGCGCCGACGCGGTGCCCAACCAGTGGAACACGCACAAGCGCGGAGAAGTGCTGTACACGAGGGGCGAACGGCTGACCAACGAGCAGGTGCAGCTCGTTACGGCCGAGCACGCCGCTTATCTCGACAACCTGCAGGCCCTTCCGCGCTGGATCGGTCGCCTGGGCATTGCCGGGCTTGTCGCGCTCATCGCCGGGTCGCTGGGGGCGTACCTCTCGATCTTCTATTCGACGGTTCTCAATCGCCCGCGACACCTGCTGGCGATGTCGGTCATGAGCGTCGCCGCGCTGCTGCTTGCCGTGCTGGCGGCCCGCGCGATGCCGCAGGCCCTCGTGCTGGCGATTCTGGCGCCGACATTGCTGCTCACGGTGATCGTCCACGTCGCTTTCGGGCGGCAGATGGCCATCGGCATCAGCGCCATTCACTCGCTGATCGTGTGCTTCGCGCTCGATCTGCGCATCAGCGCGCTCATCCTGCTCGTGGTCGGTTCGTGCGTCATCGTCGCGTGCCTGCGCGACATCCGCGACCGGCACACCCTGGTGCGCGCCGGGGTCATGACCGGTGCGGTGCTGGGCGTGGGCGCCATTCTGCGCTCCATCTGGTCGCTGCCGATGACCGAGCCGGCGGTGTTCTGGCAGGCGGCTCTCTACGACGGCTTGTTCGGCGCTTCGGCGGGCGTGCTCGTGGGCGTGTTCGCTCTGGGCGTTCTCTCGACGATCGAGCGCGTGTTCGACGTGACGACGGGTCTGACGCTCGTTGAGCTGCGAGACCCCAAGCACGAGCTGCTGCGCGAACTTCAGCAGCGCGCGCCGGGCACCTGGAACCACTCGCTGCAGGTGGCCACGATCGCCGAGACCGCCGCGGAGGCGATCGGCGCCAATTCGCTGCTGACCTACGTCGGCTCGCTCTACCACGACATCGGCAAGATGAACAAGCCGCAGTACTTCGTCGAGAACCAGGATGACGGACTGAACCGGCATGAAAAACTCAGCCCGGCCATGAGCCTGCTGCTCATCGTCGGTCACGTCAAAGACGGCCTGGAAATGGCCCGTGAGTGGGGCCTGCCCAAGCCCATCCATCACTTCATCGAAGCCCACCACGGCACGACGCTCGTCGAGTACTTCTACCAGGTCGCCAAGGAGCGCGCCGAGTCGGGCAAGACGCACGACGACGTGAACGAAGTGGCTTACCGCTATCCCGGACCCCGGCCGCGCACCAAGGAAGTCGCCATCGTGATGCTCGCCGACGCGTCCGAGTCGGCGTCGCGCGCCTTGCCGGACTTCTCGCCGACCCGCATCGAGCAACTCGTGCGCTCCATGGGGCAGAAGCGACTGCTCGACCATCAGTTCGACGAGTGCAACCTGACGCTGCGCGAACTGACGCTGATCGAGGATTCGATTATCAAATCGCTCTGCGCCATTCGGCACGCCCGCATCGTCTATCCGTCGCAGCAGGTCGAGCGCGAAAGCGCCGAGCGCGAGCAGACTCCGCCGGCGCCGGCCGCCACGGCCTGATAACGCGTCAGACGCGCTGCGCCTGAGCATGGCGCACCGCGTTTCGGAACATCGCCAATCCCAGCGGCGTGCTCGACAGCACGGACGGCTCCAGCCGCGTCCAGCGCGGGTGCTGAACCCACTTGGTGAAGCGCTCGGGATGCGGCATGAGGCCGAAGATGAGTCCGCTTGCGTCGCAGATGCCGGCGATGCGGTTCATCGAGCCGTTCACGTTGTGTCCCTGGGCGTAGCGCAGGGCGACGAGGTGCTCCGCTTCGAGCGTGGCCAGCGTGTCGGGGTCGGAGATGAATCGCCCCTCGCCGTGCGCGATGGGCAGAACGAACTCGCCGCCGACTTCATCGAGATTCTGCGTCCAGATGCACGGGCAGTGCGGCTCGGTTTCGACATTGATCCAGCGGTCGATGAAACACCCGCCGGAATTGTCCAGCAGCGTGACGCTCTGCGCCGGCGGCCGATCGGTGGGCCACGCCTGGCCGCGCGCCGGCCCGGGCAGCAGGCCCATTTTGACCAGCGCCTGGAAGCCGTTGCACGGCGCGAAGATCGGCACGCCGCGCTCGATGCAGCGCCGCAGCGCCGGATAGAGCCGCTCTTTCATGAGCAGCGCCTGGATCTTGCCCGCCGCGACGTCGTCGCCGTAACTGAACCCGCCCGGCACGCCGAGCAGATCGAAGCGGTCGAGCAGGTCCGGCTGCTCCATGAGCACGTTGAGGTGGATGGACTGCGTCGCCGCGCCCGCGCTCTCAAAGGCGTGCGCGAGTTCGCGATCGCAGTTCGTTCCCGCCGCCCGGATGATGAGTGTGTTTGGCTTCATGCGAAGTCAACTCGCGGCTTTCGCCGGCGGCTCTGGTCGTTAGAGGTCGACGAGTTCCATTTCTGATTCGATGAACGAGCCCGCATGAGGCGTGTGCACGTCCGTGGTGAATTCCGTCAATTGCAACTCGCGCGCCATCTCCTCGCGCACCGCCGCGGCGTTGTAGCGCGGCAGGCCGTGGCCGTTGGCGCCCGCGGCCCGGCGGGCCAGCAGGTCGCTGAAGATCTGTCCTTCGCCGCGGCAGCCCTCGCGCGGCGGAATCGCCTGTTCAAACGCCTGCAGCACGCCGTTCACGTTCTCGAACGTACCGCTCTTTTCCGCCCACGTCGCGCCCGGCAGCACCACGTTCGCCTTGGCCGTGAAGTCATTGGGCAGCGTGTCGATGAGCACGACGAACTTGCGGCTCAGGGCCTTGGCGAGATCCTTGGTCACCCATTCGCTCGGATAGTTCCCCGTGAGGATCACCGCCTCGGCGTTCTTGATCGCCGCAAGCCACGGCTCGTATTCCAATGCCTCAGCGGTGTCGCCGTCGAGCCGGTTGAAGCCCTTGAGCACGCGCCGCACGCCGCGCGCGTTGGGCGCTTTCTCGGCGCGAATGGTGAACGCGTTCGGATCCGTCGGCGCAGCGCCCGGTGGGAAGGTCTTGTCTTCGCCGCTCACCGGCGCCGGCCCCACGCCGAAGATCGCCTGGGCCGGTTCGCGGCACAAACCGCGCACCCACTTGCCCATGAGATACGCCTCTTCGCAAGGCAGCATCGGGCTGACCAGCGCGGCCACCTTGCCGCCGCCCGCGATGATCGCCGAGAGCCGCTCGTGAATCTCATCAAAGGCTGCGGCGAAACTCGTGCCGATCTGGTCGCCGTACTGCGTGCGCCGCGGCTCGCTCAGGCGGTCTTCCCGGTGAATGAACTCCCAGCCGTAACGCACTTCATCGCTGATCCACCACTTGTTGACGGCAAGGTTGCGGCGCGGCTTGATGCGGTAGATGCGCCCCTCGTTGTGCTCGATGGAGATGTTGTCGCCCGACGCCGTGATGCCGTCGATGCTCGGCGTCTTGGTCAGCAGCCAGACCCGCTGGGCAAAGAGAAAATCCTTGTCGAGCAGCGCGCCGACGGGGCAGATGTCCGCCACGTTGCCCGAGAGTTCGTTGTCCAGCGCCTTACCCGGAAAGAGGTCGATCTGTTCCGCCGCCCCGCGCCCGACGACGCACAACTCCGCCGTGCCCGTCACCTCGCGCGTGAAGCGCACGCACCGGCTGCACATGATGCAGCGGTCGCTGTAGAGGTAGATATGCGGCCCGACGTCCTTCTTGGGTTGCTTGATCTTCGCTTCCTCAAAGCGCGATTCGCCCCGGCCGTATTCGTACGAGTAATCCTGCAGGTAGCACTCGCCCGCCTGGTCGCAGATCGGGCAGTCCAGCGGATGGTTGATGAGCAGGTACTCCATCACCGCCTTCTGGTTGGCGATGGACTTGGGGCTGTCGGTGCGGACGATCTGCCCATCGCCGCACGGCGTCTGGCAGGTGGGCAGCAGGCGCGGGATGGCTTCGAGTTGCCCGGTCCGCGGGTTGGGCGCCCAGACTTCCCCAAGACAGATGCGGCACGACGCGACCACGCTCAGCCCCTCGTGGTAGCAGTAGCGGGGGATGTCGATGCCGTTGTCCAGCGCGACCTGGAGGATCGAAGGAGCGCCCTCAAACGCGCATGGCTTGCCGTTGATCGTGATCGTGCCCATGGAGCGCAATCGTAGCAGCCGATGGCGGCGGCGGGGACGCCGGGAAACGCCCGCAATCACCTCATCCGCGTCTGCGCACGCGGCGCGGTGCCGTGGTCAAGCGACGCCCTGGCAGCGCAGGCCACGCAGGGACCCAAGAGCGCGGTGCCGTGGTCAAGCGATGCCTTGGGAGCGCAGGCCACGCAGGGCCCAAGAGCGCGGTGCTGTGGTCAAGCGACGCCCTGGGAGCGCAGGCCACGCAGGGCCGCAGACCAGGCGATACGCGTCCAGTGAGAGCGCGCCGGGTCGATGCGGCCGTCCGGCTTTTCAAAAGCGCGGCGTCCAGTCGTTCCACGCGTCGCGCATCACCAGCACCTCGGCGTCGATGAGCCGGGCGTGCCCGTCGGCGAACAGTGCGTTCGAACCGCTGCCGTGCCGGTTGCTCGACAGGCGGCGGCCGCGATCGTAGTTCTCGATCGGGGAGCTGATGTGGATGCCTGACCAGAGGTCGTACCACGACGCCACGCCCCGGTCGCCCCAGTTCGTGTACGCCACCCCGTAGGCGTTGGCGGCGAACGATGCGGATTCATCGTCGGTGAATTCGGAGAGGTAGATCGTCTCGGAAGGCCGGCGGAATTCGTCGAGCGTGGTCGCTGTGGCCAGTTCATCGCGCCCGCCGGTGCGGTCGAATTTGATGCCATTTACGGCGTACTGGATGAAGTGCGCGCGGCGCGGGTGCGAAGGACACTTGTACACGCTAAGGAACTCGAAGCGGTCCCCTTCGCCGCCGCGCTGCATGCGGCTGTAGTAGTCGCCCGGCGTCGAGGAATCGACATACGGCCGAAAGGCGAACGCCCAGGGAATGCTCGAGGCGGGCTTGCGGGCCCACGACGGCGCGGGCCGGTCGAAGTAGTGCCCTTCGCGCGGCGCGAAGTCGTTGAAATCGCGGGCGTAGAACTGGAGCGCGCAGCCGATCTGCCGCAGGTTGGAAACGCAGGCCGTCCGCTGCGCCCCCCGCCGCGCCTGAGCCAGCGCCGGCAGCAGCAGCGCAATGAGCAGCGCGATCAGCGAGACGACGATGAGCAGTTCGATCAGCGTAAAGCCGGATCGTCCGCGAGTGGCTCGATACTTGTCCACGTGCCTGCCGCCTGGTCAGAAGCGAGGCGTCCAGTCGTTCCAGGAATCCTTCTCCACCATGCTGTCATCCTTGATCAGTTCAGCGTGGCTGTCGGTAAAGAGGCAGTTCGAGCCGGTCTTGTGGCGATTCTTGGAGAGGCGGCGGCCGGTGTCGTAGTTCTCGCTCTGCCCGTTGATGTGGAACCCTCGCCAGATGTCGTACCACGAGGCAACGCCTCGATCGCCATAACTTGAGAACGCCGGACCATAGTTGTTCTGGGCGAATGACGCCGACTCATCGTCCGTGAACTCCGACAGGTAGAGAGTCGTGGATGGACGCTGGAATTCCTCGTAGCGGGTGGCTGGACAGAGGTCATCGCGGTTGCCGCTGCGAGTTGATGCCGTTGTTCACGTACTGGATGTAGTGTTCCTTCCGCGGATGCGATGGGCACTTGTAGACGCTGAGAAACTCGAACTTGTCTCCCTGTCCGCCGCGCTGCATGCGCGTGTAGTAATCGCCAGGCGTCTTGTCCACGTAAGGTCGAAAGGCGAATGGCCACGGGATATTCGACGACAGGTTCGGGTTCCAACTCGAGTACCGGCGGTCGTAGTAGTGCCCCTCACGCGGAACGAAGCTGTCGTAGTCTTTCGCGTAAAAGTGCATGCCGTATCCGATCTGCTTCAGGTTCGACAGGCAGGTCGTGCGGCGGCCGGCATCGCGCGCCTGCGACAGGGCCGGCAGCAGCAGGCCAATCAGAAGCGCGATGATCGAGATCACCACGAGCAGTTCGATGAGGGTGAAGCCCCGGCGGCGAGCGGTCAGACGCGGCATTCGGTTCTCCTTCGGTCAGCAGCGACGAGCATCGACACAACGTGCGGAGCCGGCGAACGCGGCCCGATGCTCAATAATGTACCTGATTTGCCCATCTCACGCCAGTTTCTTTGGCGATTTCCTCAGTTTTTGTTCGCGTTCCGGTCGTGAGCCGCTCGTCCGAGCGGCGTCTTGCCGGGCAGTCGATTCGCCATCCCGCTGCCGCTACCCTCAGCCGCCATGGCTGAAACGGAAGGCAAACGAGGCAAAAAGTTCCAGGGCCCCAAGGGCACGCGCGACTTCTACCCGCGCGAGATGGCCCGCAGACGCTACATCGAGCAGGCCTGGCGCAAAGTAGCTATCCGGCACGGCTTTGACGAGATTGAAGGGCCCACTTTCGAATCCTCGGACCTCTACGCCGTCAAAAGCGGTGAGGGGATCCTCGGCGAACTCTTCCAGGCCTTCAGCGGCAAGAGCCCCGAAGAGGTCGAGCAGGTCAAAGCTACCGGCCGGGCGCCCTACGCCCTGCGACCCGAGTTCACGCCGACCCTTGCCCGCATGTTCGCCGACAAGGCGGCATCGCTGCCCCGGCCCACGAAGTGGTTCGCCATCCCGCTGCACTACCGCGCCGAGCGGCCCCAGCGCGGCCGGCTGCGCGAGTTTCTCCAGTGGAACGTCGATGTGATCGGCGACGGCTCAGCCGCGGCCGACGCCGAAGTCATCGCGGCGGCCGTCGGCCTGTTTCGCGAACTCGGGCTGGAGTCGAAACACCTCACGGTCCGGCTGAGCAATCGCGACCTTGTCTCCGAGATGCTCCGGGCCAGCGGCGTTGGCGAGGCCAGCGTGCCGGCGGCGCTCACGCTCCTCGACCGGCGCGACCGCATGCCGCCCGAGGTGTTTGAGTCTTCGTGCGCAGAAATCGGCCTTGATCCGATCGCGTTCATTCGCGGCCTCGATGAAGTGCAGAAGCAGATGAATGAAGCGCTGGCCGCGCTCGAAAACGGTCGTGCGAATCCGCCCATCGATCGAAGCTCGCCGGCGACGGCGGGCCTGGTGGCGCTGCTGGCCGAACTGGCGGCGCGCGACATTCTCAAGTGGTGCGAATTCGACTTCTCGATCGTGCGCGGCCTGGCGTACTACACCGGCACCGTGTTCGAGATCACGGCCCAGGGCCAGCGGGCCATTGCCGGCGGCGGACGATACGACCGGCTCATCGAGATGTTCGGCGGGCCGCCGACGCCCGCGGTCGGCTTTGGGATGGGTGATGTCGTGCTCTCGCTCGTGCTCGAGGAAAACGGCCTGATGCCCGATGAGGCGATGCTCGCCGAGTATCTGAACACGAGGCCCGACGCGTTCATCATCTCCGCGGGCGGGCCGGAGTGCGACGCGGCGGTCGTGCCGCTCGTGGCCGAAATGCGGCAAGCGGGCCTGCATGCGAGGCGGTCATACAAGTCCACCAGCAAGATCGACAAGCTGCTCAAAGATGCCGCCGCGTGCTTCGCACGGACGGCAATCATCATCGACGACGCGTACTCAGGCGGCACGGTGTCCGTGAAAGATCTCACCGACGGCACTCAGCACATTCTCAAGCGCGAAGAACTGCCGGGTTGGATCCGCGACCGCCGCGCTGCCAAGCCCTGAGCGCGCGACCCAAGCCGGGGTGCAGGCCCCCGCAGTCCCGGATCATTCCACGCGGACTGGAAACGACGTTAATCGCGCTCGAAGTGCTCGGGCCGCGGCTTGGCGCGGCGGACCTGTCCCTCGACAGCGCGGGATGGGGCTTTTTTCACATCCCAGATCAGCCCGAGCTTTTCGGCCAGCAGGATGACGTAGTAGGCCGGGTCCACCTGCCACCAGTGGAAGCCGAGATTGGCAGAGTGCGGGTAGTAGTGGTGGTTGTTGTGCCAGCCTTCGCCGAAGTTGATCCACGAGAGCCAGGAGACGTTGCGGCTGTCGTCGCCGGTGTCGTAGCGCCGCCGACCCCACATGTGCGTGACCGAATTGATGCAGAACGTCGCGTGCCAGGCGAGCACCGTTCCCAGGACCGGCCCCCAGACGAGCATCGCGCCCGCGCCCGCGCCGGCGCCGATCCCGCGGGCCTGCCCCAGCCAGGCGCCGAGCAGCCCGAAGCAGGTCCAGTAGACGATGGGAGGCGTCCAGTACCACTTGTCGAGGAAGCGCAGTTCAGGATACCGCGCCAGATCGCGCACCCACTTGTAATTCGACTGCTGGTGCGCATCTTCGAAGATCCAGACCATGTGCGAGCGCCAGAACGCGAGCAGCGTGGGCGTATGCGGATCATCGACGGTGTCGGCGAAGGCGTGGTGCCGGCGGTGATGCGCCGCCCACCACAGCGTGCCGCGCTGCGCGCCGCAGCCGGCCCAGAAAGCGAGAACGAACTGGAACGCGCGGCTCGTGCGGAAGGTGCGGTGGCTGAAATACCGATGCATCCAGCCAGCCATTCCGATCATCAGGAAGCAGTAGGTGAAGACCGTCGCCGCCACCATCTCCCAGGAGAAGAAGACAAACGGGAGGAAAACCAGCGAAAGGTGGATCACCGTCACCAGCGTGAGCCGGCGCAGCGCGATGCCGAAGCGAACCAGCGGCGAATGCCCGGCGCCGATCGTGGCCGGCGCAGGTAAGGCGGGTCCGCCCGGCGGCGGCGCGTCCCCGTGCCTGGCGGTCGCGGGCCGAGTGCCGGCTGATCGGATCGACGGCAGAGGCCGAGACCCGATGGCCACGCCTCCGACACGTTCCACCACTTGCGTCATGCGCTTTCTCTCTCTTCTGCAGTCTTCCGCGCGGACCCTTTCAGGCCGGCACGACGACTCTTTCTCCCGCTCCCATGGCCGGCAGCGTGCAATCTGCATCGGATGATGGGGAGCGCCTGAACCGGTGTCCCCGTCGCCTGCGCGGCCGCCGGCCCGATACCGGACCCCCTAAGTGTATATCAGGATTTGCCCAAGACCCGCAGAACTGAGTATCTCGCCGGTCATTTCTGCAAATCGCGACCAGCGCACGATCCTGGCCCCTCGAAAGCGGAGGTCCCAGGGCGGGTTATCGCCTGGATTGTCCGGCCCGAGGGCCAAACCTACCATGGCCGCCTATGGCACAAATCCGCGAGATCAAAAAGCGCATTAAGGCAGTCGGCAACATCCGTCGCATCACCAACACGATGCAGATGATCGCCACGGCCCGTTTCAAGAGCGCCCTGGATCGTGCCACGGCCACCAAGCCCTACACCGAGAAGGTCCGCACCCTCGTGGGTGAACTGGCCGCCAGCGCCGGCAGCGTCTCCCATTACTTGTTCCAGGCGCCCACGCCGTCTCCCAATCGCGAACTGCTGCTGGTTCTGACATCTGATCGCGGTCTCTGCGGCGCGTACAACTCCAACGTCCTGCGGACCGCCACCACCTACCTTCGCTCGATGGAGCGGGAGCGCCGGCTTGAAGTCGTCGGCAAGAAGGGCGTGCTGTTCTATCGCTTCGCAGGATTCGACGTGGCCCGGCAGCACCAGTTCGGTGAGAAGCCGACCTACGCCGCAGTCGAAGCGTTGGCTGAGCGGCTCATGCAGGAATTCAAAGAGGGCATGTATGACAGGGTCTCTGTGGCGTACATGAAGTTCATCTCCGCAGGGCGGCAGCTGCCGGTCGTCGAGCCGATCCTTCCGCTGAGCGCGCCCGACCAGGCCGGTGCGGACACGTCCACGCGCACGGCGGAGTACGAGTTCAGCCCCGACGCCGAGAGCCTGCTGGCCGATCTGCTGCCAATTACCGTTAAAACGAGCCTCTTCCAGGCGATCAACGATGCGGTGGTCAGCGAACACGTGTCGCGCATGGTGGCCATGAAGGCCGCGACCGACAACGCCGGCAAGTTGAGCAAGACCCTGCGGCGCACCTACAACCGCGCCCGCCAGGCACAGATCACCACCGAACTCAACGAGATCATCGGCGGCTCGGCGGCGCTGGGCTGAGAGTGATCGGTAAGTCGGCTCGCCCGCTCCCGGACCCCCTGCGCGGGTTATGATGTCCACGTGGCGATCGGCGCGGAACCAACAACGGGCTCTGCTCGGCAGGTCGTGTTGCTCTTCAGCGACATCGTTGATTCCGTCGGCATGAAGACGCGGCTCGGCGATCAGGCCTACGTGCTGCTGCTCAAGCGGCACGCCGAGCTGTTTCGCGAGGCCATGTCCAGCGCGCCTCGGGGCGTGCTTCTCAAAGACACCGGCGACGGGTTTCTGGCGCAGTTCGAGACGCCCGGCGAGGCGGTCTGCACGGCACTCTCGTTCCAGTGGGCTCTCGCGAACGAGTCCTGGCCCGGTGAGGCGATTCGCGTGCGCATCGCGATTCACGCGGGTACTGCGATCGAAGTCCCCGATGACCGCGGCCGGTACGACGTCTCGGGATTGTCCGTCGATCTGGCCGCCAGGGTGATGAGTCTGGCGGGTCCGGGCCAGATTCTGCTTACGAACCACTGCTTCAATGATGCGCGGCAGTACGTGCGCGAACATCCACCGACGGGTTCCGGTGAGTCGCCGCCGCTGACGTGGTTGGCGCACGGCCCGTACGTCCTCCAGGGCGCTGACGAACCCATTCTCATACACGAAGTGGGGGCTCTGGGCGTGGCGCCGCTCGAGCCGCCGCGAAACACAGATAAGGCGCGGCAGGCCGTTCCGGCAGGCGACGAGGACATCTACGGCTGGCGCCCGGCGCGCGGACTCGAAGTGCCGCATCGGCCCGGGTGGTTCATTGAGCGACAACTGGGCGTGGGCGGATCGGGGGAGGTCTGGCTGGCGCGCCATCAGCGGACGCGCGGCCACCGCGTCTTCAAGTTCTGCTTCGATCCGGATCGGCTTCGCTCGCTCAAGCGCGAGTTGACACTGTTCCGGCTCCTGCGCGACGTGCTGGGCGATCGACCCGACATCGCCCGGCTGTACGAAGTGAACTTTGAGTCTCCGCCGTTCTACCTCGAAAGCGAATACGCGCCGCTCGGCGATCTGCGCCAGTGGGCACAGGAGCAAGGCGGCATCCAGGTGGTGCCGATGGAGCTGCGACTCGAACTGGTCCGCCAGGTCGCTCAGGCCGTGGCTGCGGCTCACAGCGTGGGGGTGCTGCACAAGGACCTCAAGCCCTCCAATGTGCTCATTGACCGAGCGGCTGACGGCACGCCGCGGCCGATGATCAGCGACTTTGGAATCGGCGTGCTGCAGGATCGTGCCCGCCTTCTCGAACGGCAGATCACGATGTCGGGCTTCACGGTGACGCAGATGACGGCCGATCTGTCGAGCCGTTCCGGGACGCCGATGTATGCGCCGCCCGAATTGCTCGCGCCAGCACCGAGTCCCAGTGCTGATGCAAAACCCGCGGCTTTCACGGCCCAGGGAGATGTCTATGCCATCGGCGTCATGCTCTATCAGATGCTCGCGGGAGATCTTGATCGTCCTCTCGCACCCGGCTGGCAGCGCGACCTCGAACGGACCATCGAGGACCCGGTGCGGCGCGAGATCCTGACCGGCGACGTGGCGGAGATGGTGGACGGAGACATCGGGCATCGACTGGCCACCGCCGCCGAAGCGGCTCGCCGTCTGGGCGCCCTTGACCAGCGGTGTCAGGAACTCGCGCAGGCGCGACAGGAGCGCTTGGCGCGCGAGGATTTTGATCGCCGCATGGCGGCGTTGCGGCGGCGCGTCGGAGCGGCGGTGCGCTGGACTGTTGCGGCGTCGCTGCTGGCGCTGCTCAGCGTCTCGTGGTTCTTTCTGAATCGCGAGCGCGGGCTGCGGGCCAGCGAGATTGAGGCGCGCACACTTGCGGAGAGCCGGGCGCGCGATCTGGAGGAAGTCAAGCACTTTCTGAGTGCAGTGCTGGTCGGCGCCGATCTTGAAGCAATGAGCATGGACATGGTCGGCGAGATTCGACAGGCCCTGCAGATGTCGGGCGCGCTGGGACGCAACCCCGGCGGGCTGCGCGACCAGCCGATTCCCGGCCCGGGCCCTGGTGAAGACGCCGGCGATCGCCCGCCCCCGCGCCAGGATGGACCACCGCCCGGTCGCGGCGGGTCGAACGATCCGCGCCGCCGGCCGGCCATTGCCGCCCTGGATGACCTCACGCGTCAGGGCGCACCGACCGCGCTGGCGATTCACATCGTGAACAAACACTTCTTCGCGAGGGCGATCCTCTCGCTGCGCGACAACGACTCCGTTCGTCCGATCGTGAAGGCGTCGTTGTTCCAGACGCTGGCGGATCTGATGATTGACGTCGGCTTTCTGGATGGCGCGGAGCAGGCGCTGGCGCGAGCCCGTGAAATCCGGGATGAACTGCTCAGTCCTCTGGATGCGGACGCGATCGAAACGAAGATGAGTCTTGGGGTGTTGTGCCGCGAGCAGGGCCGCTTCGTGGAATCCGTTGAGCACCTCCGGAACGCGTTGGAGACTTGCCAGACCGCGTTCGGCCCTGATGATCCGCTGACTCTGCAGGCGTCGCAAAGGCTTGCAGAGACACTGATCCTGGGAGGCGATCCGCAACGGGCCATTGAAGTGATGGATGAGGCTGCTTGGCACCAGCAAGGCGAGCCGCGCGCAGACGCTTTGGCTCTCAGCGGAGAGATCATCCATGCCCGCGCGCTGGGGGCGTCCGGCCGAATTGATGAGGCGTGCTCCAGGCTTGACGCGACTTTCTCCCAGGCGAGTGAGAGTCTCGGGAGCGAATCGGCCGTGGCGGTCGAAGCGGAACTGCGCCTCGCGGAACTGCTGGCGCGGTCAGGTCGAGCAGTTGATGCCGAGCCGCACTTCGAGACCGCGATTGCGTTGAGGCGTCGCACCCTGGGCCGGTCGCATCGGCAGACGCTCGAAGCCGAGTTGGGCCGCGCTGCCGCTCTGCTGGCCGCTGGCGATTCGAAATCGATCGAACCGACTCTCGCTGCGCTGTACGAAGACTGCCATAAGACGCTCGGCCCAACTCATCGGGTCGCGACGGAAGCGGCTGCAACACTGGCGCGATTCTTCATCGCGTCAGATGAACTTGAGCAAGCGGAGTCGCTGCTCAGTCGGCTGATCGAGAACGACGGTCCCGATCTCGAGTATCGCGCCTGGAAAGTCAGCGAGCCCGCAGCGATGCTCGCTGAGCGATACGAGACGCTGCACGCTCAGTTCCCGACGGACAACTATGGCGAGCGGGCGGCGATGTGGCGGGCGCGTTCGACATCCACGCCGCCCACCGGCGCGGATCAGTGACGTTGACACCGGCGCACTGCGGCATCCGCGACCTGACCTATTGCACCGGCGTCAGCAGGGCGATCCGCGTCGCCGGACCGCCGGACGTGGTTACCTGGGCCTCGGCGGCGATGCGGCCGGTGCTGTCGATCGCGACGGCGTTGGAGATGTAAAGAATCGGCTCGCTCGAGTGGGCGATCAGGTTACTCAGGTTGCGCATCACGCCATCGCTCCAGACGAAGCCGTGCACCTGCCCGTTTGCGGCGGCGGACTCGCCGACGACCTGTCGCGCGTCGTTGACGCCGCGCGCGTAACTGTATGGTTGGCCGAGGTTGCCCAGACCAACCATCGATTGGGTGTCGTCGAGATACACGAACGCCTCAGTCGTGAAGTCGGGGAACGACGAGCGGCCGGCGACGTCTCCCAGATTGTTGATGCACAGTCCTTCACCGTTCATTGCACCCGGAAGCACACCGATGGGCATCGGCGCGCGATCCACGCGATCCCACCGCACGGCGATGAAGCCGTAGCCGGCGACGTTGTGAATGGCGCCGGCGACCTGGTTGTGTTCATTGATGGCAAAGCAGGCCCCGCGCGAGGCGTCGCCCAGGCCGCGCAACTGAATTCCGGCCGCCGAATGGTTCGGCCAGACGACCGGGAACTGCGCGCCGGTGAAATCGCGGACGACTTCGCCGCAGATGACGCCCAGGCTGTTGGCGTCGGAAGCGGCGCCTTGGGGGAGCCCAGCGGCCGGCCGAAGCACGCGGGGCACGCCGCGCACCCACGCGACCGGGAACTGCGAGGACGTGCCGACCACCAGCGCCGGCCCGGAGAGGCCGAGCGGGAAGTTCAGCGACTTGCTCGGCTTGTCGCCCTCGATGACCCGCCCACGGGCGATGGCGATGGGAGTGGCGAGCGGGTCATATCGATCATCCGCGCAATAGCCGATGATTACACCCTGATCATCCATCGCCGTCGCAAAAATCGATGTCTGACCGGTCGTTGGCGAGAAGATCTCGGCGTCGTAGAGCGTCTGGGCGGACGCAGCGGCGGCGGTCAGCGCGGGCAGAGTGACGGTCAGGGCAAGACATCTGAAAGCAGGCATGGGATTCCCTCCAAAGTGCGGCCGGTAGACTAAGGATGCATCTGGATGGCGCCTCTGTCAAATCACGGCTGCACGCCCGGTGAGCAATCATCCGATGCGAAGGTGATACAATGACGTCCATGGGCAGCGCTGCGGAAAAGGTAGAGCCTTCAGGATCTGCGCGGATGGCCGCGGGAACAGGTGGAACGCCTCGATTCCCGGCGCCGACTCCCGAACTGCGCCTGCCGGATGTCCCGCTCGACCGGTTGCCGCGCAGCATCGCCATCATCATGGATGGCAACGGGCGCTGGGCGGTCGAGCGCGGCTTGCCGCGCGTGCACGGCCACAAGACCGGCGCCCAATCGGTGCGCTCGGTCGTTACCGAGTGCGCTCACCTGGGCATCGAAGCGCTGACGCTGTACAGTTTTTCAATCGAGAACTGGAAGCGGCCGGAGGATGAAGTCGATTTCCTCATGAGCCTGTATGAGGATTATCTCATCGCCGAGCGGCAGGAGATGATCGATAACAACATCCGCTTCATTCAGTGCGGCCGGCGAAGCGGCTTGCCCGGGCGCGTGCTCGAGGAACTCGATCGCACCATCGAAGTGACGCGGCATTGCAGCGGCCTGAAGCTGGTGCTCGCCATCAACTACGGTTCGCGGGCCGAGATCACCGACGCGGTCAAGGCGATCGCCTCCAAGGTGCAGGCGGGTGCGCTGCGCGCCGACGAGATCAACGAAGAGACGATCCGCTCGCATCTTTACGTGCCGGAACTGCCCGATCCGGATCTGCTCATCCGGACGGCCGGCGAGATGCGCATCAGCAACTACCTGCTGTGGCAGATCAGTTATGCGGAACTGTACGTGACCAAGACACTCTGGCCGGATTTCGGAGTGGAGGGATTGCGCGCAGCCATCCGCGACTACGCCAGTCGGCACCGGCGCTTCGGCGGCATCGACCACAGTAATTCGTAGTCGCCCCGCGTGGCGTAAAGTTCCTCGCCCGCTGCGCCAGGCGGCACGCTCAGCAGAGCGCCGCAAACATCAGAATGGTCAGCAGCAGCACGCGGCGGCGGTTGTCGGTCAGGAGGAAGGTATTGAGCATGTCCAGTCTCCGATTGTCCGTCCACCAGGAGATCAATCGCCGTGCCGCGGCGGCCGGTCCGGAAAAACCGGCCCCGGCGCGGCTCCCCGCGCGCCGCGGGCGCCACGGCCGGTGCGGACGCTCCGGCGTGTCGCGGGCGGGCAACATCATGTTGGCGCCGCTCATCGCATGTCTGGCGATGGCATGGCCGGCGCTCGGACAGGGCGGCGGCTCGGCGGCCTCGCAGATCGAGCCGGCCGATGCGCTTGGGACCTTCGCCGAGGTGTCCAACTGGCTTGACGTCTGGGAAACGCCGACCGATGCCCCATTGCCGCGCGGCTGCGTGGGGGTTTGGGTGGCGATCCGGCTGGCCGGCAGGCCCATGGGGGCCGGGACGGGCATAGACGCCGGCAGCCTCGACGCGCCGTCGTCGCGCGCCCTGACCGGCGCCGCGCGCCGGGCAATGGCCGCGGCGCTCGACACCGCGGGCGGCGTGACCGACGCCGACATCCGCGCCGATAAACAGGAGCAGTTTCTCGCCTCGCCATTTCGGACGCTCGAACTCGATCTTGCCCATTCGCCCGAGCGGATCCGCGCCACCTCCCTTGACCGCGTGCTCGAATCAATTCGCCCCGGCATCGACGGCTTGCTGCTCCGGCGCGAAGGGCAGACGTATTCAGTGTTCCCGGCGGAGATGCTGGCGTTTGACACGCGGCCATCGAGCGCGATCGTCGCGCTGCTCAGCCGCAGCGGCGCGCCCACGGAGCACCTCGACCGTGAGATCGGCGACGGCACGATCCGCATCTGGAGGTTTCAAACCGTGCACCTGGCGCAGGCCACGCGCGACGGGGCGGCGGCGTTTCTGTATCGCGGCAGCCGCGCCGTGCCGCTGCAGTCCATTGACGTGGCCGAAATCCGCACCATGGCGCACGAGACGGCGGGATACCTTCAGCGATCAACCATCGCCATCCCCGACCAGCCAGGATACCTGTTGTTGCTGGGAGACTATCTGCCTCAGGTCGATCGCCGGCTGCAGGATCGGGCGACACTTGGCGACCACGCACTGGCGGCGCTGGCGCTGCTGAAATACGCCGCGATCGTGGAAAGCAGCGGCTCCGCCGCCGCACGCAGCAGCGCCCTTGCCTTGCTTTCTCTGCTCGGACACGACGAAGCCACGCGGCTGGCGGTGGGGCAGGATGCCCGCGCCGCCGCTTTGACTCACCTGGCGATCGAGCAGCTGCCACCCGCGGAATTGACGCCGGCGCTCTCGGACCTCTCGGCGGCGGTGGACGCGGGAATCGAACGGGCGTTTCGCCCCGATCGCGGCTTCAGCGAGAACCTGTCTCCTGAAGACCGAGCGCTCGTCGCCGCGGCTCTGGGTACGCGCGACGCCATCGACGCGGCGTGGGTGTCTGTGGGGCCGGCGATGCAGCCGCTGCTGATGCCCTGGCTGGCCATGGCGGAAGTGGAGCTGGCCCGGTCCGGCCGGGGCATCCCGTCGCTGCCGGCCCTTCGGGCCCTGCGGCAGCGCGTGCTGGCCGAGCAGCCGGGCCTGGATCCGGCACAGATTGCCGAGCCGGACATGATCGGGGCACTGAAATACCGGGTGGCGATGGATCCGGACTGGCGGGCGGCGCATCTGGTGACTTCCTGCGCAGTGATGCTCGGCGACAGCCAGTGCACCCCGCCGAACGAGCGGCCCGAGCAGATCATCAATCTCCAGCGGTCATTGCGCTTCCTGCGGCAGCTGCAGGTGCGCGATGCCGACCGCTATCGCACGCGGAATCCTGAGACGGCGCTGGGTGGCGTGCGGTCCGGCGTGTGCGACCAGACCATGCCCGTTGCGGCGTCGGCGGCGACGCTTCTGGCGGCGGTGAGCACGCTGGAAGCGTTCGAGCAGTCGGCCGGCGGCGGCCAATAAGAATCGCCCTGCAGGCGGATTGAGTCGCATGGGGAATTCGCAAGCCGGTTGTGCCGATGTGGATTCCGGGGGCTGGCAGCGGAACAATCGGAGCGGTTTCGGGCAGATTGTGCCAGCATGGCCGGCTGCTATCATCCAGTAGAGTGAAGGCGGCACGAGCGACCGCCCGTGGCCTCCAAAGGCAAGGAGACTCCAATGCGTCGATTTATCATGACTCTCGCTGCGACGGCTGTACTGGGTGGTGCGGCGGCTGTGGCCTCGGCCCAGGATATGCAGGCACGTTCCGAAGCGCTGGGCAAGCTGCTCAACACCGAACTGCCCACCGTGGACTTCAGCGGCCACGAATTCCGCACCGTCGTCGGCTTCCTTTCCGAACTGGCGAACCTTGACATCCTCGCCAAGTGGAATGAAGAGGGCTTCGGCGAGGGATTCGACCCGAACGCGAAGATCACGCTTCAACTCAAGAACCCGACTTCGCTGCTCACCATTCTCGAACTCGTCATGAAGCAGGCGACCGACGAGGAGACGACCTGGGTGCTCGGCGATGGCTACGTCGAGATCGGCACCAAGTCGATTCTCAACAAGAACAAGTACGTCCGCATCTACCCGGTGCGCGAACTGCTCTTCGTGCCGCCTCGCTTCGATAACGCGCCGCAACTCGACCTCAACCAGGTGCTGCGGAGCAGCTCGCAGAGCGGCCAGGGCGGCGGCGGCGGCTCTTCGGGTCAGTTCTTCCGCGACGACCAGGGCGATGAGAACAGCGTCGCGCGCGGCAATGAGACGGATCAGGCCAACGAACTGATCGACATCATCACCTCGATCGTCGAGCCCACGCAGTGGGAATCGCTCGGCGGCGACGGCGGCAGCATCCGCTACTTCCGCGGCAATCTCATCATCAACGCGTCCGACTACCTGCACCGCCAGGTCGGCGGATATCCCTTCGCTCCCGCCCGCACCAATGGCGCGCGGTCCTCGGCCAACGCCGGCGGACGCGCCATGGGCCTGGCCCACGCCATCCCCTCGCCCCGCTACGTCACGCTGACCGGCGACTGGGGCGTGGCCAAAATCGTGGATATCGAAGAATCGAGCATCCCGGTGCTCGTCGGCGGTCGCGTCATCGACTCGGGCGATCCGGGCCGGTAATCCTGTTGCGATCACATCACGTCCGTAACAGCGGGTCGCCGGTCAGCCGGCGGCCCGCTTGCATTTGCGGTGTATCCACGACCTTCGACGCTGGCTCGCGGAAGGGGATTGCACTACAATCCCTTCCACGCCTCAACGGGTCCGCGCGGCCTCTTCACGACACGGAACTGCAGCCATCATGAGTTGGATCGAGAACCGCTTCGAAGACAATCTCATCATCACCGGCGTCGATTTCGCGCTCAACTGGGCCCGCAAGTCGAGCATCTGGCCGATGACCTTCGGCCTGGCGTGCTGCGCGATCGAGATGATGGCCTTCGGCGCTTCGCGATTTGATGTCGATCGATTCGGCGCCGGCGCGTTTCGCGCCACGCCCCGGCAGTCGGACCTGATGATCGTCGCCGGCACCGTCACGTACAAGATGGCCTCCCGCGTGCGCCGGCTCTACGAGCAGATGCCCGATCCCAAGTACGTCATCGCCATGGGCGCGTGCACCGTGGGCGGCGGGCCGTACTTCAAGTACGGCTATCACGTCGTCAAGGGCGTCGATCTTGTCGTGCCCGTGGACATCTACGTGCCGGGCTGCCCGCCGCGCCCCGAAGCACTTATCGAGGGCCTCATGCGACTGCAGGACAAGATCAGCGCCCAGACCATCGGCTTGCCCAAGGGGGCCCGGAAGGCCGCTCGCGAATACGACATGCCGATCCCCGCGCCGGCGCTGGCGACCTGACCTGCGTCCATTGCTCAGCGCTTGCCGGAATTGTGCGGCAGGCGGCGTCAATTACCCCATCGCCTTCGGTATAATGCCCCGACCGTCGCGCCGCGACGACGGGACATTCCGTTCATGAGGCCGATGGACTTGCCCATTCAGTTCGACAATCCCGGCGCTCTCCTGCTCTGTCTGCTCATTCCGCCGGTCGTGTGGTTCGGCTGGAGGCACCTCACGGGCATGTCCCCGTTGCGGCGCGGCATCATCTGCGCGCTGCGCTCGCTCGTCATCGCGCTCATCGCCGTCACCGTCGCCCAGCCCAAGTGGCTCGAGCGCAGCGAGAGCATGACGGTCATCCTCATGATCGACCGCAGCCACTCGATCTCGCACCAACTCGAGGCGAACGCGCTCGAGTATCTGCGGCGAGCCACCGATGATCCCAAGGGCAAGCAGCCTTTCGACCGCCTGGGCGTTATCAACATCGGCGCCGAAGCGCGCGTCGTGCAGGTCGTCGACCGCACGACGATTCTCGACCCCGGAACGACCATCGAAGAGCGCAACGCGACCAACCTGGCGCACGCGGTCCGCCTCGGCCTGGCCATCGCGCCGCGCGACTCGGCGGTGCGGTTCGTACTCGTGAGCGATGGCAACGAGACGACGGGAAACGTCATGACCGTCGCGGACATCGCGCGGGCCAACAAGATTCCCATCGACGTGCTCAAACTGACCTACGACTACGAGAAGGAAGTGAAGTTCGAGCGGATCATGGCGCCGTCGATGGCGCGCGAGGGCCAGCCGATCTCGCTGCGCTTCGCGCTGCGCAGCCGGCAGGCCACGACCGGCCGCATCTCGCTGTACCAGAACGACACGCTGATCGATCTCAATCCTGACGATCCGGCGAGCATGAGCGTGCCCGTCCAACTTGAAGAAGGCATCAACGTCCGCACGGTGAACCTGACGCTTTCGCAGAAGGGGCCGCAACGCTTCCGCGCCGCGTTCGAGCCGGACAACCCGCAGGACGATCCGATCTCGACGAACAATCGCGCCGACGCCGTGGTGGTCGTGGGCGGCGAGGGGCGCGTGCTGGTCATTCACGAATCGACGGACGAGACCGCGTCGCTGCGCGCGGCGATGCGCGACGCCGCCATTGAGGTCGACACGGCTCTCCCCAGCGAGGTCACCAGCGATCTGCTGTTTCTATCCGGCTACGACTCGATCGTGCTGGCCAACGTGCCGGCTCACGCGTTCGGCGCCGGAGTCGATGACGCCCTGCGGCGCTACGTGCACGACATCGGCGGCGGGCTCATCATGCTCGGCGGGCCGGACAGTTTCGGCGCCGGCGGGTGGATCAACAGCGAAGTCTCCAAGGCCCTGCCCCTGCGGCTGGACCCGCCGGAAAAGAGCCAGATGCCCAAGGGCGCGCTCGTGTGCATCATGCACAGCAGCGAAATCCCGCAAGGCAACTACTGGGGACAGCAGTGCGCCATCGCCGCCGTCGAGGCGCTGAGCCGGCTCGACGACGTCGGCATCATCGACTTCGACTGGAACGTCGGCGGGCCGAATGCCGGGTGCAACTGGGTCTACAAGCTCAGCCCCGCCGGCGACAAGTCGGGCGCCATCAACGCGATCAAGAAGATGACGATGGGCGACATGCCCGACTTCGCGCCGTCCATGCAGATGGCGCTCACGGCGCTGCAGAACAACACGGCCGGGCAGAAGCACGTCATCATCATCTCCGACGGCGACCCGGGCCCGCCGGGGCAGGCGATGATCAACCAGTTCATCGCCTCGAAGATCTCCATCTCCACCGTCATTGCGGGTGGCCACGGCAACCCGCAGGACGTACAGCAGATGGCCAACATCGCCAGGCAGACGGGCGGCACGGCTTACAACCCCTCGCGGCCCAACCAGATGCCCAAGATCTTCATCAAGGAGGCGATGATTGTCCGCCGCTCGCTCATCGTCGAGGGCGAGACCTACCAGGCGATCCACCAGCCCACCGGCCGGCCGGGGCCGTTCGCCGGCCGCTGGCCCGCGCTGCCGACCATGCAGGGCTATGTCCTGACGGCGCCGCGTCCGGGCTACGACCCCGAGATCGTCAGCAACTTCGGCGACCGCGACCCGATCATGGCGCAGTGGCAATACGGCCTGGGCAAGAGCGTGGCGTTCACGACCGACGCAACCAGCCGCTGGGCCCAGGCGTGGGTTGACTGGGCGGATTTCCAGGCCTTCTGGGAACAGATCGTGCGCTGGTCCATGCGGCCGGCGGCGCCGACCAACATCCAGCAGTCCACCCGCATCGAAGGCAACAAGGCGATCGTCGAAATCAACGTGCTCGGCAGCGACAATGAATTTGCCAACTTCGGCAAGATCAGCGGCCTCGTGCTCTCGCCGGGCCTGAAGGAAGAAATCTTCAACCTGCAGCAGATTGCGCCGGGCAAGTGGCGCGGCGAGTACACCGTCGATGAAGAAGGCTCGTGGGTCGCCAATATGATCTACGAGAACGCCGAGGGCGAGCGCAGTTCGATTCAGTCCGGCGTGTCGGTGCCGTACAGCCCGGAATTCAGCGCCCTGCGCGACAACGCGCCGCTCATGACCAACCTGGCGCGCGTCACGCAGGGGCGGGAACTGCCCAGCGACCCGACGCAGGCGGATCTCTTCAACCGCGAGGGACTCGAGACGCCCAAGAGCCTCACCGACATCTGGCCGCTCATGGCGATCATCGCGGCCTCGCTGTTCCTGATGGACGTGGCGGCGCGGCGGCTGGCGATTGATCCGATCGCGTTGCGGCGGCGCATGTACGCCCTCATGCACGGCGGCTCCTCGTCCGCCGGTCAAAGTCTCGACCGCCTCAAGCAGACGCGCAGCGAAGTGCAGGATCGCGTTACCGGCCGGCGCAAGAGTTCGCAGCAGATCGCCGAGGAGCGCGAGGCGGCCGAGGCGCGCTTCGAAGCCGACGCAGCCGGGGGAGCCGCGATCGATCTCGATCAAGTCGGGACCGACGAGGGTGAAGGATCGCTCAAGAAGGCGCCGCCGGCTCGCACGAAGCCCGAGCCTGCCGCCGACGATGCGGACGAGGGTTCGTACACCTCCCGCCTGCTCGAGGCCAAGCGAAGGGCTCGGCAGCAGGGCAAGGACAAACCGCAGGGAGGCGGCGATGGCTGAAGCGCTGCAACTGCCCGAACTGCGTCTCCTTCAGAACAGTGCCGCCGAGGTCGTCAAACGCTGCGAAGCGCTGCGCACCGTGCTGGGCAATCTCAAGCGCGAGATCGCCCGCGTCATCGTCGGCCAGGATGAGATCGTCGATCTCACGCTGGTCGGGCTCTTCGCCAACGGCCACATCCTGCTCGAAGGCGTTCCCGGCCTGGGTAAGACGCTGCTGGTGCGCACGCTGTCGCAGGCGCTGCTGCTGCCCTTCAGCCGCATTCAGTTCACGCCCGATCTCATGCCCGCCGACATCGTCGGCACAAACGTGGTGATGGAGAACCGCACGACGGGCCGGCGCAGCCTGGAGTTTCGCGCCGGGCCGATTTTTGCGCAGATCGTGCTCGCCGACGAAGTGAATCGCGCCACGCCCAAGACGCAATCGGCGCTGCTCGAAGCGATGCAGGAGCGGCGCGTGACCGTGGCCGGGCGCACCTACAAACTCAACGAGCCGTTTATCGTGCTGGCGACTCAGAACCCGATCGAGCAGGAGGGGACCTACGTCCTGCCTGAAGCGCAGCTCGATCGATTCCTCTTCAAACTCGTTGTACCGTACACGACGCGAGCCGAGATGACCAAGATCCTCGAGCGGACGACCGCGGGAGGAGCGCCGGAAGTGAAGCCGGTGATCGACGCCGAGCACATTCTGCAGGCGCAGCAACTGGTGCGGGGCGTCGTGGTGGCCGAACACGTGCAGGATTATGCGATTCGTCTCGTGCTGGCGACGCACCCCCGTGGAACCGACGCGCCCGCGGTGACGAACCGGTACGTGCGGGTCGGCGTGAGCCCGCGCGGAGCGCAGGCGCTGGTCCTCGGCGCGAAGGTGCGCGCCGTGATCGACGGGCGCTTCGCCGTGTCCTTCCGCGACATCCAGCAGATGGCGCTGCCGGCGCTGCGGCACCGGGTGATGGTGAACTTTGAAGCCGAAGCGGAAGACGTGTGCAGCGATGACGTGATCAACGAACTGATTCGCCTCGTGCCGTGCGAGCAGGAGTCGGAACTCTCCGTCACGGTTAACGGTCGGTGAAAGGCGCGGGGCCGATTCCCGCATGATGTGCAGAAGGGACGCTTCACGCGATGACTCAGGTCTCCACCGCGATGCCCCAGAGCCGGCGCAAGCGGCCGCAGAAGATCGATGACCTCATCGACTCGCGCCTCATGTCGCGCCTCGATCAACTCGACGTCGTGTCGCGCAAGATCTTCGCGGGCAAACTGCAGGGCGAGCGGCGGAGCAAGAAGCGCGGCCAGAGCGTCGAATTCGCCGACTTTCGCAATTATGTGCCCGGCGACGACCTCCGCTACATCGACTGGAACGTCTACGCGCGCCTCGATCAGCTCTTCCTGAAGATGTTTCTCGAAGAGGAGGACCTGTCGTTCTTCATCGTCATGGATTCATCCATGTCGATGGACTACGGCGAGCCGGACAAACTGACCTTCTGCCAGCGGCTCGCCATGGCGCTGGGCTACATCGGCCTGGTGAACTACAACCGCGTCACGCTCGTGTCCTTTGGCGAGGGCGTGCGCGGCCGGCTGAGCAACCTGCGCGGCCGGCGCAAGACCCAGCAGATGGGGCAGTGGATTCTCGAGATGCAGCCGGAAGGCACGACCGACTTCGAGGCCGCGATGAAGACCGTGGCGCTGAGCCGGCAGGGCCGCGGCGTGATGGTGATCCTCTCTGACTTCCTCTACAAGACGGGCTACGAAAAGGGCCTGCGCTACCTCGTCGGCGGCGGGTTCGACACGTTCATCCTGCAGACGCTCAGCCCGCAGGAGATCGACCCCGGCGCCACCAACGCGCTCAGCGGCGATCTCAAACTGCGCGACATGGAAGACGGCAACACCGCCGAGGTGTCCGTCTCGGCGGCGCTGCTCAAGCGGTACAAGGAGAATCTCAACGCCTACTGCGGCCAATTGCGCGACCACTGCATCCGCCGCTCGATGGTGCACATGGTCCTGCGGACCGACATGAGCATGGACACCCTCGTGCTCGACTACCTGCGCAAGAGGGGCCTGCTCAAATGATCTGGGCGACTCCATGGCTGGCGGCGGTGGTTGCGGCGTGCCTCATTCCGCCGCTCATCCTGCTCTACTTTCTCAAGTTGCGCCGGCGCGAGCATTACATTCCCTCCACGCTCCTCTGGAAGCAGTCGGTGCAGGACCTGCAGGCCAATGCGCTCTTCCAGCGCCTGCGCATGAGCTGGCTCCTGCTGCTGCAACTTATCGTGCTTGCGCTCATTCTGCTGGCCATCGCCCAGCCGGAATACGTCGGCGACATCCCGCGCGGCTCGCGGACGGTCATCCTCATCGACCGCTCAGCCAGCATGACCGCCACCGACATCGACGGCGGGGCCAGCCGCCTCGACGAAGCCAAGCGCCAGGCGATCGAATACATCGAAGGCATGAAGTCCGGCGGCATCATCGGCAGCGCGGCTGACACTGAGCAGGTCATGGTCATCGGCTTCAGCGACGAGGCCCAGGTCTACAGCACGTTTACGTCGAGCAAGGCTCAACTCATCGCCGCGGTGCAAAGCATCACGCCCACGCATGGGCGAACCGCCATCGGCGAAGCGATCGAACTCGCTCGCGCCTACACGATCAACACCGATCCGGAAACCCCGGGTCGCGACGTCGGTCCGCCCGCGACGCTGCTGCTCTTTTCCGACGGCCGCATTTCCGATCTCGACGATCAGGTGGCCCGGACCCGCGAGCCCGTCGTCTATCGGCCCATCGGCAAGACCGAGGGCATCTGGAACGTCGGCATTGCGGCCCTGGGGGCGAGGCGGTCGCTCGAAGACTCGGAGAATCTTGAGATCTACGTGCGCGTGGCCAACTACTCGCGCCAGCCGCGCACGGTGGAGGTGGATCTCTCGGTGGGGGACCTGCTCGTCAACACGAGGACGCTGACGATCGAAGCGGCGACGCTGGCTGACCCGCGGAAGGCCGCCGCCGAGCCGGCCGAAGGCGAGGCCGCAGCGCCGCCAGTGGAGGGAGCGAGCGAGCCGACTGCCGAAGAGGGTGCGAGACCCGAGCTTCTTCCGGGGTCGAACTCGGTCACGTTTGCGCTCACCGATCCGCGCGGCCTGACGATCGGCATTCGGCTGCACGCCGACGACGGGCTGGCGATCGACAACGTCGCGTACACGGTCATTCCGCCGGCGCGTCAGCTCACCGTCGCGCTGGTCGCCCCGCCGGACGGGTGGATCATCGAATCGGCCATGTCGGGCATCCCGTTCCTGCAGCGCATTGAGAGTCTCTCGCCGGAGCACTTCGCCAATCTGGCCGCAAGCGGCGATACGGAGAAGTATGACCTGATCATCATCGACGGCGTCGCGGTGGAGCAGCTCGGCCCGGGCCGGTACCTGACGTTCGGCGTCGCGCCGCCGCTGCCGGGTTTTTCCAAGGGCGAAGAGAAGTCGAATAACACCGCGCTGTCGTGGAAGGAAGACCATCCGATCAACGCGAACATGAACTACCACTCGCTGTTCGTATCGCCGACGGGGCTGCTCGAAGTGCCGCGCGAGGCGAGCGTGCTCGTGGAGGGTTCAGAGGGGCCGATGGTGGTGGAGGCGTTTCAGCGCGGCGTGTCGGCAATTGTCGTTCAATTCCGCCCGGTCGCGTCGAACTGGCCCTTTGACGTCAATCTCGTGAAGTTCATGCAGAACACGCTGGACTACCTCGGCCGGCTCGGCGATGCGCTGACCGAAGAGACCCTGCGTCCGGGCCAGGCGATCGTGGCCCGCCTGCCGTCGACCGCCACCGAAATCTCGATTCTCAAACCCGACGGCGTGTC
This sequence comes from Planctomycetota bacterium, assembly GCA_963205185.1. Taxonomy (GTDB): domain Bacteria; phylum Planctomycetota; class Phycisphaerae; order Phycisphaerales; family UBA5793; genus UBA5793. The sequence continues at coordinate 114,570 of CAUJHZ010000076.1, read as the reverse complement.
GGTGCCCATCGACCCGCTCGATCCGACGATGACCAGTTACACCTCCGATCTCGCCGGCTTGTATGTCATCAAGTACAAGATTCCCGATGCTTCTGTCGAACAGACGCGCGCGGTCGCGGTGAACTTCTTCGACCCGGCGGAGGGGGACATCGCCGCGGCCGAATCCGTGCGCTTCGGGCGCGATGCGGTGGATACGGTTGACGCCGAGTCCGGCGTGCGCAAGCGCACGCTCTGGCCGTGGGCGCTGCTGGCGGCTCTCGGTTTTCTGTGCGTCGAATGGGTGGTGTACAACCGCAAGGCCTACGTGTGATGCGCCGTTCGCGCCGTGGCTCTGTCGCGCTCTGGCCCCGCCTGACGGCGGTGTGGTCGGCGCTGCTGGCGGCGCTGGTGCTCGCCGGTCCTGCGAGCGCTGAACCCGAGCCGGTGCTCAGCGTCTCAGTCGGGCACGGCGGCGCCGTGCGGGCGCATTACTTCTTCCCGATCCGCGTCGAGATCTCCTGGGTCACAAGGCCCGGAGAGCCGATGACCGGCGACGCGCAGCAGGCGCGGCTCGAAGTCCGCGTGCCGCAGGACATGGTCTACAGCCAACTCATCACGCGCTCGCTTACGATCCAACCCGGGCGCGAATCGACCGTGGTCGTCTACGCGCGGACGCTCGAAGATTTCAGCGAACTCGAAGCCACGCTGCGCGATGAGCGGGGCAGAGTGCTCGCCCGCACGCGGCCGATCGCGGCGACTGCCGGGGGTTTTCATCTCGCTCGTGCAGCGCATCGTGCCGTGGTTGCCGCTTGGCCTGTGGCTCTTCGACTGGGAGGCGTATCCCTTCCTGATGCTCCACAACAACCCGTTCATGGTGATGTGGCTGCTTACCTTCGAAGCGATGGCCGGCCCCGTCGTCCCCTGGCCCACCGGGCTGGCGTTCATCACGACGAACGCGATCAACGTCATCACTTCGGTGGCGCTGGTGTCCATGGCCGTTCCACTGCTGCGGCGCACGACGAGGAAGCGCACGGCCGCCACGGAATCGCTCGGCCGCTCGTGGTTCGTTCGACTGGTGCGGCCGCGGCGCGAGGCGCCCGTGGCGGCCGTCGAGACGTCGGCCGCGGACGATCCGAGCGCCGCACAGGCCGCCCCCCAATCCGCACGCGCCGCCGGGGTGGATCTCGACGTGCCCCGCGTCTGGGAGAATCCCGTCCTGTGGCGCGAGATGCGCTTTGCGGTGCTGCGCCGGCCGGTCGTCAGCACGGGCGTGGCGCTGCTGCTGCTGGGCCTGCTCATCTGGTACAACATGAAGGCGTCCATGCACATGGAAGCGGAGATGGTGCTGCCGCTGCTGTGGATCGCCGTTATCGCTCAACTCATGATCGCGTGCGTGGTGAGCCCCAGCACAATTGCATCCGAAAAGCAGGCGCGGTCATGGGACGTGCTGCTCTGCGCGCCAGTGCGGCCGATGACCATCCTCTGGAGCAAGGCGACGGGCGCTCTCAAACTGGCGATGCTGCCGCTGGCGGCAGTGCTGCTCGAATCGCTCTACTACTCCACCCGGCACTCGGCGCTGCTCACCGTGGCGCTGCACACAACGCTGATCGCCACTGCGTTCTCCATTCTGCTGGCCTGCAGCGGCGTGATGCTGAGCATGTTCATGAAGCGCAGCATGACGGCCATGGCCACCAACCTCGCCCTGGCGATCACGCTCTGGGGCGGGCTGCCGGCGGTTGTCGGAATCTTCGCCGGCCTGAGCGGCGGCTCGAACCAGTTCGAGGAAATGTTCGGCGTGATGATGGCCGTCAACCCGTTCTACTGGTTGTCGATCATCACCGATCAGCTCGTCTCGGCCTCGCATGGCGGCGTGGGCGCCTACGACCTGCCGTTCTGGGACCTGAGCGTGCCGCAGGCCCAGTTCACCGCCATCGTGTTCTTCGTTTCGGCGGTCGTGAGCGCCGCCGGACTGGGCCTGCTCTACGCCGGCTCGACCTGGTTCAATCGCATCACGGGCCGTGCGAGTTGAGCCGCCGCCGCGCGCCGTGGCCGCGCGGCTTGGGGCCCGCCCCGCATCATGCCGCTCCGAGTTCAGGCGTGACGATCAATCGTCCGGTAGACCGAATTGAGGTGGTCGTACCAGCGGCCGACCTTGGTCGCGGCCGTCGACTGACCCTCGCCCTGGTTCTCGAGGAACTTCATCCCTTCGGAGAGGTAGCGCATGCCGTTTTCGAGTTCGGCGCGGGCGCGGTCCGCGGTGACGGTCACGTTCTGATCGCTCAGCCGATCGAGCCGCTCAATCTGGCCATTGACCTTGTTGAGCCGATCAGCGAGACGCTCGCTGTTGTTGCCGCCGTCGATTTCCTGCTGGAGCCGGTCGCGCATGGACGTGAGCCGGTCGCGCATGTTGTCAACGTCGATGCTGCCGGTGAGCTGGGTGCCTTGGATTTCGATTCCGATGCTGGACATCGCAAGCCTCCTTCAGGGGGCGATCGTGGATGACGGAAGAATCCATTCCGCCGTCGCTCCGTAGCGCTGGTGCGGCCCTCCATGGCCTGCGTACGTATGAACGTCGGATCGATCGCAACCGCCGTGCCAGTGAGATTCGCCGGTTTTCATGGGAAAGAACCGGCGGCGCTCGCCGGTCCGAGGCAGGTTTTGCGCTTCGTGCGGGGCACGGGGGGCACGGATTGCGCTCCGGCGCCAATGCTCAGGACTCGCGACCGGCCCCTCGCCAGCGCCGCGCCATCCACACCAGCGCCGCAACGCCCAGCGGAATGAACACCACGACCTCGCCGGCCCGGTCGAGCAGCACCGCTGCGTCGAGATGGCTGGTGAGCGAAGGATCGGCCAGCAGGATCGAGCCAAGTTTGGCTACGGCAAACTCGCGGAAACCCACGCTGCCGATCGGCGCCAGCGTCGAAACCATGCTGATAACCGTCAGGTACACCGCATCGCGCAAGCTGAGGTCCACTCCAAGAATCGCCACGGCGACGTACAGCCGCCCGCCGTAGGCCGTCATGTCCACCAGGCGCAGCAGCACGGCGAGCACGACCCAGCGCGGCGAAGCGATCATTCCCGATGCGCCCTGCCAGCGGCCCGCCAGAAGCCTGTGCGAGCCGACGTAGACACACGCCGCGCAGCCCAGGGTCAGCAGCCCAGCGAGCAATCCCGCCCACCACGCGTCCACCTGCGGCCTGATCAGCGTGGCGAGGAGCACGCAGCCGAGCGTCATGAACATGAGGCACCCCAGCGCTGCGTACCAGCCGAACAGCAGTGAATACGCCAACCCATCCACCCGGCGATGGTGCGCGATCCGGGCCGGCATCCCGATGCGGATCGGCGCATAGTTGAGCAGGTTCACGCCCGCGTTCACGGCCTGAATGTCCCATAACGGCACGCGCGCCACCGGGCGGATGATCGCCCAGAAGATCCCGCCGTTGGCGACCACGCTGATCATCGTGCAGCCGAGCAGGGCGGCGTACTGCTGCCAGGACGCGTCGGCCAGACCCGCGAACTGCTGCCCGGCAATGGCGTCGGAGATGATCCACGCAAGCAGGCCGATGCCGATGACAAAGCCGGCGATCTTGACGCCGGCTTGCAGCCGCGATGCAGCAGGCGGCGCCTGCTCTTTCTCCGTGGGTTCAGGCTGCGAAGGCGATTGCGTCACGATCCGTGTTCCGGGCCGCGTCGGACGCCCCGACGGATCACGCGCAGCGCCGCCAGGCCGTCGGACCACTTGATCTTCTTGCCTTCGCCCACGCTTCGCGGGTGGTACGACACCGGCACTTCCTCGATGCGTTCGTTGATGGCCGCGGCGGCCGCAGTGATCTCCGGCTCGATGCCGAAGCGGTCTTCCATGAGCATCGGCACAATGCGGGCGAGCACGGGAGCGGCGAAAACCTTGTAGCCGCATTCCATGTCGGTGAGGTGCAGCCCCGTGCGCCAGTTGGACAGTTCGCTCAGCAGCCGGTTGCCCAGCGCATGCAGGCGCAGTCGAAACGTCGCCGGTTCGTAGTGCGGGCCGAAGCGCGTGCCAAAGACGATGCGGCTGCGGCCCTGCACAATCGGTTCGAGCAGCCGCTCGTAGTCGGCCGGGTCGTATTCGAGATCGGCGTCCTGGACGATGACGGCGTCGGTCTCGCTGGCAACCGACAGCACGGCCTTGAAACCGGTGCGGATCGCGGCGCCCTTGCCGCGGTTGCGCTCATGATGAAGAGTTTTCACCGCAGAGAACGCAGAGGCCGCAGGGGGATGGCCGGGAATTGGAGACGCGTCTTTCTCTCTCTCGGCGGTCTCTGCGGCGAACTGCCTTTCGAGAAGCGAGCGCGCGCCGTCGGTTGAAGCATCATTGACGAGGATCAGGTGTTTGCTCCAGCCGGCGGGCACAGCGGCTGCTGCGACGCGGCCCAGGCACTCGAGCAGCGTCGCCTCCTCGTTGTAGACCGGGATGACAATGTACAGCCGCGGCAAGTCCCGTGAGGTTAGGGGCAACACGGAGGTAGCGTCACTTGCGAGTGAAAAACTCCCTGATCGGCGGTCCCGTCAGTTCGGCTCCACCCGCACGGTGCGGAACGTGGACTTCACGGAATCCTCGCCGCCTGATCCGCGGCGGATGACGGCCTGGAACGCGATGTTCGTCAAGGGCGCCCCCTGAGGTACGATGCGGCCAAGCACGGCCGTCCCGTCCTGATCGGCAACTGCGCTGCCGAATTGAATGACGGGATTGCGAAGGTCGAGCACCATCCCTCCCAGGAGCGGCTGGCCGCGCTCGTGTCCGACGCCGTCGAGCGAGTACAGGAAGTGCACAGTCTCCCCAGGCAGCGCTTCGCGAACCGCGAGCGCAACGGGCTCACCCCGCGTCAACGGTCCGACATCGAGGTGCGGACCCGGCCTCACGCTGATGTTGCGAACGAGCGCCAGGTGCCGCGAGCCGACGAGTGCGGCAATGTCCCACTGTCCAGTCCCGGCTATGTCCGCCAGCGCTGCGCTGGCGACCGCACCCCGGCCCGTATCGATCGATTGAGCGGGAGCAAATCGGGCATCGCCCAGGTTCCTTGTCACGAACAACTCCGATCGCGCCGCGAAAACCGCGTCGAGTCGCCCGTCCAGATCGAGGTCTGCGACGGTCAACACGCGGATGCGGCTCTCGTAGGCGGATCCCAGCGACGCTGTCTGAGCGAGCCGGTCTCCGTCATTGCGGAAGGCGAACACGCGCGTTCGCGGGTAGTGCTCGCCCGTGGCGACCAGAAAATCCAAGTCGCCGTCACCGTCCAGGTCTCCGGCGCGGACCGCTTGTGGGAACTGCTCGACGCCGTTGCCCCACGGCAGAGGCCAGCGATTGGATTCGCTGAATCGTCCCGAGGCGTCATTTGTGAGATAGACAACTTCCGACTCATAGGTGTAAATGAAGTACATGCGCGCACACAGCAGCGCAATGTCCACGTCTCCATCTCCGTCGACGTCGCCCAGCGTGAGATCCTGCGCCGCAAACTCAGCATTCGGATGCTCGTAGACAGGTCGAGATTCGAATGCGCCTCGTCCCCGCGCGAGTCGCGCTTCGACGCGATGAGGCGGCGTGGAAAAGTCGCCGAGAATCGCGAGCAAGTCCGGCGCACCGTCCCCATCGACGTCGCCCACTTCCAGCCGCTTGACAAAAGCGCCCATCGGTTCGAGATGCAGCGATCCGAGTCGCCCCTCACCGGAGTTGTACCACACGCCGACGCGGTCGTCTTCGCGCCAAACCACGTCCGTATGGCCGTCCGCGTCCATATCCGCGCAGATCAGGCCGATGAGCGGACCGGGGCGCTGAAGAATGAAATGGTTCTCAGTCGTGCCGCGATCGATCTGTATGCAAGTGAACAGCCGTCCCGCGCCCAGATACTCCACTTGTGTCGAGATCGCGGCGTCGGTGAGCCCGTTGCCGCTGAGGTCGGCCAGGGCGATGGAAGTCGCATCACGCCCCGGAACCGCCGCGCGCTGGTGCGGCGCAAAACGGATCTGCGCCGCCGCGGGAATACTCGTCGCGAGCGTGCCGATTCCCAGGCACGTCAGCACGGCCGGATCGATTCGGCAGCTCGAAGCGTGGAGGTCTCTGCGCAACATCAACCTCTCCTTCCGATGACGCCAGAGTGTACCCAGTTTGAAGCTGGGGTCGAAAGGGGACGAGGGAGAATACTTAATATGCTCCCTACATCCACTTTAAGAAAAAACAAGCAAAGTGGCAATAACTCGGCGAATTCGTCGCGAGCGGCACGATCGATGGCGTCTGCTCGCCATCTCAAATAGGCTATGTCACACCTCCACCACCTGCGGCGCATACCACCGATCGAGCACCGCGCGCCAGTCGGCGATGGTGTGCACCTGGATGAACTCGTTCTTCACTGCTTCTGGTTGCGGGTGGTGGTCGCTGAACTTGATGCCGAACTTGCGCATGAGTTTGCCCGCCATGGCCTCGCCATGTTCGGCCACGGAGAGCGAGAAGTGTTCGAGCAGCACCTCGCGCTGCTCGTCGAGCGTCGGACTCGTCGGCGTTTCGCCGGCCATGATCTGCCGCGCCTGGCGGAAGATCCACGGATTGCCGATGCAGCCGCGCGCGACGCTCACGGCCTTGACACCCGTCTCTTCGATCATGCGGAAGATGTCGGCGGCAGTCCAGATGTCGCCTGAGCCGAAGATGACCTTGTCCGGATGCCGCGCGGTGAGATCGCGCAGAAACGCCCAGCGGCTCGGGCCGTTGTACTTCTGCACGACGGTGCGGCCGTGCACGGTCGCCCAGGAGTAGCCGAGGTCGTAAAGCGCATTGAAGATGCGCTCGAAATTGTCGGCGGCCTCGGGCGAATCATCTGAACCGCGGCGGAGTTTGACCGTGGTGGGGATGTGGCTCGGAACCGCGTCGCGCACCGCTTTGAGCACGTCGATGGCATCTTCAGGATGGGCAAGGAAGTGGCCGCCTCGACACTTGCGCGCAATCTTGCGCACGGGGCAGGCGAGGTTGACGTCGATGACTTCGTAGCCCATCCCGGCCAGCAGCGCGCCCGCCGCGGCCATCTCGCCGGGGTCGGTGCCGATGATCTGGCCCGCCAGCGGATGATCTTCGGCGGTCGCAGGCACGTTGTCGGCGAGCACATCGAGATCGGCCTTGGCCAGGCCCTTGCCGCCGGCGAGCAGGATGCGGTCGAGCAGGGCTTCGGTGATGCAGTAGGGGGCGCCGTGGCGGCGGGCGATGATGCGCATCGCCGCGTCGGAATAGCCCGCGAGCCCCGCCTGGAAAAACGGGGCATCCATCGCGGGCAGCACGGCGCGAATGCGAGGATCGACTTCAAAGGCTTGAGACATCGACGAATCGTATGTGCGGCAGGCGTCTGCGACGCGCAGCGACTTATCGATACTCACGACGGACGCGCGAATCCGATCACTTTCTGCCGATCCCGGGTCCGGCCGGCCGTCATAAGCTTGACACGGTGGCGGATGTGCTGCTCATCACGTTGGGCTGGATCCTGGTGGTCGCCGGGGCCGGCTTCTTTCTCCACTTTGCGTGCGGCGACTGGCTGCGCCGCGGCGGCGTTCACTTGCGGCGGTGCCCCAAGTGCTGGTATGACCTCTCGCATTCGCCCGGCCTCACCTGCAGCGAGTGCGGCTATGCAGCGCAGCGCGAGCGCCAACTTCATCGCGTCCGGCGCCTCAACCGCCACCTGGCCATCGCGATCACGGCGCTGGCGGCCGGGTATATGGCGATCCGCGGTCCGGCGATCAAGCAGCGCGGCTGGTGGGCCGCCGTGCCGACCACTGCGTTTCTGCTCTTCTGCGAGCATCTGGAAGTATCCGCTGCAGGCCAGTTTCTGCCGTCCGGAGCAACATTCACCAGCAGCGCCATGCTGGCTCCGGTCGCGACGCCGACCTGGCGCTGCGACGCGGGGGATGAACTCTTCAACGAGCGCTTCTGCGGCTCGATGTGGGAGTGGCAGAGATGGATTCTGCTGTACCGCTGCTCGCGCCTCGCGCCAGCCGACCCGTCGCCGGGGCAAACAGGCTTTTCATTTGCGGCTTCCTCCGCGGGATTCTCGGAGTTGACGAGCAGAGTGATGGAAAGCGAACTCAACACGCACATCGCCGACCCGACGCAGTCGGCACATCTGCGCCGGCTATGGAATCGGGCGCTCGACGAGGTCGTCGTGACGGCGCCGAGCGTGGCGCCGGATGGCACGGTGTCGGTCGCGCTGTCCGGATCTCCCTGGTTCCGCTCCGAGCGCTGGCGTTGCCTTTTGCTGTTCGTGGAGGGCCGTGAGCAGCCCGTGGAGGCCTGCCTGCTCATGCCTGCGGGCGACCGCCGCAGGCCGGTGACGACGTGCCGCGTCGCCGTGCCCGATGACGGCGTGCTGCGGCTGCGCATCCAGCTGGCCGAGCCGCGCCCGCCGCGCACCCGCGTGGAATTCTCCGAGTGCACGCCGATCTGGGAGATTGCCATCGAGCGGCGATTCGAGCCGTGACGCCGCCGGCCGCGCGGGCGGGCTTGTTCCCGCAGCCCGGCGTGCAATGATTCGACTTCAAGACGGCTGGCACGCGGACAAGGAGTCGGCATGAACATCGGCAGGGCGGCGGCAGCAGCGGCAATGAGCGCAACAGCGCTCTTTCAGGCTTCGTGCATGACCGGGGGCCGGCTCACCGAGGGAACCGAGCCGCGGCCGTATCCATACGACGCCGAGATCGTGCACACGCTCGACGTTCAGGTGTTTCGTGACGGCTCGCACATCGAGCTGGTCAGCCACACCACGCAGAGTCTCGACGACTTCGACCTCTGGCTCAACGAGCGGTACCTGAGGCACATCGACACGCTGCCGCCCGGCGCTTCTCTGAAACTTTCGCTCTACGAGTTCCTGGATGAATACGGCGAGCCGTTTCGCGGCGGGGGCATCTGGAGCACCAACCTGCCCGAGCCGGTCGTCAAGGCCGAGGTGCAGACCGCAGAGGGGCTGGTCGGGCTGATCTCGATTCCCGAGCGCGACCGGTAGCGCACCCTGCGCGGACAACCGGGCGTCAAAAGCCAGACAGCCGCGTTCATCATGAACGCGGCTGTCCGAGATTCGACAGGTCATCCTTGACCTGGTTGAGAAGCGAGAGTCTCAGGCGGCGCGGCGAGCGTAACGGCGGGTGCCGTAGCGACGCGTGCTGCCGTAGCGGCGGGTGCGACCCGTGGCGCCGACGAGACGCAGGCCGGTGTTGGTGCGGCGGGTCTTGTTGGTCTTGCGGGTCTTGCTCTTGTAGGTGCGCGTGGTCTTACCGGTCGCCTTGCGGGACTTGCGGTTCTTCTTCGTGCCCGTGTTCGACTTGGTGGTGTTGTTCCACGTGCCGTTGGTCGTCCAGTTGCCGTTCTGCCCGGGGACGTTGTTCTTGTAGTTCCGGGTGTTGGGATTGAAGTTGCCCGGCTTGCTGTAGCACTTGCTGAAGCAGTTGCTGATGTGATAGCAGATCTGGTTCGTCGTCCAGTTGTAGCACTGGGCGGGGGTGATCCAGCCCTGCTGCAGCGCGTACTGGATGAACTGCGGCCAGATGGTCGCTTCCGTCTTCTTCCAGTTCTTGCTGTTGGTCTTGCAGGAGAAGGTGGGGAACCAGAACGACTTGCCGTTGAACTTCGTGCAGAACGCGTAGCCGTTCTTCTTCAGGTTGGCCCACACGAAAGCGGGGGTCTTGCGATACTTGCTGGCGATGTTCTCGACGACGCTGTAGGGCGTCTTGCCGTTCTGAACGCTCGTCTTGAAGGTGCGACCAAAGTTGTACGTCTTGCTCATGATGACTCCTCAAGTCATGCGGCACCGGTCATTCGTTCGACCTTGCTGTGCCTGGTTAGCGAATGTCCGGAGGACTGTCGGGTCGGATCAGTCTGTGGCGCTGAGCGAAGCACACTGCATCGCATTGCCTGATCGATCCATCCACCCCGCGGCCCAGTCTGCTCCTGACGCCAGTGAATCCACCATTCGATTGCGGTTTTCCCGCAATGCCAGTGCATATCGACTCCGAAAGCCGCGGAAATAACTGAAGTTGCAAAAGTTGTGAAAAACGTCCGGTAAGAGCCAGGGGCCTCTTTTCCCGGCAGTTCAAGGCACTGGCGCGCGCAACGTCTTCCAGATCAGCATCTTGGGCGCGCTGCAGCACGAGCCCCGCCCGCCCCGCGGAGGGAAACGGCACATGCATTTTTTTGTGGGCGCGTTCGAATCGACTCAGCGCGCCGGCGAGGCGAATACCTCGATCCGACCGTCATCATGGAACAGGCCCACGCGATCCGGATGCTGCGACCACAGGTGCTCGCCAAGATGCTCCGGGCGAAACCAGAGCTGCGGAATGGTCATCTCGTCGCGCGCGAAACGATCCAGAAACCTGCACACCGCCTGGCAGCAGAACAGGCCGACCGTGGCCGTCTCGAACTCCTCTTCGCCTTCGAGCACCGCGCCGTCGTGCGTGAGAATGGCGGCGAGTTCCGCGGCGCGCTCGTCGGTCAGTTTCCACTCATAGAGCGCCACAGCCGAGTCCTCAGCGCCCTCCAGGCGCCAGTGCACGTATTCAGCCATGCTCGGAGCGCCCTGAACGATCACATCTCGGCTGCGCTGGACCTCGCTGCGGTTGATGCCGAACTGCCCGGCGGGATCCCAGAACACCACCGGCTCGTCGGTCTGGAGCACGCGCACTCCAGTGTGCGTGCCGTGCACCTGCCCCTGGCAGATCAATACCTGCAGCGCCGGCTGTGCCGCGTCGAACACAGCCAAATCCACTGCGGCGCTCTGGCGATTGATCCACTCGGCGGGAGCCTGCGGTCCGCTCGAAGAACAGGCGCCAAGCAGGACGAGCCACAGCAGCAGCAAAGAGGCCAGCGGTGGGCGAAGCGGGTGGACGCGGTGGAGCATTGGTCAGACCTTGCGAAGACTATCGTTGTGCGGAATTATCCGGCCCCGGGCGGCGCGGCCGGGGCCGCGGAATCGGGCAATATTCGGCTTGGCGCGACGTTGAACCCATTGGAAAAGGCATGGACGAGGCGCTGGACACCACCTTGGATTTGGCCTCGCGCGGTGACCAGAGCGCCTGGCGGGCAATCGTTGACCAGTACGCGCCTCGCGTCTACGGCCTTCTCAAGTCGCAGTGCGGCGATGCGGAACTGGCGGAGGAAATCGCCCAGAGCGTCTTCTGCACCGTAGCGGCGAAGTTGACGGGACACGACGGCTATGTCGAGCAGGGCAAGTTCGAAGCATGGATCTTTCGCATCGCGGTCAATCGACTTCGCGACGAGATGCGGCGGCGGCGACGGCAGGCTGTCGCGGTCGATCAGGCGGCGCTGGATGAGCGACCGGCGCCCTCGCGCAACGGATTTCTGCCGCGCGACGACGAGGAGTGCCTCGCCCTGCGCGCGGCGCTTGAGCGACTGTCCGCCGCAGATCGGCAAATCATCGAGTACCGCTACATCGGCGGGCTCAGTTTCAAGCAAATGGCCGATCTTCTTGACGAACCGCTCGGAACCGTGCTCGCCCGCCAGCACCGCGCGCTGCGCAAACTGCGCGACCTTCTCGAGAATTCGCCAGGGGATCAGACGGCACCGCGACCTGCCGGAAAGGCGGGAACACCATGACTGAACGATACATTCCTGAAACTCCTGATGCCCGGATCGAGCAGATCGACCAGCAACTGATCCGGATGCACGCCCCCGGTAACGAAGAGTCGCTTGTGGCGGGCCGCATCTTTGAGGCCAGTCGCCGGCACCTGTCCCGCGCTGATGCGCGCGCGCAGCCACCGTTGCGGCTCATTGATGAAGATGGCCCTTCGATGCTGCCGGCTCGGTCGTGGTCGGCCTGGCCGATCATGGCGGCGCTGGCGGCCGTAGTCGTGCTGGCCATCACCATCGCGATGCTGTTCAGCGTGCAGGCGCAGCGGAACAACTACCAGGATCCGCAACTGGCCAACGTCGAGCCTGCTGAGGAGACGCCGGCCGTTGACGAAGAGTTTGAAAGCGAGTTCAGCGTGGCCGCGAGCACGTTGATGAGCGACATCACCGCGTCGGTGGATTCGCTCGTGAGCCGGGGCGATGAGTGGGCTTACGGATCGCTGGCGAGTGATTTGCAGACCGCGACGTCGAGTCTCTGGGAAGATCTCGACTCGTTCTGATTCAAGTGGGGGTCGGCGGCCACGGGCCGCCGACTGCAACGGGCCAAAGACGGCCGGGAGCATGCACGTGCGAACCAAGCGAATGTGGGGCATGGGATTGACTGGCGTCGCGGCAACCGCGCTGGCGCTTACGGCGCCGGCCCAGGAACGGCCGGCTGCGCAGCGGCAGACCGAACAGCCGACGCAGCCGGCGGAAACCCGGCGGGGCGGCGAAGCCGGCGAAGTGCAGATCACACTTCGGCCCAGCGGCGACGGCCGATACGAAGTGTTCATCGATGGAAATCGCGTCGAGGGCCGCGTCGGCGAGCGCCTCATGCGCGCGCTGGGCGACCAGCGGGGAGAGGGGCTGCGCCGAGGAGCGCCCGGCGAGGGTGCGGCCGGCGATCGCCCGATGCGGCCCGGCCGTTCGCTGCAGGGCGATGTTCCACCCGGTGATCGGCCGCCGGGGCCGCCGGGAATGGATGAGCGTCTTTCGGAGGAGATGCCCCCGTTCCGCCAGCGCGTCGGCCAGTACTACGACGGTCCGGTTCCCGATCTCACCGACGAATTGCTCGCGGAAGTCATGGAGGTCATCAAGGACTTCGACGAGGCGCTTTACACCCGTCTTTCGACCGCGATGCAGGCCAACCCGGATGTCGTGCGCGGCCGGATCCAGAACGATCTGCGCCGGTGGATGGGCGCGGTGGAACTGAAGCGCAACGACCCCGAACTCTACGAACTGAACATCAAGGACCGGCACTTCGCGCACGAAACGAGCCGCCTTGCCGGCGAATTCGCCGCGGCCCGCCGTGAGAACGACACCGCGAAGATGGAATCGACCCGCGGCCAGTTGCAGGAACTCGTTGGCGAGCACTTTGACGTTCGCCAGAAGCTGCGCGAGCGCGATCTGGCCCAGCTCGAGCAGCGACTGGAGTTTCTGCGAACGCAAGTGCAGCAGCGGCGCGAGCGGCGGGCAGAGATCATCGCGGCGCACCTGGAGGAACTGCTCGGCGGTCCGACGGACGACTTCTGAGCCGCCCGGGCATCATCAGTGGATCGGCGGCAGATGTTGCAGCCGATCGGCTATGATGGCCGCGATGGCGGTGAATCGATCAGCAGTTGCCGTTGGCGGAGCGCGCACGGGTTTGCGCCTGTGGATCGTCGGGGCCGTTGTGCTGGCGATCATCGCGGGCGCCTGCCTCGGCTCTCTGCCCTACACGCTCGGCGCGGGCAGCGACCCGCTCGACCCGGCGGGGCGGCCTCGCCCCCGGTATGACATCCAGTCGCTGGATGTGAACCTCCTGCCGCCGGGTTGGAGCGGCCGGGATGAACAAGACCGGGCGAAGTACGAGTCGTACGCGCAGCGCGTCGAAACCGCAGCAGAGTCCGCCAACGCAGCAGTGCGCCTGCCTCGATTCTGGCTGGGCACCGACATGCTCGGTCGAGACTTTCTCACGCGGCTGCTGCTGGGTGGCGCGGTGAGCCTGGGCATCGGCGTGGCGGCCGCGACCATCTCCGTGTTCATCGGCACGCTTTGGGGCATGATCGCCGGCTACGTCGGCGGCAAGACCGACGCCGTGATGATGCGCATCGTGGATGTGCTCTACGGCCTGCCATACGTGCTGCTCGTCGTCCTTCTCGCCGTCGGCGTCGATGGACTTGTCGAAAAAGTGCAGATGCGCCTCATCGAGAAGCAGGCGGAGGCGGCGGCTGCGGGCCGGCCGCTGGGCGAATCCGCCTGGCTGGGCTTCATCCAGGAGCACGGCGCGCTCATCAACGTCATTACGCTGCTCATTGCCATCGGCGGCGTGAGTTGGCTCACCATGGCCCGGGTGATTCGCGGCCAGGTGTTGAGTCTCAAGGCGCAGCCTTTCATGGAGGCGTGCCGCGCCATTGGCGTGCCGACGCGCGTGCAGTTCACGCGCCATCTGCTGCCCAACCTGCTCGGGCCGATCATCGTCTACGCGACGCTCACCGTGCCGCAAGCCATTTTGCAGGAGTCGTTCCTCTCGTTTCTGGGGATCGGCATTCAGGCGCCGCTGCCGAGTTGGGGCAACCTCGCGGCCGAAGGGTTGACTCAACTCAATCCGGTCGAGTCGCGCTGGTGGCTGCTGCTGTTCCCCTGCCTGCTGCTCGCCCTGACGCTGCTGGCCCTGAACTTCATCGGCGAGGGGCTGCGCGAAGCGTTCGATCCCAAACAACGCACCCTGCCCCAGGCCTGACCGTGACCGACCTGACCCAACCGGACATCTCGACCGACGCTGCTGTGGATGAGGCGGAGCAGCCGCTGCTTGAGGTGGCCGATCTCGCGGTCTCGTTCGACAACGGCCAGGCGCCGCGCGTGCAGGCCGTCAACGGCGTGCATCTGAGTATCTACCCGAATCAGACGCTGGCGGTGGTGGGTGAGTCAGGCTGCGGCAAATCGGTGACGGCGATGAGCACGCTGCAACTGATTCCGTCGCCTCCCGGCCGCGTCGATCGCGGGGCGATCCTGTTCGGCGGGCGCGATCTGCTCAGCCTGACGCCGCGCGAGATGCGCGAAGTGCGCGGCGCGCAGATTGCAATGATCTTTCAGGAGCCGATGACGAGCCTGAATCCGGTCTACACGATCGGCGACCAGATCATCGAGGCGATCCTGCTGCACCAGCAGGTCGGGCGCGGCGAGGCGCGCGACATCGCGGCTCAAGCCCTAACCGACGTGGGGATGAAGGATGCCGCGCGGCGGCTGCGGCAGTATCCGCACCAGTTCTCGGGCGGGATGCGACAGCGCGTCATGATCGCCATGGCCCTGGCGTGCCAGCCCCGGCTGCTGCTGGCCGACGAGCCGACGACCGCCCTCGACGTCACGATCCAGGCGCAGATACTCGATCTGCTGGATGATCTCAAACGCTCGCGCCGGATGGCGATGATGCTCATCAGCCACAACCTGGGCGTGGTGGCGGAAAACAGCGATGTTGTGTGCGTCATGTACGCCGGTCGCGTGGTGGAATACGCCAACGTGAATGAACTCTTCGCCAATCCGTTCCACCCCTACACGCGCGGGCTGCTGCGATCGATCCCCAGGCTCGGCAAGCCGCAGGAGCGGCTGGTGACCATTCGCGAAGTCATCGACGACCCCGAGCAGTTCGAGCGGCTGGGCGAAGGGGTGCGGCCGTGGTGGCCCGAGCACGATCCGCCGGACAACATGGTGCGCCGGCCCGGCCGCGACCCCTTTCGGCTGCACGAGATCGCTCCCGAGCACTGGGTCGGCTGCTGGAGCACCGAGGCGATCGCCGGGCAGCCGGCGCGACGACCCAACGTGCCGTTCCGGCGCGATTCCTCGGCCGAGGCGGGCGAGCCGGCGGCCGCAGAAGCGTCCTCCTGAGCGATACCATTGCCGCTGCACGCGAGGAAGATCTCCATGGACAATCCGATCTGGGGGAGCGACTGGCCGCAGGTCCGCGGATGCTGGACGCTCGATCCCGAGGTGACGTTTCTGAACCACGGCTCGTTCGGCGCGACGCCGCGCTGCGTGCTCGAACTGCAGTCGCGCCTGCGCGCGGAGATGGAGCGCCAGCCGGTGCTCTTTCTCGACCGCGCGCTGCGGGCGCGGCTCGATGCATCGCTGGCGCTGGTGGGCCGGCTGCTCGGAACGGAGGCGAAGAAGCTCGCCTTCGTGCCCAACGCGACGTATGCGATCAACTCAGTGGTCAAATCGCTCGATTTCGAGAGTGGCGATGAACTGCTTATCCTCGAGCACGGCTACGGCGCAATCATCAAGACGCTGCAATGCGTGGCGGATCGGAGCGGGGCGAGGCTGGTTCGTGTGCCCACGGTATTTCCGGTCGAATCGCCCGACGAGATCGCCGCGCCGGTGATCGCCGCCCTCAATGAGCGCACGCGGTTCGTGGTGATCGACCAGATCACTTCGCCGACGGCGATGATCGTGCCCGTCAAGCTGATCGTGGATGCGTGTCGCGAGCGCGGCATTCTGTGCCTGGTGGATGGCGCGCACGTGCCCGGCATGCTGCCGACGGACCTCGATTCCGTGGCGCCGGACTTCTGGACCGGCAACCTGCACAAGTGGGTCTGCGCGCCCAAGGGGGCGGCGGTGCTTTACGTGAGGCCTGAGTTGCGCAACCGCGTCGCACCCGTCGTCACCTCGCACAATTTCGGCATGAAGTTTCCCGAGGAGTTTTTCTGGACCGGTACGGATGATCCCACCGCGTGGATCTGCGCCGGCGCTGCGATCGAGTTCATGGCCTCCCTCGGCTGGCCGCGCGTGCACGCCCACAACCACGCGCTGGTGCGCTACGGCCGGCGCGCCGTGGCGGAGATGATCGGCGGAACTCTGCCCGTGCCGGACTCACCGGAGTTCTATGCGGCGATGGCGGTCATTGAGTTGCCCGAGAGCGTCAAGTTCGCCGGCATCGAACAGGCCCGCGAGTTTCAGGGCCGCCTCTATGAGCAGTTCCGGATCGAGGTGCCGATGATGGTCATCGACAACCGCTCATTCATTCGCATTTCGGCCCAGGTCTACAACGCGCCGCAGGACTACGAACGACTCGGCGAGGCGCTGCGCGCCATGATCGGCTGAATGGCGCATCAGCCGCCGATGACCGCATCCACTTCGATTTCAACGCGGCAGTCCGGCGAGGCCAGCGCGCTCACCGCCACGGTGGTGTTCGCGGGCCGAATCTCGGCGAACACGTCGTGGTGGGCCTGGCCAACCGCGTCGAGATCCGCCATGTCAACGAGGAACACGCGTACGCGCACCACGTCGGCCAGTGTCGCGCCGGCTTGCCGCAGCGCGCGGCCGATTTTGGCCAGCACAAAGCGCGTCTGCTCGCCGGCATCTCCCGGAGCATGGATCTGGCCCGACTCGTCCGAGGCAATGGTGCCCGAGACGAAGACCATCCGCCCGGCGCGAACCGCGCGGCTGTAGCCGACGCGGCGCTCCCACGGCGTTCCCGATGAAATGAGTTGCCGATGCCCGGCCATGAGGTTCTCCGTTCGAATCAGGGCACGAATGCCGCGACCACGACGACGAGGTAAATGAGCAGCGCGAGCGCAGATTTGATCACGGTGCCGACGGCCTTGCCCGTCGCGGCCGCGCTGCCGATGGCCAGGTGCGAGCGCCAGTGCCTGTTGCCGGAGGCGAACTCGCCAATGACGGCTCCTGCTCCGGCGCCGACCACGCCCCAGATGATGGCGCCGATGACTGGGGGAAAGGCAGCGCCGGCAATGGCGCCGACGATGCCGCCGATCAGCGCGCCCAGGCTCGCCGTGCGCGTCCCGCCGCCGGTTCGCGTGCCGACGGCGCCGGCGGCGAATTCGACGATCTCGCCGACGATCGCCAGCACCAGGCACGCGCCCAGCGTCCACCAGCTGAACGTGTCCGGTCGAATCCACTGCGCGATGAGAGCCAGGCCGATGAGCAGCCACGTCCCGGGCAGGCCGATCAGGGTGAGCGCCGGGCCCAGCAGGCCAACCAGGCTCAGACTGATGGCGAGCAGCCAGTACACATCAGACCATTGGAAAAAGCGTCAGTAAAGTTTCGGCCACTGCCACGCGACATCCGGCGTGAGCATGATGATGATGAACACGAACAACGCCGTGGGCACGGCGAGGATCACGTTCAATTTCCAGCCGTCAAAGCGCAGGTGCATGAAGAAGGCGCCGACGAGCGCTGCTTTGATCAGAGCGAGCACGGCAAGCACACCGATGCGCATCGCCCAGCCGGCAGTCTGGAAGCGCTCGCTGGGCGCCATGGCGGCCGCCGCATCTCGCACGGCTGCGTCCACGCCTTCTTCCTGATACGCATCCGGCGCGAGCACCGAGGGCGTGAGCCGATCGTGGCCGACTCCCTTGATGTGCACGAGTTCCGGAATACTCACTTCGATAAACGTCAGGATCACCAGCCAGATGAAGATGGCGATGTAGTTCGGGTGATGGCTGTGACCGGCGGAGTGGGTCGGGATGGACGCGGCGGTGGCGGTGGTCATGGTGTTCGTTCAGCCGTTGCGAAGAGTTCAGCGGGACGCGCGGCCCGGCGTGTTACATGAGATAGACGATCGTGAACAGGATGATCCACACCAGGTCAACGAAGTGCCAGTACAGGCCGACGACTTCGATGGCCATGGTTCCGGCTTTGCGCACGGCGTAGAGGGCGAGAATGGCGATCAACGCCACAACCCCGCCGAACACGTGGAAGCCGTGAAAGCCGGTCATGATGTAGAACGTGCTGGTGAAGTTGTCCCGGCTGGGCACGAACCCCTCGGGGTACAGGTTCTGGTGCCGCCCGGCTTTGCGGAGCGCTTTGCCGTCCTTCGAATCCGCCGGGATCAGGGCCGCCAGGGCGATGGTCTCCTGCAGGACGTTGCGGTCCCACTCGCGGAGTTCTTCGAGTTCGGATGGGGCGGCCGTCTTCTTGATGTCCGGCCGGCCCTCGGCGAGCAGGCCGTGGAGCTTCTCGAGCTGGTCCTTGACCGCCTGGTCCTGAGACTGGCCCATGCCGGCAAGCACGACGCTCACCGGGGCTGCGGCGTGCTCGCCGTGCCCTTCCACCGCCATGCCGCGCTCGGCCATCATGTGCTCGACCTGTTCGAGGAGCACGTGGGAGGGCTGGTGGAGCAGGTGGCGGTACTCGTAGACCTGGATGCCGACGAAGATGGCCCCGCCCACGATCGTGGCGAACAGGAACTTCATCGCCTTGCCGCGATCACCCGCATCGGACCACTGGAACGCCTTGACCATGGTCACCGACGAGCAGATGAGCAGAAAGGTGTTGAAGGCGGTCACCCGGACGGCCAGGATGTCATACGGGTTGGGCCAGCCGGCCGTGCCGAAGCGGATGACGATGTAAGCTCCGATCAGTCCGGCAAAGAACATGACCTCGCTGACCAGAAATAGCCACATGCACAGCTTGGTGTTGGGCAGCCCGATGGCAGGCGGCATCGTCGCGCCGTGGCCGTGGCCGTGGTCGTGGCTGTGATCGTGACCCGAAACGCCGTGGTGGGAGATCGCTGTACTCATAGAGGGCGACATGGTATGGGTGCTGAGCGGCCCCGCCAAGCGAGCCCGGCCTGCAATTCATCATCGGCGGCGCGATTGGCGACGCGAGAGTTGAAGATCGGTTTGTCCTCGCGACGGGGCGGGGCCGGCATTCAAAAGTGCGCGCCGCCTTGTTCCCCTGAGAAACGAAGCGCGTATCATCTGGCTCCATCGGGCTTGTGAAGAAATGCACAGACCCCGTTGATTCCAGCCCGGCGCCTCAATCGCCGGCGAGACACGATCCGAAAGGGAAGTTCCGAAATGACACGGTTGACTGGTTGGATGAAGTTGGCGGCAGCGGTCGGCGCTGTCGGTCTGGGCGCCGGCGCCGCTTTGGCGGACGGCACCGTCAAAGGCAAGATCAATTTCGACGGTAAGATGGCCAAGCCCAAGGTGGTTCGCGTCAGCACCGACGCCTTCTGCGTCCAGGCGCACCAGAGCGAGCCGCTGCTGGCCGAGACGTACGTCTTCAATTTTGAGAAGTCCACGCTGTGCAACGTGGTCGTGTGGGTGAAGGGCCCGGTGTCCGGAAACTTCGAGGTTCCCAGCAAGCCGGTGGTCATCGACCAGGTCGGCTGCCAGTATATCCCGCACGTGGTCGGCACGATGGTCGGTCAGACCGTCGAGATGCACAACTCCGACGACACGGCGCACAACCTGAAGTTCACAAGCGAGAAGAACGGCCAGTTCAACGAGGGCCAGCCCGTGAAGGGCATGGTCAAAGACGTGAAGTTCAGCAATCCGGAGACGGGCATGCACCTCGCGTGCAACGTCCACAACTGGATGAACGCCCACATCTTCGCGTTCGATCATCCGTTCTTTGCCGTCAGCGATGAGAACGGCGAGTACGAGATCAAGGGCTTGCCCGCGGGCAAGTACACGCTGACTGTGTGGCACGAATTCGATAAGTTCAGCCCGGTCCAGGAAGAGATCGAAGTCGAAGTCAAGGACGGCGAGACGGCTGAAGTCGACTTCACTTACAAACCGCCTCAGTAGTAGTGCTGCTGCGGCGAAACAGATGTGGATAACCCGGCGCCCGCGGCAGCATACCTGTCGCGGGCGTCTGCGGCTTTGATCATTTCAGCGCGAGGCTTGCTGCGACCATGAAGCGACGTGTTCCTCTCCTCGGATGCCTGGCCATCGTTCTCGCTGCCGCGCCGGCATGGGCGACCTACGGCACCGGCGATCCGTCGCTCTGGCATCCGCTCCGCCGCGCCGTGACGGAAGTCGGCTTCGACATCGACCGGCTCTACTGGGGCATCCTGCTGCTGACGGGGGCCGTGTTCATCGCGGTCCAGATCGTGCTGCTTTACTTCACGTTTCGCTACCGCGCCGTGCCCGGCGGCAGGGCGAAGTTCATTCACGGCAACAACAAGCTCGAGGCGACGTGGACGATCATCCCGTCGGTCATTCTCGTGCTCATCGCGGCGCTGAGCAAGAGCACGTGGAACGAGATCCGTTACGACGCGCCCAGTTCGGAAGACACCGTGCAGATCGAGTGCATCGCGCAACAGTTCGCGTGGTATTTCCGCTATCCCGGGAACGACGGGGCTTTCGGCCCGCGCGACGCGGTGGCGCTCGCCGAGGCGCGGGCCAAGAACGACCTGTCTGATCCGATCATGATCGACCGTGAAGCCGTGCCGGCGAACTGGACGGGCGAGTTTGCTCCCGGCGCCGATGACTACACCAATCAGGCGGAACTTCGCATTCCGGCGGATCGCCCGGTGCGCATTCTGCTCACGAGCAACGACGTGCTGCACTCTTTCTTCGTTCCGGAGTTCCGCGTCAAGCACGACGCCGTGCCGGGGATGAACGGCGGCCGCCTGTGGTTCGAGGTCCCGTGGGACGAGGCCAAGGGATACGACTATTTCGATCTCATCTGCGCCGAATTGTGCGGCCTGCAGCACTACTCGATGCGCGGCCGCATCATCGTCATGCCCTCGGGCCCCGTGGCCGCCGAAGCGCAGGAGAAGGACGCAGCCACGTGGCTGGCGGAATTCGACGAGGACGAATTCGCCGTCCGCGACTGGCTCGACAAGCAGACGTGGGAGACCTACGTCCACGTCATGTCCAAGATCACCCTGGCGCAGCAGACCCAGGCCGATGACGAGGGATACGGGTATTGACGGATGCGCCGGCGCGGCAGTGGCGAGCCGCGGCAGTCCGAACGACCAACCGATCGCGACAGGCGACGAGTCGCGGCACTTTCAGCAGAGGCACGAGCACGCACCATGACCACGCTTCCGGTTGATCACGCTTCGCACGCACACGATCACGCGCATCACCACGAGATCGGGTTCATCCGCAAGTACGTGTTCTCGATGGATCACAAGGTCATCGGGATCCAGTTCCTGTTCACTTCGCTGCTGCTCATGGTGGTGGGGGGGCTGCTGGCCCTGGCGGTGCGGTGGCAGATCGCCTGGCCGTTTGACGCGGTGAATCCGATCCCGGGGCTGGCCGGCAAGTTCTTCCAGCCTACGACCCAGTCGGCGCCGATCACCGGCGACTTCTACAACATGCTCTTCACGATGCACGCGACGTTCATGATCTTCTTCGTGATCATCCCGCTGCTCGTGGGCGCGTTCGGCAACGTGCTCATCCCGCTCCAGATCGGCGCGCGGGACATGGCCTTCCCGCTGCTCAACATGCTCTCCTATTGGCTGGCGCTGAGCGGAGGCGCGGTGATGATCGCCGCGTTCTACTACGGCGGCGCGCAGGGCGGCTGGACGAGTTACCCGCCGCTCTCGCTGGCGACCTTTTCGGGTCAGGCGCAGACGCTGTGGCTGATATCGCTGCTGCTCGTGGGCTCGAGCAGCCTCATGGGCGCGATCAACTACATGACGACGATTCTGAATCTGCGCTGCCCGGGCATGTCGCTGTTCCGCATGCCGCTCACCGTCTGGTCGCTGTTCATCACCTCGATTCTCATTCTCATGAGCACGCCGGTGCTCACGGCCGCGTTCCTCATGCTGCTCTTCGACCGGCACCTGGGCACGACGTTTTTCACCATCTCGTCGGCGGTCCGCGCCGGGGCTGAGCAGACCACGCTCGACTCAGGTCAGCCGCTCATGTGGCAGCACCTGTTCTGGTTCTACAGCCACCCGGCGGTGTACATCATGATCCTGCCCTCGATGGGCATGACCAGCGACATCCTCGCCACCTTCGCCCGCAAGCCGATCTTCGGCTACAAGCCGATGGTCTTTGCGATCGGCGGCATCGCGTTCCTGGGCTACATCGTGTGGGGCCACCACATGTTCGCGTCGGGCATGAACCCCATTCTCGGCACCGCGTTCATGGCGTCGACCATTCTCATCGCCGTGCCCTCGGCCATCAAAACCTTCAACTGGCTGGGCACGCTGTGGGGCGGCCAGATTCACTACACGCCGGCCATGCTGTTCTCGCTCGGATTCGTGTCGATGTTCGTCATCGGCGGATTGTCGGGCATCTTCATGGCGGCGGCCCCGGTGGACATCTACTTCCACGACACGTACTTCATCGTCGGGCACATCCACTACGTGCTCTTCGGCGGGTCGCTGCTAGGCATCTTCGCAGGCATCTACTACTGGTATCCCAAGATGTTCGGCAAGACGCTCAACCAGCGCCTGGGCGTGCTGCACTTCTGGCTGACCATCATCGGGTTCAACCTCACGTTCTTCACGATGCACATTGTCGGCATCGGCGCCCACCCGCGCCGCTACGCGACGATCCTCGAATACCCGTCGCTTGAACATCTCCAGCCGCTCAACATCTTCATGACCATCGGTGCGCTCATGCTGGGCATGGCGCAGATCCCGTTCGTCATCAACTTCTTCTGCTCGCTTGGCAAATACGGCAACCGGTTCATCATCTACCCGCTCATCGTTGCCGTTCTGCAGTACACCCCGCTGCATCTGGCGTCTCTGCTGTGGAATCTGGGCGGGGACTCGCGCTCGCTGCTCATTCCCATCGTCGCCTTCGGCCTGCTGTTCGTGCTCATGGCGCTGATCGATGCGCTGATCGTCAACGTCGCCCGCATCGACTGGGGCCAGCCGGCGAACAAGGCGCTGCTGGTGGCTACGTGGATCACCGCCTTGCCGTTGTTCATGTTCCCGGTATTCGGCAAAGGCGACTTCTGGGAGTGGATCGGCGTGAACAGCGCGACCTACGCGATGTCGAGCGATGATTTCATCCGCTCTCCGATGCAGCCCTACGCCCGGCGGGTGGACGCCTCGCGCACCGAGCCTTCCGCGGTATTCAAGAACGTCGCCACTGGCGAGCCGGCTCAATTGCCCGTCGCCGCGGCATACGTTCTGAATTTCGACAAGTTCTACGAGGCCGCCCAGAGCGCGAATGTCGATTGGAGCACGACCCCGCTGGCGCAGGTCGTGAAGGACTCCCCCAAGACCTACAACCAGGTTGAAGTGAGCGCTGAGCTGATCGCGTCGCTGCCCGAGCAGGTGCGCTCGCTCGTCGAGGCCAATCGCCTGATGGTGAGCGCCTCGACGGCCGAAGTGGCGCGGCTGGATCACGCGAGCAACCAAATCGTCTCGCGCACGTGGAAGAGCCCGGGCACGGGCGAGTTCCGCATCGTCGTGTGGTCGAACGTGATGCTCGGCTGGATCTGCGCCGGGCTGACTGCGGTGCTCGGCCTGCTGTGGTTCGTGGCGTGGGGTCGCAAAGACATGGCGTTCGGTCGCGTCGTCGGATCGAATCCGTGGCGGGCCAATTCGCTCGAGTGGTACGCGACGAGCCCGCCCTGGCATGAAAACTTCCACGAGACGCCGGTCGTGCACCGGGGTCCGTATGAATTCTCCTCCCCGGTGGCTCATCACTGCGGCCGCGACGATTACCTGCCGCAATGGGACGAACTGCCTGATGGGGTTTCGGAGCCAAGCGGTCACTGATTGCCGTGCCTGCGGGGAAGCGATCTTCACAGGCCGGCGAGCGCCGCGGGTAAGCAGGTGTCGGTGTGTTGAATTCGGCTGCTGCCAGTCTCAGTCCGGAGCCGGTCGCTTCATTGAGCGCGGCGGCGGTGGTGGATCGCGCCACGCTCATCGAGCGGGCGATTCCGCGCGGCATGGCGATCGCCACGTGCGTGTGGGTGGTGGCCTTTGTTGCCCGCCTGCCCAGCGTGCTGCTCGACGGGCCCGTGCTGCTCGCCGTGCTGCTGGGCGCGCTGGCTCTGGGGGCCGTGTTCATCGGTTGGCGGACGCGCTCGGTCGCGTTGGCTGCTGCGTCGCTGCTCGTAGCGGGCCTGGTCAACTGCCTGCTCGTCTCTTCCGCCGTGCACTCGGGCCAACCCGACCCATCTGAAGCAACACGCGTCACGCTGAGCGACTGGGCGTGGATTCCCGGCAATCTCATCGCCTCGGCGGTGATTGGCGCCGTCATGGGATTAGCCGGCACGCTCGTGCCCGGCCCCCGCCGACGGCCGGACGCGGAGTCCTCGACGCGCTCTCAGGCGATGCTCGCGAGCCTGGGCATCATCGCGACGCTCTGTCTCATCTCCGTTGGAAGCCTGGTTACGTCGATGGAAGCCGGCCTGGCGGTGGACGATTGGCCGACGAGTTTCGGCTACAACATGTTCCTGTTCCCCTTTACGAAGATGGTGGCGGGCGCTTTCTACGAACATTCGCATCGCCTCATCGGGACGCTGGTGGGCATGCAGGTGCTCACGCTGTGCTTCTGGCTCTGGGGGCGAAGGCCGATCGCCGGACGGAGCCTGCCGCTGTCGGCCGGGCGCTGTCCGCGCTGCGGATACTCGATCCAGGGACTCGAAAAGCGAGTGTGTCCGGAGTGCGGCGAGGCATGGACGGCGCGCGATGAGCGCGTCGGCCGCGGCGCGCGGTTTTTGCGCCGGTTGCCCATGTTTATCCAGGAGCGAACCGTCCCCTGGCTGGGCACCGGCGTTCTTGTCCTCGTCATCGCCCAGGGCGTGCTCGGCGGTCTTCGGGTCACGCTGTTCAACCGCTACGGCGAGGCCGGCACCAACGTTCTGGCCGTCTTCCATGCCTGCTCGGCACAGATCTTTCTCATCAGCCAGGCGCTTCTGGCCATCGTTTTGTGGCGCATCGCGCAACGCGGCGGCGAAAAAGAGGCCGGGCCTCTGATCGCCCATCCCGCAGCGCAAGTGCTCGGCTGGCGCGTCGGCGGCGCGCTCGTCATGCTGGCGCTCGTGCAGACGGCTTTGGGCGCCATTACCCGGCAATTCCACTACGACTGGGCGCTGCTGCTGCACGTGCTTGGCGCGCTGGCTGTGGTTCTGTGCGCGTTGACGCTGGCGTCGATTATCATCATGAACAGCGCTTCGGTTCGGCTGCGCCTCGGCGCCGGCGCGCTGATCGGCACGGTCATCGTGCAGGTGCTGTTGGGAGCAACGACGTGGTGGCTCAAGATGCGCATTGATCCGATGGAGCGGCCGATGAGCGCTGCCTACACGATGCCGGCGTCCGCGCATGTCATTGTCGGCGCGCTGGTCCTGCTCGAGGCGTGGGTGCTCACGCTGATGATCGCCGGCCACGACCCGGCGCGCCGCCCTGCAACCATCGAACCTTCCGGCCGGCCGGTTGGACCCGGTCCGGCGCGGGTCCAGCGGGGGATGGCATGACCCGCGTTGACGCCCGAGCCCCGGTCCATGAGCGCCTCGCAGCCCAAGCCGCGCCGACGCGCCGTGCGCCCTCGGCCGCCGTGGCAGCGATGCGCGACTACATCGAACTGACCAAGCCGCGGCTGAATTCACTCGTGCTGGTGACCACCGCCGTGGGCTACGCCATGGGCGTGGGCGCCCGGCCGTTCGAGGCGCCGCTCACGGCCGTGCACACGCTCGTCGGCACGGCGCTGTGCGCGGGCGCGGGTTCGGTGCTCAACCAGTGGTTCGAGCGCGACACCGACCGCCTCATGGCGCGCACGGCTAACCGGCCGCTGCCCGACCGTCGCCTCGCGCCCAGCGCGGCGCTGCTCTTCGGGGCGGTGCTGGCCATCCTGGGCGTGGCGCAACTGACCTGGCTTGCGGCAAGCCCGCTCGCGGCGCTCATTGCCTTTGCCACGCTTATCACCTACGCCCTCGTCTACACGCCCATGAAGCGCATCAGTTCGACGGCGACGCTCATCGGCGCCGTGCCCGGCGCGCTGCCGCCGCTCATCGGCTGGGCCGCGGCAACCGGCTCGCTCGATGCGCGCGGCTTTACCTTGTTCCTGCTCATGTTCGTCTGGCAGATGCCGCACTTCCTCGCTATCGCCTGGTTCTACCGCGACGAATACGCCCTCGCGGGCATCCCGGTCATGTCGGTTGGCGACCAGACCGGGGCCCGGACGGGCGCCGCGATGCTGAGTTGGAGCATGATCCTCCTGCCCACGACGCTTCTGCCGGGCATGCTCGGCATGGTCGGGCCGATCTATCTGCTCGTGGCGCTCGTACTCGGCGTGGTACAGATCGTGTTTGCGGCACAGGCGGCGGTGCAGCGCACCGATCGCGCCGCCCGACGCTTGTTCTTCTTCACGATCATTTCGCTGCCGATTCTGCTGGGAGTGATGGTTGTGGATGCGGCGATTCTGCCACGCTGGCTCGCATCATGATCAATCAGAGACAGAGTGCGATTCTTGACATCCAGGGCCTGCGCTTCGTCTACCCGCGACGCCGCGGCCAGGAGGCCCACGAAGCGCTCAAGGGCGTTTCGCTGCGCATCGAGCCGGGCGAGTCCGTCGCGCTGCTCGGGCCCAACGGCAGCGGCAAATCCACACTGATGCGGCTGATCTGCGGCATGATGCCGCCGACGCAAGGCACGCTGCGCGTCGATGGGCTCAGCGACCCGCAGCAGTACCGCACGCATCTGAGCGTCGTCTTTCAGTCCAACGGGCTCGATGCGCACCTCTCCGTCGAAGAAAACCTGCGGTGCCAGGCGAGTCTGTATGGATTGAGCGGCGAAATCGCGCAGCGCCGCATCGACGAGGAACTGGAGCGAGGCGCGCTCGCCAATCGCCGAGAGGACTTGGTCAAGACGCTCTCGGGCGGGCTCAAACGCCGCGTCGACCTCGCTCGCGCCATGCTCCACCATCCGCGGCTGCTGCTGCTCGATGAGCCGACCGTCGGCCTCGATCCCGCCGCGCGCCAGATGTTTCTCGATGCCATCGAGCAGCGGCAGCGCGAAGCGGGCATGACGCTGCTCATGAGCACGCACCTCATTGATGAAGCCGACCGCTGCGACCGGGCCGTGTTCGTGCACCAGGGGAGAATCGTCGCCGACGCGGCGCCCGCTGAACTTCGCCACAGCGTCGGCGAGGCGTTCGTGACGGTGCACGACGCGCAGCAGCCGGGAGTCAGTTTCGGCTCGCCGTGGAAACCTTCGGGCTCACAGTGGGTGGCGGCTCTCGACGAGCGCCAGCGCGTTGAAGCGGCGGCAACGCTTGCAAGAATGGGTACGCCGTTTACGATCGCGCCGCCGACGCTCGCGGATGTGTTTGTGAGCCTCACCGGCGCGGCTCTCAACGAGAGCGGGTCGGATTCCTACACTCCGGTTCAGGAGTTGTGAGGTCATGAGCCGCACCGCTACCCCGCCTCCAGCCGTTTCCGCCGCTGCAGCGCCGAGCGCCATCGATCTCGAGCGGCACGTCTCCAGCGCTGCAGTCATGTGGACCATTCTCTGGCGCGAACTGGTCCGCTTCCGACGCCAGCCGACGCGCATCGCCGCGGCGATCGGCACGCCGCTCATGTTCTGGGCGTTTCTCGGTGTCGGATTCTCAAACTACTTCGCCCACCCCGCGGAAGAGAGCAGGGGCGGCTACGGCCTGTTCCTCCTGCCGGGCATGATGACCATGGTCGCGCTGTTCACCGCCATCTTCTCGAGCATTTCGGTCATCGAAGACCGCAACGAAGGCTGGCTGCAGTCGGTGCTCGTGTCGCCGGCTTCGCGCTGGTCGATCGCCATGGGCAAAGTGCTCGGCGGGGCGATCATTGCTTTTCTCCAGGCCGCCGTGCTGCTCGCGGCGCCGCCGGTGTGGTCGAGCTTTCCGACGCTGATCAACCTCGGCCTGATCCTGCTGGCGCTCGCGCTGACCGCCCTGATGATGACAGGCATTGGCGTCGCATTCGCCTGGAAGAGCGAAACCACGCAAGGCTTCCACGCGGTGATGAACCTCGTGCTTATGCCGATGTGGGCCTTGTCGGGCGCGATCTTTCCGGTTGCCAACCAGCACGCGCTGCTCAAATGGCTCATGCTCGCCAATCCGCTGACGTGGTGCTCGCTGGCGATTTCGGCTCCGCTGCACGGCCGCTCTCCGTGGCTGCCGCTGGCGCTCTCGGCCGCGTTCGCCGTGGTGGCGCTTGCACTGGCAACGTGGGTCGTGGCCTCGCCCGATCATCGAGGACACTGATTCATGGATCATCGGCGATCACGACGTGCAATGACCCGGCTCGACCTGCTGATCTGGGTGCTCATGGTCGCCGTGTGCGCTGCCATGATCATCTGGTCGTGGATCCGATTTGCTCCGGATTCCGCGGCCGGCCCCGCCGCGCCCCAACCGCCTGTGAATATTCAGGCGCCCCGCATCGCGCTGACCAACCAGGAGGGTCAGCCGTTCGACTCGCAATCGCTGCGCGGCAAGGTGTGGGCAGTCGATTTCATCTTCACGAACTGCCCGGGGCCGTGTCCGATCATGACGGGCAACCTGGCTGCGCTGCAGAAGGCGATCGGTCCGAATCCAAACGTGCACCTGGTCTCGATCACCTGCGATCCGTGGCGCGATGACCCCGCCACGCTCAAGCGCTACGCCGAGTCGTACGGCGCGGACCTCGATCAGTGGACCTTTCTCACGGGCGAATTTGCGGACATCCAGAAGTACGCCGCCGCGTTTCTGCTCACGGCTGAGAATCCGCGGGAAGCCGCCGAATCGCTCAATGCCGCCGGTGAAGACGACGCAGACCCGGCTGCACCGGGCGAGCACTCAGGACCCATCGTGCACAGCAGCCGCATCGTGCTCGTCGACCGCGATGGCCAGGTGTACGACTGGTACATGGGCACCGAAGCCCAGGACATGCAGCGCCTCATCGGCGACGTGCGTGTTCTGGCGGCCGCCGGCGCTTCGCAGGAACGCTACGCCAGCCTCCTGAAGGCGCTGCCGACGGTGAATGCGTCGCTCAATGCTCTCGCGGCGGTGCTGCTGCTCATTGGCCGGCTGCTCATCCGCCAGGGACGCAGGGCCGCGCACATGCGCTGCATGATCGGCGCCTTTCTCGTCTCGGTCGTCTTCCTCGTCAGTTACATCACCTACCACACGCTACGGCAGATGGAGCAGGGACTCGGCCACACCAAGTGGGAAGTCGATGGCGTGATGCGCTGGGCCTACTACGCGATCCTCATTTCGCACGTCGTGCTCGCGGCGGCGGTGCCGTTCCTGGCCATCCGCACCCTCTGGCTGGCAGCGTCAGGGCGCTTTCTGCAGCATCGGCGCCTGGCGGTCATCACCTGGCCAATCTGGATGTACGTGTCCCTCACGGGCGTACTGGTCTACCTCATGCTCTATCACCTCCAGCCGCTGCTTGCGGCTGCATGATTTCAGGCGGCTCAGAGCCGCCTAGGATTGCCCACGATGCCCAGCTCACGCACGCTCCGGAGTCCGCTCCTTGTCGCCGCCCTCACGCTCGCAGGGCTGGCTGTTCCCGCGCTCGCCTGCCCGCTGTGCAGCGAGGAAGCCGAACAGCAGCAAGAAGAGACGGGCGTCAACGTGGCGATGGGGTATTCCGTCTCAGTGCTGCTCATGATCGCCGTGCCGATGTCGATGGTCGGCGGTCTGGGCTACGCTTTGTACCGCAATCAGCAGCAGATCGCCTCGAGCGAAGCCCAGCCGAAGCGCACCGACGTTCGCGACTGATCGCGGCGATCACGAGCCGGTGCGCCATCGCGGCTATCATGCGGCGCGCTCACTCTTCCAAACCTTTGCCGGAGTGCCGAAGTCATGCCTTTGACCGCTGCGCAGAAGCGTCCGATCCGTTCTCAGCGCCTGCTCGATCTGCCGCCGTATCTGTTCATCGAAATCGATCGCAAGCGCCGCGCGAAGATCGCCGCCGGCGCCGATGTGATCAACCTCGGGGTCGGAGATCCCGACCGGCCCACGCCGTCGTTCATCATCGATGCGATGGCCGAAGCGATTCGCGATCCGCGCAATCATCCCTATCCATTCGATGCCGGCCACCCGGAGTTTCGCAAGGCGGCGGCGAGATTCCTCAAGCGCCGCTTCGACATCGACGTCGATCCTGCAACGCACATCCTCACCTGCATCGGCAGCAAGGACGGCATAGCGCACCTGCCGCTGGCCGTGCTCAACCCCGGCGACGCGGTGCTCGGGGCCGACATCGGCTATCCGGTCTATCGCAGCGGCGCGATCTTCGCCGGAGCCGATTACATCGAGATGCCGCTCAAGGCCGAGCGCGGTTGGCTGCCTGACCTGAGCGCAATCAACGCCGAAGCGCTCGATCGGGCCCGGCTCATGTGGGTGAACCATCCCGGCAATCCGACCGCGACCGTAGCCGACCTGGATTTCTACGCCCATGCGGTGCAGATCTGCCGGGACAACGACATCATCCTCGCCAGCGACAACGCCTACAGCGAAGTGTTCTTCGAGAAGCAGCCGCCATCGATGTGGCAAGCACCAGGGGCCGACATCGACGCGTTCCCCGCGATCGAATTCCACTCACTGAGCAAGACGTTCAACATGACCGGCTGGCGCATCGCATTTGCGGTGGGGCACCCGGAGGTGATCGCAGCCCTGGGAGCGGTCAAGGGCAACTGCGACTCGGGGCAGTTCAACGCCATCCAGCAGGCTGGGGCCGTGGCGCTCGACAACAGTGAGCATCCACAGGTGGTGGCCATGCGCGAGACGTACCGGGAGCGCCGCGACGTGTTGTGCAGCGGCCTGGGCGAGATCGGCGTGAACGTGACGCCGCCCACGGCCTCGTTCTTCGTCTGGGCGCCGTGTCCCAAGGGCTACGACTCGTTCCAGTTCTGCACACGCTGCCTGGAGGAGGCCAACGTAGTGTTCGTACCCGGCGGCGGTTTCGGCGCCAGCGCCAGGAATTGGTTCCGTGCAGCGCTCACCGTCGAGGTCGATCGAATTGCCGAGACGATCGACCGGCTGAAGAGACTGAACTGGTAGTTCCGCACCATTTCAATTGCGCGGCTGCGCTTCGATGATGGCGGCGGCAGTGTGCCCGCCGAATCCGCTGGCGAAGATGGCGTGGCGACGGAAGGTGCCGCGCTCGCCCGCGCTCGAAAAGTGGATCGGCGTATCGATCGGCTCGCGCAGCCACGGCATGGGCGGCAGGCGGCCGCTGCGCGCGATCAGGCACGCGGTAACGAGGCTCGCCAGCCCGGCGGCGCCCAGGCCGTGTCCGATCGCCCCCTTCACGGCGTAGGCGAGCGTGGATTCCGCTCGCGCGCCCAGGGCCGCCGCGTGCACGGCCATCTCCGCCTCGTCGTTCTCGCGCGTGCCGGTGGCGTGGGGGTGCAGCAGATCGATCGGGCCCGACTCGCGCAGCGCCCATTGCGAGAGCCGCGCGAGCACTTCGGCTTGCGGCGAAGACTTGATGACGTGGTGCGCCTCGTCGGCCGTTCGCACTCCCAGCACGCGCATCGGCGTGATGGCAGCGGCGCCGGACGATTGCGCCTGGCGAGGCTGGGGCTCGAGGATGATTGCCGCGGCCAGTTCGGACAGCGTGAAGCCGCAGCGGCGCCGATCCATCGGCAGGCAGCGATAGTCTGCATTCGTAACCGGCGGCAGCACGCCCAGCCGTCGGTAACTGCTCATCAGCAGCGGCACGAGCGAAGCCTCCACCGCCACTACCGCCACGCGCGGCGCCTCGCCACGATGAAGCATCCGCACGCCCGCTTCCAACGCGAACAGCCCGGATGCGCACGCCGCCACCACCGCCCGGCACGAAGGCGCGCGCGTCGCTGATCGGATCAGCGAGCAGAGCAGCCCGTGCGGCCCCTGCGTGGCCGCGTGCATGCTCGTCGAAGGATCAAAGAGCGCCCCGATTGCTCCTTTGCTCGAAGCGACAACGATCGGCGTGCGCGAAAGATCATCTGCGGACAGGCCCGCGCTGTTTGCGGCTTCGTTCAGTGCGCGGATGGCGAGCGTGGCCGTTGGATCGCCGCTGCCCAGTTGCGAATCGAAGATGCGGCCGGTCCCGCGGATGATGGTTTCCGCGTCAATGGGCTCGGCGATCTGCCCCAGGCGGTCGGTGATGGTGCGCCCCTCCAGAAGCGCGCGCATCGTGGACCAGGCCGAGTTTCCAAGCGGCGTAAGCAGACCGACACCGGTGATCCATGCGTCGCGTGCGGACATGGGTTCAGATCATAGCGGCAGCAGACCCGCGCCCGGCCCTGCGGGACCGCACACGCTTGACCCATTCCGGCCGGCGCGTACTGTTTGCGCTGCGGCCAGATAGCTCAGTTGGTAGAGCACAGCACTGAAAATGCTGGGGTCGCCGGTTCAAGTCCGGCTCTGGCCATTTCCGACAATAGGAGCATCCTCGCTGATGGCACGGTCATGCCCCGTGGCTATCGATGCCATTTGATGTACTCGCGCGGGCGCTACGGATCGGAAGGCGGAACAATCTGGTCGGGCGGGTGCGTCTTCCCTACAGTCCCTCGTCTGGATTCGGTTACGGAAACGAGTGCCGATGGATCGGGTTTTTCGGTTTGCATCCTGGATGGTGGTGGTTTGCCTGCTTCTACAGGCGATGGCGACTTCGGCCGGCGGGGTGCTGTGCATTGGCTGTCTCGAGGTTGGTTCCGGCGTCCGAATCGCAGCCGCCCTGTGCGCGTCCGAGGAGTCGTGCTGCGGCGGGCATACCGAGGTGAGAGCAGGCGACATCGCCTCGCCGCAGTCCACTTCGATTGACTCTCGCGCTGACTGCGGTTGCATCGATCTGATTCTGGCTCCGCGCGGCAACCAGATCGCCGTTCCTTCTCAGAGGTGCGCCAGGCATCATGCCTTTGACGGGCCAGAAGTCGCGGCCCTGCCGCAGACGGGCGCGCCTGCAGCGCTCTGGCCGCCTGGCGATCATTCGATCGTGCCGCGTCCGCAGCGTGCGGTTGCTCATCTGCGATCGCCGCTCAGCCTGCGCACGGTGCTGCGCATCTGAATCGCACATCCTTCCTGAGTGCTTCGTGATCGCTCGTTTGCTCGATGCGAACGAACCGTTGCGGTGTCTCGCCGGCCGATCCTGCGCGCGGGCGCGAACTGCCCAGCGAATTCTGGAGGTTGTGTATGTCGGTCTTACGTGCGCATCCGCTGCAATGCGGTGCGGCAGTCATCCTGGCGATGTGCGCGGCGTCGTGCGCATCGCGCGGCCTGCATTCGCCGCCGTCGGAGCGCGCAGCGATCGCGGAACTCGTGGGCCGCGGGGTGCCGGCGCCGCTGGACCTTCAGGACGCCTCGCAGACGGCCGACGTCGCCTCGTCTGCACTTCCCGTCGATGGGCCTGTTGGTCTGGCTGATCTTTGGGAACTGGCCCGGCGGTTCAATCCGCGCATCGCCGCCGCTCGAAGCGGTGTCGGAGTTGCGGCGGGTCGAGCGCTGCAATCTTCGCTTTACCCCAACCCCACAGTCGGAGTTTCATCGGAAGAAGTTCCGTTCGGGCCAGGCGTGCTCAATGAGGGCTCCACCGTCCTGAGCATCACGCAGCCGATCGTGATCGGCAGTCGGCTCGACGAAGGGCGTGACGCGGCGCGCGCCGAACAGGCCGTGAGCGAGGCGCGAGTGCAAGTCGTCGAGCGAGAGGTGCTGAGCGAAGTGGCGCTGCTGCACAATCGTCTGGTGACGATCCGCGAAACAAGCCGCTTGTATGCGAGCCTCGCCGACCTGGCCGAGCAGACGCTTGCGTCGGCGCAGGCGCGCTTTGAAGCGCGCGCAGCGCCGCGCACGGAAGCGACGAAGGCGGGGATCGAGGTGTACCGCATTCGGCTGCTTCGCACCCGGCTGGACAAGGAGCAAGTCGCCACAGCGGCGCAGCTTTCGCTGGCGATCGGTGGAGCGGCAGTGGATGTGACGCGGCTCGAAGGATCCCTCGACACTTCGCCGCCAGGGCTCGATCTGGTGGCGTTCCAATCGCATCTGCGGCGGGACCATCCCGCGCTCCGCGCGGCCGATCGCGAAATCGATGCGGCCGAGGCGCGCCTGCAG
This sequence comes from Planctomycetota bacterium, assembly GCA_963205185.1. GTDB lineage: Bacteria > Planctomycetota > Phycisphaerae > Phycisphaerales > UBA5793 > UBA5793. The sequence goes on along the minus strand of CAUJHZ010000076.1, from coordinate 80,274 downwards.
GCGATCAAAGCGGAGCGCACACCCGATCTGGAGTTGCATGCCGGCGTGGGCTATCGCGGCGAGAGCAATGAGCCAATCTACGAACTGGGCATCGGCATGACGCTGCCGATCTGGGATGATCGGCGCGGCGAGATTCTCGCAGCTCGCTACGCGCTCATGCAGGCCAGGCAGCACCGTGAGGCGCTGGAGACTGATTTGCTCAGCCGGCTGGCGGCGGCGCACGGCGAGTACGAAGCATCGCGCGTCCAACTGGAGGCGGTGCGAACGCAGATCCTGCCCGCGGCCGAACAGGCGTTCGAGCAGACCACCGAGGCGTACGGCGGCGGACATGCGTCATTTCTCGATGTCATCGACGCTCAGCGAACGCTTACTGAGGCGCGCACTACGGCGATCGAGTTCAGCGGCGAGGTGGCCGCGGCCCGGGCGCGCCTGTTTCAGATTGTCGGCGATGACGAACTGCTGATTCCCGCAGCCGGCGCGCCGCCGCTCAAACGACAAGACTCATTACCCACGGAGCCCCAATACAGGGCGGAGGATTAATCATGCAAAGACTTGCTCATGTTGCTTTCGTGTTTGTGACCGGCGTGTGCATCGCGTTGGCTGGCTGCGGCGAATCAGGGAACTCCAGCGACCAGTCAGCCGACGGTCGCTGCCCGCACGAGATCAAGCAGGAGAAGTGCCCGTTCTGCAACCCCGAAATGGTCGCGGCGGACGGCTTCTGCGGCGAACACGGCGTCGCCGAGGCGCTCTGTGCCAAGTGCCGGCCGTACCTCAATGCTGCGTTCCGCGCCAACGATGACTGGTGCGCCGAGCACAACACGCCGGAGTCGCAGTGCATGGCCTGCAACCCCGAACTCGCGGCGAAGATCAGGCCGGGCGAGCACGGCGGCGCCATGCCCGCCGACGCACCGAGTGGATCGGACCCGGCCAATTGCGAACACGGTATCGCATCTGCCAAGTGTCCGTTCTGCACGCCGAGCCTCATCGAGTCGGCGGGCTTCTGCAAGGAACACGAGATCGCCGAGGCGCTGTGCGTGCAGTGCCGGCCTTATCTCAAGACAGCGTTCGTGGCCAAGGGCGACTGGTGCGCCGAGCACGAGACGCCCGAGTCGCAGTGCCTGCAATGCAATCCCGATCTTGATCACTCCTCGAAACAAGGAGGTGGATGATGGCGATGCTCCGTCAATCCGCACTCATCGCGCTCGGTTGTGCGTTGACTTGGGCAGTCCTGCTCGGCGTCACGCCCGAAGCGTCAGGGCAGCAGCCCGTGATCAGCGGACAGACCTGCCCTCACGACATCGACCAGGCAAAGTGCCCGTTCTGCGACCCGACGAGGATCGATCGCCTCGGGATGTGCAATGAACACGGCGTGCCTGAGGCGCTCTGCGTGCCGTGCAGGCCGCTGCTGAAAGCGGCGTTCATCGCGGCGGGCGACTGGTGCGAAGAGCATGCAGTGCCCGAATCCCAGTGCAAGGTGTGCAACCCGCGAGCAGGCGAAGAACTCTCGCGCCGCGCCGCGGCCGCCGGAGCTGAATTGCGCTGGCAGCGCGAGCCTTCGATGGGCTGCGTTACGTCATCGACACCGGTTACCCTCAGTACGCCCGAGGCGTTGACTGCGGCAGGATTCGAGTACTTCGAGGTCTCGCCCCGACCGCTGGTGCGCATCATCGAGCGCAACGCGCAGGTCACGTACAACACAAACCGCTATGCGCGCGTTTCCTCAAGGGCGGCGGGCGTGGTGACCGCGGTTCTCAAAGACCTCGGCGAGCACGTTCGCGCCGGCGAAGCCATCGCCGTTGTGGAGTCCACCGAACTCGGCTCAGCGAAGTCGGACCTGCTCCAGGCGATCGAGATGATGAAACTCTGGCAGGCCAACGCGCAGCGCGAGCGCGACCTCGTCGAAAAGGGCATCGGCATCGAACGCGAGGCGCTCGAAGCCAACACGCGTCTCGCCGAAGCCCGCATCACCGTCAGTAGGGCCCGTCAGCGGCTGGCCAATCTTGGCTTGACCAGTGAACAGATCACAGCCGTCGAGTCCGATGGCGACACGTCTTCGCTGCTGGAGGTGCTCGCGGCGTTCGACGGCACGGTGATTGAACGCTCGGCGGTCGTGGGCGAGGTCATCGCGCCGGGGCAGTCGATCATGACAATCGGCGACACGCGCACCATGTGGGCGATGGTCGATCTGGCCGAAGCCGATCTGGCCACGGTGCGGATCGGCCAGCCGGCGACGCTCCTGCTCGACGGGCTCAGGGGCATCGTCTTCCCCGGGCGAGTCACGTGGATCAGCACCGCTCTCGATCCGGCGACGCGCACCTTGCGCGCTCGCGTCGAGTTTGACAACTCAGACGGCCTGCTGCGAGCCCACATGTTCGGGCGGGCCCGGATTGATGTGGGCGAGGCGCGGGCCGCGCTCATGCTGCCCAAGCAAGCCGTGCAGTGGGAAGGCTGCTGCAACGTGGCGTTCCGCCGGTCGGAATCCGATCCGCTCACTTTTCAGCCGGCCCGGCTCGTACTCGGCTTTGACGCAGGCGATCACTACGAGGTGCTCCAGGGGCTCGAAGCCGGCGACATCGTCGTTTCGCGAGGCAGTTTCATTCTCAAGAACGAGATCCTCAAGAACTCGGTCGGCGCCGGCTGCTGCGAAGTGGATCACCTCAAGAAGTAGATGCGCTTGCGCACGGGCCGGCCCGGGCGCCGACGCCTCCGGAGTCTGCTGATGTTGAACTGGATCATCAACTGGTCGCTTCGCCACCGGCTGCTCGTCATCCTTGGCACGCTGGTGTTCGTTGCATGGGGGGTGTACTCGATGGCGCATCTGCCCATCGACGCCTTCCCCGACACGACGCCGGTGCAGGTGCAGATCAACACCGTGGCGCCGGCGCTCTCGCCCGAGGAGATCGAGCAGCAGATCACGTTTCCGGTCGAAGTCGCCATCTCCGGCCTTCCCGGCCTCTCCGGGGTTCGATCGGTATCCAAATTCGGCCTGTCGCAGGTCACCGTTACGTTCGAAGATGGCACCGACATCTACTTCGCGCGCCAGTTGATCAACGAGCGGCTCGGCGGAATTCAATTGCCTGAAGGAATCGAACGGCCGGAAATGGGTCCGGTGGCGACCGGCCTGGGCGAGGTCTTCCACTACCTTGTCGTCGGCAAGGGCGACAGCCCGGCAAGCCTGACCGAACTTACCACGGCACAGGATTGGATCATCGCGCCGCAGCTGCGCCAGGTGCCCGGCGTGGCGGAGGTCAACACGTGGGGCGGACTGGTCAAGCAGTTCGAGGTCGTCGTCGAGCCGACGCAACTGATCAAGTTCAGCCTCACGCTCGATGAGATCGCCGCGGCCCTCGAGAAGAACAACGCCAGCGTCGGCGGCGGGCAGGTGACGCGCGGCGGCGAGTCGATGATGGTGCACGGGCTGGCGCTGACCACGACGCTCGATCAGATCGCCAACGCGGTCATCAAGGCTGTAGGCGGCACGCCGGTGCGCGTGCGCGACGTGGCCGAGGTGCGCGAAGGCCATGAGATCCGGCGCGGCGCCGTCACGGCCCAGGGTGACGGCGAGGCGGTGCTCGGGCTCGGGTTCATGCTCATGGGTGAGAACAGCCACGAGGTGACCAACCTCCTCGCCAAGCGGCTCGAGCAGATCCGCCCGTCGCTGCCCGACAACATCGATGTGGAGGTGGTCTACCAGCGCACGTACCTTGTCGATCACGTCATTCACACCGTGTCGGAGAACCTGCTGCTGGGCGCGCTTTTCGTCGTGGCGGTGCTGTTTGTTTTCCTGGGCAATCTCCGGGCGGGATTGATCGTGGCGCTGGCGATCCCGCTGGCGATGCTGTTCTCGTTTTCGATGATGATGCAATTCGGCATCGCCGCCAGCCTGCTCAGCCTCGGCGCCATCGATTTCGGGCTCGTCGTGGACAGTTCGGTCATCATCGTCGAGAACTGCGTCCGCCGCATCGGCCACGACAATGACGCGGGCGCGAAGACCCCGATACTCGACATCGTGCGCGACGCTTCGGTTGAAGTGCGCAAGCCGACGATGTACGGCGAACTGATCATCATGGTGGTGTTCCTGCCGATCCTGCTTCTCGAAGGCGTCGAGGGCAAGATGTTTCGCCCGATGGCGCTCACCGTCGTGTTCGCGCTTCTCAGTTCGCTCATCTTCTCGCTCACGCTGACGCCAGTCCTCTGCAGCCTCCTCATCAGCCGGCGCATGCACGAGCGCGAGAACTGGCTCGTCCGCTCCATGCAGTGGGTGTACCGGCCGTTCATCCACGTCGCGCTCAGGTTTCGCTTGCTCGTCGCCGCCTTCGGTGTGCTCGTCGTGGGCCTGTGCGTTGTGCTGGCCGGGCGGCTCGGCACGGCGTTCATTCCGCGCCTCTACGAAGAAGCCATCGCGGCGAACGTCGTGCGGCTCGCCGGCGTCTCGATCGACCAGTCCGTTGAATACAACACTCGCATTGAGCAGTTTCTGCTTGACCGGTATCCAGACGAAATCGATCGCATCTGGACGCGCCTGGGCACGCCGGCCGTAGCCACCGATCCGATGGGCTTGGAGCAGAACGACGTGTACATCACGCTCAATCCTCGCGCGAACTGGACACGTGCCGCGTCGCAGGCCGAGCTGTCGGCGATGATCTCGACCGATCTCCAGTCGCTGCCGGGAATCAAGGCCATTATGACGCAGCCCATCGAGATGCGGATGAATGAAATGGTCGCCGGCGTTCGCGCCGACGTCGGACTCATGATTTTTGGCGACGAGATCGAACAACTGGCGACGATCGCAGCGCAGGTGCAGTCGATCGTCGATTCCATTCCAGGCGCCGATTCGGTCACCGTCGAGCAGGTGACGGGCGCGCCGGTGCTCGAAATCCGCGTCGATCAGGACGCTATCGCCCGATACGGCGTCCCGGCGCGCCACGTGCTTGAGATCGTCGAAGCGCTCGGCGAGGTGCGCATCGGTCATGTCCGTGACGGCCAGCGCCGCTTTGATCTCACCCTCGAACTGCCGGATCGATATCGCAATGATCCCGACGCCGTGGGCGAGATTCTCGTGCCTACAGCCGACGGCGGGCGGCTTCCGCTTGCCCGCCTGGCGCGGGTGTCCTTCGTGGACGGCCCGACCGTGGTCAACCGCGAGTGGGGCAAGCGCCGCATCGTCGTCCAGGCCAATGTGCGCGGCCGCGACCTGGGCGGATTTGTCGCCGAAGCGCGCCAGCGCATCACCGCCGACGTGCCGATGCCGCCGGGCTACTACGTTGCCTTTGGCGGGCAGTTCGAGCACTACGACCGCGCGACCCGCCGCTTGTTCTTCATTATCCCGCTCGTCATTGCGTCGATCGCGCTGCTGCTCTATCTCAGCATCGGCAGCATCGTCGATTCGCTGCTGGTGCTAACCGGCGCGCCTTTCGCGGCGTTCGGCGGGGTGGCGGCACTGCTCCTGCGCGATCTCGACTTCACGATTTCCGCAGCCGTCGGGTTCATCGCCGTCTCGGGCGTGTCGATGCTCTCGGGCCTCGTGCTCGTATCCACCATTCGCCAGCGTATCGCGGCCGGTGCGCCCATCAGCGAGGCGATCGAGCAGACGCGCCTGATCCGTCTGCGGCCGATTCTCATGACCGGCCTCGTCGCCGCGCTGGGGTTTGTGCCCATGGCCCTCAACACCGGAGTCGGGGCCGAGGTGCAGCGGCCGCTGGCCACGGTCGTCATCGGCGGCATCCTCTCGGACAACCTCCTGACGCTGTTCGTTCTGCCGGCGCTCTACTCACTGTTTGGCGGCCGCGATGTGCGGCCCGGTGATCAGTAGTGTCGGGCGGCGGAATCAGGGCGCCGGAATCGGTGCTCCCGCCCGGTTGTGGTAGCGGCTCGTGCAGGATGTCGCGTTGGCTCGGGGGAAGGCGTTCGATATACTCGCCCTTCAATGAAGTCCCGCTCGAGCCGCCCAACCTCCATGCCGCGCCACTACGCCGACCGGCTCACCCGGCTGCGGCGGGCCATCAAAGAGGCGGGCGTCGAGGCGCTGCTCATCACCAACGCCAACGACATCCGCTACCTCACGCCGTTCAGCGGCGAGGACAGTTACGCGATCGTCACCTCTCGCCAGTTCGTACTCATCAGCGACAGCCGCTTCGCCGAGGAGATCGAGCCGCTCGGCGCCTGGTTGGACATCGCGCTGCGCAGGGGGCCCATCGCGGACAAGGTGGGCGAAGTTGAGGGCGATCTGAAGATCGCTCGCCTCGGCGTGCAGGCCGAGTACGTCACACTCGCCACCCGCCGCGCGCTGGCCAAAGCGGTGGGGGCCCGCAAGATCGTCGAGACCAGCGGGCTGCTCAGTCAACTGCGCGTCATCAAGGATGAGGTCGAACTGGGTCTGATCCGCAAGGCCATTCGATGCCAGCAGCAGGCGCTTGAAGCGACGCTGGCCGATCTGAAGATCGGCCAGAGCGAGGCCGAAATCGCCGCGCGGCTCGAATACGAGATGAAGCAGCGCGGGGCCGAGGGCTCGGCGTTTGGCACCAACGTCTCGGCCAGGGCGAACAGTTCCAAGCCGCACTACCGCCCATCCCGCCGGGCCAAACTTACGCGCGGCGGCACGCTGCTGATCGACTGGGGCGCCAAGGTGGAGGGCTACTGTTCGGACATGACCCGGGCCTGGGGCGTGGGCGCGATGCCGAAAAAGATTCAGGCAATCTATCCGATTGTGCTTGAAGCCCAGCTGGCAGCGATCGACGCCATATGCGGCGGCGCGCTCTGCCGGGAAGTCGATGCCGCGGCAAGGCGGATCATCGACGGCGCCGGCTGTGGCGAGTACTACGGCCACGGCCTCGGACACGGCATCGGACTGGACATTCACGAAGCGCCCAGCATGTCGCCTCGCAGCGGCGACAATGATCGACTCAAGCCCGGCATGGTCGTCACCGTCGAACCGGGCATCTACCTGCCTGGCGTCGGCGGCGTGCGCATCGAAGATGACGTGCTGGTGACGGACAAGGGCTGCCGCGTTCTGTCCAACTGGCCCAAGTCACCAGAGAGTGCAACAGTTCTTTAGCACGTCGGCGGACATCGGTGGATGGTTGCCTGCACGAGAATACTGGAACCAGGGGTGTAAACGAGAGCCATGATCGACCGAAAGACCATCGAAGACCTGATCAAGATGATGGTGGACCACGAGATCGTCGAACTCGACGTCGCCGACGGCGACCAGAGCGTGACGATCCGCCGCGCCGGCGCCTTCGCCGCGCCGCAGGTGACGACGAGCGCGCCGCCCGCAGCCGCGCCGGCGCCGCTCCAGCCGCAGGGCGCGCCCGCCGCGCCGGCAGCCGAGTCTGCACGACACGCCGCCGGTGGCGGCGAGGGACACGTCATCAAGAGCCCGATGGTGGGCACGTTCTATTCGAGGCCCAATCCCGACGCCGAGCCGTTTGTCAGCGCCGGCGCCAAGGTCTCCGACTCGACGGTCGTGTGCCTCATCGAAGCGATGAAGGTGTTCAACGAGATCAAGGCCGAGTGCAGGGGCACGATTGCCGAAGTGCTAGTGAACGACGGCGATGCGGTCGAATACGGTCAGCCGCTGTTCCGGATGAAGTGAGTTGCATCGCCATTGATGCCGCCCCGCGGCGAGCCGCCGGTTTCCAAGCCTCAAGCCCCAAGTGCCGAGTCACATGTTCAGTCGCATATTGATTGCCAACCGAGGTGAGATTGCCGTCCGCATCATCCGCGCCGCGCGCGAACTGGGGATCCAGTCGGTGTGCGTGTTCTCGGAGGCGGATCGCGGCGCGCCGTATCTCGATCTCGCCGACGACGCGGTGTGCATCGGCCCGCCGCCATCCAAGCAGAGTTACCTCAACATCCCGCGCATCATCTCCGCGGCCGAGGTCGCGAACGTGGATGCGATCCACCCCGGCTACGGGTTTCTGGCGGAGAACTCGCATTTCGCCGAGGTCTGCCGTTCGTGCCAGATCGAGTTCATCGGGCCCTCGCCCGAGGCCATGAACCAGTTGGGCGACAAGATCAACTGCAAGAAGCTCGCCAAGGCGAACAAGGTGCCCATCTTCCCCGGCTCGCCCGGCGGCATCGAGAACAAGGAAGAAGCAGTCAAACTCGCCGAGGAGATCGGCTACCCCGTCATCATCAAGGCCTCCGCGGGCGGCGGCGGGCGCGGCATGCGCATCGCCCACAACCGCGTGGCGCTTGAGTCCGGCATCGACGCCGCGCAGCAGGAAGCCCAGGCGGCGTTCGGCGACGGCACCGTCTACATCGAGAAATTCCTCGAGAAAGCCCGCCACGTCGAAGTCCAGGTCATCGGCGACAAGCACGGCAACGCGATTCATCTCTACGACCGCGACTGCTCGACCCAGCGCCGCCATCAGAAGCTGATCGAGGAAGCGCCCGCGCCCGGCGTGGACAGCTCGAAGCGTGAAGCCCTGTGCAAATCGGCGGCGCGGCTCATCCAGTCGGCCCGGTACGCCGGCGCGGCCACGGTCGAATTCCTCATGGATGAGCAGCAGAACTTCTACATGCTCGAAGTGAACACCCGCGTGCAGGTCGAACATCCCATCAGCGAGATGATCACCGGCGTGGACATCGTCAAGACGGGTATTCTCGTCGCCGCCGGCGAGAAGCTTCCGTACCAGCAGAAGCACATCTCCATCAATGGCCACGCGATCGAGTGCCGCATCAACGCCGAGGATCCCGATCGGAACTTCGCGCCCAGCCCGGGCGACATTCATCGCTTCGATCTTCCCGGCGGGCCCGGCGTGCGCGTGGATACGCATTGCGTAGCCGGGTATCGCGTTCCGCCGAACTATGACTCGCTGATCGCCAAACTCATCGTGCACGCCGACGACCGCAAGGCGGCGCTGGCGCGCATGAGCCGTGCCCTGCGCGAGTTCCGCGTCGAGGGCATCGCGACGACGATCGACCTGCACCGCCGCCTCATGGCCTTTTCAGGCTTCATCAAAGCCGATTTGGACATTCATTATCTTGAGCGGCTGTTGCGGAAGTAGCTAGCGGTTGTTCAACTCCAGCGTGCATTGAATCGCCCCAAGTGGCGAGCCGCTTGGCCACGCACCATAAGCGAACTCGTGCAGGTGCGATGAAGGGCACCCTGCTACCGTACCAAGCATTCGGTGCGCCAGAGATTGCTGAGGAGTTGCCATGCCTAAGTTTCTTCGAAGTGCAACAGTCGTCTGCGCCGCTTTCGTCCTTGTCGCCGCCGGCTGCGGTGCAGTGGCAACGAACCTCAGCGTGGCGGATGGAACCTACCCCCGCGCCGTCGTCGCTGCCGATCATGCGATTGCTTCGCAGGCGGGGCTCGACATGCTGATGCGCGGGGGCAACGCCGTGGATGCCGCCGTCGCCACGAGCTTCTGCCTCGCCGTCGTGCGGCCGTACAGTTGCGGCCTTGGCGGCGGCGGGTTCATGCTCGTGCACATCGCCTCCGATGCGCCCATGCCGACGCAGAGCGTGGCGATCACCTACCGCGAGACCGCACCGGCCGCCGTTGGGCCCGATTACTACGTGCAACTCGATACACCCGGCGCTTCGCGCTACGGGCCGCACGCCGTGGGTGTGCCGGGCACCGTCGCCGGGTTGATGACCGCGCTCGAGAACTACGGCACGCTCGATCGCGCCACCGTGCTCAAGCCGGCCATCGAAGCCGCCGAGCAGGGCTTCGCCATCGACGCCGATTACGTCGCCAGCGCTGGGGAAGTGCTCGATGACATTCGCGCGCACCCGGAGTGGATCGACCTCGTAGGGGCGGATCGGTTTGAGTGGTTTTACCACCGCTTTCTCTTCGACGGCGAGCCGAAAGTCGGCCAGACGCTGCGCCAGCCGGAATTGGCGCGAACGCTGCGGCTGATCGCGCGCGACGGGGCGCCGGCTTTCTACGCCGGGGAGATCGGCCAGGCCGTCGCAGCGGCGTGCCCGCAGATGTCGGCAGAAGATCTCGCGCAGTATCAGCCGCGCCTGTCGCAGCCGTTGCGCGGCACGTTCCGCGGCCGTACCGTGCTGGCGATGCCGCTGCCCTCGAGCGGCGGAATCGCGACGCTTGAGACGCTTGGCCTTGTCGAGAGGCGCTGGATGGATGTCGAACAGGCGGCGCCGCAGTCTCCTGCTTACATCCATCTTGTCGTCGAAGCAATGAAGCACGCATTCGCCGACCGCGCCGAGTGGCTCGGCGACGAGCGCTTCGCCAACGTCCCGGCTACGAGTCTGCTCAGCGAAACCTATCTCGACATTCTCGCACGCCGAATCGATCCGCTCCGCACGCAGCCGCCCGAGAGTTACGGCAGCAGAGAGGGTCTGCCCATCGACGCGGGCACCAGCCACTTCGGCGTGGTGGATGAATGGGGCAACGCCGTGGCGTGCACCGAAACGATCAACCTCTCGTTTGGCTCGCTGCTGCCAGTGCCGGAATACGGCTTCATGCTCAACAACGAGATGGACGACTTCCTCACCGTGCCCGGCGAGCGAAATGCCTTCGGCCTGCAGCAGTCGCAGCGCAATCTACCCGAAGGCGGCAAGTGGCCCCTCTCGAGCATGTCACCGACGATCGTGCTCGGCGAAGACGGCTTGGTCGAGGTGGTCGTGGGCGGTTCGGGCGGGCCGCGCATCATCTCCGCGACGCTGCAGACGCTGCTGGATGTGGTCCTGCATGACTCGTCGGCGGGCGAGGCAGTCGCCGCACCGAGATTCCACCACCAGTGGATGCCCGATGTGCTGCAGTTCGAAGACTCCTGGACCGATGCGGCGACGATGGAAGCCATGCGCGAATTCGGCCATGACGTCGGCCGCCGCGGCGATGTCGGTGTTGTGCAGCTGATTCGGCGCCGCGGCGACGGCTGGGACGCGGCGAGCGATCCGCGCAAGGGCGGGGCGCCGGCAGGGTGGTGAACCGCTGACCCGGTGCAAAGGGCGATGCGGCTACAATGCGGCCGTGATCGCCGCGGTCCTCTGCCTGATTCCCGCCGCACTCGCGCTGTCCTGGCCGCTTACGTGGTGGTTGAGGCGCGTCGGCGTGCGCCTGGGCCGACTCGATTCGCACGGCGCTGCGGGGCATCACAAGGCGGAGATCCGGCCCGTGCCCAACATCGGCGGCGTGGCGATCACGTTTGCGATTCTGGCGCCGTTGATCCTTGGCCTGATCGCGCTGCGACTCGTGCCCGAGTCTGCGATTGTCGATCTGGCGCCCTCGCTTCAGCCGCACCTTCCGGGCATCGTCGAGCGCACGCCCATGGCCATTGCCCTGGCGCTGGCCCTGCTTGGCATGCACGCTCTGGGCCTCATTGATGATCGCCGGCCGCTGGGGCCGTGGGCGAAACTCACCGCGCAGTGCGCGCTGGCGGTGTTCATCGTGCTCTTTCCCTTTGACTTTGCCGAAGGTCTCGCCGGTTCGAGCCGGCTGCTCACCCTGCTCGACACGACGCCGGGCCTGGCGGGTCTGGCGCCATGGCCGTCAATTCTGCTCACCGTGCTGTGGCTCGTGGTGGTGACCAACGCGATCAACTTCATGGACAACATGGACGGCCTGGCTGGAGGCGTGTCGTGCATCGCGGCGGCGCTGTTTCTGGCCGCGGCGCTGATCAACGGCCAGTGGTTCATCGCCGCTATGCTGGCGCTGCTCGTGGGCGCGCTGCTGGGCTTTCTGTGCTTCAATTTTCCGCCCGCGAGCATCTTCATGGGAGACGGCGGCTCGCTCGTCGTCGGCTTCCTGCTGGGTTTCCTGACCGTTCGCACGACGTACTTTGAGAGCGATGCCGCGACGGCGTGGTACGGCGTCTTCATGCCCCTCATCGTCCTCGCCGTGCCGCTCTACGACCTGCTCGCCGTTGTCACCATTCGGCTCAGCCAGCGGCGCAGCCCGTTCGTCGGCGATCAGCAGCACTTCTCTCACCGATTGGTCAAACGCGGCTTGAGCGTGCGGCGCATGCTCGCGGTCATCTACGGCGTCACGCTGACAACCGGTTTGACGGGCATTTATCTCGGGCACCTCGAGCATGGCTGGGTCGCAGCGCTCGCCGGCGCGCAGGTGGTCATCCTGCTCATCGTGCTGGCGGTGTACGAGCGGTCGATCGCCGCTGCCGCCGGTGGAGCCCGATCGTGAGAGCGGCCGGCCCGCTGCGCTGGATCGCTTTTCTGCTGCTCGCCGCGCCGGCGGTGCTGCGCACGCTGCTGGTCATCGCGAGCGATCCGTTCTTTGCGATCGATCCGCGCGTGCTGCCCGTGCCACTGGAGGGACTCGGGCCGGCCGGCTCCGTGACACTTGATCTGCTGGCGCTGCTCGGCTGCCTGTGTGCGCTGCTGGCTGAGACGCTCGATGGTCGAGGCATCGACGTGAAACTGTTCGCGCTGCTGCTCGCGCCGACGCCGGTGCTGGCGTGGCACGGCTGGGGCGACGCCGAGCAGTGGTGGGCCGGATCGCAGTGGCTTGCGGCGATGAGCACCGCCGTAGGCGCCATGCACCTGGCGCGCGAGGTGCGCTGGCGCATCGTACTGCTCGGCGCGGCCGTGGCCATCACCATTCCGCTGGCCATCAAGGGCCTCTATCAGGTCATCATCGAATTCCACGATACGATCGCCTCTTTCGAGAACAACAAGGCAGCGCTGCTCGAATCGCAGGGCTGGGAGCCGGGGTCGAGCGCGGCGGAAATCTACCTGCGCCGCCTGACGCAGCGCGAAGCGACAGGCTGGCTCTCGCTTTCGAACGTCTACGGCTCGCTGATGGCGATGCTCGCCGCGTTCTGGGTCGGCGCCGCTCTTGCCGTCGCGCGCTCGAAACTGCCCAGCGGCTGGCTCGGCGTGGCGATCCTCATGGCCGCGGCCGCGCTCGCGGGTCTCACGGCTTCATTCTCGAAGGGTGCGGCTGGCGCTGGGGCGGTCGGCCTCATCCTCGCCGCCATGTGCCTGTTGCCGAGGCGCTGGAAGCAGCGCGTGCGGCCGCATGCGGCGACGATCACTTTCGCGCTGCTCGCCACGGCGCTGATCGTGACCGCCCTTCGCGGCATGCTCTTTCCTGAAAGTCTCCAGCAGGTCGATGGCTACAGCCTGCTGTTCCGCTGGCACTACTGGACCGGCGCTGCGCGCATCTTTGCCGCCCATCCGCTTGCGGGCGTCGGCCCGGCCGGCTTTCAGGATGCATATCTCTTTTTCCGACCGGCGCTGAGTCCGGAAGAAGTCATGAGCCCGCACAGTGTGTTCATCGACTGGCTTTCGGGGATGGGTGTCTTCGCGGCGGCGTGGATGGCGCTGGTGCTGATCCTGGTCGGGCGCTCGGCGCCATCCGGTGCCGCGCCGCCGGCTGCGGCCGAGGTTTCAGCGCAGGAGGCTGCAGGCGCCGAGCCGTTGCCGTCGCCACGCGAATTGTGGATGAAGCGAGCGTGGCTCTGCGGCGTTGCGATCGCCCTGACGGCCGGCGTCAGCGCGTGGGCCTTGAATCGACGGGCGCTGCTCATCGACTACCACCTGCTGCTCATGCCGCTGTCGCTGGTTGGCCTGGCGGCAACGCTGCCGCTCGTGGCGCTGCTCGTGCGCTCGGTTTCGCTTGGCATGTTGCGCTGGGCGGTGTGGGCGGCGCTGACGGTCGTGCTGCTGCACTCGCAGATCGAAATGACGCTCACCCAGCCCGGCTCGGCGGCCATCTTTATGCTGCTGCTCGGCGCCGCAGCCGCGCGATCGCCGCAGGAGGCTGCGCCTCGGTCGGCGCGCCGGGGCGCATCGCTGATTGCGCTTGCGTCGCTTGCGACTCTGATCGCGGCGCACATCGCGCTGGCGGTCGTGCCGATCTGGCGCATCCAGAATCACTTGCGCTCGGCCCACGCACCGCTTGAGAGCATCGGGCAGGTTCGATCAACGCTCGACCGGGCCGGCCGCACGCGCAGCGTCGACGAGCGCATCGCGCTGCTTCAGGACGCGGAATCGCAACTGCAGCGACAGGGGATCGAAATCGATCTGGCCGGTGCATGGCGCGAAATCCGCTCGGCCATACAACTCAACGACGGGCCGCGCGTGCAGCGCCTGGTGGCGACCGGAGGCGCGACTCTCAGCGATGCGCTGCGGCGACTTGAAGTCGAGAGCATGACGGCTGCACTGAGCGAACTTGAAGCAGCCCGGCAGTTGCGGCCGCTCGACGCCATCGCCTGGCGGGAATCATCGCGCCTGTGGATGCACCTGGCGACGCTGCACGAGCAGCGCGGTGAGCCGGTCATGCGCGATGAGGCCGCCCAAGTGGCGACCCGCCTGGCCGAGGAACTGGCGAACCGACGGCCGCATGACCCCAATGCCGCCGCCATGGCCGCGCGGCGATGGTACGAGCAGCATCAGTTCGCAGACGATGCTGAGGCATTGAATCGAGCCATCGAGTGGCAGAACAAGGTCGTCCAACTCGATCCAAACGGGCTCGAAGCGCAGCGCGCGCTGGCGCGGATGCTCGATGAAGCCGGTCAGAGCCGCGCTGCGCTGCAGGCTTATGAGCGCACGCTTGAAATCAACGAGCACATGCGCCTCGACCCGCTCAAGCAGTTGAATCCGCAGCAACTCGATGACGTGCGCGAGCGCATTGCATCGCTGCGCGGAGGTTGAGATGGATTCAGGGACAGCACTTCCCGGCAACGAAGAGTCACAGCGCGGTCATGTGCGCCTCGTACCCGCCCGGCCCGAACATGCCGAACTGTGCTGGAAATGGCGCCATGACGCGGCGGCCCGGCAGTTCAATCCCTACGACGATCTGACGCTTGAGGAAATGACCACGCGCTTCGGCGCCGTCGGCGGCGATCTGCGCAACAAGGCGTTCAAGACCTATCGCTGGATGGTGCAGGTGAATGAGGCCGGCCTCGTAGGAACGGTCAGCCTCCGCGCGAATTGGCGCATGCTCCACGCCGAACTCGGCTACCAGATCGATCGAGCCTGGCAGGGCCGGGGGATCGGGCTCGCCGCGGTGAAATCGCTGGTCGAACTCGCGTTCACCGCGTCCGATCTCGTTCGGCTCTTTGCAACCATCAGCGTCGGCAATGAGGCTTCGCGTCGGTTGATCGAGCGCGTCGGCTTCGTGCACGAAGGCACGCTTCGCGGACATCACCTCATCGAAGGGCGGTTCGTGGACCAGTGGGTCTACGGCCTGCTGCGGCAGGAGTGGGGGCAGCGAGCATCGGCGTGAGCGAACCCTTTATGGTCCAGCCTTCGCCGTTCCATCCGATGATCGGGCCGCCGCAATTGCTTCAGCCAGCGCCAGCGGACCCAAAGTGTCGATGCGCGGCGAGTCACGTTCTGGCCCATAGATCGCGACGCTGGGAGGGCCAGGCGAGTCCAGCTGATTGAGCAGGTCCCATCCTGGCGACTGGTCCGACGTTACGTCGACGTTGAATCCGATCGTTCCGGGCTTCAACAGTTCGCTGCGCACGGCCTCACTTTCAATGATTCGACGGTGGAACAACACGTTGTTCAGGTCCCACTCCGCGTAGAAAACGAGGACAACAACTGCACCAGAGCCGAGCGCCTCCTCGAGTGCTCCTGCGGAGTATTCACGCATCACTGGAGTGCGCGCAGCCTGGTCTCGACTTGAGCGCGCCGCCGCGATCGCATCGAGCACCTGCTGGGATGTGTAGGCGTTGCTCAGCCAGGGATCATCGCTGCCGGGCGTGTAGATCGCCAGTAAGGGGATGCCGGTCTGGCCGAGTTCCTTGATAAACGCCCAGCCCGGCGCGCTGTTGCTCGTGAGATCGACGGTGAACTTGACCACGTCGTCGCTGTTGAGCGCGCTCAGGACGGGCTCTTTATTGAGCACCGCCGCTTTGATGATCTTGCAGTTCAGGCACCACTCGGCGGTGAAGTCGGCCACGACAATGTGCCCGTCGGCGCGGGCCCGCTCAAACGCGGCGGGGGTGTACTCGTTCCAGGCGCCGTGGATGTAGGCAGCGCCGTCGCCCGCGTTGGCCAGCGCTTCCTGGTGCACGAGCCAGTCGGCCCGGGCCTTGGCGGTCTGGCTGGCGGCGTAGAGCACCGCAATCGAGCCCAGGAGCAGCCCGGCAATCGTGAACACCGCGCGCGGCTTGAGACGCGAGGAAATCTGGAACGTGCGAACGATGAGCCAAAGCCCGGCCAGAGCCGCGAACAGCGCCACGGCCCACCAGTGCAACTGGTGTGAAAGGTACGGCTTCTCGCGCACCAGCGCGATGAGGCCCGCGCCGATGAAGAACGCCGCCGCCGCCAGCAGCAGCAGCCCCATGACCTGCTTGACCAGTTCACTCGCCGGTCCGGTGCGCGGCAGGCGGTCGAGCCACTTCGGATTGGCCGACAGGACGATGTACGGCCCGCCCATGCCGACACCCAGCGAGATGAAGATCACCATAATCTTCAGCGGTGGCATCGCCGCCACGCCCGCCAGCAGCGCCCCCGCTACGAAGCCGAAGCATGGCAGGCCGAGCACCGCCGTCATGATCCCGAACACGAACGAACCCCACGCCGAGTCGGCCTTGGGATTGACCGCGTAGACCGCCTGAGGAAGTTGAATTGTGAACAGTCCCATGATGCCCACACCCATCAGCGCGATGACAGCGCCGATGCCCAGCGTGAGCCACCAGATGCCAAAGAGTCGTGACGGATCGCTGATGCCCGTCACGCTCACCAGCGCTACAGGCACGCCGATCGCGGCCCAGAACGCGACGACGCCCAGCGCCATCCACAGGCCCAGCACCAGCCCGCGGCCGGGGTGGTTGGCGTGCTGCATGATCGTCATGATCTTGATCGGGATGACGGGCAGCACGCACGGCGTGAGGTTGAGCAGGAACCCGCCGAGCGCCGAAATACCGATGAGCAGCAGCAGCCCCACGACGCCGTCCTGCCTGGGAACTTCGATGCCAAAGAAGGTGTGCCCGCTACTGGGAAGCGCCGTCGGTTTCTCAGTCGATGGATCGGCTGCGATCGAGGGCGGCGCTGATTCGGCCGGGCCGGGCTCGGTTGCGGCAACCACGGGTTTGGCCAGTAACTCCGCAAACGTCTCGGCCAGAGCGGCATCGTCATTGGCTTCGACCGCTCCAGCATCGGTCACCACGCGCGTCGAAAGCGCCACGCGCGTATCCGTGGGAGGCTCGCAGGTCTGGTCGTCGCACGCCTGGTACGCGACCGTGGCGCTGCCGCTCGCCGGTCCCTCGGCTGCATCGGATGACACAAGGAATGGGATGTAGACGACCGAGCGGCCCTCGTAGACCTTCACCTGTTCCTGCGCGCCCTCCGGTCCAAAAGTTACTTCGTGAGCGGCGGGCCATTGGATCTCGCCCCGCATCCAGCCCTCCGGCAGCGCGAGTTCGATGGATGTGGGGATGTACAACTCGGGCGCATCGGGTGAGCCGATCCCGGGATAGACATGCCAGCCGGGCTCGATCTGCAGGATGACGGCGAGCGCCCCTTGCGAGCCGGGCAGGTACCCGTTGTGCGACCACTCGACGGTTGCGCGGACGCGCGGCTCGGTGCCGGGCGGTTGGGCGGCGGCCGACTGAAATGCGGTGAGCAGCACGAGCAGCAGGGGCAGCAACCGCCATCGAAGCATTACGGATTCTCCCGGGAAAGCAGCCAGCCGATTCAGGCGAGTATAGCGACGCGGCTTATCTTCTACGAGCCGCGGCGGCCCGGGTTCAAGTGGCCCCGCAGCGGTGTCCGATAAAGCGAGTAGGGCCGCGTGCCGTTCCGGTTGGGCTGCGCGCGAAGGGCCGGCGGTCAGTGCATGAACGACATCCTCGACCAATCCGATATTGACGCCCTGCTCGCGGCGGTCGACTCCGGCGCCATCGAGGAGGAAACCACCGCCGGGCAACTCTTCTCGCGACACCGCCGCGACCTCGACCAGGTCGAGATCCGGGCGTACGACTTCAAGCGCCCCGAGCGCGTGTCCAAGGAGCAGATGCGCTCCCTCGAGACGCTGCACGAATCGTTCGGCCGCATCTTCGGCGCTTCGATCTCCGGGTTCATCCGCACCATCGTCGAAGTCAAAGTCGCGACGACCGAGCAGATGACCTATTCGGAGTTCATTTCCAGCCTGCCCAATCCGACGGCGTTCAATCTCATTCGCGCCGAACAGCTCGAGGGCATGATCTGCCTCGAACTGAGTCCGCTGATCGTCTACCCGCTCGTCGATCGGATGCTCGGCGGAGCGAGCAACGAACTGTTCATCCCCCAGCGTGCGCTGACGGTCATCGAGATCAAACTCCTCAGCGTCGTGCTCGGCCGCGCGCTTAAGGCGCTGAGCGAGGCGTGGGAAGGCATTCGGCGGCTGGACTTCACCCTGGTCGAAACCGAGAGCAACCCGCACCTTGTGCAGATCGTGCCTCCCAATGAAGTCGTCGTCGTCATCGGCTTTGAGATCAAGATGGGCGCGCGGGCCGGCACGATGAATCTGTGCATTCCGTTCAACGTCATCGAGCCGCTCATGCCCGAACTCAGCGCCCAGTCGTGGTTCAACGTGCAGCGCGATGATGATGACATCGAGTTCGCCAAGCGCATCACGCATTCGCTCGCGGGCGCGGTCCTGAGCGTGGGCGGAACCCTGGCCGAGACCACGCTCACCCTCGACGACCTGATGAACCTCTCCGTGGGTGATCTGATCGTCACCGACAAGCCCGCGACGCGGCCGGTGGTGCTCACCGTGGAGGGCGAGAAGAAGATGCTCGCGCACATCGGCCAGCATCGCGGCAACCGGGCTCTCAAGATTGTCCGGCCGATCCGACCTGAAGATCGCGTCTGAGTCCGGCGCCCTTCGTCGAATCTCGGGCCGCCCGGGGATTGACGGGGCGTTCCCCGCCGCCATGATGATCGGACATGTTCAAGCGATACGACCCCTCCGTGCTCAGCGTGGCCATCATCGCCTGCAACAATGAAGCGACGATCGGCCGCACCATCGAGAGCGTCCGCTCGCTCGCCGGCCGCGTGGTCGTCGTCGATTCCGGTTCGAAAGACCGCACGGTCGAACTGGCGAGCAGCCTCGGTGCGGAGGTGATCCATCACGACTGGGAAGGGCACGTGCGCCAGAAGCAGTTCGCGCTGGATCAGTGCGACACGCCGTGGGTGCTCAGCCTCGATAGTGATGAGTCCGTGGATTCCCAACTGGCCGGAGAAATCGGCGCGGTAGTGAGCAGCGACGATCCGCACATCGCCGGGTGCGAAGTGAACCGCCGCGTGTGGTTCGCGGGTCGCGAACTGCGCTACACCTGGCAGCCGGAGTGGCGCATGCGCCTGGTGCGGCCGCAGGCGGCGCGCTGGGCGGGCTACGACCCGCACGACCGGCTCGACGTCTCGGGGCCGTCGCGGCGGCTGCGCGGCGTTTTGCGGCACGATGCGTTTGCCACTGTCGCTGAGCTGCTCCGCAAGCAGATCAGCCACGGCGTGCACGCCGGCGAGAGTTACCACAAACTCGGCCGCCGCGCGTCGGTGCTCAAACTTGCGATCTCGCCGACGGCGGCGATCCTCAAGCAGATCGTCCTCAAATCCGCGTGGCTCGACGGCTGGCCCGGCTGGGCATGCGCGATGGGCGCCGGCATCAGCGCCGCCGCCAAGCACATGCGCCTGCTCGAACTGGCCTCGGGCGCCGCACCCGCGGACCGACAGCCGTGATTGTTCATTCCGTCAGGCCGGCGCCGGATGATGCGCTGGGCATGATGCAGCGCGCCCGTCAGCGCGATCCGATCGGCGATCGTGTGCACACGGGGCTCGTCATGGCGATGCTGCTGCTGCTGCCGCTGGGCACGGCGCCGTTGGCGATCATGACCGGGATCGCCATCGGCTATTCACTACTGCGCCTCTGGGCAACGGGGCCGGCGGTCGGCTATCTCATCCGCCTGCCGATCGTCTGCGTCCTGCTCGCCCTGCTGGCGTGGACGCTCCTCTCGCTTACCTGGTCCACGAATCGACCTGACGGCTGGGACGAGGCGTCGATCCTGCGATTTCAGATTCCGGTGCTGATCGCGCTCTGGCCCGTCATCGATCGCTGGCGTCTGTTGACGTGGGCTCTGGCCGCGGGCGCCGCGATTGCGGCACTGGTTCAGATCGGGCAATGGGTCTTTGGCGAGTCATGGCCGCTGTTCTTCTGGTGGCACGCGGAGCGCATTCCCGGCCGATTCCCAGGGCTCGATCATCCGAACTCGACAGCCGTCGTTGCCGCGACCTCCATTCTGCTGCTGCCCCGGCTGATGATCGAGCAGCGCCGACAGTGGCCGACGCTGCTGGCCCTGTGGGTTCTGGCGTGGGTCGGGCTGCTGCTCACCGGCAGTCGCGGCGCGTGGCTCGCGGTTGGCGCCGGTGTGCTGGCATCTGTTCCACGCGGTTGGCGCGCCTGGGCCGCCTTGCGCCGAGCCCATCGCACCGGCCGGTCCTGGCGCAGCGAGTGGGTGATCGTCGGCGTGCTGGCGGCGGTCGCGCTGGTGTTCGCGGTGGCGGTTGGTCCGCAGGTGATGATGCGCGTACGGGATGGCGTTGTGCAGTTCCGGGCCGCGGTGGAGCAGGGCGACTACTCCGGCGACGTCGCTGCGCGCTGGCGCCAATTCGACATCTCTTTCACGCTGGCACGTGCGCATCCCCTGACTGGCGTCGGGGTCGGGGGCTATCTGGACGCAGCGCGAGCCTGCGTGATGGCTCATCCCGCACCGGCGCCCGGGGAAGGCGAATCGGCCCAGCCGCCGCGCCGAACCACCGGCCTGCTTACCCACCCGCACAGCGCGCTGCTCTACCACCTGGCGCTGCTCGGCTGGCCGGGGCTCGCGCTGTATCTGGCGATGTGGGTTCTGCTCGCGGTGGAAGCCGCTCGCGATCGCCGCCGCGGCGTGAAGCTCAATCGCCTGCCGCTCGTGGCGGGGCTGTTCGTCGCGTTCCTGTTTGACAGTCACAACATGAGCGCGCCCGGTACGATCGCACTCATCTTTGCAATTGCCGTCATTTACTACGAGACGCGGCCCGACTCGCGTTGGCGGCCATCCGGCGACACGGCGGCGCAGCGCCCCAACAATGCGAAGGCCGCGACGGATACCAATTGAGCGACCGGCGGGATCTCCATGCGCATCGTGATTGCCTACGAACATGTGCGGCGCTTCGTCGGAGCGCACGCGCAGCTGGTGACCGAACTCGGCCGTCGATTCGTTCAGCGCGGGCATGAGGTCACGATCGTCTGCGACACGGTGACCGATCCCGATCTGTATCCCGATCTCCGCATTATCGCCCGCCGGACCTTTCAATCAGGCGCCTCGCACCGGCCGCTGATGCTGCATCGCTGGGCCGGACCGGTGATGCGCGATTTGCCGTGTGATGCATCGATCTCATTTCACGCAGCGATTCCGGCGGACATCCTGATTCCCACTTTCGGTTTTGCTCCCGGTCCAGACCGCCGGCCCGGACGCGGTGCGCGGCGGCTGCTCAACATCGTCGATCCCCGGCGACTCGTCTCCCTTCTCGTCGGACTGCACACCAGGCGCGACCGGCGGCTGGGATGCGTGGTGGCGCTGAGCGACGCCATGGCCGACGCTTTGCTCGACGAGGCGCCGGGAATCGAGCGCATGTTGCGGCGGATCCCCGGCGCTTCGCCCGTCGAGCCGCCCCTGGAAGATGGCAAGGCGCTGCAGCAGCGCCAGGAAGTACGAGAGATTCTCGATATCGATCCCGGACAGGTCGTCTTCCTCTGGGCCGCCAAGTCGCCGGCGCTCAAGGGCGGCAGGACCGCGCTGCGGGCGTTCGCCGAGACGGTTGAGTCGGGCCACCCGCAGGCGCGGCTCGTCATGGCGTGCGAAGATCCCTGGCCTCTGCACGATCTGGCCGTCGATCTCCGCTGCGACGAGCAGATCCGACTGGTCTCGCGCACCCGCGAGATGGAGCACCTGCTCTCCGCCGCCGACGTGGGGATCATCCCCGCGGTACGATCCATGTTTGGCCGGTTCATCTGGGAGTGTCTTGCCTTCGGCGCGCCGGGGATCACCACGACGGCTACGGCGGGCGCCGAGCGGATGCGCGGCCCGGACCAGCGCCTCGCCGGCCGCATCGTCTCGACGGCGCGCGCCGAGGCCCTGCGCGACGCGATGGTCGGCCTTCTTGAGCAGCCGCAGCGCGAGGCGGCTCAGCGCACGGCGCAGGCGATCGCGCCGAGCATGCGCTTCGAACTGTTTGTCGATCGAATGGAAGCGCTGGCGCGGGAGTTCGCCTGCTGATCGGCCGCCGCAGCCGCCGCGCTATGATCGCGCCTCGCATGGGAGCAGCCGCGTGACCGATCCCGTCAAGTGGTCCATTCTGATCATCGTCGCCTACCTCGTCGGTTCGATTCCATTTGCGCTGATCATCGGCCGCGCCCGCGGGATCGACATCCGCCTGCACGGATCGGGCAACGTCGGCGCCTCCAACGTCGGTCGTACGCTCGGCCGCAAGTACGGCATGGTCTGCTTCGCCCTGGATGTGTGCAAGGGTCTTGGCCCGACGGTCGCGGCCGGCGTGTGGTGTGGCCTGTTTGCCGCGGACATGCGCGACGTCGAAAAGGAAATCACCCAGGCACAGATGCTGCTGTGGATCGGCGTGGCGTTTGCCGCAATCATCGGCCATACCAACTCGATCTTCCTCGGCTTCAAGGGCGGCAAAGGAGTGGCGACCGGCTTTGGCTCGCTGCTGGGCATCTACCCGCACCTGACGTGGCCGATTCTCGGCGCCCTCGTCGTGTGGCTGGCGGCCGTCAAGCTCTGGCGGATGATCAGCGTGGCCTCGATGCTTGCGGCGCTGAGCCTGCCGCTGTGGTACCTGCTGAGCATCGCTTCAACAACCGGGGGCGCCGCCGGCGACTTGGCCGAGCGTGTATCCGAGCGCTGGCCCTTCCTGCTGGTCACGGCGCTGCTGACGCTGCTTGTGCTGTGGAAGCACCGCAGCAACATCGCCCGCATCCGCGCGGGCACGGAGACGCGAATCGGCGAACCGGCGCCCGGCGAAAAGAAGTGATCAACCGCCCAGCGGAACCAAGCCTCGCGTGGTCTCGGCCGTCGGCTGCTGAAAGTGGCGCTCCCGGCCCTTCTTTACCAGCGAACGTAGCGCGACGTAGCGCTCGAGCCAGCCCGTCACGGCGAGCCGCTGGCGCAGGTTCGAGCCTTTCAGCCAAGCGGAGCCAACGCGGGGCCAGGCGTAGGGGTGGGCCGGATCCAGCCGGCTGCCGAAGGCGAGCGTGACGCCGGCCACGAGGCCGCACTGCTCCATCGCCCGCATCGTGTCGGCATTGAACTGTCCGAATGGATACGCGAGCACGCCACCCCGCTGGCCGAACCACTCCTGAATGAGCGACTGGCTGCGGCCGATCTGGTCCGCCTGCACCTCAAAGGGAAGGTGAGCCAGCACGGGGTGGTCATGGGTATGCGGATGGAGTTCCCAGCCGAGATCGGCAAGTTTTTCGAGGCCGGCCCGGTCGAGCAGCGGAATCGTCCGATACGGATCCGGCATCCGGTACCACTCTGGCGGTCGGCCGACCAGGCCGGTCACGACAAACGTGGCGGCGCAAAAGCCGTGCTCGGCGAGCACGGGAGCAGCGTGGGTGAGCAGCGACTGCATGCCGTCGTCGAACGTCAGGACGAAACTGCGGGATTCGACAGGGCGGCCGGCCCTGACGCGGGAGGCCGCGTCGCTCAGCGCCAGGGTCTTCCAGCCATGCGCGGCAAACCACTGCATTTGCCGCCGGAAAACCTCGGGCGAGACTGAGATCGACGTGCCGAATTCGTCGATACTGTGATAGGCGAGGATGGGCAGGGTCTGTGCGGACTGCACGAGTCGCTCATTCGGATGCGTGGATTGAGTTTGCCGCGCGTGGGCGGGATGATACTCTGTATGGCCGCTTGGACGCAGCCTGATGATCGGTCGTCGAGCGGGTGACCATGATTCCCCGGCCCTGGCGGCTGGCTTGCACGGGGCCTGCGGACTGCAATAATGCTGGACCGCCGTCGGTTCGATCGGCGGCTCGCAACCGGAGAGACGAGAGTGAACTCACGCGTGGATGGATACTTCCGGAGTGGAATCGTTCGTCTGCCGTCCCTGGCGGCGATGGTCGCGTGGTGCGTGATGATCGGCGGCTGCAACATGCCTACCGACATGCAGCCCACCGGCCCGGATTTCGGCGCCCCGCCCGTGGAGGAGGGAGCCGAGCCTCAGCGTCCAATCAGCGCCAGTTCGCTTCCCTACACGCTCGTGCCCGGAGATCGCATCTCGATCAGGGTCTATCAGGATCCCAATCTCGACGGCGAATACACCATCGACTCTGACGGCGGCATTCAGTACCCGCTTGTCGGCCCCATGCGGCTTGAAGGGCTGACGACTGCCGATGCGCGGCGGAAGATCGCCAGCGGCCTGCAGGGCAACTACGTCGATCCTTCGGTGACGGTGAACCTCATCAGCCAGATGCAGCAGTACGTGCGCGTCATGGGCCAGGTGCCCAAGCAGGGACGCATCGCGTATCAGCGCGGCATGACGATCCTCGATGCCGTGGCTGACGCCGGCGGTCCGACCCGCGACGCCTCGCTGCGCAAGATGGTCCTCATCCGCCGCATGTCTGATGATTTCGTCGCGGCCGGCCTGTTCGACTACCGCGAGATGATGCTCAACCCGTCGATCGAATCGCTCTCTGCCAACATTCCGCTCGAGCGCGGCGACATCATCTTCGTTCCGACCAACGAGCGGGCCCAGTGGCAGTCGGCGTTCGAGTTCATCAGCACCATGTTCGGTGCTGCGGTTGACGTGGAGCGCGGCATCGTGCTCTATCCGGACGTTCGCGACATCATCAAGACCGGCGACAGTTCGGCGCGGACCACGGTGATCGTTCGCTGACTTCGGGCGGATCGACTTCCATGACGATTCCCAGCATTGGCCCAGCGCCAGAGCCCGGCCTGGGAGCCCTGCGCACCCCGCGTCCGCTGCGCATCGCCTACTGCATCAGCCGCACCTTCGAACGCTTCCAGGGAACCTACGGCCGCTACTGTGGCCAGGCGCGGCTGCTGCGCGACGCCGGCCACGACGTTACCGTCTTTGCCGTCAATCGCGAGATGAAACTCCCGACCGACGAGATCCATTTCGGCGTTCGAGTGCATCGCGTGCCCGTCCGCTCGCAAAGCTGGGGCGGGCCGAAGAACTTTCTCAACTTCCGGAAGATGCATCGCGCGATTTTCGACTGCGTCGCCAGCGGCCGGTTCGACGCGGTCAAGATCATCGGCCAGGACCTGAGCCCGATGATCCCCATGATACAGCGCCGACTCAATCTGCCCGTCATCTTTGATGCGCACGAGCCGGAGATTTACGGCTTCTGGACCGGACCGCGCCGCCTGCTGCTGCCCATCATCTACGGCCTCGAGCGCCGCTACAGCCGCATGGCCCAGGCGGTGCAGATCACCAGCAACTGGCAGAAGAACAAGTACGAGCAGTGGGGCTGCCGCGACGTCACGGTCGTCGGCAACCAGCCGCTCTGGGACGAGCGCATCGACGCGTGGCCCGAAGGCAAGTTCGACGCCGTCAAGGCCGGCGGGCCGGTGATGTTCGGCCGGCTCGGCACGGTGTACAAAGGCACCGGCCTGCACGAGCTGCTCGAAGCATTTGCCGCCGTGTTTGCCAGATTCCCCGACCGCGCCCGGCTGCGCCTGGCCGGCAAGGTCGCCGAGTACTACGAGGATGAATTCGCCCGCACCATCGAACCGTACCGCGACGGCATCATCCTCAGCGGCGCCTACTCGACCACGGATATGCCGGAGCTGTATGCGCAGATGCACGTCTCGGTGCTGCCGTACCTCAACGATGCCAACTTCCGCTACATCAATCCGAGCAAGTTCTACGACTCCATCGCCAATGCCTGCGTCGTCGTGATGACGCCAATCGGCGACATGGGTGAGATTCTGGCCCGCGTGCATTGCGGCCGCACCATCGACCCCGAACGCATCGACACGATCGTCGACGCGATGACGCACTACCTCGAGCATCCCGAAGACATCGAGCGTGAAGCGCGCACCGGCTTCGAAGCCAGTCTCGGCGAATTCTCCTGGAAGGCCAATCAGCGCCAGCTCGAAGAGACCTTTCAGCGCATTGTGCAGTAGAGCCGCGCGCCGCCCTCCCCGCCCCATAACCGAATGGCCGCCGCGCTGCGGGTCCGGGATCCCGCCGGATCCGCCGTCCACCTTCTCCAGCCCGCACAGGACGCACCACACCGGGCGATCGCACCGGCGCTTCTCTGGCGTCGGCCTCACCCGAATCGTACGTTTGGCCCGCACGCGGCTCGATTCGGCCGCACGTGGATGGAGTCCGATTATGTCACCAAGGAGAAGAGAAATGAATCGTGCGAACACTTCGCGTCGGGCGTTGCACTTCGTCGCCGTCGCCGCTGTGGTTGGCGGTGCCAGTCTCTGCAGTGCCGACGTCATCCAGGGTCGGTTCAACGATGTGTCGCCGCGTCGTACGGTCAGCATTTCGAGCGACGCCGGCCAGTCGTACATGAACACGTACGCGGGCAGTTTCGAATGGTCGCGCACGGGTGGCGACTACGCGGGCGCCGGCGCGTTCGGATCGTTCACGACGTACTGCATCGAACTCTCGCAGCACATCTCCTTTGGTCGCACCTACGACTACACGGTGCGCGATCCTGAGGCCTCGCCCGTGCCCGGCGGTGGAATGGGCGCCGGCCGCGCCGCGCTGCTGTCTGAACTCTTCGGGCGCTTCTACAGCCCGCAGTTTCTGACCAACGACGCCGCGGCCGCGTTCCAGGTTGCCGTCTGGGAACTCAGTCACGACGACGGCCTCAACCTCGCCGCCGGCTCCATTCGTGTCGTTGACAACGGCGCGTGGTACGGCACAGCGCAGGAATGGCTGGACGCCCTTGATGGCGGCGGGCCGCGCATGGACCTGCTCGCCATGACGCACTCGACGGCCCAGGATCAGATCTTTGCCGTGCCCAACGCCTCCACCGCGGCTCTGCTGCTGACGGGCGGCATCTTCGGCGCCGCCGGCCGTCGCCGTCGCGACCCTCACTCTTCGAAGCGCTGATCGGCACCGCGCACGGCCCGGCAAAACCGACGGATCAGCGCCGGATCTTTCACCCCGCGCTCGCGCTCCACGCCGCTTGAGACGTCCACGGCGTATGGGCGGACGGCCGCGATGGCCTCGCCCACGTTGTCGGGCGTCAGCCCGCCGGCGAGCATGAGCGGCGCGCGGATCGATCCGCGCTGGGCCGCCAGGGCCTGCCAGTCCAGAGCGGCGCCGCGCCCGCCTTCGGATCCATCCACGAGCAGCATGTCAATATTCATCTCGCCCGCCCAGCAGCGCATCGCGTCGTCGCCGTAGCGGATGCCCTTGATGACCGGATAGGCTTCGCGCACCATCTCGACGCACGCGGCGTCTTCCGAGCCGTGCAACTGCACGAGATTGATGCACGCTTCGCCGGCGATTTCGCAGACGACGGCGGCCTTCTCATCGGCGAAGACGCCCACGGCGTCGATGAGCGGCGGCAGCATGCACACCAGGTCCGCAGCGGCTTCCGGTTCGACGTATCTTGGCGAAGAGCGCACGAAGACAAATCCCACCGCGTCGGCGCCGGCGTCGATGGCTGCGAGCACATCCGCTTCCGACCGCAGGCCGCAGATCTTGACTCTCGTGCGATCCGTCACCCCGTCGCCTCACCCGCATCGCGCACGTAGTGCTCCATGACCTCCACGCGCGTCATGCCGATGCGGCTCAGTGCTTCCATTGAAGTTTCGTCCGATTCGTCTATGGCGGCGATGATCTGCCGGAACTGCGAGCGCTTGGCGAGATCGAGAACGTGCCAGAGCAGGGCGTCAACGGTGGCGTCATGTTCGACCTGGTGGTCCACGCGCAAGCCGCGCAGGATCCCGACTTCCGAAACCGCCAGCGCGCCGACGCAGCCGACCACCTGGCCATCCTTCCTGACGACCAGTACATCCAGCGCATCCGAGTCGAGCAGCCCGGCCTCGCACACGGCCAGACATGAATCGGCAGCGCACGAGCGGGCCGCCGCCCAGCGATCCAGAAAAGCGCAGTACCCGGGTACGACCGCGCGAGCGGACACGGCCTGGTAACCCTCCGGGCGCTTTGGCGAACGAACCGAGGTCCCCAGCATCAGCAGCGCCTGGAGGCGTGTGCCGTAGTCCCGCCGCGTCAGCGGCTCGTGCCAGGCGTCATCGAGGACCGCGGCGGTGGGGGCGAGTAGATGGCAGGTGGCGTGGTTGGCATAAAAGTGCTCCTCAATTCGGCTGAGCACGGCTTCGGGGTCACTGCCTTCCGGAACGTGCACGTCACGGGCGCAATTCGCCGCCGGGCAGGAGCTGAGATTCGGATTGCACAGCGCCAGCGCCCCGTCGAGCGCCGATTCGTGCGGGGCGATGGCGCGGCTCAATTCGAGATTGCCCTTGCGCACGGCGCGCACGAGGGCCTCGATCGTGGCCGCACCTCGCCCTCCGATAACCGGCAGTTCCATGCCCAACAATAGCCTGCCATGCTGCGCCGCCGCCTCAGCGGTGTGCTCACCCGGCAACATCCTGCAATCGCATCGAGGCGTCAACCCGCGAAATCATCGGCAAAACCACTGCGGTGAGGCTGGCGCGCCGGTTGTACAATTGCGGCAGGAGAAGTTGATCATGAATTCAAGAGCAGTCATTGCCTGCGCGGTCGCCGCGCTGCTGTCCGGGTGCGCCTCCACCCAGCCGCACGAGCTCTCGCGATCGAGCGGGCCCGAACGTTCTGCCGCGATGCCGGCGGAGCGGGCCCATCGCGATCCCGCACTCGCCTTTGCCACGCCGGAGATGCGCCAGATGCTCGCGGCGCGCGGCCTCGCTCCGGGCTTCACCTGGGAGGACTGGGAGTACAGCCGCAACGACGCGCAACTGTCCGTCGGGGCGCCCCCTTCTCGCTCGGCATTTGGGGCCTTCGAGATCACGCAGTACGACCGGCTGTATGACTACTCCGGCCGTCCCCGCAGCAGCACGAGAACGACCATCCGATCGATCCAGGGCGGGGCCACGCGCTGAGTCGCCTCGACCGGTACGGCCGCGGCCGCAGAAAAATTCTTGAATTTTTCTCAGCAGACAAATCTGCAGATTACCTGTTTTCTCTCCGCTTTGCCCCTTGACGGATTCGATCCAACACGCCATACTGACTGGAGTTGTGATCGGGGCCGATGCTGTCGCACCGACTGGAGTGTCCCAGGTGCGGCAGACACGGGCGCGATCATTCAGGTGTTTCTCCTAGGTGGATGAGCACGTCACTCTTCCGCACCGAGGAGAGGGAAGTGCGAGCCCGTATCAGAGTCGGGGTGGCTGCCGGCTCGGATCCCTGGAAGGGGGCGCATCACATGCCGAACGTGACCAAGAAGGATCTCATCGATGGCATCGTTGAGGTAACCAAAGAGAAGCGAGTCGCCGTGAAAAGCATCATTCAGGAGTTTCTCAACCTCATTGTCGAAGAACTCGGCAACGGGAACCGCATCGAACTGCGCGACTTCGGCGTTTTCGAAGTCAAGCACCGCGCCCCGCGCGTCGCGCAGAACCCCAAGACACTCGCCAAGGTCGACGTTCCGGCGAAATGCTCCGTCAAGTTCAAGCCCGGCCGCCTCATGAAAGAGAAGGTCGACTTCGGCGATGCGCCGTCGCCGGATCGCGACGGCCGCGATGGGCGCGTTTCCGGGCCCGGCGCGCCCATCGTTCACACCGCAGGCGCCCGAAGTCCCGCACGGCTCTAGATCTCCACTCACTTCCGCGCCGGTCCAGTGGCCAGGTGAAGCGAGCCGCATCCGCTGGTGCCGCCCGGGGATGCGCCATCACTCGTTCATGTCCGCCAAACGCTCCAGACCATGGTTCGATCGCTTGAATGAACGTCTCGAGGCGCGGCGGACAGGCGCCGTGTGGCGGTTCCTGAACATTCGACGCGACGAATCGAGACCCTTTGAAATCGATCTGGCGAGCAACGACTACCTCCGGCTCACCAGCCACCCTCTGCTCATCGAGCGCGTCCGGCAGGCGGCGCTTCGCCGCGGCGTGGGAAGCGGCTCGAGCCGGCTCGTCCGCGGAACGACTGAGGCGCACGCCGCTCTCGAAGCGCGCTTCGCTGAGTTCAAGAAAGCCGAGGCGGCGCTGCTCTTTCCGACCGGCTACATGGCCAATCTCGCCGTGCTCTCAAGCCTCGCCCTGGGTGACGATCTGATCGTGCTCGACAAACTCTCGCACGCGAGCCTGCTCGACGGCGCCCGCCTGGCCGCCGAGCGCGGCGCCGTCGTTCGCACCTTTGCGCATCTGCGTTACGAGCGGCTTGACGCACTGCTGACCGCTCACCGGCGCGCGCACCCCGACGCCGCCTGCTTCATCGTCACCGACACCGTCTTCTCGATGGATGGCGACCTGGCGGATCTGCGGATGCTCGCGGCCTTGCGTGACGCCCATGACGCCTGCCTGATCGTCGATGAAGCCCATGCAACCGGGGTGCTCGGGCCGTGCGGCCAGGGTCTCGACAGCAGGGGGCTTGCCGACGTGACCATCTCGACGGCGAGCAAAGCGCTCGGCTCGCTGGGCGGGCTCGTGTCCGGGCCGCGCGCGGTGATCGACTGGCTCATCAACGCCGGCCGGTCATTCATCTACACCACCGCGGCGCCGCCCACCCAGGTCGCCGCGATCGATGCAGCGCTGGACGTGATCGAACGCGAGCCCAAGCGGCGCGAACGCCTCGCCCAACTCTCCCTCGCCATCCGCCGCAGACTCAGGCGCCTCGGCTTGCCGGTGCGAATGGACCCTACGCCCATCATTCCAATCGACGTGGGATCGGCCGAATGCGCGCTGGCGCTCGCCGCGCACCTCGATGCGCATGGCATCATCGCGCCCGCCATCCGTCCGCCGACCGTCGCGCCCAATACAGCCCGGGTCCGGCTCAGCCTGCACTGCGAACTCACCGACGAACAGGTTGAACGCCTTGTGTTCGCGCTGAGCACCTTCGACTGGGCGCAGTTGAGATAAAAAACGCTCCCCTCGGCCCTTGGGCACGAAAGGAGCGCTCCTTCACAACGATTGAAGTTCGGCTGATGGTCCGTTCAGCGGCGGCGTCGCGTCGCTTCGATCGAAAGCGCCACGAGCACCGGGCCCTGCCGGCTGCGATGCCATTGGGCGACGACGCGGGCGCGATCGCCGCGCTGCAGAGCGTGGAGTCGGGCGGGCTCGCCGTTGAGCGAAATGCGGGTCCGCTCGGTCACGTGAATCCGAACGTCCCCGCGATCGGTGTGCAGCGCGATGCCGTGATCGCCGACGGCGGAAATCACGCCGCTCAGTCGAACAGGCTCGGCGGCATTGGCCGTCTGGGTGGGGACGAACGCGAGCAGCGCGAGAACGGTCAGCACGATCGTCAGCAGATTTCGAGTCATGTCAGTCTCTCCTGGCGGGGTTTGGGTACTCCGGCACCGGCGAGTCGGGCCGGCCGTCATGTCTCCAACGCCCGGCCGGCTGCAACTATTGCACGACGAGCTTCCAATTCGGCGCATCTCGCACCCCGCTTTCAAGGGCGCTCGAGCACCTGGACGCGGTCGTTACGACTGTCCACGACATAAAGGCGCTGCGAGTCCGCCGCGAGCCCCCAGGGCGTCTGCAGGCAGCCGGGGTCATTCCCGAGTGTACCGTAGATCCCCAGGCAGCGACCGTCCCGGGCGAGGTGCTGGATGCGGCTGTTGCCGAATTCGCTGATCAGAAACGATCCGTCCGATTGCAGCACGAGCCCGTAGGGGTAGTTCAACTCGCCCGGCCCGCTGCCCGGCCGCCCGACGGCGAACTTCCAGCGGCCCTGGCGGTCTGTGATGACCACCCGATGATTGCAGGCGTCAAGGATGACCAGCTCATCGCGCTGGGCGTCGTATTCGAGGGATTGGGGCCGATTGAGCTGGCCGTCTCCAAAGCCGAACTCCCCGAACTTGTAGAGCGGGTTTCCCTCGGCGTCGAACGCCTGAATGCGATCGTTGCCGCCGTATTCCGAAACGAAGTACACGCCGTCGGGGCCGAAGGCAATGTCCGTCGGGTAGAGCATCTGACCCGCCTCTTGGCCCTCGGACCCGAACGTGCGCTCCAGCCGGCCCTCGGCGTCGTAAACGAGCACGCGATGCTCGTGTGTGTCGGCGACGAAGAGCCGCCCCGTGTCCGGCTCGATGCTCATGCCGGTAGGGAACCCGCGATCGAACCTGGGCAGCACGATTGCGTCGACGAGTCTGCCTGCGGCGTCGAAGCGCTGGATGCGGCCGGTCTTGTCCACGACGCAAAGCAGCTGCCGCGCCACGTCCAGCGCCATGCCGCGCGGATAGACGAACTGCCCGGGACTGCGGCCGGTGGAGCCGATGATCATCGCCGGCTCGAAGGGCGCCTCAACGAGGCTGGCCGGCTTCTCGCAACCGCTGATGCTCATCATCGACGCAGCGCTGATCAGCGCCAGAAGCACCGGTGCCGCGCGGGCAACGCGGCGGCGCAACGCAGCGAGGATCATCGTCGCCGCGACGCCGGCCGGCACGACAATCGCCAGCAGCATCAGGCAGGTGGCCACAGCGGAATCTTCGCGCGCGTAGTGCATCTTGTTGAGCAGACTCTGCGTCAGACTGTGCGGACCGGGCGGCAGAACGATCATTGTCGTCGAAACCTCGCCCAGAGACAAGGCCATTCCCAGAAGCCCGGCCACCGCCGCAGCAGCGCCAACGCTCCAGCCACGCGCGGCGAGCCAGTTCCACAGGCCCGTCGCGCCGTCGATGAGCCTCGCAGCGCGGAGCGATTCATCCTCGCTTGCCGCCATCCACCGGCCGATCAGAACGCTCAGCAGCCCATATGTGGCGAGATAGGCCACGATCACGACGACGGGCCAGGCGATGTACCTCGCGCCCGGCAGGGGAATCCAAAGCGTTTCCGGATAGATCGACGCTGAAAGGTGGCTGGCGATCATTGAGCGCGATTGCAACAGCGCGGCTCCTCGAGTTGCGGCCGGCAGAATCCCCATCAGCGCCCAGCCGGCGGCCGAGAGGGTCGTGAGGCGGCGAACAGCCGGGGCGCTGTGCGACCAGCCGTAGCAATGGCCGAGGGTCATCAACGCCAAGAGCAGCCCCGCCGACGCAGCCCACGCGAGGCTCTCGCCGATCGCCCGTCCTTCAAGCGGCCCGAGTCGCATCAGCGGCTCGACTCCACTAAGTTGCAGGGCCATGATCGCCACCGGCGCGGCGATCGAGATAGACAACGCCACTCCCGCTCCGACGTGCGCTCCGGCCCGGCCGGGCCGCGGATCCTCCGATTCGGCTGCGAAAGCGGTTCGCGCTCCCAGAGCCACCAGCCCGGCGAGCAGCAGACTGACCACGATGAGCGGGCCGGCCGCAATGATCGCCGCATCGGCGCCCACTTCGAATCGGATCCGCCTCAGCACGCTCGCATAGGTCTCAGCGATCGGCAGACTCGCCGATGCAAGATCGAACGCAGCGAAACCGAGCAGCGTCGAGAGCAGCGCCAGGCCGGCGCCCAGCGCCAGCGCCGGCCGCACATCCATCAGTGCGGAGCATTGTCGTGCCCAGAACCCCGCGCCATCGATGACGAGCATCTCATCGCGCTCGCGCGGGCGGCGGCGCAGCGCTGTCGCGACGACCAGCGCGACCAGCGGCCAGGTCCACCACGTCAGTCCCCACCAGAGTTGCCAGATTTGAATGGCCGACGCTCGCTGAGGATGATTGCTCGCCCAGCGGGTCAGCAGCGAATCCGGCGACTGCACGAGCCCCCAGACCCAGTACAGCAGATAGGGTGGGATGCAGAGCACGGCCGCCGCAAGCGCCGTCCACCAGGTCGAGCCGCGCGGCCCGGTCTTCGCCAGGCACAGCGCCACGGGAACGCCGATGAGCGTGGCCGCGACTGTGATCGCCAGCGACCAGCCCAAGGTCACGCCCAGCAGCGCCGGCACCGTCCCCCACGACCACAGCGGGCTCGTCGCCAGCCGATCGAGTGCCGCCGCGCCCGACAGGGCGAACGTCCCCGCCAGCGCGCACAGGGGCGCCGCCACGCCCAGAAGCCACAGGCCGCTGAGCGCAAGCGCCAGGGCCACGCCGGCAGATGCGCCTGTGAGACGGTTCACGGGGCGATTCTAGAGGTTTCGCCGGCGCGGCGGGCGATGGCGCGAGGCCGACGGCGACCCCGGCTCGATCTACACTCTGGCGTGAGTGAGATGTCCTGCCTGAGCGCATTGCGTTCGTGTCGATGCTGCGGGCTGATTCAGCGCGTCGCGTCGCCGGCTGAGGGCTTTGAGGCCCGGTGCTATCGATGCGATGCGCGCCTGCGATGGCCCGCTGCGCCAAAGTCGATGGCCCGATCTGCCGCATTCGCGCTGGCGGCGCTCATTCTCTATCCCGCCGCGATGCTCCTGCCCGTCATTGAGATCGAGCAGATGGGACACACGCACGGCGCGACGATCTGGTCCGGCGTGGTCGATCTGCTTGCCGAAGGCTCCATCCTCGTCGCATTGATCGTGCTGCTGTGTTCGATCGTCATTCCGCTGGTCAAGATTCTGGCCACTTTCCTGATCTGTTCGGGCGAACTTTTTCTGCACGGTCGGCACCGCGCCATGACCTATCGCATACTCGAGTGGATCGGCCGCTGGGGAATGGTGGATGTGCTGCTGGTCGCACTGCTCGTGGCCGTGGTGAAACTCGGCAGCTGGCTGCGCGTCCACCCCGGGCCGGGCGCGGCGGCCTTCGCGGGAGTGGTCGTGCTCAGTCTGCTCGCCTCAGCCGTCTTCGACCCGGAAGACATCTGGCAGGAAGAGGAATCGCGGTGAGTGAAGCAGCGAACCCGGATCCGGTGGCGCCCGGCGCCCTGCCTGAAGCGCGCATCGTGCCACGCCGCGCGTGGGGATCGTGGGCCTGGCTGGCGCCGGCGATCGCTCTCGTCGCCGTTGCAGCGCTGGCGTACCAGGCGATCCGCGAGCGAGGATTGCCGATCGAAATCTCCTTCGCGAACGGGCGCGGCATCTCCGCCAACGATCCAGTGAACTGCCGCGGCGTGCAGGTCGGCGTCGTTGAGCGAGTACGGCTCGACGGAGATTTGCAGGGCGTCATCGTGAGCGTGCGCCTCTTTCCAGATTCCGAGCCGCTCGCGGCCGAAGGCACGCAGTATTGGATCGTGCGGCCGGAAGTCAGCCTCAAGGGCGTGACGGGTCTGGATGCGCTGCTCGGCCCTCGCTACATCGAGGTGGCGCCTGCCGAAGTCGGCTCGCCTCGAAAGACGCGCTTCGAGGGGCTCGAATCGCCGCTGCCAATTGGCAAGTTGCTGCCTGGAACACTTGAAATCGTGCTGCGAGCGACGCGCCGAGGCTCGGTCACCATCGGCGCGCCTGTCACCTATCGCGACATGCGAGTCGGCCGCGTGATTGACGTTCGGCTGAGTCCGGATTCGACGCGGGTTGAGGTGCTCGCGGGCATCGAGCCGGCGTATGTGCCTCTCGTTCGCGATAATTCGCGATTCTGGAATGCGAGCGGAGTCGGAGTGGACTTCGGCCTGTTCGGCGGGCTCACGCTCCGGGCTGACTCGCTCGAATCGATCCTCACCGGCGGCGTTGCCTTCGCCACGCCGGACAAAAAGACAGGCGAGCCGGTCCACAACGGGCACGTCTTTGAATTGGCCGCTAAAGCGGAGGATGAATGGATGACCTGGGAGCCGAGCATCAGCCTCGACGCGGGTTCGCAAGGGGTTGAGCCGTAGCACAGGCTCGGCGGATGGCATGGAACCGGACAGGGCCATCACGCGAATCGGAACAGGCTGGATGATCGCGCGACGAAGACACGTTCGCGGCCTGATCGTGGTAATTTGCGAACTCACATCGGGGACATCGGTGGCGATTCACGCCACTTGAGGATAATGTCAGTGATGCGATCGCGGCGTCCAGTCGACCCGTTTTCGGGCCGGGCGCTGTAATTCTTTCGATGGGACCGGGCGAACACTGACGGACTGGAACGGAGCCTCATGGCTAGAAAGCGCCTCAAACTCGGGGAACTCCTCGTTCAAGAGGGCAAACTCGACGACAAACAACTCGCCCAAGCCCTCGAAGTGGCCAAGGGCCAGGGCAAGCGGCTCGGCGACACCCTCGTGGATCTCGGTTTCGTCAAGGAATCGGACTGCGCCAAGGCGATCGCCCAGCAGTTCGGCCTTGAGTACTTTGATCTCAACGCGCCGGGCGCCACTGAAAGAGTTCAGTTCGATCTGCTGCCGGAAGATCTCATCAAGAAGCACTTTGTCCTGCCGCTCAACAAGACCAACGGCCGGCTGAAACTGCTGATTCACGATCCGATGGATCTGCAGTTGCTCGACATGCTGCGCTTCCGCCTGAACTGCGAGATCGACACCAAGGTCTCGCCGCGCAGCGACATCAAGGCCTACATCGACAATCGCCTCGGCTCGCCTGCCGGAGGCAAGTCGATGTTCGAAGAGGCCGGCTCGTTCGTCACCGAGTCCATCGACGTCACCATGGACAAGTCGGTCGACTCGTCGATCGACATTGCGGCGGGCGAAGATGCGCCGGTCATCAAACTGGTCAGCCGCATCATCACCGAAGCCGTGCGAAGCCGGGCCTCGGATATTCACGTCGAGCCCTTCGTCGATCGCGTGCGCTTGCGCTATCGCATCGACGGCGTGTGCCACATCCGCGATGATCTCCCGAAGCGCATGCAGAACGCGGTGCTGGCCCGCATCAAACTCATGGCGGGCGTCAACATTGCCGAGAAGCGGCTGCCGCAGGACGGCCGCATCAAGATGAACGTGGACAACGCGATGATCGACTTCCGCGTGAGTTCCTGTCCGGCGTACCACGGCGAGTCGATCGTGCTGCGTATTCTGCGCCCCGATTCGGTGCGCATCGGCCTCGAAAACCTCGGTTTCGAACGAGACAATCTCGAAATCTTCAATCGCATCATCCGCCGGCCCAACGGCATCTTCCTCGTCACCGGGCCCACCGGCTCGGGCAAGACGACCACGCTCTATTCGGCGCTGTCGGTGCTCAACCGCCCGGACAAGAAGATCATCACGGCGGAAGACCCCGTCGAATACAACTTCACCGGCATCAATCAGTGCCAGGTGCGTGAGAAGATCGGCCTCACGTTCGCGTCGATTCTCCGATCGATGCTGCGCCAGGCGCCCAACATCGTGCTCGTGGGCGAAATCCGCGACCGCGAAGTGGCCGAAGTCGCCATCCAGGCCGCGCTCACGGGCCACCTCGTCTTCAGCACGCTGCACACCAATGACGCACCTTCCGCGATCACGCGTCTGATCGACATGGGCGTGCCGCCGTTCCTGGTAGCCAGTTCGATCCAGGCGGTCATGGCCCAGCGGCTCATCCGCGTGCTGTGCCCCAAGTGCCGCGCGGCCGATGACAAGCCCGATCCGAAGTTCCTCAATCTGTGCGGCATCACCGCCCAGGATCGCCAGACGAAGACCATCTACAAGGCGGTCGGCTGCACCAACTGCGGCGGCACCGGCTACCGCGGCCGAAAGGCCATCTTTGAACTGATGCTGATGAACTCCACGCTGCGCGACATGGCGTTCCGGCGCGAGTCGCTGGCGGGCATTCGAGCCGAAGCGCTCGCAGCGGGCATGCGGCCGCTGCTCGGCGACGGGCGCATCAAGATTCTCAACGGCGTGACCACGCCGGCTGAGATCGCCCGCGTGGCGCAGGTGGCGGGCATTGTCGAGGAATAAGGGATTCGCGCCCGGGTGTTGAAACACGCATATCGGCTCGGCGGGTCGAGCCCAGGACTTCCTGAAGAAAGCAACCACCGATGTCCACGCTTCAGATTGACCGACTGCTCGAAACCGTCATCCGCCAGGGCGCTTCGGACCTCCACCTGGCCGTCGGGCGAAAGCCGACCATCCGCCTTCACGGCCGCCTGCGCGAGCTGAATACCAAGACCCTCGGCCCCGACGACACGATGGCGCTCATGAAGTCGATCACCTCGGAGCGCAGCCAGCAGGAACTCCAGGAAGAGGGCACCTGCGACTTCGGCTTTGCCTACGGCGAAGAGGCCCGCTTTCGCGTGTCCGTCTTCCGCCAGAAGGGCTCGCTTTCGCTGGTGCTCCGCCAAATCCCCAACCGAATCATGTCATTCGAGCAGATCGGCCTGCCTCCGATCTGCAAGGAACTGATCCGCCGGCCGCGCGGCCTGTTTCTCGTGACCGGGCCGACCGGCTCGGGCAAGACGACCTCGCTGGCGACCATGATTGACTACATCAACGTCAACATGGACCACCACATTGTGACGATCGAAGACCCTATCGAATACTACCACCCGCACAAGAAGTCGATCGTGAATCAGCGCGAAGTGGGGGTGGATGTGCCCTCGTTCTCGGAGTCGCTCCGCCGCGTGCTGCGTCAGGACCCGGATGTGATCCTCGTCGGCGAAATGCGCGACCTCGAAACGATCGAAGCGGCCATTACCGCCGCCGAAACAGGCCACTTGGTCTTTGCCACCCTCCACACCACCGGTGCCGCGGGCACGATCAACCGCGTCATCGACGCCTTCCCGACGAATCAGCAGGAGCAGGTGCGAGTGCAGTTGTCGGTGACGCTGATCTGCATCCTCAGCCAGGCGCTGCTGGCCCGGGTGGACAAGCCCGGCCGCGTGGCCGCCTACGAGTTTCTTGTGGTCACCCCCGCGATTGCCAACCTCATCCGCGAGAACAAGGTCTTCCGCATCGACTCCGCGATCCAGACCGGCAAGAAGTTCGGCATGCAGCTGCTCGACGACCACCTCTGGTCGCTGTACGAGCGCGGCATGATCTCGGCCGACGAGATGATCGACAAGGGCAAGAATCCGAGCGATCTTACGGAAAAAGTGCACCGCTCCGGCGGAGTGGTGGGACGCACGGAACTCGACGAGTCGGAAGAGTGAGCCGGACGATCGGTCCAGAGCGGATCAACTCTCTTGTACATAACTCTGGTGGACTCACTCTTTCGGGTGATGGAACCTCAGCGGTCCCCGATGCGCATGGTCGTGCGAAGAAGGCGTGCCCCGACAGGTTCAGCGCCGGTTCGGGCTTCCTCTGTCGCGTCGGACAATTCACGGGGCGAGGACCTTCGGCCGAGCAACACGGCTCAGAAATCGCCAAAGAGCACTGAAATCTACGAGAAATAACGTTTCAATTCGTTTTTGTGGGTTGTTGGACTTTGGGTTTGCGGCAATAATGGAATCAGGTAGCCGGGGGTGGCCCGGTGCGAGGCACAGCGTGCCGGACCACTCCCGAGTTGCCCAACTGTGAAAGCGGGCTCATGGCAGATCTTTCAGAATACAAAGGACGGAAGTTCGGACGCGTCCTGACCAAGATGGGCAAGGTGTCCCGCGAGCAGGTCTACGAGGGCCTCGCCCTCCAGAAGAAGCGCAAGTGTCGCCTCGGCGAGGCGCTTTGCGAACTCGGCTATATCAAGGAAGAGGACATCCTCAAAGCGCTGGCGTACCAGGCGGGTATGGAGCTGGTGGATCTGGAGTCGCTTCCGGTGAACGAAGAGGCGATCGCGGCGCTGCCCGCCGTGTCGGCCAATGCCTACCAGGTCGCGCCGATCGACTTCGAGGCCAAGGGCCGCCACATCACCGTCGCCATCAAGTCGCCCGACAACTTTTCGGCGGTCGATGACCTCCGCCTGCTCATGGGCTTCAAGGTCACGGCCGTGCTGGCGCCCGAGAAGCAGGTCACCGAGTTCATCAAGAAGCACTATTCCACCGCCGACACCGGCCTGACGTCGATGTACGACGAACTCGCCGGTCGCGAGGATCTGGCCCAGTTCCAGGGTCGCGGCGATTCGATCGACCTGAGCGAGATCGCGGCGGCGGCGCAGGATAACCAGGTCATCAAACTCATCAACCTCGTTCTGCTCCAGGCGATCCGCGACCGGGCGTCGGACATCCACTTCGAGCCGTTCGAAGATGAATTCAAGATGCGCTACCGCATCGACGGCGTTCTCTACGAGATGATCCCCCCGCCGACGTATCTGGCGATGCCGATTGCCTCGCGCATCAAGGTCATGTCGAACCTCGACATCGCCGAGCGCCGCCTGCCTCAGGACGGCCGCATCGAACTGCAGGTCGGCGGCAATCCAGTGGACTTGCGCGTCTCGGTGCTCCCGACGATCTTCGGCGAGTCGGTGGTCATGCGCGTGCTCGACCGCTCCAACGTGCAGTTGAGCCTCGACAAGATCGGGCTGCGGCAGGACGAGTTCCAGAAGTTCCGCCAGCTCATCAACAAGCCCAACGGCATCATCATCGTGACGGGGCCGACCGGCAGCGGCAAGACGACGACGCTCTACGCGGCGCTCAACACCCTGAACACGCCGGAAGTCAAAATCCTCACGGCCGAGGACCCGGTCGAATACGACATCGACGGCCTCTGCCAGGTGCAGATGAACGCGGAAATCGGCCTGACCTTCGCGCGGACGCTGCGCAGCTTTCTGCGTCAGGATCCGGACATCATCCTTGTGGGCGAAATCCGCGACAAGGAGACGGCGGAGATCGCCGTCCAGGCGTCGCTCACCGGCCACCTTGTGTTCACCACGCTGCACACCAACGACGCGCCCAGTTCGATTGTGCGACTGCTGGACCTCGGCCTCGAGGCGTTCCTTCTGACGGCGACGATCGAAGCGATCGTGGCTCAGCGCCTGGTGCGGCGCATCTGCGTCAAGTGCAAGGAGCAGTACAACCCGACGGAGGCTGAGTTGATGGAACTCGACCTGCGGCCCGAAGACGTGCGCGGCCGCACGTTCTTCCGCGGCAAGGGCTGCGACGCGTGCAACAACTCGGGCTTCAAGGGTCGCATGGCCATCTTCGAGATCATGACGATCGACGACGACATCCGCGAGATGATCATGAAACAGGCGAGCGTGGGCGTGCTTCGGGCCGAGTCCCGCAAGCGCGGCATGCGGAGCCTGCGCGAGTCGGGTCTGAACGCGATCTACGAAGGACAGACGACGATCGACGAAGTGATTCGCGAGACGATCAGCGAAGAGGATTAGCCCAGGCGGGGAGTGATCGGCGCGTCGCCGCGGGCGACGGTCGGTTGAACGAAGATCAGACAGGCGGCGAGCATCGCCGCATCGGCATTCGGAGCAGCCACCATGCCCACATTCGCGTATGAAGCGCTCGACGCGTCCGGCAAGCCTCGCAAGGGCGAGATTGACGCCGGCACCAGCGACGAGGCGATCACCAAGATCAAAAGCCAGGGATTCTTCCCAACGTCGGTGCGCGAGCGCAAGAGCAAGGGCGGGCCCAAGACCGAAGCCGCCAAAACGACCAAGCGAAAGAAGAAGAAGGGCGAGATCTCGATCAACATCGGTCGCGTGAAGGTCAAGACGCTCACGCAGTTCACGCGGCAGTTGTCCACCCTGCAGGACGCCGGCCTCTCGCTGCTGCGTTCGCTGCAGGTGCTCGAACAGCAGCAGAAGCCGGGCATGATGAAGAACATCATCGGCGAGATCGCCGAAGACGTCGAAGGCGGCAGCACGCTTTCAGACGCGATGGCCAAACAGCCCAAGGCGTTCGACCGGTTGTACGTCAAGATGGTGGCGGCCGGCGAGGTCGGCGGCGTGCTTGACCTCATTCTGCAGCGCCTGGCGGACTTTCTCGAAAAGGCCCAGCGGCTGCGGGCGAAGATTCGCGGCGCCATGATCTACCCGGCGGCGGTCATCAGCATCGCGGTGCTCATCGTCTCGGGCATCATGGTGTTCGTCATTCCCAAGTTCCAGGAGATCTTCATCGACTTCGAGATCGAGCTGCCCGGCCTGACCGTGTGGCTCATTGACACGAGCCGATGGATGGCCGCGGCCGATCCGGGGCAGACGATCCCTGGAGCCGTGTGGGTTATTTTCTCGCCGTTCATTGCGTTCCTGTTCATCAAACTGGTGCGCAAGACCGAGCCGGGGCGGGCCGTAGTCGATCGAATCAAGCTGTACCTGCCGCTGGTCGGTCCGCTGATCAAGAAGGCGACGGTCGCCCGATTCACGCGAACGCTGGGAACCCTCATTTCGGCCGGCGTGCCGATTCTCGAAGCAATCATGATCACGCGCGACACGTCGGGCAACTACGTGTATGAGAAGGCGCTGACGAAGGTGCACGACTCGATCCGCGAGGGCGAGTCCTTCGCCAACCCGCTGCGCGAAACCAAGGTCGTGGATGCGATCGTCGTAAACATGGTGGACGTCGGCGAAGAGACCGGCGACCTCGACGCGATGCTGCTCAAAGTCGCTGACAACTACGACGAAGAGGTCGAAGTCGCCGTCGGCTCGCTCATCTCGCTGCTCGAACCGCTCATGGTCGTGATTCTCGGCGTGATCGTCGGCACGATCGTCGTGGCGCTGTTCATGCCGCTGGTCAAGATGATCGAGTCGGTGGGCAACCAATGATGCGGCTCGCCAGCCGACACCGGTGCGGCGCCGGGATGAAAGGAAGGCCGCGATGACGCAAAGCGAAACGCGCAAGCACGTCGCCAACAGACGCATTCGGCGGGGATTCACCCTCATCGAAGTGCTCATGGTGGTGGCCATCATCGCGGTCCTCGTCGGCCTGCTCATCGTCGCGCTGAACAAGGTCCGCGGCACCGGCGAAAGGGCTTCGACGGAGAAGCTCATGCAGTCGATCGACGCCGGGCTCTCGCAGTTCAACGCCGACCACGGCTTCTTTCCGCCGCTGCTCGATGACACCATCGGCACGGGCGGCGGAGGTGAGTTGCAGCCGTATCCCGTCGATCGCTCCGACGATGTCGATTACTACAGCGTGCTCACGCTTGCGCCGTATCTCATGGGCGTGGGCGATCTCAACGGCGACGGCGACGTCGATCAGTACGACGATGGACTCGAAGGCGCCGGCTTCCGCGATCCGGGCCCGGATCGCGCCTGGGGCTACGCGTACAGAGGCACGAACGGCAACGGCCGCGCGGCCTATTGGACGAGCAAGGAAAAACTGGTCAATCAACAGCGGCAGATCCCCGGCAAGACCTACGGCCCTTACGTGCAGGTCAGCGGCGATCGGCAGGTGGCCATCGGCAAGAACCGCGCCGGCGTGCCCTTCGACCGCGACGTGCGGCCGCTGTTCGTGATCAATGATTTCTGGGGCGGCTCGATCCGTTACTACCGCAACTGGCCCAAGGTCCTGCCCCAGGGCGAGCGACTCGAGGACCACGTGCCGGTGTGGTTCGGCTCTCTGGCGGCGGACCAGGTCGAGAGTTTCCGCATGCAGGCGCGCAGCGTCGAGTACGTGCTCATGTCCGAGGGCCCCGACACGAAGGCCAAGAACAACGACATCGACGCGGCAGAGAACCGCGACAACATCGTGAGGGCGCAGTCATGACGGCGGCCAACGCACGCCCATTGTCCCGGGCTGGATCCCGGCCGGCATTCTCGCTCATCGAGATGATGATCGTCATCGGACTGGTGGTTCTGCTGGCGGTGATCACCGTGGTGGTCGGGCGCAGCGTGGTCGGCAAGGCGAAGATCGATCAGTGCCGGCAGGTGCTGCAGACGCTCGATGCGACCCTGACGGAGTATCAGGCAGAGCGGGGAGGCATTCCCCCGTTCCGGGTTCGGGACTACATGCCGCCGTCGGGAATCGGCGCTAGCGAGGCGAGAGTGCGGCGCGAGATCGCGGTCTACCTTGCGCAGGTGCAGGGCTTCACCGGCATCGACAAGCAGCTGGGCACGATCGACTCGTCCTTCCTCGTCAAGCGGCAACAGATCTACACCGACCTGGCCGGCTACCCGTACGCCGGGCAGGTGAGCAGTGACGATCGAGCCTCCGTGCGCGACCCCTGGGGGATGGAGATTCTCTACATCCACCCGTCGGACGAAAATGAAAAAGCGTTTGAGGCCTTCGGCAAGCCGCTCAACGAGCGGCCGTACTTCATGTCCGCCGGTCCGGACGGCGAATACGAAACGCTGGACGACAACATCTACTCCTACGAGGTGGACAAGCCTCGGGAGGGGCGGGGTTGAGCGCAGCAGGACATCGGCGCCCGCAAGGCCAGTGAGGATTGGGATATGCAGATCACGACCCACAACCACGAAACGAAGCGCGCCGCCTCAGTGCGGCGGGCGTTCACGCTCGTCGAATTGCTCGTGGTGATGGGCGTGATGCTGGTGCTGGTGGTGACGACGCTGCCGGCGTTCCGATCGATCCAGAAGTCCGGCCGCCTCTCGGGCGCCATCAACGCCGTGACCACGACGCTCAACAACGCGCGTTCGCAGGCGGTACGCGAAGGCCGCGACGTGGCGGTGATGTTCCGCTTCGACACGGTGCGCCAGGTGTGCTCGATGGAAGTGCTGCGGGCGGAGGCGACGGTGTACGACGCCGATCGCCTGAGCAACCGCATGGACGCCGCGACCGTGTTCGTGGCGATCAAGGGCCAGGCGCCCGTGGACCTGCCGCGCGGCGCCGGCGTCTTCGGCTACGGCTACGGCGCATCGCGAGATCAGAATAACAACGTCGATTACTGGAACTGGTATGAAGA
Organism: Planctomycetota bacterium; assembly: GCA_963205185.1. Lineage (GTDB taxonomy): Bacteria > Planctomycetota > Phycisphaerae > Phycisphaerales > UBA5793 > UBA5793. Next base: position 35,773 of record CAUJHZ010000076.1, on the reverse strand, counting down.
CCTCGGGACCATGTTTCCCTATTCCGGCGGCACGGATAAGGATCCCTGGCTCTTCCCGCGCACCGACGTGCGCGTCATGGCCGGGTCTGACGAGCCGAGCGACGGCGACGTTCAACTGCTCGACACGTTCATCATCCGCTTCAGTCCCGACGGTTCGGTAGTGTCCAACGCTGAAGAACTCGGCAGCCTGGCCAACGGCGGTAATTCGTTCCTCGACCTCGATGAACCCGACAGCACCGAATACCGCATCTGGAAGCCCAAGGTGACGACGGGCAACTTCAACAACGCGCGCGAGAAGTCGGTGCACGCGGAATACCAGCTGCGCTGCGTGCCGATGCTCGCAGTAGTCGATCTCTTCGAAATGGGGGATGCGATCGGGCTTCGCGAGCCGTGGATGGTTGTTGGCGCGAATATGCCGACCAGTGGCGACTTCAAGGACGCGAACGAAAATCAGACTGACGACCAGTTTGAAATCAACGACTGGATCGAACTCAACGCCAGCCCGATCTCGTTCAACCGGTTCACCGGCGAACTCATGCGCGACATCAAGAGGTGATCCATGCACAGGGATCCGAATCGACATTCTGAATCATCCGGTTTTCGCCGGCGCAGCGCTCGCGGCTTCACGCTCGTCGAAGTACTGATCTCCGCGATCATTCTCGCCATCGGGCTGATTGGCCTGGCCGCGGTGTTTCCCGCCGTCATCAGCCAGCAGCAGTCGGCCAACGATCTCACCACGGCGGTCTCGATCAGCGCGACGGCGGACAGCGTGCTGGCGACGCGCCTGCCGGCGCTGCGCGAGCGGCTCAACGACGAGGCGATCATCGGGCAACTCGGCTCGTCGTGGTACCGCATCAACGCCGCCGAAGGACGCGATGACAACTTCTATCTCCAGACCCCGTGGCGGCCTCCGTTCCCGGATCTGCGGCTGCGCGAGGACGCGACGTTCGAGATCGGAACGGGCAGCCCGGGCGTGCATCACGAGCATGACGTGCAGTTGCCGTATCGGCCCATCGCCAACGACGGCGAGCCGGGCGACCTTCTCGTGCGGGTCATTTATCAGCGATCCGGCGTGCCGATTGACCAGTACTTCACACTCGTTCCCGACCCGTCTGCGCCGACCAATCCGCAGTTCATCGAAGGCGAGAATGCGCGCGGCTGGCTGCAGGGCCAGCAGGGGCCCAACCGGATCAACTTCCTCACCGGACGCATCCAGTTTTACTTCAATCTCGGCGTGAACGAAGTCGTGAAGCAGGTAACGGTCGAGTACCGGTGGCTCAACGACCGCATCGTCTCGCACCCGGATCGCACCTATCCGACCGCCTCGCCGCGCTATGCATGGGACATGGCGTTTCGCCGCAGCGCGGACGGGCAGATGCAGTACACCACGTTTGTCTATCGCTTCGACGGCCTGAACGCACCGTTTGAGCCGGAGATTCCCGGCCGGTGGAGCATCTCCAACAACGAACAGTCGGGCATGCTGCGGCGGGATTTTGCGTCGGTGGTCTACAACAGCCGCGAAGGCAGGTATGAACTGCAGACGCGCGGCACCGGGATGGCCCAGCAACTCGAAGCCGGCTCGTGGCTGCTGCCCATCGACGGCACCAGCGTGCTGCGCGTGCGCCGGTCGATACCGAGTACGGGTGGGTCGCCCTGGTTTGAACTCGAAGGCCCGCCGATGCGCGTGCGTCCGGACGGCGTGGCCGAACCGATGACCGGCAACGTGGAGTTCTGGTACATGCCCACGACGATCAAGGCCTTCAGCACGCAGGGGCAGGAGATCGGCGTGTGGCGCATCCGTCCGCTGCTGGCCACGACCCGGCAGGTGCAATTGTGAGAAGGGCCGCCATGCATCATCCATTCGCGCCGCGATTGCGTCGCGGTTTCACCATCGCCGAACTCATCGTGGCCGTCGGCGTGGCGCTGCTGCTCATCGTGGGCGTCGGGCGCATCTTCACCACGACGCGCACCACCATTTCCACCGGCGAGGCGTCGGCCCAGTTGACGCAATACGGTCGCACGCTCGAGCGACTTTTGCGCAACGACTTCGGCTCGATCATCCGCAACGGCCAGGCGTACATGGTCATCCGCAACGAGCGGCTCGGCAGCGGCAACGACGTGCGCACGCGTTTCAACAGGCGGCGCGGCATCTACTTCGACCAGGATGAAGAGCAGGCCGGGCACGACCTGGGCACGCGCCGGCTGGATCAGATCGTCTTCTTCACCGGCGGCAACGAGGCGAGTTATCAATATCGGAATCCCACTTTCGGCCAGCAGAACATCATCGCGCGCAACGAAGCCTCCGCCGTCGCCCGCGTGTGGTGGGGGCACGGACTGCGCGATCCCAATGTCAATGACAGCGTAGACGGCATCAAGATCGGCACCGGGCTCAACGGTTACAACGCCTACTTCGGCCAGGACCGCACAGCCGGCGGCGTGGGCGGGGCCGACACCGCCAACCGGTACGTCAAGGACTGGATCCTCGCCCGCCAGCCGGCCCTGCTCTACACCCGCGCCCAGGCCGGATGTGACAATCCCACGGACGAACTGGAACTCAACTTCGCGCTCAGCCCCATCGAGATTTACAACGAAGTCGATCCGTACTGGTTCGACAACCAGTACTTCTACCCCTGTCCGCTCAACGCCGGCGACCCCAGGCGGCGCCTCTCGGCCGGCTACGTGGACATCATCGACATGTCGCTGCAGGACGTCATGTCCGGCGTGACGGAGTACGGCTGGCTGCGCGATCGGCAGACCGGCCTGCTCGAGCAAGTGCCCGATCCGCTCGACATCGTTCTGCCGGGGCTCACGGGCTCGCTGGGCGGGCTGGACTGGCGGCAGGACATGGCCATCGTTGACGCCCCGCCGAACTACATCTCCGACCAGCTCGATCGCACCCAACTGGACGCAGTCAACGAGCGCTGGGCGCGCCAGCAGCGCTACCGGATGATGTACTCGACCGGTCGCATCCGCGTCGAGTCCGCCGTGCCTTCGACGAGCAGGTCGGACCAGATGCTCACGCACGCGACGCTGATGCAGGGCTGCAGCAACTTCGAAGTGGCCTGGAGCACGGGGCAGGTGAACTACCCCGAGGGCGAACTTGTCTGGTACGACATTACCAATCCGGCCAACCCGTACGCGTTCCACCCCGGCAAGACGAACCAGGACGTAGCCGAGCAGACGCCTGCCGATGCGCGGACGTGGTTCATGACCGAAGCGCTGCCTCCGAGTTCGGGCATCTCCGATTCGTTTACGACGGTGCCGAACGTGGAAGCGCAGAACGATGACCTGTATTACGCGGTCTTTGGTGCGTTCGTGCCGCGCGACAACGATGAGAGCCGCAGCGCCGCCTGGCCGTGGCCCAAGCTCATCCGCATTCGCGCCACACTCCACGATCCGCAGGGCCGCATCCAGGGTGGTCGCCAGTTTGAATTCGTCTTCAACCTGCCCGGTTCGCCCGATTCCCTGGGCAGTTGAGGCGACGCACACCGCGCGGCAACGCGCCAGGACCTGAGCAGCACAGGAGATTGATCATGCACGGGCGATTCAACAACAGCAGCAGGCATCGCGCCAGGCCGGCTTCGAGTCGGCGCGGCAGCGTGCTCATCCTCGTGGTCGGCGTACTCGTGCTCCTGGCCATCTCGGCCGCGGTGTACGTCGGCGTCGGCCAGCAGGAGCGACTCGCGGCCTCGGCGAGCGAGATGAAGAGCCATCGCGACGCCGTCGCGGCCAAGGCCGTCGATTACGTCGGCCAGATTCTCGCGTACGACCCGTTTGGTAACGATCCCGCAGCGAAGCGCCCCTTTGAAGATCTGACGGACAACCTCGGTTTCCAGAAGCTGTACCTTGGTGAACTCTGGGACTATCCCTACACCCGCCCGGGCAATTCCTCGCAGTTCAACGTGCTCGCCGATCCGTGGCTGGCTGATCTTGAACCTGTCGATATCGACGGCGATGGGATCTGGGACATCTGGCGGCATATTTCCAACGTGCATCCTCAGGGGCGCTTCGTGTCACTCGCCGGATTCTTCGACGGCGCGCGAGGCCTGGGGAACAACAGCGGCTTCTACGCCGATCTCTACATCGGCGGCAGCAACTCCACTCCCTACAGCCTCGACACCTACACCAACGCGAATCGCGCCGACCCCTTCGACTATTCCGTGCAGATGGGCCGCCAGTACCTCGGCGAAGCGGATGATTCGATCGTCACCTGGGCCGACCGCATGCTCGGGACCGACACCGACGGCGACGGCCGCATCGACGCCCGCTGGACCGAACTGCCAGATGTGTGGGGCCTGCCCAAGGAAATGCGCATCTTCGGCGCGTTCCGGATCGTCGATGCGTCGGCGATGCTCAATCTCAACGCCAACTTTGAAATGGGCGCGACCAGCCCCGATGAATTCACCGACGCCGTCAGCCTCGGCCGTACGCCTGCTGACGTTGACCTCTACACGCTGCTGTTCGACGCCTTCCAGGACTGGAACGGACCGAACAATGACGACGCGTTTATCGGCGGCGCTACGAGCGGCCGGCCCGGATTCAAGAAGCACCTCTTCGACACGGGGATCCAGTCGGGCATTCTCGGCACGCAGACGTATTCGGCGCTCAAGCGATCCACACGCGAGCAGCGCGAGGCGTTCTGGACGTCCTACGCGCGAAACCCGTACCGGCCGGGCGGCAGTTTTTCGCCCTATGGCGTGGCCGATGAGATGGAACTGCGCACCTTTATGTTCATCGGGAACGATCGCGCGGTTTCACGCTTGGAGAGCGCTTTCGACGGTCTGAATTTTGATCCAAATGACTATCGAAGCTGGTTCAGCCCGCTCCGCAGCAGGATGTACCTGGGACCGAACAGTAACGTCGATCTACTGGAGAAGGTGGATTATTCGGCAGGCAGCCCGACTCTACCGACGATTCAACGAGACTACCGCCATCTGCTGACGACCTACAACGGCAGCAGGCCGGTGCGGCCGTGGAACCGCGGCTATGCCGAGTCCGATTCGCCTTCATCGGCGATCAATCTCAACGCGCTGCTCGAATCCAACAGCGTCTCGACGGCGCAGTCGCTCACCGGCGCATTCATGTGGGCCCTGGCGCCCTACGCCGTGGATGTCGGCATGCGCGATGGCAGCGGCAATGACAGCGGCTACAACCTCTTCAACTCGCCCGTCGTCTGGGCGCCCGCCAATCCCAACGAGCAACTGCACTACGGCGACGGCGACGCCGGCTACGCCTTCTTCAAGTCGGTGCAACTCGCGCTCAACGCCATGGACACCTACGACCAGAACAGCGCGCCGACCGTACGCACGCTGGTCATGGATCGCGACTACTCGATCCAGGGCACCGATCGCCAGGGCAAGGAGATCATCGGCACGTTCGAGCACGGCAAGATTCCGACTTCACTGCCCGGCCCCAGCGGCAACCAGCGCGGCGCCACCATCACCATGATGGGCATCGAGCGCCAGCCGTTTATTCGCGAAGTGTCGTCGGTGAACGTCTACGGCAATATCGATAACAACGAGTTCTGGAATTACGATCCGACCGAGGGGAACGCGGGCGAATGGATGGTGCGGCTGCTCGCGATCGAACTCGGCAACCCCTGGCCGCAGCCCATCAGCATTTCAAGCGGATTCAAGATCAAGTACGGGGACGATCCGCTCAACGTCTGGACCATTCCCGCAGGCACGCCCGACATCCAGCCCGGTGAAGGCGTCATCCTGTATATCGCCCAGGATAACCCGGCGGGACAGTCAAACGGCGTGGGCGATTGGGTCGCCGCAGTCAATGGTCGGCGCGGCTGGCCGGTACAGCGAATTGGCAACGACAGTACGCACCTCGAATTCTCGAATGGCGCCACGACTTTTGATGATGTGACGCTCTGGCGGACATCCTCCTACGGCTCGCCGGGAACGCCGGTGGATGTGCTGATTGACCGCATTCGTCCGGCGACGTCGAACGACGATTTTCCAAACATCATTCCGCTGAGCGGCGAACTCGTCTCCAACCCTGCTCACATTCCCGGCGAGTCTGAATTCACGGTTCGTGTTGGCTCGATCCGGCGCTACAGCGACAAGGGCGCCAGCGGCAACAGCATGCCCGGATACGTCTTCCAGTCTCCCGTAGGAATCGCCACCAACGGCAGAGGGTCCAAGGATGCGCGCCAAGATGATCCGTTCGGCGGAAGCACGATTCCGGCCGGGTTGATCGGCGCGGGACTTGGCAGCCCTGGTGAGTTCATCAACGACTCAAGCGATGCAAAGGGCTATGCGGCAGCTCCCACGTTCGCGCCCTTTGAACTCATCGTCGGCGATCTGCAAGGCAACACCGATGAGACCGACGAGAACTTCCGCTCTTCGGTCGATCTGCTTCTGCTCTCCTCGGTCGGCACGATTCACTGCCAGCAGGTGCCCGGCAGCGATCCCAACTTTGCCGACAAGCACTTCTACATCACCGCGAGCGAACTGCTCGGCGATGAATCGCTGCGCGGCCGCATGGTGCAGGAACTGAGCAACGCCGGCGTAGCCAACGCGGCGGTGCTGGCGGACATCATTCGTCCGGCCACGCCGACGGGCGGGGCGATCGGCTATCCCGCCGACTTCCGCCAGCATTCCAACGGCGCCGCAAACCGCTTTGTCGGCCGTCTCGACTTCACGCGATTCATTCCCCGCAGCGGCAACTTCGCCATGCCCACCAGCGCGGTGCCGCTGGCGACGCGCATCGTCGATGCGTTCGACACCGTTTCGGTCGATCCCAACGTGCCGCTGGCGCAGGGGCGCATCAACATCAACACGGCCCCGCTGCGCGTACTCGAGGCCCTGCCGTATCTTGATCCGCGGTTCAACGCGGGGCCCGTTCCCGGAGATGATCCGCGCGTTCGAATGGCGGAATCTTTGATCGCATATCGTGACAGAACCTTCAACGCAAACCTCGTGCTGGACTGGAGCGGTGGCCCGAGATCCTCCGTCAGCGGCCTGACAATTGGAGGTAGTTCGGGACTTCGCGATGACGCGGCATCACGAAACGTTGCTGGTCATGTTCCGGGCTTTACGTCGCTTGGCGAGTTGGTTACTGCATCGAAGTGGTTGCCAACCAATGGAGGGCCATCGTTCGATGTTGACAGCGGCTTCTTTGGCGCCAACGGGTACGAGTCTCCACACCTCACCGGGTTTGACTCTGCCAATCTCACCTACGCTCCACTCAATCCTAATGGACTAAGTGTAGATACGAACTGGGAAACTGATTTCGACCCCACCGACGACCCGACCGAGCACCTCGCGTTGATTCGTGCGATTCGCAACAGCGTCTCGACGCGCAGCGACGTGTTCATCGCCTACATCACGCTCGTGGGCTTCACGCCTGATGACATTCAGCGGGCGGATGCACCCGGCGGCAGCACGGTCCAGAAGTTGACGCGTCTGCAGGCGTCGATGGAGCAGCGCTACGTCGTGGTGTTCGACCGGTCGAGTGTGAAGAGTCCGTCGGATCGGCCGCGCGTGCTCTTCGCCGCCCAGGAGGTGCCTTCGCGCTAATCGCAGCGCTGAATCACTGAACATTTCAGACGACCGCGCCGCTCGCTCATCCGGACGTCGGCGCGGTTCGTCCTTTTCTGAGCGTCTTCACTCCGGCCGGGGCCTGATGATCGCCGTGCCCTCCCGCGCGGAGGCGGCGCCGGCGGGCCGGGCCACGGAAACGGCCCGGTCGGCGTGCGCTTCAAGCCGGGCGTGAGGGCGTTCGAGCGTGCCGGTGACGTGGATGCTCATGAACAGATCGCGCAGGGCTTCCCACAGCGGCGTGAGCAGTGGGGCGCGCAGTTTGGACGACGTGTTGAATCGCATGTCCAGGGCTTTGGTTTCGTAATTCAGAACGCCGCGCCCCACGAGCGACATGGAAGGCGAATCGAGCACGAGACGCTCGAAGATCACCTCATCTCCTTCGACGAAGCAGTTGATTTCAGCCTCGCGAAAGCTCGTGGACACCGGCAGCGTCAGCGCGCTGAGTTGCAGGGCCCACATGGCCAGCGGCACATCGTACAGCTCCGCATCCCGCACGCGGATGACGCCGCGGCCGATGCGCGACCGCGCCTCGCCGAACTGGCCCGCGATGGAGAGGCTGGCCTCGAGCCGGCCGGGGCGCGCCGACGGCGGGCGCGGTGGGCTGCCGTCGCCACTGGCCTCAACCGAGGCGGTCGGGTACCGGCGCAACACCGGCGCTACGGCGACCTGCGCCAGGGCCAGGTTCAGTTCATACTGGCCGGGCTCGCCCTTCCACGGCACGCGCAGCCAGCCCTCCGCCGAGAGGCGCCCGCCGTAGCAGTCGCCAGTCAGCCGCGGCATCTCGATGACGCCCGGCTCGGCGCCCGCAAGCAGATCAGCGCGGACGCCGGTGACGAGCCGCCCGAGCACGAGCATGCGCGGCACAGTCATCGACACTTCGCCGTGCAGCCAGGGTTCATCCGAACGGCGCTGCACCTTCAGATGAAGCGAGCCGTCAAGTTCGGTGATCGGAATCGAGAGGTTTGCCGAAGCGTCGCGCACGTTGAGCAGCCCGTCGAAAGAGAGCGACTCAAGAGGAGCCTGCTGGGCATCCTGTTGCGGCTGGCGCGTGTAGCGGATTTCGGCGTCGCTGAGTTCGACGCTCTGGCCGACCTGCAGATCGATAGCGTCGATGAGCTGATTGGCGGCGCGCGGCAGGAGCACGCGCACGCGGTTCGTAATCGTCTGCGACGACACACTCAGGCGCAGCGATGCATCGATGCCGCTGCCGCGCTTGACCACGCCGTCGAGATGAATCAGGCCGTCCTGGTAGGCGCCGAAGAGATTGCTCAGCTGCACGGCTTCGGGTGAGACGATCGCGCCGCCTTCGATCCGTCGAACTTCGAAGCGCTCGCCGCTGAGCGACAGATCGAGCGTGCGTGGCCGGAGATTGACGACGTAGTCCGGCTGTTCCGCGCCGGCGGGCCGGGTGTACTTGAGCGACGCATCGAAGACGCCGCTCGCGGAGACGGCATCCGGCTTGGCGCCGGCGAAAAGCCGCGATACGCCCTCTGAAATCATGCCGTACACCGGCGCTTCGAGCCTTCCGCCTTCGATTTGCGCATCGAGATCCGTGGCAAGTTTCGGACCCCAGGCCAGGGAGCCATCGAGCGCGATGTGGCCCGCATTCACACCGCCGCTCGTCGCGTCGGCGCGCAGCGCATCAAACGTGACCGAGCCGGGCACGAAGTGCAGCGAGCCGATGGGATTGTCGATTTCGACGCGGTGCTCGCTGATCAGGACCGAACCGGTTCGCGGCACCAGGCGGAGGTCGAATCCGGTGGCGCCATCGCTCGCCTGGGTGTAGGTGAGGGCCGCGTCAGCAGTTCCTCGCGGCTGAAAGCGATCCCAGAACTGCTGCATCTCCTGTACGCCGCCGCGGCGCCCGATGGCCGAAGCCAGGTCGATGAGGTGCGGCTTGAGATCGATGTTCTCGGCATCGACGTGCAGTTTGATCGCCGCCTGGCCGCTCGACCAGTCAACCGTTCCGTCGGCGCTGAACCGCTGCGCGTCGCTGACGCCGCTGAATTCGTTGATCTCCACGCTTCGGCGGTGAACGGTCAGGTTCGCGTGCACCTGCGAGAGCGGCAGCGACGTGGGCCACGTCCATTCAAGTTCAGATTCGTAAGGCATGCGCTCATCCGCACCCAGTGAAGCGGTGTCGGCGGCTGACACTTTGATGTCAAACGCCGCCTTGCCGCGCTCGTCGGTGGTGATCGTGCCCTCGGCGCTCAGGTGGCCCGCCAGCCGCAGACCGGCAACCACGCGCGCGCCTTTCGAGAGCAGAGCAGTGGAGGCTGGATCGACGTTGTTCCAGTCCGCATCGGGGATGGCGCGAAGCAGGTAGGCGTCGATGGGCAGGTGCTCAGCGCGAATCGAGAGGTGCGGCTCCTGGCGGCGCTCGGGAACGCGGACACGATCGACGTAGCCGCTGATCACGCCCCGGGCGCCTGACAGGCCTTCAACGACCAGGTCCTTGATCACCTCGATGCGATCGTACCCGATGAGAATTTCGCCGGAGATGAGATGCACCGGATAGGGGAACTCGTCGTACACGATTCCGAGAGGCGCCGAAGGGTCGCTCAGGCTGATGAGATTCGACACGCGCGTCGGCTCGCCCGGGCCGCGATCACGCCGCACCGTCGATCGAATGTTGATGCGCCCGCCGAGTTCGAAGGTGGGGCGTTTGAGCACCTGTTCAATTGTCGCCATCCGCGCGCGAATCTCATCCTGCCTCTGGCTCGATGCGGCATTGAGGGGCTGCCCTTCGGGTCCGCTGAGCTCTCGGAACTCGCGCATGAGCGTCATGACTTCATCGCTCAGTTGCTGGACATCATCTGTCTGAAGAAATAACTCATCGTCGTGCAGGCGGCGGGCCCATTCTTCGTTGAAGAATTCGTCGAGCGCGCCGCCGCGCCGTTCGCCGAGTGCACTGCGCAGATGGTCATCGACGGGCACATTGATGGCGTAGAGTTCGACGTTGACGAGCGGATCGTTGAGTGGCGGCGCGATCGTCCCTGAGACGAAGATCTGCCCGCCCGACGGCCCTCGACCGGCCAGCGCGACCACGCGGATCTCGTCGTCGTCGAATTCGACGGCGCCGTTGAGGCCGGTGAGCGGATAGGGAAAGGCGCTGTAACTGCCCTCGGCGTTGAGGAGTTCGACGCGACCGGAAGCACGCACCGGTCGGGCCGCCTCGGCGCCGCTGGCGTCTGCTTCGCCCGCAGGCGCGCGCGTGAGCGTGACGTGGGCGTCGAGCAATCCGGTGGGACCTCCGAGTTGAATGAGCTGGTTGTCCACGAGCCGGCGCACCGAGATCGGCAGCGCGGTGAGCAGATTCATGTTGCGCGAGAGGTCGAACCGCTCGACTTCGAAGGTGAGATCAAATCCGGGTGAGCGGTCCACCGAGGCGAACGAGCCCGCCAGGCCGTAGCGGACGCCGTCGATCGCGCCCGAGAGTCCGATGAGGTCGACGATGCCATCGTGAATGACGACGCTGCCGTGGACGTCGGTCATTCGCGGCGCATTGGTGTCGCGCTGCGGGTCGAAACTGGGCACGGGAAGGGACCAGTCGATGCCGTCCATGGCGATTTCGACTTCGTAGCGGCCGTCGGCGTCGAGTTGAAACGCGATGGGCTCGAGAGAGCCGCTCGGATCGATCGCATTCCACCACTGGCGCGCGACGCGCGGGAGCAGTTTGGCCCGTTCGGGTTCAAACGTCACGCCGCTGAGAATGCACGAGCCCTCGGTCGTGGCGATGTTGAAGCGGCCGGCAATCTGCATCGCACTGCGGGACGACAAGCCTTCGACCGGAATCTCCTCCAGATCGAAACTGCACCATTCGGGCAAGGTCGAGCCCCGCGGTGCCTTCTCCGGCTTGAGCGAGCCGTTCACGCGCAGCTCGCCGGACGGATAAAACCTGCCGTCGCGATGCTCGCCGATCTGAACGACGCCGGATCGCAGCTCGACGCGCGGCCAGACCATGGTCGGCGACGCGCCTGTTGGCGCGGGCATGCTCAGGCCGCCGACGTTGAAGCGCCCGGAGTCGAGGTCTTCGCTGAGCCTGAGCAGCGCATCGTCGATCGTGAGTCCCTGAACGGTAAAGCGCCCGGCGAGCAGTTCATCGCGGTCCAGGTTCATGGAGACGTCGGGGACGTGCACGAGTTCGCCGGCGGGCCCCTTGATTGACGGAACCAGCAGTCGCACATCCGTCAGGTGGAGATGGCCGTGGAGGTCGAGTTCGGCCGTGCCGATGGTCACCTTTCCCCCGATGAGCGAGGAGAGCATCGACTCGATGCGGGGCGCGAGGAACCAGGAACTGGTCAGCGCCTGCCAGGCGATGAGCGCGAGCACTCCAAGCGAGAGCAGAACGATCACAAGCCGCTTGAGCCAGCGCCGCAGGCGTCGCGGGGGCTTTGCGGGACGTGCGGTCTGCGCGCGCTTGTCAGTCATACCTGGAGCACACCGGTCTTGAATTCGCGATTGATCGGGCACTTGCCGGCCATGCGCAGCGCGTCGATCATCTCCTGGCGCGTTTCATGCGGGGCGATGAGGCGGTCCACCCAGCCGCGGGCGGCGCCGTACTGGATGTCCGCCTGTTCGGAGTAACTGGCCTTGACGGCGGCGAGCACCTCCTGGCGCTCCTTCTCATCGACGATTTCGCCGCGGCGCTCCAGAGCCGCCAGTTGGATCTGGGCCAACACGCCGGCTGCCTGATTGGCGCCCATGACGGCGAACTTCGAGCCGGGCCAGCCGTAGGTGAGGAATGGGTCGAACGCGCGGCCGCACATCGCGTAGTTGCCCGCGCCGTATGAATTGCCCACGATCAGGGCGATCTTGGGCACGACGCAGTTGCTCATCGCATTGACCATCTTGGCGCCGCTGCGGATGATCCCACTCTGCTCGCTGTCGCGCCCCACCATGAAGCCTGTGGTGTCGTTGACAAAGATGATCGGCAGCCGCTTCTGGTTGCAGTCCATGATGAAGCGTGCGGCTTTATCGGCGCTCTCGTGATAGATCACAGCGGGCATCTGGGCGCCGACGTTGGCGCTCTTGGTGAGTTTGCGCTGATTGGCCACGATCCCGCAGGGCCAGCCGCCGATGCGGGTGTAGGTGCAGATGATCGACGGCCCGTACTCGGCCTTGTACTCGTTGCTCGTGCCGGCATCGACAATGCACTCGAGCAGGTCGTTCATGTCGTACTGCTCGGCAGGGCTCTCGCGATAGATGGCGTAGACATCCTCGCCGCGGCGCGCCGGGGGAACCGGCGTGTTGGGCGGATCGGCCGCCGGGCTCACGCTCTGCACCGCCTCCATGAGCGAGCGCAGGCGGCGCAGGCAGTCTTCATCCGTCTTCTCGTGGTAGTCGATCGTGCCGCTGATGGCCGCATGCATCTCGGCGCCGCCGAGCGATTCATGATCAACGTTCTGGCCGATCGCAGCCTTAACGAGCGCGGGGCCGGCAAGATAGAGGCCGCTGCCGTCGGTCATGAGCAGCGTATCGCAGAGCACGGGCAGGTAACCGCCTCCGGCGACGCAGTTGCCCATGATCGCGGCCATCTGCACGATGCCTTCAGCGCTGATGACCGCGTTGTTTCGGAAGATGCGGCCGAAGTCGTCGGTATCGGGAAACACATCTTCCTGCAGCGGCAGAAACACGCCGGCAGAGTCCACGAGATAGATGAGCGGCAAGCGCGCCTGCCGGGCGATCATCTGGGCGCGGATGATCTTCTTGCAGGTCATCGGGAAGAACGCGCCGGCTTTGACCGTGGCGTCATTGGCGATGATCATGCACAGCCGGCCGTCCACGGGGCCAACCCCCGTCACCACACCAGCCGCCGGCGCGCCGCCGTATTCGCGGTACATGTTCCACGCGGCAAACAGGCCGAGTTCGACGAAGCGGCCGTTGCCGCGGCCGGGCCGATCGACGAGCAGTTCGACGCGCTCGCGAGCAGTCAGGCGGCCGCGCTCGTGCTGGCGTTCGATGGCCCTGGGGCCGCCGCCGAGGCGAATCTCGGCGGCGCGGCGTTCGAACTCTTGCGTAGCTTGTCGAAGCGCATCGTCTGCGGCCCGCGTGTCCTTCGTGCGTGTGAGCATGCCGATCGGGTTCTCCGTCAGAGAAAGAGCATCGAGCCGTCGTCGCAGGTGCCTGCCGCCTCGCCGAGGCACCGGAACATAATCCTAGCGCGGACAGGCACGGTGCGAGTCGGCCGCGTGGTCGCGGCACGTGGAGCAATCGTACCCCCCGATTCGCGCTGGCCGTTGTTCACGGCCGCGTCGAGACACGTGCAAACCGCGCATCGCAAACATCTTGAAGCGCGCGGTTTTTTCGCATGCTCCGTCTCGCAAAACGCCTTCATCGGTTAAGGCCAATTGCGGCGTGGTTGCGGGAAGGCCCCGATCTAGCCTCCGGCGGACATCCACGTTTGAACGAAAGCCGGGTCATGTGTCCGCGGCAGCGGGCGCTCCACCATGAGAAAGTACACAGTCAATCGTACGGATGATGGTCGGTTCCACTTCAATCTGCTGTCGGATGACCGCGAGGTGCTCCTGGTGAGCATTGTCGAACACGGCTCGTTGGATTCGGTGCGGCAGGGGATCGACCTGTGCTGTACAAATGCGGTCATCCGGGCCCAGTACACGCGACACGCGGCGCCGGGCGGCCAGTTCTTCTTCATTCTCAATGCGCGCGGCCGCGTGCCAATCGCGCGAAGCCGCACCTTTGCCACGGCCCAGGACCGCGACGCCGCGATTGAGCAGTGCCTCGAATGCGGCGGGACATCGACAGTCGAGTCGGAGTAAGGAGTAACGCGCGGCATGCGCGTCAGTTGCCGCCCTCCACGTTGCGCACCTGGCGGACGGCGGGCGCTTCGGGCGCCTTGTCGAGCATGGAATCGAGCATCGTGCCGATGAGCGCGGTCGTTTCCGTCGATCCGCCCGCGCCCATGCCCGTGTTCCCCACGACCATGACGCGCGGCGTAATGTTGATGCCGCTCTCGCCGATGATGCGGAGCAGTTCGACCAGCGCCGCGTTGCCTTGGCCGATCTGGGCCGCCACGAGTTTGTATGCGTCTGCTTGAGCCCCGGCCTTGATCTTGATCGCCTCGGCTTCAGCGTTGGCTTCGATGATGCGGCGCTCCTTTTCCTGCTCGGCGATCTGCACTTCGTAACTGGCCGTCGCGAGGCGGCGCTCTTCCTCGGCTTCCTGCTCGGTGCGCGTCAGTTCCTTCTTCTGCTCGGCGGCCTTCTGCTGTTCGCGGTAGGTTTCCTGTTCCTGCACCGCGATCTCGCGATCGGTCTGGGTCTTGAGCAGGTTGCCCAGCGAGGCTTCGTCGCCGACGTCGCCGATGGCCACGGAGGAAACGGTGACGCCGATCTTGCGCATCTCCTCCTGGAGCATCGTCATCGACTGCTGCTCCTGGTGGCTGCGCTGCTGCACATAGTCGAGCGCCTTGACGCTTTCGGCGTTGTTGCGGAAGATGGCGCGAACCGCCGAATTCAGAACGTCACGCAGGCCTTCCTGATCATCGCCGACCTTCGACACGACGAGCGGCGCATCCTCGGGGAGGATCGCGTACTTGATGCGCACGTCCACCGGGAAGGTGAAGCCGTCGCTCGTGCGCACGATGATTTCGGTTTCCTCGCCGGCGGCATGGCCCTTGGTGTAGCGGAGAATGCGCTCCTTGGTGGAGATGACGGTCACCTCGTAGGCCTTGGTGTTGAGGTAGAGTTTGTCGGGCATAAGCGGCGCCGTCCAGATGCCGCGCTGGCCCTCGTTGACCAGGGTGCGGTCGCCTTGGGTGGCCAGGTCGCCGACGTTGGACTTGACGACGCCGACGGTGGCCTTCTCGATGTTCGTCACGGCGACTTTCTCGATGCGGTAGAGTTTGGGATTGAAGCGGTACTTGCCCGGCTTGAGCACCGAGGCTTGCGGACCCTTGAACCCGCTGCCTTTCGTTAGGAAATACTCGGCGTCGAGCATCTGGCGGAAACTCGCCTCTTGCCATTCCTCCGCGAACGCGACTCCGGTCGGCAACGGTTGCCCGTCGGCGGTGGTGATCAGGCCGACTTCGTCGTTGTCGATCTCGAGAATGGGCGAGGTCTCAATGTCGAAGATCACCGGCCAGAGCCAGAAGTGCCAGCCCGGACCGAGGATCGACGCCTGCGGCCCCTTCTCTCCTTTGGTGGCGATGATCGAGCCCTGCGGCAGATCGGAGCCGAAGTTGCGGATAACCACGCCGACTTCGTTTTCGCCGACGTAGCGGATCGAACTGAACGCGAAGAAGACGAAAAACACCATCAGCGCAAAGAGAAGCGCTGCCGTGCGGAAGAGCGCGTTCTGCAGGCGGATGGCGCCCACAACGATGGCGGCGGCGGAAATGAAGCCTAGTGCAAGCAGGATCATGGTCATGGCGACACCCTCTCTTCGCGTTTGCTCTCGAACCTGTCGGCGGGCGGCTCAGCGGCCACTCCTCCATGTTCATTATTCCGGAGCCGGTTCGGCAGTACAGGTCCCAAACGCATGCAATGAGGACATGCAGAGCGGCCCGGCTATCGACGCGGGGCGCCCTCGTTAAGCACGTTGCGGCGGGGTGGACAGGCAATTTGCCGGTCAGCGGCGGATTGGGCCCTCGGTACAATCTCCACGTATCCCCTGTGACCAACGCAACCGTGCGCTTCTGATCGGTGTTGAGTGGCGCGCTGTTCGTTTCCGAGAAGCAAAGGACGCAGTGAAATGAACCTATTCAACGACGAATTTCACAACCTGCAGGACCTGCTGATCAACCAGGTGGAAGACCTGTACGATGCGGAGAAGCGGCTGGTCGACACGCTCCCGCAGATGGCCGACGCGGCCCAGTCGCCCGCTCTGGCGTCCGCGTTTCGCAGCCACCTGCAGGAGACTCAGGGCCACGTCAGGCGGCTCGAACAGGTGTTCCAGATGCTCGGCCGCGAGGCCGAGCGCGAGACCTGCGATGCGATGAAGGGCCTGATCAAGGAAGGCGAGCACATGATCAAGGCCAAGGGTGATCCCTCGGTGCGCGATGCAGCGCTGATCGCCGCGGCGCAGCGCGTCGAGCACTATGAAATAGCAGGGTATGGCACGGCACGAAACTTTGCACAGCGCATCGGCCGTGACGACGTGGCCGACCTGCTCCAGCAGACGCTCACCGAAGAGAAACAGACCGACAGAAAGCTGACAGAGATCGCGGAATCCGCGGTCAACCCGAGTGCGGCCCGTGCCGTGATGTAGGCATTCACAGCGAAGGATTGAGAGACCCTGACGCACTCGTGGCGGAGATGAACCACCCGGCGCCGACTCGTCGGCGCCGGGTGGGGAGCCGATCTCGCCGCAGGGCTTCGCCGCAGCAGGTGCAGTGCTGGGCGCGTTCGACGCCCCGCTGGTCTACGCGCGGATGATCGTCGCGGTCGTTCAAGAAACGAGTTCATGGCGACGAATGCAAGTGGCGAAGGATGCAAGCTCAAAGAGCATCAGGGCGTCAGCACCACTTTTGTGCATTCATTGGGCATGTAGCGGAACTGGTGATACGCCTCTGGCGCTTCGTCAAGCGAATAACGATGCGAAATGATGAACGAAGGGTCGATCTCGTCGTTCTCGATGCGCTCCAGAAGCGGCTTCATGTAGTCATGCACGTGTGTCTGGCCGCAACGGATCTTGATCCCCTTGCCGAAGATGGCGCCAATGGGGAACTTATCCGCGAATCCGCCGTACACGCCGGGAATGGAAAGCGTTCCGGCTTTGCGGATGGCCCGGGCCGCCTGCCGCAGCACATGAATCCGGTCCGTCGCCAGTCGCGTGGCAACTTTGACGCGGTCGTAGACGGCGTCGATGGTGGTTCCGTGCGCCTCGAGGCCGACTGCGTCGATGCAGGCATCCGGGCCGCGGCCGCCTGTGGCCTCCATGAGGTGCTCGTAGACGCCTTCATCGTCAAAGTCGATCGTCGCCACGCGGCCGGCGTGACCGTTTCCATTGCCCGCTGCTCGCGCCAGGGCGAGGCGACGGGGGTGTTCATCAATGGCGTAGACCTTCTCCGCGCCCAGCATGAGCGCGCTGCGAATGGCGAACTGGCCGACCGGCCCGCAGCCCCACACGGCGACCACATCTCCCTGTTGAATGTCGCAGTTCTCGGCCGCCTGGTAACCGGTTGGGAAGATATCCGAAAGGAACAGCACCGCTTCATCCGGCACGCCCTCGGGCACTTTGATCGGCCCGGTGTCGGCGAACGGCACGCGAACATACTCGGCCTGACCGCCAGCGTAGCCGCCGAGCATGTGCGAGTAGCCAAAGAGGCCGGCGGGGGAGTGGCCATAGGCGGCTTCGGCAATCCATGCGTTCGGGTTCGAGTTATCGCAGCACGACCACATGTGGCGCGAGCAAAAGAAGCACCGGCCGCACGCGATGTTGAACGGCACGACCACGCGATCGCCAGGCGAGAGGTTCGTTACTTCCGAACCGACCTCGACCACTTCGCCCATGAACTCGTGGCCGAGCACATCGCCGGACTTCATCGTGGGGATGAAGCCGTCGTAGAGATGCAGGTCCGAGCCGCAAATGGCCGTCAGCGTGACGCGGACGATCGCATCGCGCGGGTTGAGGATTTCGGGATCAGGAACCTGCTCGACCTCGACGTGGTACTTCTTCTTCCAGCAGACGGCGCGCATGAGACGGCCTCTCGGTCCTGGGGTGGTGGTTCAGCTTTGTTGCCGCGGTTTCACGGCGCCGCGAACGACGGCGGGTCACTCGCGGGAAACGACTCGACTCCGGCTTCCTCGACTTCATCGCGCACTTCATCCCGCTGGCGTTGAAGTCGACGGCGGCTTCCCTCCGACTCGGGGCCGGTGCGGGCGATTTCACCCGCTTCGAGCAACTGGCGGAAGCGGCGCAGGTCTTCGCGCACGCGCCGCGCCGGATCCTGCGGCAGCAGGCGAGCCGCAGCGGCGCCAACCACGCCGCCGGGCGGTTTCCAGTGGAAGTCGGTGCGCACGATGGTTCCTCGGTTTCCCGGCGCCGGCTCGAAGCGAACCGCACCTTCGTGTTCGACATTCGATTCCGAATCGATGGTGCGCCAGCGAATCAGCCGGTCGGCCTGTTCCTCGACAATCTCGGCGTCCCAGCGCACATCCACGCCCAGTGGGCCCCGCGCGTGCCAGCGCGATCGATTGTGGCCCAGGTCCTCGACCGACTCGATATCGAGCATGAATCGGGGCAGATTGCCCACGTCGCGCCAGAACCGGAACACCTCTCCGGGCGGGCGATTCACGGCGATGGAGTCATGCACGTGCGAAGCGCGCTCGATGATCTCGCGCCAGCCGGGGCCGTGCGCGGTGTCCACACCCAGCGCTTGGTAGACGCGACTGCGCCCGGAAACGCCGTGCGCGAGCAGCGCGCTGCCGGCGACGATTGACATGATGCCGCTCAGGCCTCCGCGGCGAACGCCCATGGCGAACATGGTGCCGCCGGCGAGGAGCGAACCGATCTGTTCGGGGACGGCGATATTTCGTTCCATGATCAGGTTCCTGTTTGTGAACGTGGGCGTGCCAGTCACTCGAAGGAGAAGCGCCGCCGCCCGTTGTGCCGCGCACCCGGGCCGATTTCGTTGTTGCGGCGAGCCGCGCGATCGCCCAGCACGGTGAGCAGCGAGGGCGACCAGGCCGACTGGCTTTCCAGCCCTTTGGCCACCTGGTCGTGAATGCCTCCATCGCCGGGCAGCGCCCGGTTGACGAGTTCGAGCAGCCAGCTGGTCGGTCCCGGCGCGACCGCATTGGCCAGCGCTGCCGCCTTGGCCTGGAACGTCAGCGTTACTCGCGCTTTGCCGTATCGGCAGGCATTGATGATCTGCGCCGCGGCCCGCTCGGCGCTTTCAGACGCGAGCGGCATGGAAGCGCCGATGCTGAACCAGGCGTATTCGCGCTGGTGCTGCCCCTTGAATTCGGCCTGCACCTGGCTGCCCGTGCGCGTCAGGCCGGGGCACGCGGTGGTGACGACGATGCCGTACTTCTTCAGTTCCAGTCGCAGGCCCTGCGAGAGCCCGACAAGCGCGTGCTTGCTCGCGCAATAGGGGGTGAGATGGGGGATGGGCATGAGCCCGCCGATCGAGGAGACATTGACGATGCGGCCGCCGCCTCGCTGCCGCATGCCCGGTATGACGGCGTTGATCGTGTTCAGCGGCCCGCGCAGATGCACGTCGAGCATGTATTCGTAGTCATCTGCGGTCATCGCTTCGATGGGCCCGACGCGGATAACGCCTGCGTTGTTGAAGAGGACTTCAACGGGGCCCCATCGATCTTCGATCCAGCGAATCATCTCGCGCACATCCCGCTCGTCGCTGATGTCGCACGTGCAGGTGAGCGCTTCAAAGCCCATTTCGTTCAGGTCGCGCTGGGCGCGGTCGAGTTCGTCGCCATCACGGGCGCAGATGCACACGCGGGCGCCTTGCGCTGCGAGTTGCCTGGCCATGACAAGGCCGAGGCCGCGCGACCCGCCCGTGATGAGGACGACGCGGCCGGCGAAGTGATAGCGGTTGAGGTGGCGCCAGACGGCCATGCCGCACAGCGCGACGAGCCCGACCCCGCCGAGCACAGCCATCGCACCCGCCGCACTCGATCGCTTCGGCTGTAATGCAGTTCGATCCATCATCGCCCCGAGGCCCTCTCGTTCATCAGGACGCTAGTGTGCGGCCGTGAACCGCCTGTGAATTCGAAGTGAAAACGGCTTCAGAGGCGCGCTCCGTTCACGCGTGCTGCCTGCGATGGTGAGCGAACTCACCGCCGATGACCTGAAAGTCGCTGAGAAGATCCTGCCAGGCGCGGTCGCGCGCAGCGCGATCGGGTGAGCGCAGCAGGGTGGAGGGATGAACCGTGCCATCGACCACGGCGCCCACGCGCGCGGCGGCGATGCGACCGGGGTGCTTCGCATCGACTTCCCCAGCTATGGCGAAGACGAGGACCTCGAGCACGTGCCATGGGAAGAGTGGTTCGACAAGTTCGATCGCAACGACCTGGCGATGGTGCTCCAGGACCGCAGCCCCGGATCGAGCGCCGGTGTTTCGATCGCCGGAGCGCCGAGGCGGCCTATCATGGCGCCATGACCGATGCTCGGCGCGGAACCATCGTGGTCATTGGCTGGATCGCACGGATCCTGGCGGCGGTTATTCTCGTTCAGACGCTCTTTTTCAAATTCACCGGCTCGGCCGAGAGCGTCTACATCTTCTCGACGCTGGGCGTCGAGCCGTGGGGCCGCTGGCTTTCGGGCGCGGTCGAACTGGTTGCAGCCGTCCTGCTGCTCATTCCATCCACCGGCTGGCTCGGCGCGCTGCTGGGTCTGGGCGTCATGCTCGGTGCTATTGCGAGCCATCTCACGCGCCTCGGGATCGTCGTTCAGGACGACGGCGGCCTGCTCTTTGGCTTGGCGCTGACGGTCTCAGCATGTTGTGCGATCGGCGCCTGGATTGAGCACCGCAGCATTCCGCTCATCGGCCGACGCCAGGCGTAGTGCGGGCGACCCTCCAAGCCAGCCTGGCGCTTCGCCGCGCCAGGCGAAACACCCCCAAAGCCACCACCCGACCCGCTCCCGTGGCGGCCGGGCCACACGAAGTGTGCGATCTACCGGGAGAACCTTGCAGAGGCTCGGCGCTCGAGACGCGCGCAACGATGCGCACTCGATCCGTTCAACTACTGCGTTTCTTGCGTGACACCGGCGCGATCTCCAACTCTTAGTACGCTTAGTACACTGCGGAAAGTACGCTTAGTACAGTGCGGAAACTGGAGTCGCGACAGCCGTGCATTGGCGAGCGAAAAGAAGCCTCAGCAATCTCTTCGCCCGGCTGGACTTATCGAAAGTGGGCGATACTGGACTCGAACCAGTGACCTCACGGGTGTGATTCACCACAGATCGACGGCCGCCGACGGCTCCAAACGATGCTGTCAGACGAGTTTACACCAGCCGATTAGAATTGCAAATCGCAGTGCCGAACTGCGTCAAGTTGCACCGATGAACGGTAGTGTTGGGCAAGCATCATCCCTGGAGGACGGCGATGCAGACCAAGACCGTGTCGAGACAAGAACTCTATGAACTTGTTTGGACGCGACCGTTGGCACGGCTCACTCGGTCGTACGGAATCTCAGATGTCGGCCTTGCCAAACTGTGTCGCCGGTTTGAAGTCCCTTGTCCGCCGCGTGGGTATTGGGCGAAACTCCAGAACGGGAAGCATCCGCAGCGGGCTCCGCTCTTGGACGCAGATCGAGAAGTGCGAATTCCATTGCCGCCGGCAGAGCAGCCGCCGCGGGACGAATCGGCGGGCACCGTGGTGGATCTTCGCAAGCGCGTGCCTGTTGTCGTTTCGACAACGCTGGATGGCGCCCACGAACTCGTGCAGCAGGCGATGGGCCAGTTCCAGAAGGCGGAAGCTGACGAGAACCACATCCTCATTGCTCCGAGTGACGCGACGCTCCGGGTAGCAGTGTCAAGAGGGTTACTGCCGCGGGCGCTGCTGATTCTGGATGCTGTGATCCGGGTGATGGAAGGATTGGGGCACCGGGTGGTAGCAGGTCCTTTGGTGAACGTGAACGGAATCACCGTCGGATTCGAGATCATCGAGGCGCTGGAGACGATCCAAACGCCAATCGACGCTCAGGATTTCAGCGGTCGGTACGAATTCGGTCACAGTCGATTCGAGAAATCACTCAGGCCATCTACGAGGCTGACACTGAGGATTTGCAATGCCGGCAGCCGGGGCCGTCGCGCCTGGGGAGACACCAAGAAGTTGCGACTGGAGGATCGTGTTCACGGATTCGTGGCTGGAATCTTCAGTCTGGTCGCGAAGACAAGGCGTCGACAAGAGGAGCGACGAGTGGAGGAAGCGCGGCATCGAGAGGAAGCCCTCCGGCGACAGGAAGCGGCGCGAATCTTCGAGGAGAAGAGGCGGAAACAGAATGAGGAGCGGGCCCGTATCGATCAACTGCTGGACGAAGTATCTGCCTGGAGTCGCGCGTGTGAGTTGAGACGATTCATCGAGGCCGTCCGAATTGCGTTCACGGACGCTGGTCGAAAAGAACTCAGCACCGAAGTGGGAGAGTGGATCACCTGGGCGACCGACCAAGCAGATCGTCTCGACCCCTTGCGGCACAGTCCGCCCTCCGTACTCGACGAGGATCTTGGCTGACGGCAGGCGCCAAGCAGCGGGAATGGATGAGCCATGGAACCTTTGGTTGACACAATCCGACGCGCCGTAGATCGCAACGCCATTGCGCCGCTGGTAGACCTTGTCAAAAGGGGAGACCTGTTCGGCGTGCAGGCTTGGATCGAATTGGGCAAAGCGGTCAACATGCCACCTCCCGCGCCAAAGAAGACCAGGCCTCTGACTCCTCTGGAATGGGCGATCGATCGGGGTTTCCACAGCCTTGTTCAGATCCTCTTGCAAGCGGGAGCGGCTCAAGAACCCGAAGGACGCGGTTCTCCCATGGAGCGCGCCCTCGATACGAGGCGGTATGACCTCGTCCAACTGCTCGTCGAACACGGTTTCGAGGTCGAGTCAATCGACATGGCGCGGGTGTTCGCAAGCTGGGATCCTGAGATCATGAACTACATCATTGAGCATGGCGGCGATCTCCGCACCGGTGATCCAATTGCTCAGGCGCTTCGCAATCGGATTCGCACAGCATTGCCGGTCTACAAGCGGTGGCGCGCCGAGGACGAAGCTCTCCAGGAGCAGGCGGACATCGCACTTCGCCACCACTGCTACGAAGGCAACCTCAAGTGGGCGTCACTCTTGCTCTGGGCGGGAGCAGATCCTCTCAGTCACGGAACCAGCGTGCCAGGGCAGGAGCCCTATGACGACGAAGACGGCGGACTCTCGGCCATCGAACTCGCGGCGTCGGCTCATCATTACGAGGTACTGGAACTCAAACCGATTCGATCGCGGTTGCGCGGTGACGTCTCTCGTAAAGTGCTCGGAAACCTCACGTGTGGCCTTGGCGTTCAAATCCTGCGGCGGCTATTGGAGGAGGGGTTGGATCCCAACGAGTCCCCGGAACTCGGCTGTCCGGCGATTTCGCAGTGCATCGAATCCATGGGTTGCTGTGGTTATTTCCCCGATGTAGGCGGTTCCCGTTGGCTCGATGGCAACAAGCGCCGAAAGGCAGACACCCATGAAACTCGCGACGCAATAAAGGCGATCCACTTGCTCGTGAAGCATGGGGCAAAGTGGCGGCCAGCGAACAACAAAGCGACTGGGGAGGCTCGGCGCGCGCTTCTCGGGCTGACGCCTGACTACACCGCTGAGTTGGTCTGGCTCCTGTGGAAGTATGAGGGAAGCGATCAGGCTGCCGCGCGTGAGCTTCTCCGGACGCCGAGTATTCGTGCCCACACCGCAAATCATTGGGATCGCCTGGGCGAACTGATCGCGAATTGGCCCGTAGCGGCGACCGCGACATGAATTGATTGCATCACGGGCAGTCTGCCCGCGCTCAATCCCATGCGTCACCCGCTGCGCCGTCGGAGCCTCGGAGCTTGGCAACCTCACATTGCGCCAGTGCAGGCGATTGGAGGCAGATGCAGCCGAAAGCCGCGAGGGTGAATGCGGCACGAGGCACATGGAGTGGTTTCAATCTACTCTCCCTTCGATCGCTGTCTGGCGAACGAGTCATCAAGGCGCGTCGTGGAGACTCCTCAGGTATGGAGGCTCTGAGCCGAGCACGTGCATCTGCGACTCCGCTTGCCAACCACCTCTTCGCGAGGTCTGGCGTGGCGCTTCTGGCAAGACAAACGGCGCAGCCGCGTCCATCCCATCATGCCGACGACTCCCACGAGCCCGCTGGCGAGTGGAGCGGGAAGCGGCACCTGCGTCGGGCGGAGCACGAGCAGGTCCTGGAAAGCGTAGCCGCCCGCGTCGGTGATGTTCATCACCAGGACGTCGCCGATCCCCTTGCCGAACCACTCCCCGCCGTTGGCAACGGCCGCGTCGGCAAGCGCCACCAGGCTCGCCGCCAGTCCCACCGCGTTTCCAATCTCCTGTTCGATGTTCCAGATGGCGTCCTGCAGCGCGCTGCCCGACGCGGCCTGGCCGTACGCGAAGTTCGAGCCATTGAACGAGGCGAGTTTGGCGGTAAGCTGGCCGGACAGAAAGGTCGTATACAGGTACGCCGTGCGATCGTCCAGTTCATCCGGGTTGCCGCCGCCGACGCCATTGCCGACGGCTGCTTCGCTGAAGCCGACCTGATACTGGAACGGGCCTTCCCAGAGATCGCCACTCGCCTCGACCGCGAAGGTGATGAAGTGGCCGGCGTTGGCGCCGTGCTGGCCGACGCCGCCGGGGGCGAATCCGAAGTTTGTTGGCTGGACCTCGTACGGCCCGCCGGCAAAGAACCCGCCCCAGGCGGACGCGTCGGTCAGTCGCAGTCGCTCGGGCCCGGCCAGCGCCGCATCGCCGGCAGCGATCGCAGCGCCCATGATGCAGAGCCGCCCCAGCCGCGCCGCGATCCATCTCCTCGACATGATCACCTCTCCTGTCTTTCGCCCGGCGGCCGGGTGGGCTCCCGGGGCTTGCCTCGTTACGGCACGATCTGCGTCTCGACGACGTTGGTCTTGTTCTCGAACTGAACCACCTGGAACCAGATGGGGACGGCGTTGGCAATCGGCGGCACGTGCAGGGTCCACTGCGCCTGGCCGTTTACGTTCGTGGTCAGCGCCGGCCCGATCTGCTTGGGGTGAAGCAGGTCAATGGTGACATTGAGCGGTGCGAAGTACACTGAGCCGAGGCCGCGCACGCTGTAGGCGAGGTAGGCGCTTGCGCCGGGTGTCAGGTTGGTCGTTGAGAAGGTGGCGTCCAGACTGGACTCCAGTGGATCCGGCGACGCAACCAGATTAGGGATGCCCCTGAACAGGTACGCGGCGCCTGTGTTGGTGCCTTGCTCGTTGTCGCCTTCCGCTCCAACTATCAGTCTCGTGCCGTCAATCGCTACTGCGCTTCCGAAGTGCCGACCGTTCTCGGAGGGAGATACGATCAGTTTGAGAAGTTCAGCGCCGGTGTCGATGTCGAACAGATAGGCGGCTCCGTTGTCCGGCAGTGACTGATTGTCATTGGCTCGAGCGCCGATCAGCGCTCGGTTGCCGTAGACGGCAACGCTCACACCAAACAAATCGAGGTTCGCCGCGTCAGAAGCCTGAAGTTTCCACAATTGCGCACCTGTGTTCAAGTCAAAGACGTACGCCGCACCTCGTCGGCCGTTGTTGAAGTCCTCTGCACCAACTACTGCGCGAGCACCGTGGATGGCAACGGATTGGCCGAATAGGTTATTGGCATGCCCATCCACGGGTAGCAGCTTGAACAACCGCTCGCCGGTGGCGATGTTGTAGACATAGGCCGACCCGGAGCCGCTGCCATTGTCATCGTCCTTAGGAGCGCCAATGACAGCGATGTCGCCATGGAGTGCGACAGCCGACCCGTACATATCTCCCAAGGCGCCATCGAATGGCACTAGTTTACGGAGTTGCTCCCCGGTGCGAACGTTGTAGACATAGGCAGCCCCTGTGTCGGGAATGCTGGGACTTCGGTTGCCTCCGAATGCGCCAATAGTGCATCGGTCGCCGCTGATTGCGACGGAAGTCCCGAAGTGGTCGCCGAACTGGCCATCGGACGCAAGTATTCGTCGAAGTTCAATTCCCGTCGTGGCATCAAATACATACGCCTGCCCGGTGCCCTGACCTGTTGCCAAGGGCGCGCCGACGACTACGAATTCATTCGTCATGCCAACCGACCAAGCGAAATTGTCTGCCGCGTTGGCGTCTGAGGCAGTCAGGGTGAAAGCAATCGAACCCGTTTCGCAGTCGCAGAGGTACGCCCGTCCCGGCCATGATCCGCTGTTGTAACCTCCGGGACCACCGGGGGCGCCGACCACGACCTGGTCTCCATAGAAGTCTACGGAGTGGCCAAAGACAGCCCCGGATCGGATTCCGGGTATCGAAACTTTGTGAAGTCTCTGCCACTCCTCCTGCGCGAGCCCGGGCGCGGGAATCAGAGCTACAAGGGAAATGGCCGCAAGTGCACAGCACACGGCCTTGGTGTGGTAGCGGATGGCACGAATTCGTTCAGATTCCATCAACTCACCTCTCCCGACGACGTTTCTCTTATCGAGCGAGACCGACACAGGCGGTATCCCCGGGCAATTCACAACTGCCGGCCGGGGCGCTGTGCGCCCGGCCGGCGGAGGCCGTTGGGGGGACCGCGGTCCTCCTCTTGCATAAGCGCGAAAAGTTGTGCGAGAGGGACACCTTTTTGGTTGTTTTTCAGAATCTTCTGGTATGATGTAGCGCAGAAGGAGTCACCTGTGACACAAGTCTGCATCGGCGCTGCCGACCCTGAAGATGAAGATGAAGATGACGATGACGATCGCGACGACGCTGACGAATCACGGGAGCGGGAACGGTCGCCCACGCCTGACGACGAGAACGTCCGGGCCATTTACGATGAACTCAAGCGGATGGCGGGTAACCTGCTGCGGCGCGAGGGGCCGTTCTATCCCCACGATCGAAGTTCGGTTCTGAACACCGTCTGGTGTCGCCTGCTCGCCTCGGGCCGCACGTGGAAGGACGAGGGCCATTTTTACGCGACCGCCGCCGTCGCGATGAAGTACTATCTCATCGACGAGGCCAAGAAAAAGGCGCGGATGCGGGGTCGCAGAGTGGACGTCGAGCTTGATTCGCTCTGCGGCGACTCGGAGTCCACGCCCGATTACGACGATCTGATCGCGCTTGACTTGGCCCTCCAGCGCCTGAAGGTTCGCGATGAGATGATGTGGAGCGTCGTTCATTTGAAGTTCTTCGTATCGCTCACCGACGCGCAGGCGGGCCGGGTCCTGGATGTGAGCGAAAAGACGGTCGAACGCAAATGGGCGCACGCCCGAGTGTGGCTCAAGAATGAAATCCGCCGATCCCGCGACTCCGATGACGCCGCCTGAACCCTCACGCTGGGATGCGATGTGGGCCATCTTCGACGAGGCGCTGGCCGTCGCCCCGGCCGACCGGCCAGCCCTGCTGGCGGCACGGTGCGGCCAGGACCAGGCGCTTCGCGCCGAAGTCGAGGAGCAACTGGCCGGGCAGCCGTGGGTCGGCGACTTTCTCGAATCGTCGGTCCACGCCCGACCCGCCGTGCAGATGGCGTGGAACCTTCAGCCCGGCACCGACATCGGGCGGTACATCATCGAGCGCCACCTCGACGACGGCGGGATGGGTGTTGTCTATCGGGCGACGCAGAAGAATCCCAGGCGGCGGGTGGCGCTCAAACTCCTGCGGCCATCGCTCGCCGCGAACGAGGTCCGCCGAAGGTACCGGCGCGAGGCGGAGATTCTGGGACGCCTGGAGCACCCCTGGATTGCCAGGCTCATCGACGCCGACGTGCTCAATCTCGGTGATGGTCGCGAGACGCCGTATCTCGTGATGGAGTTCGTCGATGGCCCACAGCTTCTCGACTCCGTGCACAGCCGCGACCTTTCGATCGACGAGCGGCTTGAACTGCTCGCTAAGATCTGCGACGCCGTCCACTACGCCCATCAGCGCGGCGTGCTGCACTGCGATCTCAAGCCGTCGAACATCAAAGTGACCGCCGACGGCCAGCCGAAGGTTCTCGACTTCGGCGTAGCCCGGTTCATTGACGACGACGCCATCGCACGCTCGGCGACGAGCCGCCACGCCGCCACAGACGGGACGATGCCTTACATGAGTCCCGAGCGGTTCACCGGTGATCCTCAGCACGTTTCGGTGCTGATCGACGTGTACTCGCTCGGCGTTCTGGGTTACGAGTTGCTCGCCGGCCGCCTTCCGTTCAATGATCTTTCGGACCGGTTCAAGCTCATGCAGGCCGTAGGGTCGGGAGACATCATTCCGTTAGGGAGGGTTGATGAGCGCTTCAAGGGCGACATTGCCGATGTGATCCATCTTGCAATGGACCTGGCGCCGGAGGCGCGATACCAGACTGCAGGTGAGTTCGCCGCCGAACTGCGGCGAATCGTCGAGGGCGAGCCCGTCCGCAAGCCGGCGCGAAGCCGGACCTACCAGATCCGAAAGTTTGTCCGGCGGCATCGCGCCGCCGTGGCGGCCGCGTGCGTTCTCATCCTGACGCTCGTCACGGCAACGGGAGTAAGCACGCGCGAGTATTTCCTCGCAAGAGCGGCAGAAGAGCGCAGTGAACGGAATGTCGCGTCGCTGTGGAGCTTCGCCAAAGCTGCGATCTTCAAAATGCATGATGGCATCGCGCCCCTTCCGGGATCCACGCCCGTTCGGCGAGATCTGGTGGACACTGCTCGCACCTATCTCGAGCAGATTCGTTCGGACGCCGGGGACGACCCCGCCTTCCTACTCGACCTTGCCCTGGCGTACGAGCGGCTCGGTGATGTCACCGGCAACACGAAGATGTTCAGTCTCGGCGACGTGGATGCCGCCCGCACCTATTACGATACGGCGCTGAGTATTCTCGAACCGCTCGCATCCCGGTATCCGGATGACCTGCCGATCGTCCACGCGCTCGGCCGGGTCTGCGTTCGGCGCGCCGAAGCCGCCGCTCCGGGCGAAGGGGCGGGAAAGGAACCGGGTCTCATCCCGCACCTGGAGCGCGGCGTTGAGTTGCTCCGCCGCGTCGTCGCCCGATCGCAAGCCATTGAGCCGCGGCTGGACCTGATGCACGCGCTGGTCATCGACGGCTGGGAGCGCGAGTCGGAAGGCGATGCCGAGGCGATGATCCGCGAGGGGCAGGAGGCCTTGCGCATCGGGGAGTCGCTGGTCGCACAACATCCCGGCGACGAGCGAATCCTCTTTGAGTACAACGTGGCGCTCTCCTGGCAAGGCGAGATGCTGATCGCGACGGGCCGGTTCCGCGAAGCGGCAGAGCAACTCGAACCCGTAAGCGAGTGGTTCTGCGCCCGGACGGCAGCGCATCCTGAGGACCCGCGAGCTGGCTACTTTGATGTGCTGTCCCGCAGTCGATTGGGCAGGGCCTGTTTCGAAGCCGGGGATTTCGACGAGGGCCTCCGCTTAGGCGCTCAGGCCGTCCCGATCGCCGCCGCGCTCGCCGCCCAGAACTCCGAGGACCAGCGCATCGTTCGATCTCACGAGATCAGCGTGCTCTGGCTGGCGGAAGCGCATCTGGAAATTGGTGACGATCCAACGAAGCTTGCCGCGGAGCGCCTAGCGCACTATGAGCAGGCGGCCGAACTGTTCAAGCAGGCGATCGCGCTGCTGAATGCGCGAGCGGCTCGAGGCTGGCTCCCGCACTGGGAAAGCGACTATCCCACCCATTACGCCGCGGGCCTCGGAAGATGTGAAGTAGGGATCAAAACGCTCGCGTCCGATTAAACCGACGACATCCTTACTGCTTGGGGGCACTCATGAATCGAAGTTGCGCGATGCTGCAGCGAATGCATGGCGGCTTGGCGTGCCAGCGCCATCGAACCTACTGGTTCGCAACGGCGCTCGTTGCTCTAATGGCCGGGCTGTTCTTCTCACGCCCGGGTACGCCGACTGTCAGTGATCCAACCTGGTGGCTTGGCGAAGCAAAGACGTCCGTTCAGCAGATTCGCAATCAGAATGAGCGGGCGGTGCTGTCGGACATTCTCTTCGGGTGTGCTGCCGATGTCTACAGCACCATGGCCGTCGCTGACGCCAAGGCGGTTGGCCCTCTTGCAGCCGCCAAGAGATTTGGCGATGCGATCGACGCGGTACGCTACATCAAGGATCCTGCCTTGCAGAAGCATGCCTACCTCGCGATCGCCCGCAATCAAGTGCGAGCCGATGATCTGAGCGGCGCAAAGACAACGGTGATGCAGATTGAATCGAGCCTCCAAGTAGAGGGCTACATGGCTATCGCTCTCACCCAGCTGGAGATCGGTGACACTGCTGGTGCGGTGGCATCAGCGGGACATTCGGCCATCCGCGGACCTCTCGCTCATGACGTCTATCTGGCAATCGCGATTGCCCAAGCGAGCGGGGGCGATGATGAAAGTGCGCAGAGGCATCTTGATGAGGCGATAGGCGCGTTTCCTCGCGCCGGATGGGCTGCTCTGGACGCTTGGTCGACCATGGAGAGTCGATGTGCGGTTGCCGGTGCGCAAGTACATTGCGGCGAACTGGATCGTGCGTTGCGCACCGCAAGCCGAGCGGAAGTGCCGCATGTGGCCTTCGTGAAAGCAAGGGCATGTGCCGCCATGGCGTGCGCTCATGCGGTAGCGGGCGACGCAACCGGCGCTGCGGGTGCCTTCAAGCAGGCAATCGACTTGGTCGCGCGCTTTGAACCCTCGTCCGCCGAGGTGGGCAGACTCAAGGAGAAGACCGCTGCATTGCTAGACATTGCGTGGGCCCAACGCACTGCGGGCGATAATGCGGAGTCAGAGAGCACGACTCGACTTGCCGTCGAAACCCTCTCTTCAATAACTGATCTCTCGGCCCGAGATCGAATCCTCGGCGAACTCGTGTCCGACCGCATCATTTGCGGGGATCTCGGCGGCGCCGCCACCTGTGCGTCCGCCATCGAGTCAGAGCAGGATAGAGCTGCGGCGACGAATCGTGTGCCGACCAGCGCTACGTCCGAATTGAATTCGCACTTGTTGGCCATGGCTCCTCAAGGTAGTGTCGGCGCGCACTATTCGGCGATGTTCGCGGCTATAGCCTCAAACGACCTCCTTGTCGCACAGAGTCACGTGAATCGAATCGAATCGGAGGTCGCCGTCGCGGCGCGGGTGCACGTGCTGTGCGAAACGATCTGCCATCTTGGGAAATCCGGTGATTTCCAGCAAGTGCAGGGTCTGATTGATCGAACCAGCACCGATGTCAGTATGATTGAGACTCCGATGAAGCGACGCAACGCACAGCTGCAGTTGATCGGCGCATTGGCTGCAGTCGGTCGCTTTGATCAGGCGTTTGGATTTGTCTCTCAAATCGATGAGGCAACCCAGAAGGAACTGGCCCTGGCACACATCGCGATTTCACAGGCCGATGATGGCAGAATCGACGATGCGATCACCACAACCGGACTCATCAAGAGTGAGGACATGCCGCTCGCGCGGGCGTGGCAGGCTATCGCCACTGCACAAGCCAATGCGGGGTTCGGTGGTGCTGCCCGAGGCTCCTTCACTGCCGCCGTCAAGGCATCCCAAGGTTCAGTCGATTCTGAGAGCCGAATGCTGTGGCTTCATGAAGTGGTTCGCGCCCGGATTGAGTGCGGCGACTTCGAAGGCGCACTTCAAGATGCACGGCCGTATTGGGGTAAGCCGCGCATTGTGGAGTATTTCCAGACTATCGGTTGTACCGCGGTGCAGAGCGGCAAGGTGCCGCAACTGTTGGAATTGCTTCGGCTAACCGACGATCCGGTGGAGAAGGCGGCTCTGCAGCTTGGTGCAGCAGCTGGAACCGCCAAAGTCGGCACAGTTGCTGCGGCGACCGTCCGACCCTGACTACGGCGATGCTTGCTAGCCCAGCGCCACGGCACTCTCAGTACTGCCTGAACCTGCCCTCAATGCGCGTAGGCGATGTTGCGCAGCTCGAGCCTTGATCGGGGTCCTAACCGATCGGCCGTTGCTGCGGGGCCCGGCCCGCGGCGACTGACGCCCGCCGATGGCTGGCCGAGCGGGGCTCAATAGGCTGCTTCGCGCTCGCGCGCCTGTCAAGCCGACATCGCGTTCGAACACTGGGCGCGAGGGCACGCCAGCCGGGCAACTGCTGAGATACATCAGCTGCCGTCCCTCTACGACTGCAGATCATCCAGAAACTCCGACACCGGCTCCAGTCCTGTCACGAACAACTGTTCTCTTGCCCGCGTGCAGGCGACGTAGAGCAGGTGCCGTTCGGTGTTGTAGACATCCTCGAGGTCGGCTTCGTCAGCCACTCCCTCGATGCGTGCCTGCAACGGAATCACCTCGTCGTCGCAGGCCATCACCACAACCGCGCGAAACTCCAGCCCCTTTGCGAGATGCATCGTGCAGAGGGCCGCGGAACCGTCCGGCTGATCCTCACGGCCGTCCAACTCAACCGCGGACAGCCCGGCCCGCTTCGCCGCCTCCCGTGCACGCGGCATCTCCGCCGCCGACCGCACGAACACGCCGATCTCGTGCGGCTGCACCCCATTATCCAGCCGCTCCCTAAGCCACTGTGCGACCGCCGCGACTTCCGCTTGCGGCGAACCAAATGCCCCCACAGTTGGCGCCGGTCCATTGAACGCCGAGACCGTGCCCCTTCTGGTGTCCGTGATGCCATCCGCATCAGCCACCTCGCCAGGCAGAAGCCGATCCGCCTGCTCGCGGATCTGGTGCGAGGTGCGGTAGTTGATGCGAAGGGTGTGCGATCGGCCTCGGACATCAACGCCGAGCGATTTCCACGAGAATGGCGTCTGGAAGATCCGCTGCCCGAGGTCGCCGGCAAAAAACAGCGCATCCAGTCGCTCGCCAGCAAGAGCCGCGAGGAACCGCAACTGCGGCACACCGATATCCTGCGCCTCATCGACCACGGCATATTCAAAGGGCGCCCTGCCGGCATTCCGCACCGCTTCAGTCGACCGCGCAAAGACGGTTGGAATCGTCACCAAGCCACGCTCATCGAGCAGCGCCCGCACGGCGCTGAACACCTCCCACAAGGGAAACATCATGCTCTCGTTCAACACCACAGTCGTCATGGTTCTGGCAATCTTTTGCCATGACTGCTTCGGATCGCTCAGGGAATCCGGACCCGAGCAAGCGAGTTCCGATGCTGGCAAGGCCATTCGCTTCGACCTTCGGGGGCTCCACTTCGTCCCAAATCAGGGCCAGTGGGCTGATGCCGCGGTTCAATTCGCTCTGCGATCGCGCGGGATGGACATCGCCTGTCGCGAATCGGCATTGACGATGCACCTGTGTCAACAGGCGACCAGTGGCGTCGAGCGTGTCGTCGAGATCGATTCGGACCCTCGAGAAGCGACGCTCACCGCATACAAGATGCTCACGCTCGGCGTGACTTTTCCCGGCTCGAACGCGGTGATGCCTCGGGGCTCGCAGCCGCGAGAAGCGCGGTTCAACTACTTCGTGGGTGGGAAAGGACGAGGCATGGCGAGAGGGCTGCCGTCCTTCGGCGCCGTCACCTACATGAATCTGTACGATGGCGTCAATCTGCAGGTGCTGGGAAGCGAAGGCGGTGTGCTGAAGTACGAGTTTCACGTCGCGCCTGGTGCTGACTACCGACAGGTTCGAATCGCGTATGACGGGATTGAATCGCTCTGTATCGACGATACCGGAAACCTCCAGATTGCCACGGCACCTGGTACGCTCGCGGATGCCGCACCTGTCGTCTGGCAGGTCGCCGAAGGCGAACGGCGCGAACTGGATGCGCAGTTCAAGGTGCTGGACCGTCGCACCTACACCATCGAGCTGCTTGAGTCCCCGGACCCGGCGCTGCCGCTCGTGATCGACCCCGATGTGCACTGGATGTCGTTCCTTGGAGGGAGCAGTGACGAGCAGGCGTATGGCGTCGCCGTGGACAGCACAGGGGCCGCGCTTGTAACTGGCAGCACGCTCTCTTCAGATTTCGAAGGAGCAAACAACGCGACGTACGGCAGCACGGACGCCTTTGCACTCAAGATTAGCGCCACCGGAGAGCTGGAGTGGATGACCTACCTCGGCGGTCGTTCGGGTGACGCGGCGCATGCCATTGCCGTCGATGACAGCGAAGCCTCGCTCATCACGGGCAACACGCAGTCAGACGACTTTGCCGGCCGGAACAACACGAGGTTCGGCGGTGTCGATGCATTTGTGGTCAAAGTGGATGCATCCGGCCAACTGGTGTGGATGACTTACCTGGGCGGGACGAGCACCGAAGACGGCACGGGTATCGCCGTCGACAGTCAGGGCGCTGCGCTCGTGACGGGACACACGCTCTCAAACGACTTTGAAGGAGCGAACAACACTCCCTACGGCAACGATGACACCTTCGTCGTAAAGATCGGCGCATCGGGCGACCTGGAGTGGATGACGTATGTGGGTGGCGAGGGCCATGACGATGCCAAGGGCATTGCCGTGACAGGGGATGATGAATCCATCGTGGCCGGCATCACCGGCTCAGCGGAATTCACGGGCCGAAACAACTCATCTCACGGCGGCATCGACACCATTGTCGCGCGAGTCAACGGAGCGGGCGAGCTGCAGTGGATGACTTACGTCGGAGGAACCGGCCGGGATGAGGGGTACGGGGTGGCGAGCGACAGCGATGGAGCTGCGTTCGTCGTCGGCGAAACGAGTTCGACCGACATTGAGGGCAAGAACAACTCCCACCATGGCGGTGTCCGTGATGCCTTCATCGCCAAGGTCAGCGCATCGGGTCAAATTGACTGGGCGACTTACCTCGGCGGCAATGCTTCCGACTACGGCTTCGGCATCGCTATGGATGACGCGGGCGCGGCATTCGCCACTGGCTACTCATACTCCCCGGGCTTCATCGGGAGAAGGAATGAATTCCACGGGGGCCTGATCGACGCGTATACCGCCAAGGTCGGCTCAACGGGCGACCTCGAATGGATGCTGTTCCTGGGAGGGACCGGCGGAGAAGAAGGACATGCCGTCGCGGTGGACAGCCTCGGCAATCCGTTTGTGGCGGGCCTGATCGATTCCGGTGACTTCGAAGGACGAAACAACGAGTTCCACGGCGGCTCACCGCCACGTTGAGACGGCGCTCGCCGCCATTGTGATCGATCGCGCATCCAGCTCCTTGAATCGCCGAATCGTATCAGTGTGCGCCTCGGCATTGAAAGCACGAACCGCCTCAACGCTGTTCGCAATGGCGTTGACCCGACCCGACTTGTGGAAACTGATGTTGGCGATTCGCAAGCAGGGGTTGGGAGGAGACCGTCGGTCGCGAACCGAAGCTCCAAAGCTCAACGCCAAACAACGGGCCCGTCTCAAGGAATTGATGCCGAGGACGCGTGGCGAGATCGATCGGCTTCCGTACACCAAGGAGTTCGATCGAATTCACGCCGAGTTTTCGAAGTACCTGTCTGCTCCATTGGGGAAGCGAGACCTTTGGCTGTCGTGTTTGACAATCGCAAAGGCCGCAATCAAGAAGCCGGCAGAACCAGTTCTGGATAAGAGCCCCTAACACAATGGCACGCGGCTTGCTAAGTGCCGTGCAGTGCAAGGAGGCACGCACATGGCCAAGCCGCTTCTCGATGATGAACTGTGGAACCTGATCGAGCCCATCATTCCCGTCAAACCACGGCGAAAACG
>CAUJHZ010000075.1 GCA_963205185.1 Planctomycetota bacterium | reverse complement strand
AGAACTGCGGGCGGTAGCCGGTGAAGAAGGGGCTGTGACGACCGCCTTCCTCCTTGGTCAGCACGTACACCTCGCCCTTGAACTTCGTGTGCGGGGTGATGCTGCCGGGCTTGGCGAGCACCTGGCCGCGCTCGAGTTCGGTCTTCTCGACGCCTCGGAGCAGCAGGCCGACGTTGTCGCCCGCCTGGCCCTGGTCGAGGGTCTTGTTGAACATCTCGACGCCGGTGACGACGGTCTTGCGGCTGTCGGGGCGGAGGCCGACGATCTCGGCTTCGTCGCCGACCTTGACCACGCCGCGCTCGATGCGGCCGGTGCCGACCGTGCCGCGCCCCTTGATCGAGAACACGTCTTCGATCGACATGAGGAAGGGCTTGTCGGTCTCGCGCTGCGGCTCGGGAATGTACTTGTCCAGCGCATCCATGAGTTCCTGGATGCACTTGCTCTTCTCGGGATCCTGCGGATTCTGCAGGGCCGGGAACGCCGCGCCGCGGATGATCGGGGCGTCGTCGCCGGGGAAGTCGTACTTGCTGAGCAGTTCGCGGATTTCGAGTTCGACCAGCTCGAGCAGTTCCTCTTCATCGACGAGGTCGCACTTGTTGAGGAACACGACGATGTACGGCACGCCGACCTGGCGGGCGAGCAGGATGTGCTCGCGCGTCTGGGGCATGGGGCCGTCGGCGGCGGAGACGACGAGGATCGCCCCGTCCATCTGGGCCGCGCCCGTGATCATGTTCTTGACGTAGTCGGCGTGGCCGGGGCAGTCCACGTGCGCGTAGTGGCGCTTCTCCGACTCGTACTCGACGTGCGACGTCGCGATGGTGAGAATCTTGGTCGGGTCGCGGCGGCCGTCGGATTCGGAGGCCTTGGCGACTTCGTCATACGGCTTGTACGTGCCCAGGCCCTTGGCGGCCTGCACGGCGGTAATCGCGGCCGTGAGGGTCGTCTTGCCGTGGTCCACGTGGCCGATCGTGCCCACGTTCACGTGGGGCTTGGTTCGTTCGAATACACCCTTAGCCATTGCAGGCAACCTCCAAACTTCGTACGCTTTGGTGAGCCGCCGACATGACGACCCGGTTTGTCGCGTGTGTTCCTTGATTGTAGTGCGGCAGCGCCGAAGCGCGATCTGACGCACCGTCCAACATCTCCACCCGCATCCGCTTCAGCCGGAGCGGGCCCTTTCGACGGCGGGCCCGGCCCAGGCCGTCTTCAGAAAGCCACCGATGGGATTTGAACCCATGACCTCTCCCTTACCAAGGGAGTGCTCTACCACTGAGCTACGGTGGCAGCAGGCCCCCGATGCCGCTTGAAACCGCACTCCACTCGGATCGGGACGGTCAGAATATCCGCTCCATCAGGATGAAACAAGCGATCGCACGGACTGGTCCGCACTGATCGCCTGCAGCCCGCGCCCCACCGCCGGGCGATTCGGGATGTCAACCCTAGGCCGCAGCCGGAAAAAGGTCAATTCTCCGTAGCGCCGCCGCCGCGATTCACCACGCCCCCGGCGAGATTACGGCCCTCACTGGAGACGGTCCAGGGCCGCCAGCAGGGCCGCCATCTGCTCGGGCGGCGGCATCTCGTGCCCCTTGCGCTCCAGCGCCACCAGCAGCGGCTTGGCCGCCCGGATCTGTCCCGTCTGGTACGCCTGCACGATCAGCGCCACCGTGCTCATCGACTTGATGAAACTGAGTTTGGCCTTCTCGAGCAGCGCCTTGCCTTCGAGCAGCGTCATCGGGGCATGGAGGTGCAGCGCCAGCAGGATCGTGTCGCGGTCGCTGCCTTCGACGCGAGCAAGCCGTGGCGGCAACTCGATCTCGGGCGGCTCGCGCACTTCAAGCCACTCGGGCAGCGCCAGCCCGTCCGCCTGCACCGCCCGCGCCGCCGCCTGCGCCATGGCCACCGACCCGAACATCTCCCGCAGCAGATGCTCATGGCGAATCGACGCCAGGGCCCGCCAAGTCGACTCAGCGACCACGGCGGCGGCGGGACTCGGCTTGGAGAAAGTCGGTGCGGACACGCAGGGAGCCTAGGTTGATTGGACCCATCAGGGCCGAAGGCTTGGTTTTGACGATCTTGCGGAGATCTACATTCTCGCTGGGTACTCTCTAGCAGAATCAACACCCACCGGGAGAAGCAACATGAATTCGCCACTTGCATATCGAACGATGATCAGCCTGAGCCTGCTGTCCAGCATCGCCCTGGCTCAACAACCCCCGGCGATTCATGAGCCCGATTCACGCGACATGATGCGCCTCGGCCTGCGCGGCGTCTACTTCGTCCCCAATCAGGGACAATGGTCCGACCCTGGCGTTGACTACGGCCTGCGCTCGCGCGGCCTCGATGTCGCCTTCCGCGTTTCGGCGCTCACGATGCACCTGACGCGGGGAGCTGATTCAACGAGCTGCGCCCGTGAGGAAGCGGGACCTGGCGGTGCGTCGCTCGTCGGGGAAAACCCGTTTGCTGACGGGGGAGGCTCCTCAGACGAACCTGCCGCGTGCGAACGCCTTACTCTAACCGTGACCTTCCCCGGCAGCAACGAAGTGCTGCCCATCGGCGCGCAGCCGCAAACAGCGAACTTCAACTACTTCGTCGGCGGCGAAGGACGAAGCACAGCCAGCGATGTGCCCTCCTTCGCAGAAGTCATCTATCCCAATCTCTACGACGGCATTGACCTCCGCGTCATGGGCAACGACGGTGTGCTCAAGTACGAGTTCCACGTCGCGCCCGGCGCCGACTATTCGCAAATCCGCATCGCGTACGACGGCATTGAGTCATTGTGTATCGACGATGCGGGTGATCTGCACATCATCACATCGTTCGGCACGCTCGCCGACGCCGCACCAGTGGTGTGGCAGAAAGGTGGCGTACCGGCCTCGCCGAGCCGCGTCCATGAGGAACCGGTGTTGGGCGTCGATCACGAAGAACCGCTCCGTGACAGTCCCGGCTCATCAGGCAATGCGAACATCCCTGCCCGCTTCGAACTTTGCGACGATCACACGTATCGCATCGTGCTGGACGGCCCCATCGACTCCAACCGCAAGCTCATTATCGATCCCGATCTGGACTGGGTGTACTACGTCGGAGGATCGCAATTCGAAGAGGGTTTTGCCATTGGTTCGAATGATTCGGGCGTGGTGTACCTCGCCGGCGGAACCACGTCAACAGACTTTGGTGGCGGTATCGGCGAGAATCACGGCAACTGGGATTGCTTCGTGGCGTGCGTTGAGCCTTCTGGTTCATTGCGATGGATGACGTACCTCGGCGGGAGCGACTATGACGTGGCGTACGCCGTTGCCGTGGATCCTCGGAACAACGCCTACATCACCGGAGACACGGAATCTGTCGATTTCGCCGGCCGAGGCAATCAAGGCTTCGGTGGCAGTGACGATGCATTCATTGCCAAGGTCAATTCACGAGGGCAAGTGCTTTGGATGAACTACCTCGGTGGCTCAGACAGTGAAGAAGGGCGAGCCATCGCCGTGGATCGCGCCGGCCGCGCCGTCGTCACCGGCGATACCCAATCCGCTGATTTCGTGGGGAGAATCAACGAAGTGCACGGCGACTGGGATGTCTGGGTGACACGGATCGACACCGATGGCACCATTGTGTCAACGCTCTATTGCGGCGGAAGCAAACTCGACTGGTCTTCTGGCGTAGCCCTCGACTCCGAGAGCAACGCCATTGTGACCGGTTGGACGCATTCCCGAGATTTTGTTGGCCGGATCAACGCAGATCGCGATTCCACAGATGCATTCGCGCTCAAGATCAGTCCGTCGGCTGAACTCCAGTGGATGACGTACCTTGGCGGCAATTGGGACGAATCCGGCCGTGCCGTCGACGTCGACCAGTTTGACGCAGCGATCGTGGCGGGATGGACCGGTTCGGGCGACTTCGAGGGACGCATCAACAGCCGAAACGGCGGAAGAGATGTATTCGTGCTCAAACTGACTCCTGCGGGAGCGCTTGAGTGGATGACGTACCTCGGTGGACGGCATCTCGATCAGGTGACGGGAGTGAGCGTGCGGGACGTCGGTGACATCGTGGTTGCCGGATACACCGAGTCTATTGACTTCGCAGGGCGGACCAACAGGTATCACGGTGGAGAGTGGGACACCTTCGTCGCTAGCCTTGAGTCGGGGGGCACGCCGGGTCGCATGGTCTATCTCGGCGGTTCCGGATATGACGCCTGCTACGGCCTGGCGCTCGATGCGGACGATCAGCCCCAAGTGTGCGGCACCACGCTCTCAAGCGACTTTGCCGGACGGCGCAACGAATTCATCGGTGGTGGCGATGTGTTTATCGCCCGCGTCACCGTGGAACGGCGACCGACGCTTACCGTGCAATCCTCCTGCCCGCGCGGCGGCCCGATCCTCATCGAGTGGTCACGTTGCAGCCCCGGCGGCACGGTGCTCGTGCTTTCCGGTCATCGCGACTTCGGTCTTGTCATTCCCCGCGGTCAGAGGTGCAGTGGCGTGCCACTTGGAATCAGCAGCCACCTTCGTACGGAGGCGCAACTCGATGGTGGCGTTGCGGGCAAGGGGCTGATCGAAGGGGAGGCCAGTCCACGCGCTTGCGAGCAGTACCTCCAACTCCTCGACCTCACCTCCTGCACCACCAGCAACGTCGTGCGCATCGAATAGCCGCGCATCCGCGCGATCGAGAACAACGACGCGCCCCGGAGGTGCATCTCCGGGGCGCGCCGACCTGAAAGGAGGATGGGCTCATTCAGTCCCGCGCCGCTTCAGCGACGGCGGCGCCGCGTCATGGCGAGGCCGCCGAGGCCGAGCAGCGCGAGGCTTCCCGGTGCGGGAACGCTCTGCAGCGAGATGCGGAACATCGCATCGTTGTAGTCGCCGTCGTAGTGCCGGTAGTCCATGCGCAGATCTTCGATCGCGAAATCGCCCGTCGAGGCGTCGTAGCCGAAGTTGTATCGATCATCTTCCACATCCGTGCGGAACAGATCGTGTTTGCTGCTCGGCGCAATCACTTCGTACGCGAAGTGCAGCACGCTTCCGGGCTCGAAATCCCCCACGAGCAACACCGAGGCGCCGAACTCGCTCGCGTGGTTGTTGAAGAGCAGTTGACCCAGGTCGCCGCCGTCGGCGTGGTGGATCACGTTGGTCTCATCGCCCCAGCCGAGGAAGTAGAGTTGGCCTGTGTAGCCCGCGCTGCTGCCGCGGAACTCGATGGTCGCGTTGGAGGCAAGGTCGGACGGCGTTCGCACGGGTTCGCCCATGACGATGTCGCCGAGGCTGGAGCCCGCCAGGCTCACGACGGCCGCGGCTGCACACACACTGCTCATCAGGTTCTTGTTCATCGCGCTGTTCTCCGGGAAGTCCGATGCGGGTTCTCCGGCGGGTTGTCCATCCGCCGCTGAACAAGATTCCAATTCACCGCGGCTGCACGCCAGCGGCCGCGCTCGCGAATCGCCCCGCGATCACGCCTGATGCCGTCTCGGCAAACGCGGCAAAGGCGGAGGTTTCCGGACCCAGGCGGGCGCGGCGGCGTTTCCATCGCACGAGCAGGGCCGGCGCATCGCTAGAATCCGCCCCATGACCGACCTGTCGCGTTATCACCGCCAGATGCTCCTGCCGCAGATTGGCGCCGAGGGTCAGCAGCGCCTCCTCGCCTCGCACGCCGCGGTTATCGGCTGCGGCGCGCTGGGTGCCGGCGTGGCGGACATGCTTGCCCGCGCCGGCGTCGGCCGGCTCACGCTGGTCGATCGCGACCTCATCGAACTGACCAACCTCCAGCGCCAGGTCCTCTACGACGAGCAGGATCTCGCCGACGGCCTGCCCAAGGCCGAAGCCGCCCGCCGCCGGCTGCTGCGCGTGAACTCGACCATCCGCATCGACGCCATCGTTGATGATGTCAATCCCTCCAACGTCGAAGCCATCGCCGCCGGCGCCGATGTCATCATCGACGGCCTGGACAACTTCGAAACGCGCTACCTGCTCAATGACGTTTCCGTCAAGCACGGCATCCCGTACATCTACGGCGGCGCCGTCGCCACGCACGGCATGACCGCCACGTTCCTGCCGCACGCTCCGCCCGGCGGCCGGCCGGTTCGCGCGTGGGATGAGTGTGCCGGCCCGTGTCTGCGCTGCGTGTTCGACGCGGCGCCGCCGGCGGGCGCGAGCCTGACGTGCGACACCGCCGGCGTTCTCGGGCCGATGGTGGGGGTGATCAGCCAGCACGAAGCCGCCGAGGCGATCAAGATTCTGTGTGGCCGATTCGACGCCGTCAGCCGCGACCTCGTGTCGATGGATCTCTGGCACGGCGAGCACCGGCGGCTCGACCTGCGCAGCGCCTATCAGCCGGGGCTGTGCGTGTGCTGCGGGCAGGGACGTTTCGAGCACCTGGCGGGCGAGTTCCGCGGCGCTGCGGCGTCGTTGTGCGGCCGCGATGCGGTGCAGATCGTGCCGCGCAGCGCTGCAACAACCGACCTGCAGGCGCTGGCCGCGCGCCTCGCGCCGCACGGCCGGGTGCAGTGCAACCGCTTCCTGCTTCGCGCCCAAC
Organism: Planctomycetota bacterium; assembly: GCA_963205185.1. Classification (GTDB taxonomy): domain Bacteria; phylum Planctomycetota; class Phycisphaerae; order Phycisphaerales; family UBA5793; genus UBA5793. The sequence goes on along the minus strand of CAUJHZ010000075.1, from coordinate 10,322 downwards.
TCACCGACGCTGCCGGCCCCGTCGAACTGACCGTCTTTCCCAACGGCCGGGCGATCGTCAAAGGTACAAACCGGCCCGAGATCGCCCGCGGAATCTACGCGAAGTACCTGGGCTCCTGAGCCTGAGGCAAAGCGATCTCCCGCGCTAAACTCCACTCTCTCGGGGCCAGCCCCCGCCCAACCATGATCGAGGAGTGACAGACGATGACTTCATCCACGCAGTTCCTGGCCGGCAATCTTCGCATCACCCTTGGCCTGGCCGACGCGCTGGCCAAAGACATTCCCGCCGACAAGTTCGCGTTCAAGCCTCATCCGACGATCAATCATCCCGCGTGGTGCTTCGGGCATCTTTCGCTCTATCCCGATCGCGTTTTCGGCTCGATACTCGGCCGCACGGACCTCACCCGGACCAACGAGCGCTTCACCAAACTCTTCGAACCCGGCAGCAAGTGCCTGGATGACGCCTCGATCTACCCCGGCAAGGACGAGATCATGGCCGAACTTCGCCAGCGCCACGCCGTCATGCTCGATTACCTCGAAACGGTTGATGACGAAGTGCTCCAGCGGCCCACCGCGCACGAGCGCTACGCGTCGCGCTTCCCGCAGATCGGGCACGTGCTGCACTTCCTGTTTGCCAACCACGTCGCGATGCACCTGGGCCAGGTGTCGTCGTGGCGCCGCTGCATCGGACTGCCTTCGGCGATGTGATCGCGCCGGCGGCGCCGATCCGGGCGCCGATCAATCAGCGGGTTTCTGGTACGGCGGAATGACCAGTTCCATGCCCAGTTGCAGGTCGGTGCTGCGCCCGAGCACATCGCGATTCGCATCCGCAATGATCGGGTGCAGCGCGCCGTTGCCGTAGAACTTCGCCGCGATCTTCCACAGACTGTCGCCATCCACGACGACGTACTTGGTGCTCCGCGTCAGGCGGCGGAGTTCTTCCGTGGGAATGGCGTCGAGCTTGGCGTCCTTGGGAGGCAGGCGCAGGCTCTGGCCCGATTTGAGTTTGAGCGGATCGACCAGGGGATTCTCGTGCGCGATGAGCACCCATTTGTCCTTGGCGCCGAACCACTCCGCTGCGATCGACTCCATCGTGTCGCGGTGCTTCACGGTGTAAGGCGTGGTCGGCGGCGGCGGGGGGATCGCGCCGATGCGCGAGTCATCGGCCGGCGGAGGCTGCGTCCGGTTTTCGGGCTCGGGTTCAACCGGCGGCGGCTCCGGCTCGCGCTGCGCCGCCTGCAGGTTCTCGACAATCGGCTCGTCGTCCGGGTTCGTGCCGACCGTGTCGGACTCGAGGATGTTCAGCCCGTCGCCCGGCTCAGCCTCGCTGGTGGCGATGTCCGAAAAAACCAGGTACCACAGCACCACCCACCCGGCGAGCACGAGCAGCAGCAGGACGCCGATGCGGCTGGTTCCGGTCATGCTCAATCCTCCAGCCGGCGCGCGAGCGTCCGCGCCGACCCGTCTCGATCATATCGGCCGCCGGACCCGGTCACACTGCACTGAGCCCCTGCGGCCTGGGCTTTTGCTTGCGGTGCGTGAGGACCATCGGCGAAGCCACGCCGATCGAACTGTACGTGCCGATCATGATGCCGCAGAGCATGGCGAACGCGAACGGCCGGATGCCCGTGCCGCCCTCGAAGTACATGATCACCAGCGCCAGCAGCGTCGTGCCCGAGGTGAGCAGCGTGCGGCTCATCGTCGAGTTGATCGACTTGTTCACGACTTCGGGGGTGGCCAGCGTCAGTTTGCCGCGGTTCTCGCGGATGCGGTCCATCACGATGATCGTGTCATTGAGCGAGTAGCCGATGATCGTCAGCAGCGCTGCGATGACGCCCATGTCGATCTTGAACGGCTCGATGAGCAGCACCCGCCCGAACGCCGTGTTGTACAGGTAGTGCGTCAGCGAGAGCAGGCCCAGCGTGACGCACACGTCATGCACCAGCGCCACCACGGCCGCCGCCGAATAGCGGAACGAGCCGAATCGCACCCAGATGTACGCCAGGATGCCCAGAAGGCTCAGTCCGATCGAAACCACCGCCGTGGCGCGGAACTGCTCAGCCACCGTCGGCGAGATCGTCGTGATCTGATCGAGCGTCGGCGGCTCGGTGAGCGCGCTGGAAATGAGATTCCACTCGCGGTCCGCCACCAGCGACTTCCACAGGTCAGGATTCTCGAACCAGCTCACGCCCGAGATCTTGCTGTCCACCACCACGACGGCGTCGCGGTAGCGGCTCTGGCCGCCCGCGGAGGCTTCGGCGTCGCGCGTGAGGCCCACGACCGTCGATTGCCGGCCGAGGAGCGCCTCGAATTCCGGGCTCCGCCGCTTCGTGTCGATGCGCTTCTGGATCTCCTCAATTGACAGCGGCGGCTGGATGTCTTCGAGCATCACCGCGACGCCGCCGAGGTACGGGTTCACGCTCGTGCGCACGCTGGGCAGGTTGATGTTGTCGCCCAGCGAGTCCTTGATGATCGGGTAGATCGGCGGGTTCTCATCGGCGGCGAGATCGGATCCCAGGAATTCGACGATGCGCGGAATGTCGAGAATGTCGCCGAACGATTCGGTGATCGCGGCCTCGACGACGCGCTGGTCGTCGATGGTCGTCTTGATGGTGAACGCCGAGCCGCTGAAGCCCTCGCCTTCCACCTCATCCGCGTGCAGATTGAAGACGTTGACGCCCAGCAGCGCCCGCTCCTGCTCGGGCGTGATGTCGCCGGCGGCCAGCGCTTTCTGCGCGTAGGCCTTGATGCGGCCTTCGACCTCGGCGCGCGGCAGCTTGACCGGCTCGCCCTGCTCGTTGTTCTTGAACGAAAACGTCACGGTCGTGCCGCCGAGGAACTCGGTGTCGAGCATCTCGCGCCACGTGGCGTAGGTGAGCAGGAGGCCCGCGATCACCGCGGCGGCGCTGAACATGTAGCAGAACTTCCGCAGCCCGACCCAGTTGATGTTCGGGTGCAGCGCCCGGCCCAGCGCGCTCCATGCCATGGGCAGCATGCTCAGGCGCTTGACGGTGCCCGTGGCCAGCCCGATGTCGAAGATCGTCCGCGTGATGAACAGCGCGGTGAACAGCGTCGAGACCACGCCGATGCCCAGCGTGATGGCGAAGCCCTTGACGTCGGCCGAAGCGGTGAACCCGAGCACGAAACAGACGATCAGGTTCGTGACGTTGCCGTCCACGATGCTGCTCATGGCCTTTTCGTAGCCGAGCCGAATCGCGGTCTTCGTGTCGGCGCCGCCTTCCATCTCTTCGCGCATGCGCTCGTAGATGAGGACGTTGGCGTCCACGGCCATGCCGAAGGTCAGCACGATGCCGGCGATGCCGGGCATGGTGAACGCAGCCTGGTTGAGCGCCATGGCTCCGAGGATGAACAGGCCGTTGAGAGCCAGGGCCACGTCGGCGATGGCGCCGCAGCGGAAGTAGTAGATGATCATGAAGATCGTCACGACGACAAACGAGAGCACGCCCGCCTCGAGGCCGCGCTTCAGGTTGTCGAGGCCGAGTTTCGGCCCCACCGTGTTCTGGGCGATCGGCGAGTCGGTGAGTTGCGCCTGCAGCGAGCCGGCGTTGAGCACCTTGAGCAGATAGTCGATCTCCGAATCGGAGAAGTTGCCGGTGATCTCGCCCTCGCTTGCGATGCGGCCCTTGATTTGCGGCGCCGAGAAGATCCGATCGTCGAGCACGATCGCCATCTTCCGCTCAATGTTGTTGTCCGTCAGATCCGAAAACAGCCGGGCGCCCGCCGCATCCAGGCGGAACGAGACTGCGGGCCGGCCGGTGCGGTCGATGGTGCGCGAGGCGCCCGTCAGCTCCCATGGACCGCTGGTTTCATCCAGGGACCGGTCGGAGGTCTGGTAGGCAAGCAGGTAAATGACTCCGTCGAACTCCTCGGCCACGTAGCCGCGCGCCGCAAAGAAGCCGGCTGGATCGCTGGCGAGGAACTGCTGCTCGCGCTCGTCGTCCGTCCAGCCCTCGGGACGATCGACGGCAAACCAGCGGACCGATTCGGAAGACCGCGTGCCCGTCGGCCCGCGCTCGCGCAGCTCCTGGCGCAGCTGCTGGAAGTTGAGCGGATCGGAGTTCTCGGCGGTAATGCGAAACGCGAGCACGCCGGCGCCGCGCAGAAGCGCGATCAGGTCTTTCGGGTCGTCGTAGCCGCGGGCCCGGCTGCGATACGCGTCGTAGAGCGTCACCGCCTGGCTGATCTCGCTCTCGAGTACCGGGAACTGAGCCTTGAGCCGCGCCAGCGCCTCTTCGCGCACGCTCGGCCCCTCGATGTTCTTGCCCGTCGCGGCGTCGCGGACGACCTTGGGCGTCTTGTCCAGCGCCAGGATGCGCCGGACGTCTTCCACGTTGAGGCTCGTATTCATGATCGCTTCGCGCGCCTGCTCGAACACTTCATCCGCCTGGACGGCGGCGCGTTCGAGCGGCTCGAGGCGGATCTGCCACAGCGCGCGAACCCGGTCCGCCTCCGCCTGCAGATCGGCAACGTGGTTGCGCGCTTCGAGATACGCGGCGATCGCATCGCGCGCCGCCTGCGGGTCCTCAACCTCAGCCACGAGTTCGTCGATGCGCGCTTGCTGAGCCGCCTCATCGGGAATGCCCGCCATGCGCGGCAGTTCGATCGCGTCCACGCCGGCCTGTTCGGCGGCGTTGAGTTTTTCGGTGACGACCGCCTGGGCCGCCTCGACCTCAGCCTGCGCCGCCTTTCGCGCCTGCCGCGACTGCTCCTCGATCGGAGCGTAATCCGCCGCGAAGCGCTGGTAGCGGTCGTAGGCGGCGATGGCGTCGGCAAAGAGCGGCTCTCGTTCGGGCACCTCCGCCGAAAGGGCCGCGATGCGCGCCTCGCGCTCGGCGCCGCTGAGCCGGAACACTTCATCGAGTTCGTAAGGCTGGATGGACGATGCGGCCAGGGCGTCCAGGTGCGCATCGAGTTGCCGCCTGGCCTCTTTCACTTCCGGCGAAGGCAGGGGCATCGAGATTTCGATCTGGTTCGTGCCCAGCGCCTCGATGCTGATATCGTAAATGCCCTTGGGGTCGATGCGATCGCGGATGACCGAGATCATCTGCGACACCTGCGCCGAGGTCGGCTGGCGGCCGGTGTTGGCGTCCGGCTTGACGCCGTAGAGAATGGTCACGCCGCCCGCGAGGTCCTTGCCGAGTTTCAGCTTTTCGCGCGGCGGGAATATCGCATTCGCGCAGAGCAGGACGGCGACGACGACGAGAATGATCTTCCACAGGTGAGTTCGCATGTGACCTTGTTCCGAAACAAACGGCCGACCCCTCGCGGTCGACCTGAAGAGACCGGCTCATCCGAGCCGTTGAATTGCCGGGCCGCGCGCGCGGCCGATCGCCGCCCGCGGCCGCGCCGCCGCTACTTGCCCCCCGGCGCCGCTTCCCCCTCGCCCTCGGAGAGCACCTGCTGCACGGCGGACTTGGCAAAGCGCATCTTCACGTTGTTCGCCTCGTCCACCTTGAGCACCACTTCGCTGTCTTTGATTTCCACCACCGAGCCGATCAGCCCGCCGATGGTCTGCACCCGATCGTGCCGCTTGAGCGCGCCGAGCATCAGCTCGCGCTTCTTCTTTTCCTTGCGCTGGGCGGAACTGCTCGTCCAGATCATGACGACCATGATCAGCAGCAGGGGGATGAAGATAAACGCGCTGCCCCATGGGTTGGCTGCCGGGGCGCTCCCGCCTCCTCCCGCCCCCGGTGCGCCGCTGCTGGCTTCGCCGCCCGCGGGGGTCGGCGAGGCTCCGGTGTCCGACGGGTTGTCCGCCTGCGCGAGCGTCAGAATCGTGAAAGGGAACTCCATGGTGCGGTCCAATCGGCGTCGAGCGCCCTTCGAGAGAGCAGTTTGCGGTCCGTCAGGCGTCGTCGGCCACGGCGACGTCCGCGCCGCCCAGCACCGGCCAGTCGGCCGTCAGCCGGGCCCAGTCATCATCCACCACGGCCTGGCGCGCGTCTGCCATCAGCCGTTGAAAGTGGGCTATGTTATGCAGGCTGACGAGGATGGGACCAAGCATCTCCTCGGCGAGGAAAAGATGCCTCAGGTACCCCCGGCTGAACCCGGCGCCGCACGCCGGGCAGTCGCAGCCTGCTTCGATGAGCGATTTGTCCCGCGCGTGCACCGCGTTGCGCAGCCGAACCGGCCCGCGCCGCGTGAAGGCATTGGCGTTGCGCCCGTTGCGCGTCGGCAGGACGCAGTCGAACATGTCCACCCCCGCCCGCACCGCCATGATGATGTCCCACTCGTACCCGACGCCCATGAGATAGCGCGGCCTCTCCGCCGGCAGCAGGGGGGCGGTGTGCTCGACGATGCGCCGGATCTCCTCCGTGCCCTCGCCCACCGCCACGCCGCCGATGGCGTAGCCGGGCAGGTCGATGCCGCACACCTGCTCGACGCTCCGCCGGCGGCGGTCGAGGTCCGTGCCGCCTTGGACAATCCCAAACAGCGCCTGCTCGCCCGGGCGCGCGTGGCTCGCAGCGCAGCGCTGCAGCCAGCGGATGGTGCGCTCCATGGCCAGATCGAGGCGCGCCGCGTGGGCGCCGCCTGCGTCTTCGCCTGCCGCGCTCGGCGGACAATCATCAAACGCCATGATGATGTCGGCGCCCAGTTCGTTCTGCACCTGCATTGAGCGCTCGGGCGTGAGATCGACCGTCGAACCGTCGATGATCGACTTGAACACCACGCCGTCGTCGGTGATGCGGTTGATGTCCGACATCGAGAAGACCTGGTAGCCGCCGCTGTCAGTCAGGATCGGCCCATCCCAGCGCATGAAGCGGTGCAGGCCGCCGAAGTGGGCGACCACGTCGCTGCCGGGTCGCAGCATGAGGTGATACGTGTTGCCGAGGATGATCTGCGAGCCGGTGCGTTTGACCAGTTCAGGCAGCAAGCCCTTGACCGACGCCTTAGTGCCCACCGGCATAAACGCGGGAGTGTCGAATGAGCCGTGCGGCGTGTGCACCACGCCTCGCCTCGCATTGCACGTGCGTGAGCGAGTCTTGATCTCGAAACGCAGCGCGGCCACCGGTCAGGAGCCTCGCTTGCGCTCGGTGTCGCGCTGGAGGACGCCTCTTTCGCGCTCGGTGAGGCTGCCCATGCCCTGGTTGGCGATCTTGGCGAGGATGCGATCGACTTCGTCGAGTTCAGACTTTTCTCTGGCCTGCTTGCGCCGCTCGAAGTAGCCCGGCCGCCGGGCCGGCTTGCCGGTGAAGAACTCGCGCGCGCCGCCGGCGCCGCCTGAGTAGCGGCCGAAGGCGTGATGCCCGCGCCGCTTGAGCCCATCGAGCGGCAGCCAGAGCGCCCAGTTGAGCCAGTTCGCGTGGCGGATGAGCAGCGCGCCCAGCGCCGCCCCGCCGATGTGCCCCGCCTGGCCGCCCGCGTTGTCCCCGCGGGTATACAGGACGAAGATGGCGATGACGAGCAGCCCGATCGCCAGCGTCTTGATGCGCATGCTGATGGGCAGGATGAAGAACAGAAACAGCGTGATGACCTGGTTCGGCCGCAGGTACGCCGCGGCGAAGAGCACGCCGAAGATCCCCGCAGAGGCTCCCACCAGCGGCGTGGCCGGGTTATTGAACAGCACCAGCGGCAGGCCGCGCCCGATCATCAGCCCCGCCAGGTTGAGCAGCAGGTACAGCGCTGCGCCGGCCACTCCACACAGCAGGTAGAAGGCGAGGTAGCGCCGGCTGCCGAGGTAGTGCTCGACCATTGGCCCGAACACATACAGCGCCAGCATGTTGAACGCGATGTGCAGCAGGTTGTCGTGCAGGAACTGGAACGTCAGGAAGCGCCAGACCTGAAAGTGGCCAAGTGCCGTGGTCGTGGAGAAGTGTCCAAAGTAGGCCAGCGGCGCCATTGGGTGGAACACCGGCTCGCGCGTCGCCGCATTAATGCCCAGCAGCAGGTTCTGCGAGAAGGCCGGCGCGAGCAGTGCATCGAGCACGAAGACGGCCACGTTAAGGATGATGAGCCAGGTGTTGAAGGACCAGCCCGACATCGCCGCCATGCCGGAGGGGAACGGACTGCCCCCGCCGTGGTCCTCACGCACGTATTGCCGGTCGTAGATGCCCATGGATGAAGAGGAAGTCTATCCCCGGCGGCGACGGGCCGTGACCGATTCGAGAATCTTGCGCTCCTGCTCGCTCAATCCGGCGATCCCTTCGGCGCTGATCTTCGCCAGGATCCGGTCCACCACCTCTTCTTCGGTGGCCAGCCGATCCGATTGCACCGGTCGCGGCTGCGTGCGCCGCTGCGTGTCGGGCGCCGCCTCCAGCCGCACCTGGAAGGCCGTGGTCTCCAGGTTGGCCAGCGAGCGCGGCGAACGGACCACCACGTCGTTGAGTTCATCGCGGTCCGGCGCTTGCCGCAGCGGCGGCGGATCATCCACCGCGTCGACCGGCGCTTCGATGAACGCGTGTCGCCTCGCCGTGGTGATGCAGCAGAGCATCGCAAACCCGCCGAGGAACACGCCGGCAATCTGATCGACCAGCAGCGACGCGGACACCACCACCAGAGACAGGCACAGCGCCACAGCGATCGACACGCTTCGGCCGCGCCGCCGGCCCAGGGTGGCCATGAGCACGCTTTCGAGCGCGTGGGCTGCGTCGAGCGGATAGATCGGAATGAGATTCGCCGCCAGCACGATCAGGTTCGCGTAGCCGATCCACCACACCAGCAGCATCCACCACGGCGGCCGGGCCTTGGCCACCAGCAGCCACTCGCCGAATGACTCGCCGGGCGTGAGCGGGTGCGTGACGGTCGTGTACCAGTTGGGCGTGATCTCCATGAGCATCGGCCACAGCGCCGAAGCGAGCACGAGGCTGAGCAGCACGCCACCCGTCGAGGCGATGAGCCGCCGCCGCCACGCCGCCGGCTGCTGGTGCTCGGAGAGACCTCCCAGCGGCCAGAGCACGATCGTCTCGGCGCCGCCGCCCATCCAGCGCGTCATGAGCGCTTTGCCGATCTCGTGCGCGAAGACGACGATGACCAGCGCCAGCAGCGCCGTGGCCATGATGCCCGGGCCGCTGGCCGTCTCCTGGTCCGCCAGCCACGTCGATCGGAGCATCTCCACCGCGATGAGCAGAATGAGCAGCGCGTGCACGCGCAGGCGCACGCCCATGAGGCGGCCTGCGGGCAGCGACCACGCCGCGACGTCATCGGCGAGGCGCCACCAGCCGAGCCTTTCGCGTCGGCGCGACCTGCGGGTTGAACGGTCAGACGGGCTCATGGCAATGGCGCTCGTACAAAGTCATCGCGGCGATGCTCTTGGCGTCAATGAGTTCGCCGCCGTCGATCATGGACCATACCTGCTCCGTCGAACGGGCGACGACGGCAATTTCCTCACTCTGTTCGAGACACTGACCCACGTGCTCAAGTCCGGTGGCGAGGTAGGCGTGCATCTGCTCGTCGCAGAAGCCGGGCGAGGTGAAAAACGTGCCGAGATGCCGCACCTGGTTCGCCTCATATCCTGTTTCCTCAATGAGTTCGCGCCGCGCCGTGGCCGCCGGCTCCTCGCCCGCTTCGATCCCGCCGGCGCAGAACTCCCAGAGGATTCTATTGACGACCGCCCGGTGGTTGCGGATGAGCACCAGCCGCCCGTCGGGCAGCACCGGCACCACCACCACCGCGCCCGGGCCGCGCACCGCATCCAGGACCACGCGGTGGCCGTTTCGCTGGACTTCAAGTTCTTCAAAGGCGAATCGCCGGCCCTGGTGGATCAGCCGCGATTTCATCGTCCCGGCCATGTCGTCTTCCTCTGGTAGAGTTTAGCCATGGCGCGCCGCGCTGCAGCCCGATTGCCGCGCCAAATCACACCGCAGGCTCCAAGCCGGGGTCAAATCCGGTACAATGCGCCCACCCTGCACCCTTTGAAGGAGGATTGCGATGTCCGTTCACCGAACCGTGCTCCTGGCCTGCACCCTGGCCGCCTTCAGTTTCGCCTCGGTTCCCTCGGCCGCCAAGGCCCAGCTCTCCGCCGCCCCGGGCGCCGCCCAGCCCGAGCAGCCCAAGCCGATCTACGACGAGCAGGCCGATGCAACCAAGCAGATCGCCGACGCCGTCGCGAAGGCGAAAAAGGAAAACCGGCGCGTGCTCATCCAGTGGGGCGCCAACTGGTGCTCCTGGTGCCGCGTGCTGCACAACACCTTCCAGACCGACGCGCAGGTCAAACGCAAACTGCTTTAGAGCCCCTAACACAATGGCACGCGGCTTGCTAAGTGCCGTGCAGTGCAAGGAGGCACGCACATGGCCAAGCCGCTTCTCGATGATGAACTGTGGAACCTGATCGAGCCCATCATTCCCGTCAAACCACGGCGAAAA
>CAUJHZ010000074.1 GCA_963205185.1 Planctomycetota bacterium | reverse complement strand
CCTAGCAGATGCCTAGCACATGGCGCGCTGCCGGCGGCGAGGTTCCCCACACTCATGCCCAGTTGTGCACAATCTGCGAATCCTGCTCGAATCCTCGGCAATTCCCCTTGCATGTGCGCGCTGTTCATGCCCTCATGTGTGCAACGCGAGGCGGCCATTGACCCTGAGCAAGGTCGAAGGGAATACGCCGCCCGCCAACACCAGCGAAAGGACGCATCAACATGACGACGAGAACCAGCGAGAACGACCACGCCAGACGAATCCGCGAACACGCGATGTTCAGCGAGACCGACCTGCGCTACCTGCGGGCCAAGGGCTACACCGACGCCGAGATCCTCGCCTTCTGGGATCGCGACCACGCGATGGGCAAGGAGCCGGTGATCCACGCCGGCACGCGGGTCGAGAGCATCGCCATCCGCGTCCAATCGGTGCAGAAGCAGGTCAGCGCCAGCGCCTCGCTCAACATCGAACTGGGCATCAGCGCCTACAAGACCGGCCGCGCCAACGTCGCGGTGAGCGACAACTACGCCCCCACGTACAGCTTCGAAGCCATCGACATCGACAGCACGCGGCGGGCCCTGGCCGAGCGGATCTTCGAGAAGAAGTTCGACGAGTTGAGCGCCGGCCAGCGCGGCGAGCTCTACGCGGTCGTACGAGCCTGCATGCTCGTCGCCCACATCACCACCATCTGAACCACCACGCCAACCGCCACCACGCGGGAAAGGACCACGACCATGACCATCAGACAAATCACCATCAAGGGCGAACGAGGCGATGTCGAGATCCGCGACGCCGACTACGGAGCGCAGATTCTGTTCGGCGCGACCTGCCTCGAACTCTCGCGCCACAGCGGCGACGACGAACGCTGGGCCGCCGCGACGGCGACCGCCCAAGCGATCTACGGCAGCGACCGCCACGGCCGGCCGCGCTGCACGAATTCTGAAATCCACGCGGTGCGCCTCGAGATCGAGCGCGTCGCGGGTTGCTGAACCACCACCACGCGAAACGGAACCACCATGAGTACGACACGCGACAACACCCTGAACACCATGGCCCGCGAGATCCTGGGCCTCGAGACCTTGGCCACCCGCAACAGCGACCGCCTCGACTTCCACGACACCGCGGTGTGGTGCGTGAAGGAGGCATTGGAGCGGGCCTACGAGGCGGGCCGCCAGTCGGCGCGGCCGACCAAGGCCATATGCCCCGCCTGCGGGCGCAAGATCGAGATCACGCCGCTGCCCAGCGGCAAGTGAGCGAGGAGCATCATGAAGACCAGCGCCATTCACATTGAACGAAATCGCACCGCCCGCCGCAACGGCGCCGGCGCGCCCAACGTGGTCATCCGCGAGGCGTGCGACCGCGACGGCGTTGTCCTGGGCCACCTCGTCGCGAGCCACGACGGCACGCCCGAAGGCCTCGTCGCCGCCGCACGCCGCGCTACGCAGCGCATGTTCGACGCCTTCGCCGACGCGTGCAACGTCAACAGTCGCATCATCGCCACCGACGCCACGGGCCGGCCGCGCTGGCGCGTGTCGCCGAACCTTGCAGTCATCGATGAACTCGCCGCCGTGTGACGGCGGGACGTTTCCACCAACCGCTCTCTTGAAAGGAGCAGCACCATGAAGAAGAACGAAGTCCAGATCGGAAGCACGTACACCGCGAAGGTGAGCGGCAAGATCGCCAAGGTGCGCATCGACGCCGAGAACCGCAATGGCGGCTGGGACGCCACCAACCTCGACACGAAGAAGAAGATGAGGATCAAGTCCGCCCAGCGGCTTCGAGCCGAAGCCGGGCCGCCGCCGAAGGCGACCGACAACAAGGATGCCAAGCAGGCCTCCGGCGTGAAACCCGGGGGCCGCGTTGTTGATAGAGATGCCCAGCGCATCGCCGAGCGCGACGCCAAGGCCGCGGCCAAGGGCCTGGTCATGAAGACCGAGATCGTCAACGGCAAGGAACGATCTCGCTGGGTGAAGAAGGCTCAGCAGGCCGCGGCGCAGCAGGGCACGCCGGACGCGAAGACACCGGCCGAAGCGCCGTCCGCCGAGAAACGCAAGGGCCGGCGCACGCCGCCGCGCATCGCGCTGGTCAACAAGGACCAGTTCGCCGAGATCGCCAAGCAGGTCGAAAGTCTGCCCACCAGCCGCAATCACGTGTGCTGGAAGAAGAACGGCAAGCTCTACGAACTGTTCTTCCGAGTCGACGGCCGCACGCCGCTGCTCTACCGCGCGCCCGCGACCTCGGCCGTCGATGAGAAGACCGGCTGCCGCGAGGTGGATGCCGTCGGCACGGTGACGGGCGTCTTCCACATCAAGCAAAGCATCAAGCAGTTGACGGGCAAGTCGCCGGCGCAGATCGGCATCACCATGCCGCCCGACCGCGGCGCGCCCAAGGCACGCGGCGAGAGCGCGAAGAAGACGACCGGCGGCAAGGCCGACGCCAAGCCGCGCAAGAAGCGCGAGGGCTTGAGCGGACTCGACGCCGCAGCACAGGTCCTGGGGCGGGCGAAAGAGCCGCTCGACGCCAAGACCATCGCCGAGCGCGCCATCGCGGCGGGCTGGAAGACCAACGGCGCCACGCCGCACGCCACGCTCTACGCGGCGATGATCCGCGAGATCAAGGCCAAGGGCAAGGAAGCGCGGTTCATCAAAGCCGACAAGGGCCGGTTCACGGCCCGGAAAGGAGCGTGAGTGATGGACCGGGAAGTCCAGCGACTGCTTGCCCATGCCGACCAGACCCGCTCCACCATGCGCGACACGCTGGCCGCCATGCCCGCCCCCGACAAGGCAGCGCTGATCCGCACCTGCGCCGCGGGCGACCTCGCCGGGCTCGACGAGCGCACAGCGCTGCTCGTCGGCCTGCTCGCGGTGGTGGCCATCTTCGACCTGAGCGAATCGCGCGGGGAGGTGGGGCCATGACGGCGGAACATGAACAGCATCTCGTTGAGCCGGAGGACGGCTGCCCGCGCTGCGGCGAGCGCCACGTTGACAACCTGATCTGGATCGACGACGGGCAGCGCGTCCGGTGCGCGACATGCCTGTTCGTCTACACGCCGCCGGCGCTGCGGCGGGAAGGAGGTGATGATCATGACCAGCAGTCATGAGACCAACTCGCTGCGCCAGGTGCTGCTCGCGGCCCAGCGCCTGCTCGAAGCCCGCGCCGACCAGATGGTCACCGTCGAGGAGTGGGAGGCGCTCACGAACGCGGTCAGCGCCGCGACTCAAAAGCCAGCCGGCGGCCCGGGCGAATCCTTCGCCGTGGACGCCGCGAGCGGCGCGCTGCTGCGCCGCGTCGTGCCCAGACGCGGCCAGCCCTATGAGCATGCCTGCACGCGGGCGGTCTACGAAGAGGTCGCCCACGCCATCGACCTGATGGGAAGCGCGGCGTTCACGCTCGAGGAAATTCGCGCCAAGGTGGGCGGCGGCGACGAGTCGAAGATGCCGCCGTGGTCGCAGGTCGCCACGGCAGTCGCGTTCCTCAAGGAGCAATCCTGCATCGTGCCCGGCCGCGAGCGCAAACATGTCGCCGCCACCGACGACACCTGGCTTGACGCGATGATCGAATACCACGCGCTGCGCGAGAAGGGGCCGGAGGACGCCGCGGCCGAGACGGCCGAGTAGCCGGCCAACCCGCCTCAGCCATTCACAGCCGCAGCGCCCGCCGCCGCGGCTGTGTCTGCGGGAACGCCCGCCCCCGTGTCCGCCAGTACAATGAACATCGTACTTGGCCAAGGTGCCTGCAGACTTGAGCCACCCGTGCTCCTCAAACCCAAGTGGGACACCTTCGTGACCGCGAGTTTTTCGAAGCACTTGTGCATGTTCTGCGGAGGTAGGGCCGACTCTGTTGAAGACGCATGGCCCGTCTGGCTGCGAGCAGCCATTACACCCAATGAGCGCATTTCGGGACGGACCATCGCTCAAAGAACTTCCGCAGGAGGATCGAGCGTTTGGAGAGGGTCCGAGGTGCGCGTCCGATCTGTGTGCCGGCACTGCAACAATGGTTGGATGAGCGACCTTGAGAACTCGGTAAAGCCTGTTCTCATGAAGATGGCCGTCCACGACACTGGTCCAATCCAGATGTCGGAAATGGCCCTGCTCATCCCTTGGCTGATGAAGACGGCAATGGTATTCGAAGCAGTCAGAGCAGGCACGATTCCCTTCTATACACCTGAAGAGCGCGAGTCGTTTCGGAAAACACTCATCTCGCCGAGTGGAACGCAGATGTATCTCGGGCGATTTGATCGACAGGGGTTTCCAGATGGCCCGCTCGGAATCCACGGTAATGACATGAGGGGACGCGTCGAAGAAGATCCTGTAAACTCGGTCGTTGGCTACGCGTCGACGCTCGCTGTTGGCTCCGCCGTGTTTCAAGTTGTCACAATTGGAAGCAAGAACAAGATCGAGGCCAAGAACATCAACGTGATCACCAAGCGCGTCATCGGCGATGCAGGCGTTCGCACGATCCTGCCCTTTCCGTCGAGCGCGTTGGAGTTCGAGTGGCCGCCAGCGGACAGCTTTCACACAACGGGTGATCTGGATCTCTTTGCTTCGCGGTTTCGGGCGTGACATTTTCATCAAACGAACTCTCAGGGGTGGCCGGATTACGGCGTGGATTTCCGGTTGAGTCGCGATCACGGGGTTGCGTGCTCGCCCTCGCGCTCTGCCTTCTTCCCCGTAAACTGCTCGTACCTCTGCACGATCACATCGCAGTACGCCGGATCGAGTTCCATCAGGAACGCGCGGCGCTGCGTCTGCTCGGCCGCGATCAGAGTCGAGCCCGATCCGCCGAAGAGATCGAGCACGTTCTCGCCCGCGTGCGATGAGTATTGCAGGGCCCGAACCGCCAACTCGACGGGCTTTTCAGTCAAGTGCACCATCGACGCCGGATTGACCTTCTTCACGTGCCAGAGGTCGGTGGCGTTGTTCGGCCCGAAGAAGCGGTGCGCAGCGCCCTCGCGCCAACCGTAGAACGCAATCTCGAACGATCCCATGAAGTCCTTGCGCGTCAGCACAGGGTGCTGCTTATCCCACACGATGCCCTGGCTGAAGTACAGGCCCGCGCGCTTCAACGGGCCGGGGTAGTTGCCGAGATTGGCATACCCGCCCCAGATGTAAAACCCGCCGCCGGGAATGAGCACGCGAGCCATGTTCCCGAACCACGCGTCGAGCATCTCGTCGAACGCTTCGTCGCTGACAAAGTCGTTCTCAAGCGGGCGGTCCTTGGCCCGCATCTTCTTCGTCGTCCGCTTCTTCTCACCCTGGCGGGCCACGTCGAAACTCTGATGATGCGTGCGCTTCTTCTTCGATGCTGTGAACGACGAGTTGCCCGCCGCGATCGCGTTGTTCGATCGCGGCTCCACCTTCACGTTGTACGGCGGATCCGTGTTGACGAGATGGATCGGCTGACCATCGAGCAGTCGATCGACATCGGCCGCGCTCGCGCTGTCGCCGCACAGCAATCGGTGCTCACCGAGAATCCAGAGGTCGCCGCGCTTTGTGATCGGCTCATCGGGTGGCTCGGGAATGGCGTCGGGATCGGTCAGTCCATCGCGCACGCCCGGATCGAGCAACTTCGCCAGGTCGTCCGCGCTGAAGCCCAGCGACGACCAGTCGAACCCGGCGCCCTGGAGTTCGGCCATCTCGATCGGCAGCAATTCCATGTTCCACTCGGCCAGTTCAGCCGATTTGTTGTCTGCGATGCGGTACGCCCGCACCTTCTCGGGCGACAGGTCGGTCGCGACATGCACCGGCACCTTCTCGAGCCCGAGGCGCTGCGCCGCTTTCCAACGGGTATGCCCGCAGATGATGACGCCGTCGCCATCGACCACGATCGGCTGCCGCCAGCCGAATGTCGTGATGCTGTTGGCCACGGCGTCTACGGCGTCGTCGTTGAGCCGCGGGTTCTTCTCGTACGGCTTGATCTCGGCCAGCGGCCGCAGTTCGACCTTGAACGCGTTCATGAGTCCGTTCTCCTTGTTCTGGTAGCCGGGCGGCTCGGGCGCGATTCCGCCGCCCCGGTGGCCGCCATGTCGCCGCCCACGTTCGCCCCTGTCGCGAGATGTGCCGCGGCGGCGTAGTTCCGGCCGCCTGGCGTGGGCACATCGCCCCGTGGGCGAACGTCGTCGTCGTCAGACCCTGAGCCCACGGCCGAAGGGCCCACGATCGGCCCGCCGTGGGCCGGCAGGGGCAGCAGGCCGATTTCCCGTTCCGAGCGCGGTGCCGCGGAGAAACGGACCTGCATCGCGTGCGCTCCCTCGCGCCACGCGAGCGCGCAATCGGCATCGGCGTCGATCGCCGGTGGCTCCTCCGCCGGCGCTTCCGTCAGCGCCGCGCGCCCGGCGGCAGTGAGGCTGTACCACACCCGGCCGTTCAGATCGGCCCCGCTCACCAGCCAGCCGCGCACGAGCGCGGGAACCGCCCGCCCCTCAAGTTCCGACAGGAGCCGACGATTGGCGCGCCCGGCTTCATCGTTGCCGCACGCGGCCCAGAACGGCGGCGTGCCGGCCAGGGCCCACTCCGCCGTCCACCGCATGCCAAGGTGCGTCATGGTGGCCCGCGCATCATCGACGGCGGCGAGGCGCTGGCAGACATCGCGGCCTGCGAGCCAGCACGGCGCGCCGGCCAGCGAGCACGCCCGCTCGATCCCGGCGTCGAGCAATCTGGTCGCGATCACCTTCGTCCTTTCGACGCGGCGAGTCAGCAACCCGCGCCGCTCCAACCTTCCGAGCGCCTCGACGTTCTCATCGCGCTCATCGCGATCGCGCCCCTGATGCCGCCAGCGCAGACCCGCGCCGGACCGGAACGATCGCCGCGCCAGATACGCCGCCGCCGCACCGCCGCCACCCCACGGGCCGCGCCACGGCGCGAACACCGCCCACAACTCGCCCGCCAGGCGGCAAATCAATGTGTCATCAACACTTGCGCTCATGTCGCCGTCCTCCGCGAGGGACGCCATCCGGCAAAGTCGGACAGCGCCGCGTTATCTTGTGTCAGTGTGGTTTCGCGGCTGTTCCCGCGGGCATCGTGGCACGCCATTTGCTGGGAAGTACCTGATGAGGCATGTAACTGACGCGCACTGTCGCGCACTGTCGCGACAGTCCCTATTAAGCACACGCGTGCGCGCGGGCGCGCGGAACGATGTTAAATACAATGGCAACTGTCGCGACAGTCTGCGACAGTGCGCAGCAGTGGAACTGGCCATCATTGAATCTCCTGGAGGCCGATGCCTTCGTAGAACGACGCCAAGCCGGTTCCGCGTCGCCGCAGAATGCCGGGTACAGCCGCCCCAAGGTCCCGACCGAACGTCTGCTTATGCGTGACGACGGTGCGGCCGTCCTGCTCGCACCATGCCTGCCACGCCTTGTAAAGATCATCAATCCATGCGCGGTGGCCGGCACCGACGATGCAGCGTTCGCGGACGAAGGCGTTAACAGGTGATGCCAGGTCCTCGAGGTCGCGGATCGCATCCTCGGAACTCTCTGGCTGCACGAATCGACCGCGCGCCTTGAGCCGCTTCCACCCTTCGATCGCCCAGAGCAGGATGCCCGGCAACTCTGCCACGAGTTGATCCGTGAGTGTCACATCCTCCATGCCGTAGAAGGTGTTGGTCAGCCGCAGCACAAGGAAGCGACCCGCCAGCGCCGTACTGGCATCGTTGAGGCGCGGCAATTCATTCGTCAGGAACATGAACCGTGTCGCGAGCTTCATGCTGACTGAGCCGAGGAATTTGCGGTCGATGGTGAGCGTGTCCTCGCCGGAGATGCACAGCAGGCGTTCGACCACCGTGCCGACGTTCTCGCCTCCGAAGCGTGCATCGCTGACGATCGCGAGCGACTTGTCGATGAGCGGCTGAAGCCCGAAGTTGCCTGCGAGCCCGCTGGTGGTCGGCCCGGCGACGTTGCCCTGGCCGACGAGATGCCGCATGATGCGACCGATCGTCCCCTTGCCAGAACGTCGCGGTCCGACGAGCAGCAGCATCTTCTGCTGAGATGTGTCGCTCGTGAGGCAATACCCCATCCACTCCTGGAGCAGTTCCGTCGATTCAAGGTCGTCGCCGAACAACTGCTCGAGGAACTTGATCCACCGCTCGGGCGGCTCGGGGTCGGGGTCGTAGTCGAAATCGAGCGCGTTGATGGTGAAGAGCGCCGGCGTCGGCTTGAGGATGCGGCCCGTCGGGATGTGCAAGTTCAGTGACTTGCAGGGCAGAATCTCCAGCGCCGGTGGACGATCGGTCCGCGAGTCGAGCCATGAGGGGGCGTTGATTGACACCGGCAGGTGGACGAACGAACGGATCGTGTCCAGCGCCTGCTTGACGGTAGTGGGATTGGACTCGAACGCTGCGAGTTCCAACCCTCCGGTCCTTCTGCTGAACACGTACCGCAGCGCCTTGTGCAGCCACGGCTGGAGCAGGTGCTTGATGTATTCATCTTCGGCCTGGCAGTACCGGTTGTCGCGCCAATGCATGATCAGTCCGCCGTAGGCGTGAATTGTCCTACCCTCGGTATGCTGGTGAAACTCGCGGACGAACGCCTTGGCCGTGGGCAGTGTGCGCCTCGGCGACAGCACGAGCCGGCCGGTCTCGGGGTCGCGCTGACCGAGGGGCACGAATCCGGCATCATCGTTGCATGCCGAGGCATCGTCTTGCGTTGCACGGGTTTCGGTGCTCGAACTCTCCGCTTTCACGCTGCCGTTGGGTGTG
The DNA here is from genome assembly GCA_963205185.1 of Planctomycetota bacterium. Taxonomy (GTDB): domain Bacteria; phylum Planctomycetota; class Phycisphaerae; order Phycisphaerales; family UBA5793; genus UBA5793. Next base: position 82,138 of record CAUJHZ010000074.1, on the reverse strand, counting down.
CAGCCTGCGTCGGAGTGCGCGCGGCCCGGCGCGACCTGCCGCGGCGCATCACGCAGCCAGCCGTAAGGCTTGTCGTGCGGCTTGATTGCCGCATCGTCGACCTTGTGTCGCAGTTCCTTCTCGCTCCACGGCGGTTCACAGCGCGGGTTGTAGCGTTCGAGCAGCAGCTGCAGCGCCATCTCCGGATCGAGGCCGAAGCCATGCACCATCGCGGTGGCGGCGGTGTAGGTCGTGTCGTGCCCGCCCTGGCCGGAGATCGCCGGGTCCATCGCGTCGAGGTAGGCGGTGGCGCGGCGGAGCAGCGCCTCGTCGGCGGGAGCGGCAGCGCGATGCGCCGGACGCGCCGCCGCAGGCGCGGCCGCGCCGGAGCGAGCAATGACAGCCTGAGCAAGTGCTTCGACTGCTTTGGCGAGAACTTCATGCTCCACGGTCGCCGGCTCGCCCGTGAGCCATTCGTACGCCTCGCCTGATGGGTGGATACTTGGCCCGACCACGGTCTGGCAGCCAGTGCTGCGGATCTCGGCGATCATCTTCTTTGTGCCGGGAAAGTGATGCTTCCTGGTTACCGCACGCGGGCATCGGTACCACCAATGCGAGTTGGGCGCGCTGGTGCGGCCGGTGATCGCGAGCGTCGGCGGCAGGTACTGCGGCGCCAATTCAATCGCCTCCGGGCAATCGAGATCGACATCCGTCAGTCCGCCGCTCGGATCGCCCAGCAGTAGCCCGATGTTGCCGCGGCCGCTGAAGTGCTGTTGCAGGTCGGCGTCATCGAGACGCAGGTCCGGCCACCCCGCTTCGACCGGCCCCTTATTGCGCAGCGGAATCGGCACGCAGCGATAGCCGCGAGCCGTGTAAGCGCGAGCGGCGTCGAGCCGGCTCATGCCGTCCCCGCCCGCTGCACCGTTTTGCGACATGGTTGCCATCAGTCCAGCCGCTCCTGTACCGCGCGAATGGCCGCGACCAAGCAGGGAATATCTTCCGCGGCGATTACGACCAGCAGGCGCGAGCGGCGACGGCGTGCGAGCAGAGCAGGAACGCGACTCCCGGCGGCCCGCCGGGCACGATTCCATTCGCGCCAGAAGTCCGGCAGATCGACCTGCACTTCCATGACCGAAACACCCGGAAGGTCAGCGTTTGGTTCATTCGGTCGCGTACTGGCTGGCGCATTGCGAATGGTCGCCAGCAAGTCCTGGGGAGGGGCCGAGTGGCGCGGTCTCGACTTGGCGGGGTGTCTTCGCGTCACAGTCCCGCCTCCTCGAGTTCTTTCTCGGCTTCGAGGTGGCGGCGCTGTGACTCGCGTGCGGCGTTGCGCGGCGGTTTTCGGCGGAAGGGTCTGTGCGACGGGCGGGCTTGGCCGGCAAGTTCTTCTCGTTCTGGCCGGTCGAAGTGGACCGCATCAGCCTCAGCGAGCGCTAAGCCGAAGTCATGCAGCCATTGACGAGTGGTATAGATTCTCGACCCGAAGCGCATGTGCTTGAGCCGGACACGCTGGCCCGATGCCGCCTTCACGCCTTCCCGGCACCATCGCCAGATGCAGTTGGATGATGGTCGGCCGGGCGCCAGCCTCGCGGCTTGGGAGAGCGTGATGTACTCCTCCGCCGCCAGCGCATCAGTGCTCGTGTCGCCCGACTTCCCTGCCAAGTATTGCCCGTCCATGCGAAACTCCTCACCGGTGTGGCTCGATGTTGAGCCACTTGCGATGAGCAAGTTTCGACGCGGATTTTGGGTGGTAACTCCGTAACTCGAGTTACCGCGCTGGGCTGCAACGAGAACGGCCCTTCCGCATTGGAAGGGCTGAGTTCAAATCAAAAATGACTGAAAAATGTCGACGCGTGGTAACTCGGTGCACGTCTCAGTCGTGTGAACCAATCATGTCTCGACCGTCAACGGGGCGGTGATCTGAGCCATCACCGGCGTATAGAGGTCGCAATCCTCGGCGTCCGTTTCGATTGTGACAACCAGCGCATATCTCGCAATACTGTCGACCTTGCCGAGGTGCGGACGCTCTCGCCACCACCCCGTTACCGGATACACGGCGATCTGCCCACATGCAGCCAGCTCAACACCCGTCGCCTCCCACCAATCGGAATGTATGGATCCTTTTGTCTGAAGGTTTGAACCCAAGGCCCATGGAATGGGATCCGCCACGGACGGCCGACCATCGCTGTCCTCATCCCATTCCTCTTGGCTAATGCGCTGCCGGAACTCCTCGTCAGTCTCCGTAGGTCCCCGGAGCTTGAAGCGCAGGCCATGAGACTGATATCGGAACTTCTTCCTCCATCCGCGTCTGCCGGGGCTTGGTTCAATGAAGTACGACAGAGTGACACGCAGGAGAACACTTTGGGCGTGAAGCGCGGCCAACGCTTCGGCAGGCCAAGGCAACGAGTGCAAGGAGAAGTCCTTGGTGCGAATCTTCCACTCGCCGTTCTCTCGAACTCGCTCGAACGCCTGAATCTGTCCTTGATGTATCAGCGCGACACGATTTCGTAGCGTGTACCGCGCCCGATCAAGATCTGGTCGGCCATAGCCGAAACACCGCAATCGCTTGTGACGATCCGACTGCCGGTCTCCCGGCACTTGGTCGATCATCGCCGACGTCCACGCTGCCGAGTGTACGAGCAGCGCCCGCAACGTCTCGGGCCACAGATGCGAGTACTCAGCCTGCAAAATCGCTGCAAGGCGTGCTGCCTGTGCGCTTGCGGCACTTGTGTCGGATGTCCACGATAGAAGGTTCCCGACAGTTGAACCGGATGCTGTCAGCAAGCAGAGATCTTCTGTGGCATGAACGCTACCTTCGGGCGACCTGGTGTAATTGCCGCCTTCCATCACGATGTCTGGCTTGATCGGCCACGCTTGATCCGGCCATGAAGCAGAAGTCCGTGACGCTGGACAGAGTTCTCCTTGCTTAGCCAAGGGAGAGTGCCCATCAAGGCTCGTATCGCGGATCTGGATCAGGTCAGTGCACGCGCCGACTGTGAGAGCGTTCCACGATTGCGCCGGATCCTCGATGCGGTGCTCCTGGATGTTCGAGTTCGGATAGACGTTGGCTGGGAAGTCGGTCGGAGACCTGACATTTCCCGCTGAAACCACAAAAAGCCGCTTCGTCCCATCTAGTTCGCCCGCAGCGCTTTGGTCTATGGCGGCCGACCAAGACGTGGGGTACCCGTGGTCGCGACCGCGATCGTCTGCTGTGATGGCCAATAGTACGACCCGTGAACGGCCAGGAGCCGCCTGTTCCGCAAGAGCGACGCCCTCTTGTGTGACCCAGCCCCATGTTTCCTCTGGATGTGCCTGCGAGGTGTTGAGAATCCTGACGGATTCAAGTCGATGCAGCATTAATGGTTGGGCGTTGCCGCCGAGCAGATAAGGCAGCTCCGGTCCGTACAAAGCGATGCCTGCCATCTCTGAACCATGCTGCTCACGATTATCGACCTTCGTCCACACCTGCTCGATCACGTGCTGGTCTTCCGGCGAGAGAAATGGCGCGAGCAGCGGATGTTCCTTCGAGACGCCGTGGTCGAGCACACAGACTGCCGGTGCGATCGCTGCTGGTGAAGACAGCCGTCGAACGAGGTCATCAATCAGGAGGCGCTGATCACGCGGTGGTAGCCGCAGAAACTCGGAGGCGACTTCCTTTGCCTTTCTCAGTTCGGCCAACCTGTCCAACAGAGGCACGAACACAGATGTCCAGTGTTCGACCGTTCCGTGGACGTGAAACACAAGTCGTTCGTTGAAACGGAGCACATGGGAACCGACACGAAGACCACTTCCGTCGACAGCCGAAATGAACTCTATAAAGGCTGTGTCTTCCTCGTCGTCGATCCGCTTCTGCAGCCAGACTTCCCACCAGATTGGTGCAGTTTGGTCGGTGGGAAAGAGATCATCCGCATCAGTCCAGAATGACCGAAGTATGGGTGTGCGGATTTCATCAATGCCGGCGACCAGCGGTTCGTTCTTGGGCCGGCCCGTATCCGCCCGATCCTCATTTGTGTATCGCTCGAATAGGCGCACAAAGCTCTCAAGTCGAGAGGAGGGAACGTACACAGTTGCAAAGCTGCGCCCTTCACGGTCCGCAACCGCGCGAAGCTCGACCCCCAGGCCGTTACGCAGCCGTTCCAAGCTGGCGAGTTGCAGGTCTCGCCGGGGACCGACAACTTCGAGCGCGACATCAGTAATGGTGTGCCCCGTGTCACTGGCCTGCTGGCCGAGTTCGGCACGGGCGGTTTGGATTTGGCTCTGCAACCGCTGGCCGTGGCCAACCCGATCGTCGCGCGGTGGCACTCGATACTCGCCACCGCCGCCGGAAGAGACGTGGGTGTACCTGCGCAACTCGCCGGGATCCGTGATGTCGATGTGCTTGAATCGATCCATCAACCTCTTCTCTCCCGATCAGTTGAGTCGTCGCCGTCTCTCGATCGCCTTATGTAGCTCAGAGGCAGTCGTCCGGCTACGCCCATCCAAAACCGCTTCCTTGGCAGCATCATCGCATGCCTGAACGATCTCGGCGTGCGACAGCCCGGTGGCGAGTTCGCCAATCCGCGTCCAGTTTGGCCGTTCGGAAAGGAAGGATCCGAGCCGCCGAACGATCAGATCCCGCACCATGGAATCGGCAGGCATGTCGTACATAAGCACATCGTCGAAACGCCGGAACACAGCGGCGTCGATGGTTGGGGCGAGGTTGCTCGCGGCAATGAGCAGACTCTGAGAGTTGTCGCTTTCGATGAACACCAAGAATGCATTCAAAACGCGTCGGATCTCGCCGACATCTTGCCCGCCGTACCGCTGGGATGCGATCGCGTCAAATTCGTCGAAGAGGAACACGCCGCGTCGCTCATGCATCATGTCGAATATCAAGCGGAGCTTCGCAGCAGACTCCCCAAGGTACTTCGTGATCATCGTGTGAAACTGAACCGTGAGGAGCGGCAGGTGCAGTTCGCCAGCGAGAGCAGTTGCCGTCATCGTCTTGCCACATCCGGGCGGACCCAGCAACAAGAGCTTTCGCCGCGGTGAAAGGCCATGTCCAGCCAAGAGGTCTGCCTGACGATACTCACGAAGGACCCGGTCGAGCCGGGACCGCGTCTCCGCCGCCAGGATCATGTCATCAAGCGTCGCCTTCGGGAATGACGCCGACACAAGCCCGCTGAGCTCACCGGTCGGCTGCGCGATCGGCAGAACTCGACGGTCCGGCTCTGCCTCCGCGGACCGCCGCGCTGAGTCAACGAGCTTGAGCAGCTCGTCGGCGAGCTTCTGGTTTCCGGATTTCGCGGCATGGGCAGATATCTGCGCGGCGACGGACAAGAAGCGCGCACGATCACCGTCAGCGTAGCTCGCGATGAGCGCCTTGAGCTGTTGTGCTGTAGCCATCGCTGTCACTCCTCGTCATCGACCCATATCGTATGCGGAACGCAGGCTCGCCGGGCTCTCCACCCCTCCCATACATGGATCGGCGCAACCCTTCCCGGCGCTGGAAGTTCGCGTCTACTTCCCGGCCTGAGCGCTGTTGTCACCCCACCAGCCGCATGATCTCTGCCACCTTCGACTGGTCTCGCTCGGCGTAGACTGCGTCGGTAACCCGGGCGCTGGCGTGCCCGAGGACGAGGGCAGACGCTTCGAGGCCGTGCTCGCGGCGGTAGAGGGTCGCGGCCGTGTGGCGCAGTTGGTACGGGAACCACCGGTGCTCTTTCCGCCACGCGTCGAGAGCGATCTTCAGTTTGTCCGCTACCAACCGACTCCGCCACTCTTCTCGCGTTTCGTCTTTCCGCTTCGCGAGCGGCGGTGGAGGCGGGAACGCGACATCGCAGGCGTACTGCACCGCGCGGTAGTATGCCCGGGCGTCGTAGCGGTCGCCCGCCGACTTCTTCGGCGCGGCCCTACGGTTTGTGCCGGCACGATTGCCGCAGGAGAGTGGTGTCTTCCTCGCTGCGGCCCGGGCCGCACGGCGCTCCGCGTCCGCCTCGGCGGGGCGGAAGAGGTATGTCTCCGCCGCGCGCTTCATTAACGGCATCAGCACGGCCTGCGCCTTGGGGCCAAGGAAGAGCACGCGGTCGTGGCCCATGTACTGCGTCTTGTGGCGCTCCAGCCTCGCCACCCACACGCCGTTTGCGGCCGTGGTATCGATGTCGCATGGCCGAAGGCTCAGCACTTCATCCGGCCGCGCCCCAGTGAGCAGTTGGAGCCGCACGGCGGCGGCGACGGGGCTGGCCATGAACGGAAGAGTCTGCTCGACCACCTCCACCGGCACTGGTTTCACGACGCGGCCGGCGCGGGCCGTGCAGCGCCCGGGTTTGAGCGGATCAACCGACAGCAGTTCCATGCGCACTCGCGCCGTAACGAGTTCCTGCGATGCGGCCCATTTGAAGAGCCGGCACAGCCGACGCACCTGTGCGTTGGCGTAGGTGATGCCCCATGCGCGGCGTCCGCGCTCGTCGTCATCTCGGATCATCTGGTCGCGCAGGCGCTGCAGGCGTTTCGGACCGAACGCCGCCGCCGGCATTGAACCGTACGAGCGACGCAGAAGCCGGATCAGAGATTTGTGATGGTCCTGCTCGCGCTTGTTCAGGTGAACGCCGCGCGTGCGCCAGAAGCGGGCGCACATTTCGGAGATGGTGATTCCATCACCGTCCTCGCCTCCTGTGGCCGCCTTCTCGAAGTTGGCATCAATGAGCCGCCGCCCGTTCGCCTCCCATTCCGCGATGACGCGGTGGTACAACTCGCGGCTCTCGGGCGATCCTGGCTCACCGAGCCAGTAATCCCGTCGCCGCTTGGTGACGGCGTCGGTGAGAGTGACGATGGCCTGGTTGCGGTCGTGACGCTTGCGATAGCCCGGGGTCTTGGGCACGGGGCACCTCCCGAAACTCCAGCGCGGTGCGCGCACCGCGCGGAAATCGTCTCGAGCTGCGCCCCCGACCGTCGGGAGGTATCCGTAAACTACGGATTCAGCAAGGTTTTCTGAAACGAGGCGGACGGGATTCGAACCCGCAACCACCGGATCGACAGTCCGGGACTCTAACCAATTGAGCTACCGCCCCACACGGGGTTCGGCCGGCGGGCGATCAATCCACCCCGGCCGCGAAATGCCGCAAAATGTACCGCACCGACCCGGCCAGTCAAGATCGCTCGCCCAATTGATCGGGACGCCGCCACCCTGAAGACTCGGATCGAGGCACTGGCGAAGCGGCCAGCCGGTGCTCGCCGCCGCGTCAGTCGTCGATTATAGACGCGGCGGGGCGGGCGGCTGCGGCCCGGCGGCTCGGGCTCGCACCCGAACCGGTCGGCGGCCGGCAAGAACTTCACCCCGATCATGCTCTCTCGGGTCCGGTTATCACGAGGCGCCAGCCGAAATGGGCGTATGGTGACGTGCCGCTGCGCGCAGCTGCGCGCAGGCGGCGTCGGGAGAATGAGCATGGGCGCCCCTTCGTCAAAGCGTGCCGGCCGGGCCGATTCGAGCCGGCTGGTTGCCGCGCTGGGCAAGTCAGCTCTGGGCGTTGGTTTCCTGGCCGCAGTGATCCTGCTGCTGCTGTGGCTGGCCGGCGCGTTCGAGCCGAAGATCGGCGGCCCGGTCCACACGGGTCGCGCGGCCGCGCTGCAGCCGGCCGGGGATCGGCCGCGCGTCGAGGTTGCAGCCATCGCCGTGCCGCGCATCGAGACGGCTGTCGGCTCGGTTGAAGCGGTGCACGAACTGACGGTCGCGTCGAAGTTGCTCGCCCGCATCGAAACGATGAACGTGACCGCAGGCGCTGCGATCAAGACCGGCGAGGTGATCGCCGTGCTCGACAGCGAAGACCTCCAGGCTCGGCTGCAGCAGTCGCACGCCGCCGTCGCCTCCGCTCGCGCGCGGCGCGACCAGGCGCAGCGCGAGTTCGACCGGCTTCAGGAAGTTTTCGCCAGTGGGGCGGCCAACCAACTCGAACTCAACCGCGCCCAGACAGCGCTCGAATCCACCCAGGGCGATCTGCTCGGCGCCGAGCAGGCGCAGCGCGAAGCCGAGACGATCCTCGGCTACGCGACGATCCGTTCGCCGATCTCAGGCGTGGTGATTGACAAACTCGTCGAGCAGGGCGACACCGTCGCACCGGGCCAGCCGATGGTGACCCTCTACGACCCGGAGCGCATGCAATTGGTCGCGAGCGTGCGCGAGTCGCTCACGCAGCGGCTCACGGTCGGCGAACCGGTCGATGTGCAGGTTGAATCGCTCGACCTTCAGTGCACCGGGATTATCAGTGAGATCGTTCCCCAGGCCGCGCAAGGCAGCCGGAGTTTTCTCGTCAAGGTGACCGGCCCGTGCCCTGAGGGCGTGTACAGCGGCATGTTCGGCCGGCTGCTCATCCCGCTCGAAGACGAGCAGGTGCTCGTCGTTCCCGCGGCGGCGGTGACGCGTGTCGGGCAGATCGAACTGGTTGATGTGGTGATCGACGACCACCTTCAGCGCCGCGCGGTGCGCACCGGCCGCGTCATGCCCGGCGATACGCTCGAAGTGCTCTCCGGACTGAAGGCGGGCGAGGTGGTGGCCCTTGCGGCTCGCGGGCCGGGCTCGTGATGGGCCGGAGCGATGATCATGACTGACGCCGGTGATTCGCCCCACGCACCCGCACTCGTTGCCGCTCACCATCATGGCGGCGTCAACGCGATCATCCGCGTTTTTCTGCATTCGAATCTTTCAATCATTCTCATTGTGCTGGCGGCTCTGTTGGGGATCGCGGCCCTGCTGCTCACGCCGCGCGAGGAAGATCCGCAGATCGTCGTGCCGCTGGCGGACATTCACGTGGCGTTTCCGGGACACAGCGCGGAAGAAACGGCGCGCCTCGTCGCGACGCCGCTCGAAAAGATCCTCTACCAGATCGACGGCGTCGAATACGTCTATTCGATGTCCAGGCGCGACAGCGCCGTGATCACCGTGCGTTTTTTCGTGGGTGAGGACCGCGAGCGCAGCCTTGTCAAACTCTACAAGCGCATCGACGAAAAGATCGACCTCGTGCCGCCGGGCGTGACCGGCTGGGTCGTCAAGCCCGTCGAGATCGATGATGTGCCGATTGTGACGATGACGCTCACCGGACCGGCGGCCGACCCGTTCATGCTCCGCCGCGTTGGCGAGGAAATCGTCGAGCGCCTGGCCACGCAGCGCGATGTTTCGCGGGCGTATGTCGTGGGTGGTGAATCGCGGCAGGTCAGCGTCCGCCTCGACCCGGCCCGCATGGCTGCATACGGCGTCGCACCGCTCGACGTGCAGCGCGCCATCAACGTGACCAACATCGCCGCCGCGGCCGGCGCGATCGACCGCAATGACGAGCACATCAGCATCGAAGCAGGGCAGCCGTTTTCCAGCAACGGCGAACTTCGCGCACTCGTCGTGGGTCTGTTTGACGATCGACCCGTGTTTCTCAAAGACGTGGCGGAGATCACCGACGGGGCCGCGGAGGTGACCAGCTACGTCCGGCACGGGTGGGGGCCCGCGAGAGGTTTCGGCCACGACGCCGCCGCGCCGGGATCGCTCATCGGCGCGCCCGCGGCGGAAACGGCACAGCCGGATGGTCTCTCCACGTCAGCCGTGACCATCGCGGTGGCCAAGAAGAAGGGCACCAACGCCGTGTGGGTGGCCGACGAGATCATCCGCCACGCCGGGGAGTTGCGCGACTCGATCATCCCCGACGACATGGAATTGGTTATCACCCGCAACTACGGCCTGACGGCCGATGAGAAGGTGAACGAACTGATCGAAGCGCTCGGCGTGGCGGTGTTCATCGTCATCGCGCTGCTCACCATCGGGCTGGGCTGGCGCGAAGCGCTGATCGTCGCCGTCGCCGTGCCGGTCGTCTTCGGCCTGACGCTGCTCATCAATCTGCTCTTCGGCTTCACGATCAATCGCGTCACGCTCTTTGCGCTGATCCTGTCGCTGGGTCTGCTGGTTGATGATCCGATCGTCGATGTCGAGAACATCGTGCGGCACTTCCGTCTGCACGGCCGGGCCACGCGAGAGATCGTGCTTGAGGCAGTGTCCGAGATTCGCCCGCCGCTGATCACCGCGACGCTGGCGGTCGTCGTTTCGTTTCTTCCGATGATGTTCATCACGGGCATGATGGGGCCGTACATGCGCCCGATGGCGCTCAACGTGCCTGTGGCCATGCTCATGTCCATGCTCGTTGCGTTCACGATCACGCCGTGGTTGGCGTACCACGGCCTGCGCCGGCACTACGGCGGCGAGGCTGCGACTCCGGTGAGCGATGATGTTGACGAGCATGACATCACCGCCGTGCGCCAGACGCTGCTCTATCGGCTCTTTTATCCGCTCATGGCGCCGCTGCTGCGTTCGCGCCGCAACGCGGCGGTCTTCCTCATCATCATGGGCGTGCTCACCGTGGCCGCGATGCTGCTGGCGGCGTTCCGCACGGTGCCGCTCAAGATGCTGCCCTTTGACAACAAGAACGAACTGCTCCTCGTGCTCGATCTGCCCGAGGGCACGACTCTGGAGCGCGCCGACGCCGCGGTGCGCGATCTCGAACAGGCGGTGGCGCAGGTTCCGGAGGTGGTTGATTTCACCAGTTACGTCGGCCTCGCCTCGCCAATGGATTTCAACGGCCTCGTGCGGCACTCCTACCTGCGGCGGGGCTCGAACGTCGCTGAGATTCGCCTCGATCTCGTCGGCAAGAAGAACCGCGCGCAGCAGAGTCACTCGCTGGGGCTGCGCGAGCGCGATGCGTGGACGGCGATCGCCGCGAATCACAACGCGGTTCTCAAGATCGTCGAGACCCCGCCGGGCCCGCCCGTCCTTTCGACGCTGGTCGCCGAAGTGCGCGGCCAGGTGGATTCGTCATACGAAGATCTCATCGCCGCCGCCGAGACGATCCGCCGCCGGCTTGAGATCGAGCCCGGCGTCGTGGATGTCGATGACACCATCGAAGCGCCGCAGGGCAAGTGGCGCTTCATCGTGGATCGGGAAAAGGCGGCGATTAACGGCATCTCCGTCGAGGACGTGGCCAGGAGCCTCGCGCTGGCCGTCGATGGCGCTGCGGCCGGGACGATCCGCGATCCCGACGATCGCCAGCCCGTGGTGATCGAACTGCGCCTGCCCCGGCCGCTGCGCTCGAACCGGGATCTGCTCAATGAGATTCGGCTGCGCGGCGCAGGCGGCTCGATGACGCCGCTGGCCGAGATCGGCGCGTGGGAGCAGTCGCGCGTCGAGCAGACGATCTACCACAAGAATCTTGAGCCGATCGTGTACGTCACCGCCGAATCAGCCGGCCGCCCGCCAGCCGACGTGGTCGTTGATCTGCTTGTTGATCGCGCGGATTTCGCTGCAGCGCCGTCCGGGGCCGAACGCATCGGCAGCGGCTGGGTGCATGCAGGCGAACCGCGTTCCGCCGATGGTCGATCGTTCATCAAGCCCGGCGGCGGCGTGCCCTGGGCGGTGCCTGCGGATGTTGACGTCGCCTTCACCGGCGAGGGCGAACTCAAGATCACCCTCGAAGTCTTCCGCGATCTCGGCATCGCCTTTGGCGTCGCGCTCGTGGCCATCTACATTCTGCTCGTCGCGCAGACCGGGTCGTTCACCATCCCCGCCGTGGTGATGCTGGCGATTCCGCTGACCGTGCTGGGCGTGATGCCCGGGTTCTGGCTGCTCAACGTGCTGGCGGGAGGCAACGTCGGCGGCTATGCCGATCCCATCTTCTTCACCGCCACGGGCATGATCGGCATGATCGCCCTGGCCGGCATCGTTACGCGCGACTCGATCATCCTCGTGGACTTCATCCACCTCTCGCTGCAGCGCGGCCGGTCGCTCTTCGACGCCATCATGGAAAGCCGTGTGGTGCGCCTGAGGCCGATTCTGCTCACCGCCGGCACCGCGATGCTCAGCGCCGCGCCGATTGCCATCGACCCGATCTTCTCAGGCTTGGCGTGGTCACTGATTTTCGGGCTCTTCGCCTCGACGGTGTTCACGCTGTTCGTGATTCCGGTCGCCTACTGGCTCATCTACGCCCACAAGCCGGGGCACGGGGCGCCCGTTTAGCCCATGTGTAGACTCTGTTTCGCCGCGACCCAAAGGCTCGGCGCACGGGAGCGCGCGGCGATCGCGGAGCCGCAAGCGGCCAGAGCCGTGGATTCAATCGGAAATCGGGGAAAGTGGAGCTGATCGGGATCGAACCGACGACCTCTTGCATGCCATGCCGCCCCAAGCCTCGGCCTGAACGCGTAAACGACACTAGGACCGAGCTTTGTCGATTGCAAGCGTTGCAATAATTGTCCCGTTTTTGGCGAGTTTTGGCAGCCAGCGCGGTTTCCAACCGCGCTGCACCGCGCCATGTGCGCAGAATTCAGCCGTCCCCTTTACCCTGCAGGCGCTTCGCTGCTCGCCACCGCTTGGGATCGGCTATTTCGCGAGCCAGCCATTCGCCAAAGCTAGATTCAATGAGTTCCCGCTTTGCGCTGTAGGGAACCCTAAGACACTCGATCCTTCCCGCGCTCGCTTCGCGGGATACTCGCGACATTGCGCTGTCAAGCCTGATGCTGGGAATGACGCTTATGAGGCGGGCCGCGCCCGCCTTTATGCTGATCGTACTCGGGTCAACAGCAGTGGCCGGATTTGCCCGCGAGGAAAGGTCAGTTTGCGTCGATGGTGCGCAAGTCGGCGATCGGTCCGGCGCGCCGTGGGCGCAGCCCGCAGGCTGAGGGGTTTGAGTTCCAAGTTGCGATGGCTCGTTTGCAATTGACCTTAGTTCAGCCTGAACTCGAGCGCGACGCAGAGTTTCGGACTGCGTTATCGCCTTCTTCATGGTGTCCGGATGGCAGCGGCTCCGTCGAGCCAGCTCATTGAGCTCAGGAAACGGGTGATTGCGAACGTACTCCTCCCCTCGTTCCTTGGCGACCTGCCGCGCCTTTGTGCCATCTCCACGGTTCTTGGCGTCCTCGTGGCATGTCGTCTCCAACGCAAGCCCTGCAGCCGGTCTCGTGCTTGGCGCAGCCTCGGCACCGATCGCAGCAGGCTCCACGTCGGCGATCGCCTCCGCATCAACCCTGGTCTGAGTTGTTCCCCGCGCACCTCCGTCGTGCCCGAGCCCGCCTGGCTCATCGTGTCGGATTGAATCCACCCCAATGGGAGGAAGGGAGCGCTCCACGACGATATCGCCGGGGACTCGTCGGCGGCTATTCCCATCGAAGCCGCGAATGAACTCGATGACGCACGGATCCTCCTTCTTCAGCAGGCCATCTCGGGCAATCTCGCCCTGGTCCGTCAACCTGATCTCCACGATGTCGTAGCGGTACCTCTTTCGATCTGTCGAGCCGTCGACTGGTTCGCTCTTGCGCAGAAGGTCTGACTTGACGAAATGAGCGACTGCCGAAGCGTGGTCACCGCTGACGCGGCACTGCGCTCTCGTCCATGTGGCGGAAGAGTCCCAACGAGCCGACACGATGGCCCGGGCTTCCACCAAACCACACTCGACAAGCATCGAGATCGCCTTGCAGTCGAGGCTGGAGAGCTTTTCCCAGTCAATGGCGACCCAGCGCCCGTTCTGTTTGACCAGGATGTGCGCGAGCTTGTGATCCAGCAGATCCACTTCGCGCGGGTGCGCGAAATTGGGCAGTTTGTCGAGCAATGCAGTCGGCAACAGCAATCCCGCCCTGGCGTTACCTGTTTCGCGGCCCAGGACACTCGGCGCGGGCCTCGACGCCAGTGCGTCTCGACTCGCCGACGGTCGACTCTGTTGTGAGCGCGATTTGAATCCTGCTGTCTTCGAGCGGGGTTTCATGGCACATCCTTGCGAACAAGTCGATGATCCTGCCTCGGGTCTGATTCGCGCGATGATAGAACCATTCACGCCCATCGAGAACCTCAAGCTCGGCGATCGCGTGGCATCCATCCAGGTGCCCGGTCTCGAAGTCGATGTGCCGTATCGCGCTCAGTACAACTGGCTCTCCCATCACGGCCTGCACGGGGCGACGCCGGTCGCCGCTCGGGTGACCAGCATCCGCTTTGGCGAGCACCACGGCTTCGTGGTCATCAACTGCCGCCTGAAGGCAACCGCCGAGCACCCGTTCATGATCTGCCGCGGCGATGAATGGGGCTTCGCGTCTGCCGAACTCATCCAGCCCGGTGACTTCCTGATCGACGAGCACATGCACGAAGAGGAGGTCGAATCGGTCGTCCGCATCGACGCGCCGAACGTCGTCGTTCCAATGGCCGCGATGAGCCTCCATCGGCCCTACTTCGTGAGGATCTGCTGCGGGTGGAGTTCTCCGGCCATCGCGGCGATCGGCAAGCGACCAACCTGTGGGCTAAGCGGCTGTGCATGCGATTTTGGTACAAGTGGAGCCGGATGCGGTAGTGACTGGCAAAGGAGCCTACTCATCGCGAAAGAATTAGCCATGGTCATGGGCCGACCAGGTCAAGAATGCGCAAGGGCGCGCCAGGGGAATCTTGTCCGTATCCGTTCGTGGCCAAAAACCCTTGTCTATCGAGCCTCTTCAATTGCGCCATTCCCCTTGCCACAGATTCGCGCTCTTGTCTTCGATCCGCAACGCTGGGGCGCAGCCGAACCAACACAATCGCTTCGACGACTGAATGCCGAAGGCATCCTTCCACCGAGAAAGGGAGTACGAGCGCCATTGCTCAATACCAGACTGGATTCGAACTGGTGGACGGCATAAGCGGTTCGACGCTGGGAGCTTCTCGTGCGATGCCGCCCACTTGAACATGGCGCACACCCGGTGGATCTGGCCGTTGACGTAGGGCCGCGACCAGGCGATGCGAGGTCTGTCGCCATGGGGGTCGCCGCGCACCATGTCATCGCGCACCAGCCGCAGTCGGTTGGGACCGAACTCGCTCGCCGGCGTGGAGCCGAAAAGTTTGCGCACGATGCGCAGCGCGCCCTTGATGAGCGTGCGCTCGGAACTCGAGTAGTACGTCCTCGTCCAGCGCCAGTAGGCGCCGATGAGGTCGCTGATCGTCTCATCTGCTTCGAGCGTGCTCTCGCCGCCATGCGCGCGGCGGGTCGATCTGATCTGCATGGCGATGCGCTGCTGGGCATAGAGCTGGTCGGGCAAGCGCCGGTCCAGTGCTTCCCACTGTGCGATGAGCAGGTGGTAGAGCTCGCGACTCTGCGGGCTGCCGAAAGGCCCGAGCCAGTAATCGCGGCGCTTTTTGGTGCGCGAGTCGGTGAGCGTCACGAGGGCCTGCTCATAGCCGCGTCGCGAGCGATAGCCCGGTGGCCTCAGCGCGGTCTGGGTTCGCTGGGAATTCGGCTTTGGGGGACGGTTCTTTGGCACGGTGCGGCCTCCTGATCGCGGTGTGCGCGGTGTCCACCGCGCGGTTTTGCGCTTCAGGCCGCACCGTCGACCGTCGACGGGTGTCCGTAACTGACGGACTCGGCGTTAGTTGTCCGACAATGGAGCTGATCGGGATCGAACCGACGACCTCTTGCATGCCATGCAAGCGCTCTCCCAGCTGAGCTACAGCCCCGGAGCAGGCGACTCTTTGGAGCCGCCGCAATGTCAAGGTTAGCCCGGCCGCGGGGAGCGTCAACCGGATTGACCCACGGATGCGGAGGCGGCAGGGCCCCGCACCATGGCCGCGGCTCCGATCACTGCCGCCGTCTCGATCCGCAGGATGTGCGGCCCCAGCGACACGGCAATGGCCCTTGCGCGAGCGATGGTCTCCTGTTCGGCGCTGCTGAAACCGCCTTCCGGGCCGACGAGCAGCAGCACCGCCGCCTCGCCGCGCGCTCCGCCCATCGCCTCGGCGCACGACACCCCCGCCGCGTCGGCCAGGAGCAGACGCATGCCCTGAGCGTTGTCCAGGCATTGGTCCAGCGTCGTCGGCTCGTCAATCTCCATGAGCCACGCCCGGCCGCACTGCTTGGCGGACTCGACCGTCGTGGTTTCACGCCATTTGGCGATGCGGCTGTCGCGCGGCTCAGCGACGCTGCGCTCGGCCATGAGCGGCACCCATCGCGAGGCGCCGGCCTGAGACAATTGCTCAATCATGCTCTCCGCCCGCGGGCCCTTGGGCGGCGGGGCCGCGACGATCACCTCCGGTTCGGGCCGGGGCGACCGCGCTGCCCACTCCACCCGCACCGTCAGTTGGCGCTTGCCGGCGGCCTCAGCCACGCCGGTGATGATGAGTCCCCGGCCGTCGAACACTTCGACGCGATCGCCCGCCGCGAGCCTCTTGACCGCCACCGCGTGGCGGGCTTCGGAGCCGGCGACTTCGAGCACTGCCCCGGCGCTGAGGCTCAGCCCATCCAGATCAGCGAGGTAGATGCGATGCAGGGACACGCGTCACTCCGGCGCGGGAATGTGTCATCGGCCGCGATGATCCTACCGCCGGGGCCTTGAGTCAGCGGGCGGGGTGGACGATCATAACGAGTATGCCGCGCCGCATGCCCGGCAGCGTTACCGGACGCCGCGGCGTCCAGGGGAGCCATGGCAGGCAAGTCGCGTCCAACTTCGGGGAAGTCACCGGCCGCGCCGGTGCCGCTCAAGGCCGATCCGCCGCCGAGTCACAAGCCGGCGCCGCGCCGTGCGTCCGCGCCCGACCAGGATGCCGCGAAATCACAGGTGCAGTCGCCTGAGCCGCCGAAAGCCAAGTCGCCCGCTGAGTCGCCGGGTGAATCGCAGGCTCAGTCGCAGATCGAAGCGCAGGTGGAAGCGCTTCTCGATGAAGCCGAGCAGCAGGTGCAGGCGATGTCGGAACTCGTCGGCGACGCCGCACCGGCCGAGTCAGCGCCGCGGCAAGCTGCATCTGACACGCCGGCGCCCGGAGCCGCTGCTTCGGATGAATCTGCAGCGCCCGCCGACGAGCATGCGGCGGTTGAGGAGGCTTTCGCGAACGGATCGCCGCTGGATGGTCCCGTTGATCACGAGGCGCTGCAGTCGCAGGTGGATGCGATCCTCGCCGAAGCCGGGCACGCGCCGAGCGTCGATGACGTCGAAGACCTGCCGTCCGCCGCGCCGTTCGGGGCGGATGACCTGACAGCCGGAACGGCGGCCGGCGAGGAGCGCAGCGCCGAGGCCGAGGCGCCGCCGATGGATATCGCCGCGGTCGATGCCGTGATCGCCGACGCCGCGCAGCGCGCGATCGAACAGGATGATTTCGAAACCAGCGGCAGCGCTGCGCCGCGTGAGGCGGTTTCACCGACGGAATCGACCGAGCGGGAGGGCGCCGAGTCGCCGCGCCGGGTGGTCAAGGGTGGCGATGCATCCATGCGCCGCGTCAAGCCGAAGGAGAGTCGGCGCAAATCGGGCGACGCTGATCTGGATGGCGAGTTCGCCAGGCCCAATGAGCAGCGCAGCGATTCGGCCGCTGCGCAGGAGCGCGAAGCGCTGGTTGAATCGCCCGCCGCCAGCGAGCCGCCCGATCCGCGATTGAGGGCCCGCGCCACTCGCGCGGCGCTGCGCGGCATGGCGGCCATGAATGAACCCTGGAGCCGCTGGACTCCGCCAACGCGCTATATGGTGCTCGCCTTCACGCTGCTCAACATCACCCTCGCGGGCGTCGCGTACATCATCGTCCTCAGCCGCTGGCTCTGAAGGCCTACACCGCGTAGACGCCAGCACGAAGTCTCAAAGGCACGACGACACACGGCGAAACCACGGAGACAGCGCGCGCCCTGTCGCGCGCCCGCATGGCCTGCGCTCCCAAAGCGTCGCTTGACCATGGCACCCTGCGGAGATCGACCGCCGCGGCGAGGTACACTTGGCCGACCGCCTCACCGGAACGGGCCCGTGGACCAGCAGCGCCGCTACACCTTTGGACGCTCGAGAAGACTGACGCACAACCGCGAGTTTCAGGCGGTCTACGGCGCCCGCTGCCGCAAGACCGCCGGCCCGCTGGTGGTGCACGGCCGGCCCAACGGGCTTGAGCATCCGCGCCTGGGTCTGAGCGTCGGCCGGCGCGTCGGCACGGCCGTGCAGCGCAACCGGCTGAAGCGACTGATTCGCGAGGCGTTTCGCCACCTCCAGCACGACTTCCCGCGCGGCTACGATCTCATAGTGGTGGTGCGGCCGCACGAGGCGCTCAATCTCGCCGCCTACCAGCACCTGCTGCACAAGGCCGCGACGCAGATACACCAGGAATGGACGAAGCGCGACACATCCACGACCCGGTAGACGACTGGCGCGACCTCGCCGCGGACGCTTCACTTGCAGCTCGCGCGCTCATTGCCGTGGTGCGGCTGTACCAGGTGACGCTCGGGCATCTCATCGGCGGACAGTGCCGCTTCTGCCCGCCGTGCTCGCGCTATTCCATCGAAGCGCTCGCCCGCCACGGCGCATGGCGCGGCGGATGGCTCACGCTGCGCCGCCTGGTGCGCTGCCACCCGTGGGGCGGCCGCGGCGACGATCCCGTGCCGGACTGATCCTGCGTCGCTGCAAGGCCCTGACGCCTGATCCCAAGAGAATGATGTCGGCCTTCCACCCTCCGGTTGATAATCGCCTCATGGAGCGCTGCACATGACCACCTTCGCCCCACCCGACCCCTCCGCTCGCACGCTCGAACCAGGGCCCGTGAGTGAGACGCGGCGCATCGACTCGCTCGACGTGCTGCGCGGCTTCGCGGTGCTGGGCATTCTCATCATGAACATCCAGTCATTCGGCCTGCCCATGATGGCCTACATGAACCCGACGGTGTACGGCGAGTTCGATGGCGCCGACTACTGGATCTGGCTTGTCGAGCATCTGCTGGCGGATCTGAAGTTCATGAGCATCTTTTCGATGCTGTTCGGCGCGGGCGTGGTGCTCTTCACCAGCCGCATTGAAGCCAGGGGCCGCAGCGCCGCCGGTCTGCACTACCGCCGCATGGGCTGGCTGCTGCTCATCGGCCTGATCCACGGCTATCTGCTCTGGTACGGCGACATCCTCGTCCTTTACTCCCTCTGCGGCATGCTCCTTTACCTGGCCCGCAAACTGTCTCCGAGGCTGCTCATTCCGTTGAGCGTGGTTTCGCTGCTGATCACGGCCGCGTTCATGACGATGTTCGGCCTCTTCTTCTCGCGCCTCCAGACGGAGCTTGATGCGTACGACGCGCGCACGCCGGCCATGGTCGAGCCTGCGGAGCCGACAGGCGGTGCACCAGGGCCCGACATTGCGGAAACGGATGCATCTGGCGGCGAAGTGATCGACGACGAGGATGGTCCGGCCGAGACGATCAGCGGCGGGACGACCGAGGAGCAGATCGACGCGGAGCCCCAGGAACTTCTCTGGGGCATGTCCGTGGGAGATGTCCGCGCTCAGTTGAAGGAGATGCGCGAGCAGTGGTCGCCGCCGCGCGAGCGGCTGGACGCGGAGATCGCCGCGATGAGGGGCTCGTATCTGGAAGAACTCGACCACCGCGCCGAACTGATGCCCGTGTTTCACTTCTACATGATCGCTTTCTACTCCTGGCGCGCCCTGAGCATGATGCTGCTGGGCATGGCGCTGTTTAAGTGGGGCGTGCTTTCCGCGGCGCGATCAACTGGGCTGTACCTCGCCATGATCATCGCGGGGTTCGCCGCCGGTCTGCCTCTCATCTGGATCGGCTTCCAGCGCAACGTCGCAGTCGACTTCGACTTCATCGCCGCCCAATCCAACAACTCGCACTACAACTACTTTGGCAGCGTGTTCGTGGCGCTGGGATGGGTCGGCTTCATCATGCTGCTCTGCCGCACTTTGGCGGCCAGGTGGCTGATCGCGTCGCTCGGCGCCGTCGGCCGGATGGCGTTCACCAACTATCTCATGCACACGATCGTCTGCACCACGATCTTCAACGGGCGCGGCGCGCTCGGCTTTGGCCAGTTCGGCCGCCTCGATCGCGTCGAACTGCTCGTCATCGTCGCGGCGGTGTTCGCTTTCCAGATGATCGCCTCGCCGATCTGGCTGCACTATTTCCGCTTCGGCCCGTTCGAGTGGCTCTGGCGCTCGCTGACGTACTGGAAGATGCAGCCGATGCGCCGGCATCACGTGACTGTGGCAGCAGGCGGGTAGCCGCAGGCGCAAACCCACGATCCCCGGCCGGGCGTGTCATCGCGCGCCGCGAAACAGCCACAACTGCTTCATCGCTGCTCGCACCGATCTCGCTCCCTGCACCACTGGCGAGGCTTGCGGCCTCTGCGACCCGGCCGCAACGGCCGGCGCCGCGCGTGGCGCCCTTGCCCGCGACTTTGGCTTTCGCGCCGGCCTCTCCACGAAGGGCAGCAGCTCTGCGGGAATCTTCTTGAGCCCGCGCCGCCGCGCCTTGTCTACGGCGTAGTGCAGCGATTCGGCGACGCGCTGCTCGACGGCGTCGGTCACGTTCAGGCCGCGCTGCCGCATCGCCTCCAGCGACCAGCGCCAAGCGTGGTACTCCTCGAGGCAGCGCGGGCTGTAGGTGCGAAAGCCGATGGCGTGGTGCCCGACTTCGTGCAGGAACACCGCCGCGCTCATCGGCCCGCGCGGGTACGGCGCCTCGATGAGCCGGCTCTCCTCGCCGTTGTGGTAGCGCACGATCCACGCGCAGCCCGTCATCGCCGTTCGCCAGCGGCGCACGCGAAAGCCATGCGCCGCCTTCATCTCCGCGACGAGCGCATCGTACCGCTTCTGCATGCTGTCGGACCTGGTCATGCGTGTTTCGATCGTAGTCCGGTT
This sequence comes from Planctomycetota bacterium, assembly GCA_963205185.1. Classification (GTDB taxonomy): domain Bacteria; phylum Planctomycetota; class Phycisphaerae; order Phycisphaerales; family UBA5793; genus UBA5793. The sequence goes on along the minus strand of CAUJHZ010000074.1, from coordinate 61,552 downwards.
TCGTCTCGAACGGGCTTCGGGTGCCATGGTCGAAGCGATGCTCTGGGAGCGCCGGCCATGCGGGCGCGCGATCCATCGCGAACACACCCGACGGACATTGCACGAACGCGGGGCCACTCGCTGGCCGCCTTTGATCAGACTCATGCCCGGCTCTCCGGATTTCGGCACGCTCCGGTCATCCTTGTTAGACTTTGCCCATGCCCGATTCCGCTTTGACTCGCCGCTGCCTCATCACCGGCGCTACCTCCGGGCTCGGCCGCGCTATGGCCGTGCAACTCGCTCGACGCGGCAACCGCATCGCCATCACCGGCCGGCGCGAACAACTGCTGCGCGAACTCGAGGCAGAGTTATCTGATATCGGCGCTCACGCTCCTTCCCGCGGCTCCGCGGGGGAGGGCCGGATTGGGGACGAACCAATGATCATCGCTCTGCCCGGCTGTGTGGATGATCTGCAGTGCGTCGCCGCGCACTACGCGCGGATCAGAGAGCAGTGGGGCGGGCTCGATCTGGCGATTCTCAACGCCGGCGTCGGCGGCTCGGGTGATGCCCGCGCGTTCGACGCGTCCGCGTACGCGGCGACGTTCGCGGTCAACTTTCACGGCGTGTGCCACTGGCTCGAGCAGATCATCCCCGACATGGTCGCGCAGGGCGGCGGCGTCATTGCCGGCGTGTCAAGCCCCGGCGGTTGGCGCGGCTTTCCCGGCGCCGGGCCGTATTGCGCCAGCAAGGCCGCGCTCTCGACGATGCTCGAATCGACGCGCATCGAACTGCGCGGCTGTGGTGTGCACGTCGTCGATGTCTGCCCCGGCTATGTGAAAAGCGAGATGACGGCGGGCAACGACCCGAGGCGCATGCCGTTTCTGCTTGAGACTGAAGTCGGCGCAGCGCGTATCCTGCGCGGCATCGAGGCGAGAAAGCGCATCGTTCACTTCCCTCGCCGCCTCACCTGGCCGCTCCGCCACGTCATCGCGCGCCTGCCCGGCTGGTTGTTCGATCCGCTCGCAGCGCACTACGGCAAGCCGTGAGGAATGCACTGATCAATCTAGCACCGGCGCTGTCTGAAACGGGGTCTTCACCGACGCATCTCCGCTCGTGCCGCGTCGGATGACCGCTTGAACAGTGGCAGTGCCTGCAGGGGCGTCGGGAGGAATCGTGATGCGTAACGTCGCACGTCCGGACTCGTCCGCGCGAGCGCTGCCGACGAATTGGATCCGGTGCAGCAGGTCCAATGTCATTCCGCCAAGCAGCGTCTGCCCCGCACTGTTGCCTTCACCTTCCAAAGAGAGCAGGAAATAGACGAGTTCTCCAGGACGCGCGCCAAAGACGCGGAAACTCGCCGGACCGCCTCGGACGAGCGGCGACAGAAGGAGCAGCGGACTCGGGTACGCAGTGATGTTCTCGTTCCAGCCCACGCCATACACAGAGTTGACCGTGGCGAGATCGATCTGCCCGTTTCCGGTGAGGTCACCCACGGCGAGATAACCTCCGAACTCCCACGGCTCCTGCTGTGAATCCGGAACGAATTCTAAGTCTCCAAGATTCCTGAGAAACAGCAGCTCTTCAGGTGCTATCACGATGTCGAGCAGGCCGTCCGTATCAAAATCGGCCAGCTGAATCTGGCCACCGTATCCAGGCAGTTGAATCTCGGGTCGCACTTCGAAGTGACGGCCGGAACCGTCATTTGCGAATAAGGCGAGCCGCGGACCGGGCAGTCCACTCTCTGAGAGAATGCCCAGCGCGATGTCGAAATCCCCGTCGCCGTCGAGATCGCCTGCCGCGATGCGTTCGGGGATGTGCCGGAATTCCAGAACGAGCGGATATTCAGCTACGCGATTGAGGCCCCCGGTGCGATTGTTCAGGTAGATTACGACTCCGCCACCGAAGATGGACCAACCCCACTCGTCGAGGTCGGCCAGGATGCCGCAGAGCGCCAGGTCGGGCCAGCCGTCACGGTTAAAGTCCTGCACGCAGGCGTCCATGCACGCATTGAACGGAAGGCGGTATTGCTTCACTTGCACAAACTCGGCGTCCTGGTTCTCAAACAACCGCACATACGAAGCGATGTGACGGTAGTGCGCGCGATCAACCGTCACCGCGTCGAGGTCACCATCGCGATCGAAGTCGGCAAGGTCAACGGTTGCCAGTTTGTCGGACAGGTAGTCCAGACTGCTGATGTGGCCCGTCGAACTCAATCTCCACCGAAAGTAGTGATATTGCGGCTCATGAGCCTCCGATACCCAGACGAGATCGGGCTCCAAGTCCTGATCCAAGTGACCATGGGCCAGGCCATCAGTGCCGCGCGACACTGTAAACGCCGGTTGGCCCGCATTGAAGACTCCGCCACCCGCGTTCAGGAATGTCGAAACGCCTGTTCGCGTTCCGACGAGCAGGTCGTTGAGCCCGTCGGCGTTCATGTCAACGACTGAAACTGAGCGGTAGTTCATGCGACCGTCGACCCGTCGTCCGGGGCCGAACTCGATCTGCGCGCCGACCTTCCCCGTTGTAAGCAGCGAAGTCAGGAGCAACAGCGGAACGGCAGTCGTGATGGCGCCACTTCTTGCGCTGGTCATGAACACACCTCCTGAACGCGGACACCGGGTTGGATGATTTCAAGTACTACTGACGCCGGTTATGGCTCAAATCCTGTCGAGAATCCACTGGACGACTCGACTCCTTCTATGTGATCCCTTCCCGTACAAGCCATCTCTCCCATTAACAAGTCTGATCGGTCAATCATTCCCGAACACACGCTCGCCGCGCCCAGCGTGCAGTCCCCGCGCGCACACCACGCCGCACTCGGGGCAGCGGTCGTGATCGAGGCCGCTCAGGTCGTATTCGCACACGGGGCAGAGGTGCGGCGGGAGCGTTGTGGAAGGAGTGAACCAGCGCGTGAGCAGTTGCATGCCGAAAAAGAACCACGCCGTGCCGCCCAGCGAGATGAGCACATCGTCAAACAGGCTGCACAAGACCGCCACGACGGCCGACGAGCCGTAGAGCAGCGGCGCGGCTGTCTTGAGCCGGCGGTCCCACAGGATGAGAATCGTGGCGGGGCTGATGAGCAGGCCCATCGAGGAGCCAATGATCGCCCCGCGCTGCACGATCCACCATGCATATGCGTAATGCACGGTGCTCAGCGCGCCCAGCAGCGCCCCGCCACACGTCGCCATGAGCAGCAGCGAGGCGACCCGCCGCGCATCCTTGCCGCGACAGCGCATCTCAGCGGCCCAAACAGCGCGTTTGAGAGCGAGGCTCAATTGTCATCGTCTTTCTTGTCCTTCTTGAAGATGTCGCCGATGCCCTCGCCGATCTTCTTGGCCTCGTCGCCGATCTTTTCGGCGCCCTCGCCGATCTGCCTGGCGGCTTCATCCGCCTTCTGACCGAGTTCTTCGGCGGTCTTGCCGACGGTCTTGACGACCCCGCCGTCGCCCAGCAGCACCTCGATGCCCTGGTCGCCCAGATCCTGCAGTTGCGACAGGCCGGCGGTCAGCTCGCCCGCGATGTCATCGGGGATGAGATCGCCGCCCTTCTGGACCGCGGCATTCATGACCGCCTTGAGGATCACGCCGGTGAGATCGCTGAGTTTGACCGGCTTGCCGCCCGTGCCGACATCCTGCAGCTTGATCTCGTCGATGGGAACATCGACCTGCGTCAGCGTGCCGCCGACGGGCACGAGATCGACGTGCACGTTGACGTTGCGGATCTGCAGCGTGCGGATGACGAACTTCTTGGCCGGCTGTTCCGGGTCGGCCGGCTTCTCGCCGGTTTCGAAGCGCTTGAGGTTGTCGAGGATGACCTGGTAGTTCGCCTTTGCTCCCTTGCGCTCGAGATTCATCGAGAGGCCGTCGAGCGTGAGCGTGGGGATCTCGACGGTGTCTTTCATGAGCGTTCCGAGTGTGACGGCGACGTTGCCATCAGCGAGTTTGAGGAAATCGTCGGTGGTGTAATCTCCCTGCGGGTTGTCTACTTCGAATCCTGCCAGCGAGAATTCGCCGCTGAGAACTCCGACGTCGGCGCTGTCCAGTGACGTCGGCACGCCCAGCGCGTACGACGAGCCGCGCTCGACGCCCTGTTTCGCAATGGCGTCGATGTAGATGAGCGTCCCCGCAACCGCCGCCACGAGCACCAGCACCACGACCGCTGCAATGGTAATGATCCACTTTTTCATGAGTCTCCTCGCATTCGTTTGCCGATTGGAAGTCGACCACATGAACGATAGTCGCTCCCGGGCCGCGCGCACACAGGGGAAAATGCCTTGCGCTGGAGCGGCGCGGCAAAACGCGGTCGAATCCGGGCGGTCCAATGCGGGAAAACGCGTAGTGGCAGGGGGGTGCAGGGGCGACTATGGTGAGCCCAGCGGCGGCGCGCGGGGGCCACGACGCCGCGCTGCCAGTCACACCAAACCGAGTGAGAGCCACCATGGAAACGTCATTGATCATCCTCAAGCCCGACGCCGTCCAGCGCGGGCTGATGGGGCGCATCATCGCCCGCTTTGAAGACAAGGGCCTGCAGATCGTCGGCGCCCGCCTGATGAAGATCTCGCCTGAACTAGCCGCCCAGCACTACAAGGACCACGTCGGCAAGGGATTCTACGACGGGCTGGTGCGATTCATGACTTCCTCGCCCGTGCTCGTGCTCGCGGTGCGCGGCGTGGGCGCCATCGCCATGTGCCGGAAGCTGATGGGCGCCACCTTTGGCTCCAAGGCCGAGCCGGGCACCATCCGCGGCGACTACGGCGTGTCCAATTCGTTCAATCTCATTCACGGCTCGGACAGCCCCGAGGCCGCCGAGCGCGAACTGGCACTCTTCTTCGGCGCCGGCGAAGTGCACGACTGGAAGCGCGCCGTCGAGCCGTGGGTCTACGACCTCAGCGGCGGCAAGGCGGAATAACCGCCGGCGCTTACGCTCGCGCCATCTCAAGTACGCGCTTCTGCGCATTGGACAGCGGAAACGCGGCGATCTCTTCCAACGCGACCCACTGCGCCGCGCGCATGCGGCCGCGCGCGCTGCGGGCGATCCAGACTTCGAACACCACGCGCCGATGGCTGGTCTGATGCGCAAACGCACCGGCGGGGCCGTCGAGCACTGCGCTCAACCCGTGCTCCTGGCGAAGGTGGGCCGCGATCGTGCCCGCCCCGATCATCTGCTCGGACTCAAGCGTGGGGCACTGCCACATGTTCGCCCACAGGCCCGTCGCCGGCCGCCGGTTCAGCAGCACTCTGCCGCTGCGTGCGATGATGACCGATGCGGCGTGAATGGTGCGGACTTCGCTGCGCTGCTTCACCGGCGGATACAGGTCCATGCGGCCGCTGGCCCGCGCTCCGCACCACTTGGCGGCCGGGCACGCGCCGCAGCGCGCCCCGCGCGGCAGGCAGATCGTCGAGCCGAGTTCCATCAGCGCCTGGTTGAAATCGCCGGGCTGGTCCGCAGCGCGCACGAGCGTTTCGGCGGCGCTCCAGACCCGGCTTTCAAGTTCGCGCGGGGTGAGAGCATCGCCGAGTTCCAGCCAGCGGGCCACCACCCGCTGCACGTTGCCATCAACGATCGGCGCCGGCTCGCCGAACGCGATCGACGCGATCGCCCCGGCCGTGTATCGCCCCACGCCGGGCAGTCGCAGCAACGAATCGAGGTCGCGCGGCACGCGGCCGCCGAACTCATCGACGATCAGCCGCGCCGCGGCCTGCAGGTTCCGCGCCCGACGGTAATAGCCCAGCCCCTGCCACAGCGCGAGCACTTCCTGCTCGGGCGCGGCTGCGAGCGAGTGCACATCCGGAAACCGCGCGATGAAGCGGTCGAAGTACTCGAGCACGCGCGCCACCTGCGTCTGGTGGAGCATGTACTCGGCGACGAGGCACCGATAGGCGCGCTGCTGAATGCCGCGCGTGCGCCGTCGCCAGGGCAGATCGCGCTGATCCGCTGCGAACCACTTTTCGAGCGCGGCCGCGATGCGCCTGGCCTGCCGCGCGCTGATGCCGTTCATCGCACCGCGGCCGGCGCCGGCTCCGGCTGCTCCTGCTCGCCGCCCGCCGTCGGCGCGGCCGAAGCCATGACGCGATCGGCGAGCGGGCCGCTCGCGGGGTCGATCTCCGCCAGCGCATCGGCCGGGGCGCGGTCGATGAGCTTGATCGTCCGCCAGTAGCCGGTGCGCCATCGCCACACGAACGCGAGTCCGAGCAGGATGATGTACGCCGAGGCGCCCAGCCACGGGCCGAGCGATTTCAGTTGCGGCGCCCAGAGCACCATGGCGAACCCGCCGCCGACGATGAGCGTCCACGACGTGATCATCGTGACGATGCCGGTCCAGACGGTGTCGCCCGCGCCGCTCAGAGCGCCCGAGAGCGAGATGGCCATGGCGTCGAAAACCTGGAACACCGCGGCGCAGATGAGCAGCTGCGAGGCGATCGCCAGGATCTGCTCCGCCGCCGGAGCGTCCTGCTTGATGAGGAAGTTCGCCAGCGGGTGGCGGAAGATGACAAACGCCAGCGCGCACAGGCCCATGTAGACCACTGCCATGCGCACACCCAGCCAGGCGCGCTCGTTGGCGATGTCGGGCTTGCCGGCGCCGATGTAGCGCCCGACCAGCGCCGTCACCGCGACCGAGATGCCTACGGCGGGCATGAAACTCAGGTGCATGTAGCGCAGCACGATCCACCCGGCCGTGTTGTGCGCTTCGCCGAACGTGCCGATGAGGTACGTCATGAACACCGCCCAGCAGAGCATCTCGTTGCCGAACGTGAGGCTGCGCGGCCAGCCGACGCGCCACAATTCGCGCATGGTCTGAAGGTTGGGCCGCCAGGCGCCGCGCGTGCCGAGTTCGGCGTTCAGCTTCGGGCCCAGGAACAGCGCCAGCGGAATGAGCAGTTCGATCGCCGTTCCGAGCACGGTGGCCAGGGCTGCGCCGTTGACGCCCAGCTTCGGCGCGCCGAGATGGCCGAAGATGAGCACCCAGTTGCCGAAGATGTTGGTCGCGTTGCCGATCACGGTGGCGACGAAGATGACCTTGGGCCGGTGCAGGCCATAGAAGAAGTGGCTCAGCCCGCGGCTCATGAGCATGACGAAGCAGCCGTAGACCATGATCTGGCCATAGCCGGATTCGAGCGCGATGAGTTCAGGCGAGTGGTCCATCTTCGCGAAGATGGCCGGCAGCGACAGGCCGTAGGGCAGCAGCAGCAGCCAGGCGACGAGGCTCATCCACATCGCTGCCCAGGCGTAGCGCGGCGCTTCGCGCGGCCGCTCGGCGCCGAGATTCTGGCTCACGTAGGTGTTCACCATCGTGAGCACGCCCATCAGAAACGAGAGCGGCACAAAGGTGATCAACCCGCCGTTGCCCTGCGCCGCCAGTTCGAGCGGGCCCAGCCGGCTGACCATCGCCGCGTCGATGAACTGCATCGTCGTGTAACTGGCCATCGTCAGCACGGTCGGCCACGCGAGCGCGAACAGTTCGCGCAGCGGCGAGACCGGCGGGGCCGACAGCGGTGCTGCGTCAGATTGGCTCGAGACTGAATTCATGAAACTGGCCGCGTACGACAGGCCGCCACGCTGCGCATCAGCGGGCGGCTGGGTGAATCAGGCGAAATTACAATGGCGACAGCCCCGAGTGTAGGCCCCGGCCCCGCAATGCACCACCGGTTGTCGCCCTGATCGGGTGCTAGCGCGTCATGCTTACGACCAGCATGATCACGTTGCCCAGAAGACTCACGCCCAGCAGGATCAGCAGCAGCATGACCGCGGGGTGGTTGAAGGGCGAAGCGCCGCTGGCTGGCATCGGCTGCGGCGCAGCCATCACGCCTGTGTCCTCGAGCTGATCCGGCGGAATCATCGTCCCGCCCGTGAGGCCCGAGAGATCCATCTCTTTGTGCGCGAGGCGCGGCTTGGCGCCCGCTGCGACCAGCCGCAGATCTTCGATGAGGTCGCGGCAGTTGTGATACCGCTCGCGCCGGCTCTTGGCCATCATCATTTCGATGACCTCCGACACGCCCGCGGAGAGTTTGGGATTGACGTGATCGGGCGGGGTGAGATCGGCCTTGAGGTGCTTGTGCATCACGGCGGTGGGGTTCTCGCCGTCGAAGGGCACCTGCCCGGTGACCATGTGGTAGAACATCGCGCCCAGTGAGTAGATGTCGGCCTGTGCGCCGATGTTCACTTCGCCGCGAATCTGCTCGGGGCTGATGTAGTACGGCGTGCCGAACGCGCGGCCCTCTTCTTCCTTGGCCGCTTCGATGTCCGACACCGCGCGGGCCAGGCCCATGTCAGCGAGTTTCGCCACGCCCTCTTTGGTGAACATGATGTTCTTGGGCTTGACGTCGCGGTGCACGAAGCCCTTTTCGTGCGCGTGGTTGAGCGCATCGGCGATCTGGAGGATGATGTCGATCGCGTCCTTCTCGGGGATGCGGCCCTTCTTGGTGAGGATGTCGTAGACCGTGCCGCCCTCGACGTACTCCATGACGAAGTAGTGGAACTCGCCGGCCTTGCCCACGTCGTACGCCTGCACGATGTTCGGGTGGTTCAGCTTGGCGGCGGCGCGGCCTTCCTTGTAGAAGCGGTCGATGAAATTGACGTTGCTGTTGTACTTCTTTGGCAGGACCTTGATGGCCACCATCCGATCGAGGCTGATCTGCCTCGCGAGGTAGACGCTGGCCATGGCCCCCGCGCCCAGCTTCTTCTTGATCGAGTAGCCGGGGATCTGCTGGGTGGACTTCTGCGCTTCGACCTCGCGGCGGAGGCGGTCGAGCTGTCGCGGCGTGACGTAGTTGTTCTGAAGGAGCAGGTCGGCCAGCGAGGCTTCCTTGGCGTCGGGCTGCTGGCGCTGCACCTCGAAGCAGTGGGCGACCTCCTGGCTGGTGGCCAGGCCCTGCTCGACGACGATGCGCCCCAGCAGCGTATCGACATTACTTGCCGCGCTGGGATCTTTATCGGTCATCGATGGTTGGGTCTGACTCTGGCTCATCCGGTCGCTCAACTGCATGGCCCGCTTTGCCGGGCGGGAATCGAGGATCGACGCGGACCCTCAACGGGCAAAACATCGGCAATCGGGCGCGTCCGGTCCACGCAACCCACGGGGTTCTATACGCCGCAGCCGTCGGCGGCGGTTCCAGCATACTGCCTCAATCTAGATCAGGGCCGCTCTCTCGCTGAGCACATAACCCTTGGTACGCTCAATCTTTTCCATCATCTGCCGAATTGCCGTTGCCCCGTCGGCGTCCGTCCGGCCGCGGCGGGCCGGCCTGGTGAGCACCCGGCCGCACTCCACGAGCCAGTCGATCAGCCCATGATAATCCGCCTGACTCACAAACTCTGCCGCAATCAGGGCTCTGGCGTTCTTTTTCCCCTCGATCACCTCGGCCAGGTTGGCCATGTTGTGGTAGTTGCCCAGCGGCAGGCACAGGCAGATGGCCTCGTATCCGTAGGCCTGAAAGGTCGTCGCCTCACAAGCGCCGCCGGGCATGAGTTTGCGCTGCCACTTGAAGCCGCCGCGGCGAGCCTCCATGGCCATGGCCACCCGCGCCGTCTCGAACGCCAGGCCGTGGTGAAAGATGCTGATCCGATCCCCCACGCGCAGGATCGGCCCACCGCCGATGGGGCTCTCGGCGAAACTCCGAGAGTTCTCCAGCGCGATGACCTTGGCGCGCTTTGGAATGAGCCCGCTCTGCGACGCCGCGATCGCGCCGATGAACCCGATCTCCTCTGATCGAGTCAGCAGCACGCGCACATCGCCGCCGCCGCGACTCGTGCGCAGCACATCCATGACCGAGAGCGCCGCCGCCACGCCCATCAGATCGTCGCACGCCGGCGCTTCGATGAGCCCCTTGCGCACTCGCGCAGGTTTGAGATCCCACGTGGCGAGGTCATCGACCTGCACGGCATCGGTCGCCTCGTTCAGGCGGATGACGACTTCGTCGAAGACCTTGCCTTTGCCGTGTTCAATCACCGTGCCGCGATGGGCCTTGTCGCTCGCGTCGTAGACGCGCACCTTGGCCTTGCGGAAATACGGCGGCCGCACGCCGCCGCGAAACTCGGCTTGCAGCGTGCGGCTGTCGCGCACTTTCTTGATGACAAACGCGGGGTGATCGAGATGGGCGGTGATCAGCAGCGGCCGCCCGCCGCGCCGGGCGCCCTTGCGGCTGATGAGCATGTTGCCGGCCTTGTCGCGGCGCAGCGTGAGATTGGGCCGATGGCTGAGCCAGTCGTTGATCCAGTCGATGACGCGATGCTCGCGCGCCGCCGCCGTGGGAATGCTGGTGAGTTGGAGAGCCCACCGAAGATGCTGCCGCCGAGTTCGAGCGTCAATCATGAGCGGAAAGTGTAACAGCATCTGAATGTCGCGGCATGGCAACCGGCAATCGATTGCGGGCGGTGCGGCCGGCGTCCAGTGCCGCCGGCGCCGCCTAACCTTCACCGATGTCCGCCGACACGCCGGCTCTTCTCGATGTCCGCGACCTGCACACGCACTTCCCCGTGCACAGCGGCGTGCTGCAGCGCACGACCGGCTGGGTCAAAGCCGTGGACGGCGTCTCCTTTACCATCGCGCCGGGCGAGACGCTGGGACTGGTGGGCGAGTCCGGCTGCGGCAAGACCACCGTCGGCCGGACCATCCTCCGCCTCATTCCTGCCACCAGCGGCCAGGTCCTCTACAAGGACCGCGACGTGCTCAAACTCAGCCGCCGCGAGATGCAGCCGCTGCGGCGCGAGATGCAGATCATCTTCCAGGATCCGGCCGGTTCGCTCAACGCGCGGCTGCGCGCCGGCCGCATCGTCGGCGAACCCATCGAAGTGCACGGCCTGGCCCGCGGCGCCGAACTGCGCAAGCAGGTCGAGCAGCTGCTCGAACGCGTCGGCCTGCCGAGCAGCGCCGCCGACCGCTACCCGCACGAGTTCTCCGGCGGCCAGCGGCAGCGCATCGGCATCGCGCGGGCCCTGGCGCTGCATCCCAAACTCATCATCTGCGACGAACCGACTTCGGCCCTGGACGTCTCCATCCAGAGCCAGATCCTCAACCTGCTCAAAGACCTCCAGCGCGACCTTGGCCTGTCGTATCTGTTCATCAGCCACGACATGGCCGTCGTGCAGCATATCTGCGATCGTGTGGCGGTGATGTTCCGCGGCCGCATCGTCGAGATGAGCGGCCGCGACGCGATCTACTCCAACCCGCAGCACGCTTACACGCAGACCCTGCTCGCCGCCGTGCCCGAGCCCACGCCGCGCCGCCGACGCCGGCACGCGCCGTACGTGCCCGAGGATGAGTCGGCGACGGCGCCGGCCAGCGCCTGAATCGAGGCACCTGATGTACCGACCCGGCACCGATCCTCAGAACGTGCAGATGTCCGATGTGCTGTGCGACTTCTGCCATGCATCGTGGACCGAGGACCTGCCGCTGGTCGAGGGGCACCAGGGCAGCGTGATCTGCGGCCGGTGCGTTTCGGTGGCCTTCGCCGAGGTGGTGCTTGGCGGGGGCGGGGCGGAGGAACTGGCCGGGCTTAAATGTCGCATGTGCCTGGAGGAGCGCGATGAGCCGCAGTGGGAGAGCCCGCTGGACGGGACGGTGCGCATCTGCCGCCGCTGCATCGAGATGGCTGCCGGGGCGATGGAGAAGGACCCGGACACCAGCTGGAAGCGCCCGGGCGGGTGAGTCACGCCGCGCCGGGGGCGATTTTGTGCGATTTTGCAACTTTTCCCGTGCCGCCACCCGCTTCCTGTGGTAAATTATGGGTACGGATGAGCGGGCGGCGTGCGCGCTGATCATGGCCGCCGCTCCGGAGCACCCATTCAATGGTCCGGGCCGCGGCCGCGCCGGTGATCGTATCGATCTCCGGTTCAGACAGGCTGTTGTTACGCACCCGCGGAAAGGACCGTGATCATGTTCACCTCCAACCCCTCCCGCCGCATCCCGGCCCGAAGCCGCCGATCCATCGCGCCTGCGCGCAGCGGCTTTACGCTCATCGAACTGCTGGTGGTCATCGGCATCATCGCCCTGCTCGTCGGCCTGCTGCTGCCCGCGCTGGCGGCGGTGCGCCTGCAGGGCAAGGTGACGCAGACCCGGGCCCTGATGAAGAACCTCGGCGACGCGGTGGACAGTTTCGTCCTCACCCACAACCGCCAGCCCGGCGCTTTGAGTGAGCGCGAACTTTCCAGCGACAACAACAATTACAGCGAACTGAGCGGCACCGAAAACGCCATGCTCGAACTCATGGGCGGGCTGAACCCCAACGGCGGCGACACCTTCCAACTCGCCGGCATCGACATCTGGCGCGATGACATCGGCCTCGGGCCCACGATCGGCGGCACGAAGTATGATTCTTACTTCAAACCCAACCCGCGCGACCTGTACTACGTCAACGGTCAGACGGCCGGCTCGGGCGGGCAGGAAGACGTGACCAACAACCTGCCGCAGGACGGCGACCGGGCTCTTCCCGATCTCATCGACGCCTTCGGCGCGCCGATCATCCTTTGGGCCAACAGCGGCTCCAAACCCAAGGGCCTGCGTGACATCGGCGGCCGGCCCGCGGTCGTCGCCTTCAAGGCTCAGGCGGGAAACACCAGCCAGGCCGCCCCGTACTACTACTCGTCGTTCCAGAGCTACACCAGCGCCCCGGCACTGGTCGTTGGCCGCAGCGGCGGCACGCCCGTGAACCAGCGCGACCGCAGTTATCTCGCCGAGTCGGCGTCATCCATCGGCGGGGGACCGACCCGTGAACTCTGCCAGGCAATCGCCGGTCACCCCACGCTCGACTCCACGCCGCGCGGCGGCTACGTCATCATGTCAGCCGGCAAGGACAACATCTACTTCGACAAGCAGCAGGTCGAAAGCCCCCAACAGAATGGCCGCTGGAGCGACGTCGATCTCAAGCGCTTCGATGACATCGTCCAGTACGGCGGGTCGTGAGGAGCAGGCATCGAGTAAAAAGCCTATGGCCGTCGGCGGACGCCGACGGCTTTTTCATTGCTCAGCGCCGCACGTACCGGTCGATCGTCCGGTTCACCTGCTTGTACACGCCAAACGGACCGGCCAGGCTCAGCCACGCCGCGTCGTAGCGATCGCTGCCCGCGGTGGCAAAGGCCAGGGTCCCCAGGCCGAAGACGCGCTCGCGGATGGTCTGAATGACCGCGATGTGCTGGATCTGCTGGAGCGGCGCGTGGAAGTAAGCCCGACGGAGCACGCCATACACGGCGATGATGCGCCGGTCGGTCAGGACGTAGGTCTGGCTCCACCACTCCGCCGCCTGCCAGCCGAGACGGATGAGCGCGACCGTCGCGCCGAACAGAAATGCATCGCCATCCGACCACGCAGCATTGGGCAGGGAGATCGTGGCGAGGTACGCCAGCAGCAGCGTGATCGCGGCAATGAGCACCAGGCTGCCCAGCGAAGCGAGGATGATGTACAGCGGGCTGGGCTTGAGCCACATGATGATGATCTCATCGTCGCCGAGCAGGTCAGCCGGCAGCGCCGCGCGCGCCTGGTCCACCGGCCGCGTGATGCCATCGACGGCCTCGCCGCCTGCGGCATAGGCGGTCGGCGCCGCCGCAGCGCCGCCGCCGCGCTTCGCCCCGGTTTGTCCGCCGCGCCGCGCGCGGTCGATTTCGTCATGGTGCCGGGACGTCATCGCAGCGCCTCGGTTCGCAGGGTCACGATGTCGGGCAGGTTGCGGTAATAGTCGTTGTAATCGAGCCCGTAACCGACGACAAACTCGTCGGGAATGTCAAAGCCTACGTAATCGACGGGAAAGGAGCGTGCCTGCTCCCGGTCCTTGCGCAGCAGCACGCACGTGCGCACCTCGGCCGGGCGCTGCTCGGCGATGATGTCGCGCACCAGCGTGAGCGTCTGCCCCGTGTCGAGGATGTCATCGACGATGAGCACATGCTTGCCGGCGAGGTCGTCAGGCAGCCCGCCGCGGATGAGCGCTCCCTTGCTCTCGATTGATCGGCCCGGATAGCTGCTCACGCTCATCACCCCGATGCGCAGTTTGTGCGGCAGGTGGCGAATCAGATCGGCCACGAACACCATCGAGCCCGTCAGCACCGGCACGAGCATGACCTCCGTCGGATGGTCCGCCAGCGCATCGAGGTCGTCGGCAATCGCCTGGCCCAGTTCGGCCACGCGCGCGGCGATTGCGTCCCGGCTGAACAGCACCCGATCGACATCATCATGCATGGCGTGAGACGCCTGGGGCATCCGGTATCATTGGAGGTCGGGCGGGCGAGTCGAGCGAGGAAACGAACGGAACCCCAATGAGCAATTCCGTGAGACGTATCGCCGCGGTGCTGCTGGCCGCCGCCGCACTGGTCCTGAGCCACGGCTGCCGGGCGCCGTCGGAGGCGGTCGAACCTTCGGCCCAGGCTTCGGGCCCCGGTCCATCGCTTCTGGATTCGATGCAGCAGGGCATGGAGGTGTATCGCCTCCTCAACCGGCCGTATCGGCACAAGCAAAAACTCGAAGACGTTCTGGCGCCATACTCCGCCGAGCCGCTGGGGCTCAGCGCCGAGCAACTGGACCGCCTTCGCAGCGAGGGGCTGATCGTCGTCGCCATTCCCGTCGAATTGCTCGCTGATCGGAAGAAGTCGACTGAGTTCCTCGTGGCGCTCACGGGTGAGCCGATCGTCGAACGTATTCACTTGGGCTTCGTGCCCGAGTGGAGAGCGGTGGTGACGGCGCCGCGCCTCGACACCCCGCGACTCGTGCGCGTGGGCGGGGAGATCGGCGAGTTCACCGACGGCCGCTTCCGCATGCTGATGCGCGACTATCCGCTGATCGATTCACTGGCGCCGATGTTGAGGCTCGAGACGGTTGTGCAGTTTCACCAGCCGCGCCGCGACCCGCTTGCGCCCGATCCGGTGCGCGAAGCACGCATGGGGGTCTACGTTCCGACGTCGGCGCTGCGCATGGATCTCGATGGAGAGTGGGCGGTGCTGGTGACGGCCATCGCGCCCGCCGGCGTCGCGGCCGCCCCGTCCGCAGACAAGCCGGCCGACGAGAAGGAGGTGGCGCCGCCGCAGCTCGAGCCGGAAGCTGAGCCAGGCAAGCCCGCCGGAGAACCAGGAGCCGGGCTCGCGCCGGTCGGCGCCCAGCCGCAGCCCGCCGGTCCCGCCAGCCCGCGGATCCGCACCGCCGGTGAAGAAGCGCTGGTCAGCCCCGACGGCGACACGCGCTTCGTGCTCATCTTCGTGCCGCACGTGAAGTGAATCGGCCTCTGGACGAGACCGGTCGCCGCGCGGGCGAGCGCATCGTCTGCACGCCGCGCCTCTACGCCACGCCAACGGCCTGGGCGTCGCGGTCCGTCAGCCAGCCGCCGTCGCTTCGCTGCTTCACGGTTCCATCGCGCTTCCAGCTGCGCTCGCAGCGAGGCTCGTCGGCGAGCGCGACGACGCGCGCGGCGCCCGGACCCACGAACTTCACGCGGCTCACGCCCAGCAGGTCCGCGAATTCAGCCTCGAAGGAGTCGCCCGTCGCGTCGGCAAAGCGGGTGGCGAACGCCGCCAGGGCGCCGTCTGCGTCTTGCACATGCACCTCGGCGTCGAGCGGGTTCTCGATCACCTGCGCCGCCCGCGCCGCTTCGAGCGTCTGCTGCGACGCCTCGCGCGCAGCCATGACCTTCGTCCACGCCGCGTCCGCCGAAACGTCAATCGCATCGAGGTACGTCGTCAACTGCACGCAGCGCGATGTGTCCTTTGCATCCACTTTCCACAGCGAGCGGTACGCCTCGTCAGCCGTGTGCGGCAGGATCGGCGCCAGCAGCCTGCACAACCCGTCGCACAGTTCCCACATCGCCCGCTGCGTTCGCCGCCGGCGCATGCTGTCGGGCCGGTCGCAATAGAGCCGATCCTTGGTCGCGGCGAGATAGACGGCGCTGAGCGTGTCATTGCAGAAGTCGTACAGAGTGCTGTGAGCCGCGCGGAAGTCGTAGCGGTCGTATGCAGCGCGCACCTCTTGCGACACGCGGTTGTACTCACCGAGCACCCACGCATCGAGACTGGCGCCGGGCATCGTCTCGCGCTGGTCAAGGGGCGTGTAGTCGTCGAGATTGCTCAGCAGGAAGCGCAGCGTATTGCGCACCTTGCGGTACGACTCGCCGGCCACGTCAAAGAGCGAGTAATCGACCTTGATGTCGCCCTCGAAGTTGATCGACGCCACCCACCAGCGGCACACGTCGGCGCCGTACTTCTTGAGCAGGTCTTCGACTTCGATCGTGTTGCCCAGGCTCTTGCTCATCTTTTTGCCGTCTTTGTCAACGGTGAAGCCGTGCGTGAGCAGGGCTTTGAAGGGCGCGCGCCCCGTGGCGCCCAGAGCGGTGAGCAGCGACACCTGGAACCAGCCGCGGTGCTGGTCAGAGCCTTCGAGGTAGAGTTCGACGGGTTTGCCGTTCGCGAGATCCGCCTGGCCGCGCTGGTCCATGACTGCGTGCCAGGAGCAGCCGGATTCGAACCACACGTCGAAGATGTCGCTGCTCTTGCGCAGACTCTCAGGGCCCACGCTTTGCCAAGCCTGGGCTTTGAAGGAATCAGGCGCATCGGGATCGCTCGCGGCGTCGTAGCCTTCGAGCAACTGCGCCGGGCTCATTGTGAACCACGCATCGCTGCCCTTGACTCGCACTTTCTCGGCCACGCACATGACGGTGCGCCTGGTCAGCAGGTAATTGCCGTCGGCGTCGAAGAAAGCCGGGATCGGCAGACCCCACGCGCGCTGGCGGCTCAGGCACCAGTCCGGCCGGCTTTCGAGCATGCCGCGCATACGGTTGCGGCCCCACTCCGGGTAGAACTTCACATCATCGCGCGTCTGATCCAGCGCCAGCGTGCGCAGATCGAGATCGCCGGCGCGGGGCTTATCAACGGCCGCAAACCACTGCTCCGTCGCGCGGAAGATCACCGGCGTCTTGCCGCGCCAGTCGTGCGGATAAGAGTGGGTGAACGTGTGCGAGAAGTACATCGCGCCATCGTCTTCAAGCCGTTTCGCGATCACCTCGTTCGCTTTCCAGATGTCCATGCCGCGGAGCCAATCCGGCACGGTGTCGTCGTAGGTGCCGTCAGCGCGCACGGGGCAGTAGATGTCGAGCCCGTTGGCGTGACCCGTCTGGAAGTCCTCGGCTCCGTGTCCTGGCGCCGTGTGCACCAGGCCCGTGCCGTCTTCGAGCGTGACGTATTCGGCGGAAACCACCGGCGAAACGCGATTGCAGAACGGATGGCGATACGTGAGGCCGAGCAGGTCCGCGCCCTTGCAGCGGCCCAGTTCAGCGGCGCCGTGCGCGCTGCTCTTCTCGCGCAGCGATTTCACTTTTGCGTACAACTCCGCCGCGATCACCGTCGGCCGGCCGCCCATCATCGCCAGCACGTATTCGTAACGCGGATGCACCGCCACTGCGAGATTCGCCGGCAGCGTCCACGGCGTCGTGGTCCAGATCATCAGCGACGGCTTGAGGTCGGCGAACTCCTTCGGATCCTTGCCGGCCAGCCCGAACGCCTTGAGCAGGGCCGCCACATCTTCAACCTCGAACCACACGTACACCGACAGGTCCTGCCGGTCGTAATACTCCAGTTCAGCCTCGGCCAGCGCCGTCTGGTTCGCGATCGACCAGTGCACCGGCTTGAGCGCCCGGTACACCAGGCCGTGCTCGACGAGGTTCGCAAACACTTCGAGCGTCGCCGCCTCATACTCGGGCTGCATGGTCAGATACGGATGGTCATAGTCCGCAACGGTCAGAAGCTGCCTCATCTGCCCCGTCTGCAGTTTGATGAACTTCTCGGCGTACTTGCGGCACTCGCGCCGCACCGCCATGCGCCGATCATCATCGCTGAGCGTGTCGAGTTTGGCGGCCTTGCCCGACTCGACGAGTTCGGTCATCACCTTGTGCTCGATGGGCAGGCCGTGGCAGTCCCAGCCGGGCACGTACGGCACGTCGAGCCCCTGCATCGTGCGGGTGCGAACGACGAAGTCCTTGAGCACCTTGTTGAGCAGGTGGCCGAGGTGGATCGAGCCGTTGGCGTACGGCGGGCCGTCGTGGAAGGACCAGAGGTCGCGCCTTTCGTCTGCGGACAACTGCCGCAGGGTGTCGTAGAGGCGCATGCCGTCCCACCGCTTCATGCTGGCGGGTTCGTTCTGGACCAGGTTGGCCCGCATCGGAAATGCCGTCTTAGGCAGATTGAGCGTCTGCTTGTAGGACGGTTTGTCGCCCTGGGCCTGGGTGGAAGCGGGACTGGACGATTCGCTGCTCATGGCTGGATTCTCTCGAAAAAGCGACCGCAGGCGGTCAACTCGTGGGTGCAAGTCTACCGGACCAACGCAACAGGCCCCACCGGAGGCGGGGCCTGAAATCGGTTGTTGCTGGTGCTCGCCAGAGCCGCGCCGATTCCCCGCCGCCTCAGTGGGGCTTGGTAATGCTGATGCGAATCGAGATGGCGGCGGTCAGGGGCTTCATGGTCGATCGAGTGTACTCATCGGCGCAAGAGGATCAAGTCTCCAGCGGCGTCCGAGTCTCTGGCTCACTCGTCCGTCTGGGCCAGCACCTCGAAGATCGCCTGCGAGCGCAGGACCAGGCCGCAGCCGGCGTCGAGGTGCCAGGCCTGGGCGTGCACCTCCCACGGGTAGCACTGCACGTCAAGCACGGAGAGACTGTCGGTGCGGCTGTCGTCCTCGCGCCAGCGGTGCATGAGCGACTTGTTCTCCACCGCGTGCTCGTGCATCTCGCGCAGCGTCGCGCGATAGAGGTTCTCGGACACGATCTCGGTCTGCACGCTGGTGATGTAGTTCAGCCGCCCGCCGAAGCGCGATTCGTGCTCGCGCTCGCCCGCGCAGGGCAGCGACTCGACCACGCCGCGCCGGGGCACGGCGGGCTCGTTGGGCGTGAGTACTTCGACGATGTGCTCGCCGCCGTGCGTGAAGGTGATGACGTGCGCGCCCCGCGCCAGCCAGGTGTCGAGTTCATACTGGTGAGAGCGGCTGGCGCGGCGCTTGCGGATCTCAAAGAACTCCGGATGCACGGCGCGGGAGAAGAGCATGAGCCGGTAGGCCTGCAGCGACGCCAGCGCCCGCGGAGACAGTGTGCTCATCTCGGCTCCTTCCAACAGAGGAAATCCCCTTCCCCCCAATCTGATTCCCGCTTTTCCCCTCCGGCCTTTCACTTCCCGGCAATTGATTTCACGGATCAGTCGTACGTCGTCGATCTGCACAGGACAACCGTCAAGTCTTGCAGAGGTTGCACGCGACTGGCCGATGGACGACTGATCGGCGCGGGATGATTCGGGTCGAATCGATCCCGCCCGAACCGGAACATTCACCAGACGGAAAGCAGCATGCCGCCTCTCGAGCACCGCCTGCGCCACGTGAACCGCCTGAGCGATGCCGCCGCCGTCGCCGCGCTGGTCGATGCGCTCGAGCACGCGGAAGTGGACGAATGTCCGGCACTTGCAGACGCGCTGCTGCAGCGGCCGTGCGGCGAGGCCGTGGGGGTGCTCATCCGGCGCTGGCACGACCTGGATGATGACCTGCGCCGCCGCACCGCCGACCTGGCCGGGGGCGCGCCGGCCGCCATCGCCGCCGCCGCCGAGGCCTCCGAGCCGGTCCAGCGTCGAAATGCATTAATGTTGATCGGACGAGCAGGTCAGATTCGCGGACTCGACGAGGCGGTAAAGAACCTCTCGCACCATGACCCGCTCGTGGGCCGGGCGGCGGCCGAGGCGATCGACCGCCTCACGCTGGCCCACCTCGGCCGAGGGTCCGACGAGCGGGCCCGCAGGGCGGAAGCCCAGCGGCTCGACGAGGCTCTGGCCGAGGCGCTCGACTCCTACCCGAAGCATCGGCAGACGGCGGTGCTCGTCGCGGCGGCACGCTTCATCGCCACACCGGGGCCGGCGCTGCGCCGCTGGATGGCTGATCGCGATCATCCAACCCACATGGCGATGCGCGGCTTCATGAAGCGCCTGCCCGATGAGCAGCTCGCGCCACATCTGCTGACGTGGCTGGGAATCGACTCGCTCGGCTCGCAGGCGCTGGAACACATCGCTCGCCTCGCTCCGACGCCTCACTTCGCCGCGATGATTGCCGATCGCGCCCACCTGCTTCACCTGCCGCAACAGCAGGCGCGGCTGCGTCGGCTCGATCCGCGCCGCCCGGCGGCGCCGCCCTCGGCGGTCGCACTCGAACTCGACGCGGCGGCGCAGGTGGCGCTTCCCGAGTGGATCATGACCGTGCCCATGCCCGACGAGCAGCGGATCATGCGGCTGTCCGACGGCCTCGCATTTCGTTCGCCGCGCGCCCGACTTGCAGCATTCCGCGCTCTGACAATTCTGCGCGATGAGCGCGCCGACGCCGTCGCAATGCGATTCTGCTTCGATGAAGACGAGCGCCTCGCGACGCTTGCGGTGCGCCACTGCATCCGGCGGCGCGCAGCGGGGCTGGCCGACACGCTGCGCCAGCTGCTCCGCAGCCCGCATCGCGGCGTGCGCGCCATCGCCGCGGCCCACTCCAACCGAGCCGACTTCGAATCGATGTGGTCGCACTGGTCCGGCAGCGGGCCGCGCGTCGAGCACCGCCTCGCGGCGCGCCTGCTCATGCGCGAACAGCCCGAGGCGATCATCAGCGAAATCCGCCGCCGCCTCAGCGCCCGACAGCGCGAAACGTGTCTCCGCGCCATCCGCCTGGCCGGCGATCTGCAGATCCTCGCCGAGGTCGAACTTGAACTGCTCGCGCTCACGCGCGGCGCGGATGTGCGGCTCTGCGCCACGGCGGTCAAAGCGCTGGGCGCCATCGACAGCGACTCGTCGCGCCAGGCCGTGCTTGCCGGCCTGCGCCACGCCGACGTGCGAACTCGCGCCAATGCGATCGAAGTTCTGGCTCCGCCGCTGATCGAAACCTGCCGCGACGCGCTCGAGCAACTCTGCGAAGGGCCGGACAATCGGCCGCGCGCCAATGCGATCGCCGCGATCGCCCGCATCGACCGCGACGCGGCGGCAGCGCGGCTCGAGCAGATGCTCGGCGATCCGCGGCCGCTGCACCGCCTCAGCGCGCTGTGGGCTGCGGAGGTGTCGGCGCTGACGCCCTGCGCCACGCGCGTGGCCGAACTGGCCCGGCGCGATGCGAGCCGACCGGTGCGCGAGCGCGCGCGTCGCACCGCCCGTCGTCTGCTGGCCGCGATGACGGCGCATCGACCCGCGCTGCCGCCGTCAGGCGCGGACGCCGGGCTCGCGGCGCGCGCGGTGACGCCGCGCGAAGTCTCCGCACTTCATCCCGCAAAGTCAGCCGCGCCGGCGGCGGCCGGGCCCCTTTCGCGCCTGGCCGCAGTGCCGCTCATGCCGCTGTCCGTGGCGCAGTCGGCGCGCCTCAACGACATCTCGCGATCGTTTGTCGGACGCGAATCGGACTGGCCGTGGTTGTCGTGGAGCGCCTTGGGCGTGGCGCTGCTCGGCGCCGGCGTCGTCGGCGCGACTTTCGCCGCCCTGCGCTGGAGCGTTCGCGATGCCCGGCGGCACGGGCCGGCGTATCGCGCCGTCGCGGCCGGGCTTGGCCTGAGCCGCCGCCAGCGCCGCCTGCTTGACGCGCTTGCCGTGCGCAGCGGCCGCATCAACGCGGCGGGCCTGCTGCTCAGTCGCGGCACTTTTGACCATCACATCAGCGCCTGGCGGCAAGGCGGCGCCAAAGACGGCGAGGCGCAGGCCCGGCAACTCGCCGCCATCCGCGCCCGACTCTTCGGGTGATGGATTTGGATGGACGAGGCCGCAGGCCGAGACGAGCCGCGCCTGTGAGGAAGCGTATTCGCCGATCACCAGCCTTCGCCGAAGTGATCGCGACGCTGTGTCACGGCGAACTTACGGCGAGAGATTCTCGCTGCTCACCGGCCGCAGCATTACCGTCGGCAGCAGGTAGTTCACATTGTGGTACGCGTACACCTGGCCGGAGATGATGATCCGCGCCGCATCACCTTCCGACTGCGCCACGCGCACCAGACGCTCGAGCAATCGGCAGGGCAGCAGCACCATCGGCGGATCCATCAGCCCGCTGCTGTCCGAGTCAAACGTCACCATCCACTCGCCGCCGGTGTCCGAGCGGCTGATGCGCCCGGCGCGAGAAACGATGAACGCGCCCTCGCGCACGAGGTCCGTGCGGTTCGTGGTGACCATCGTGCCGGTGCGAAACGGATTGGTCGTGGGCATGAAGTAGTTGCGGCCTTCGTAGACGTACACCCGCCCCGAGATCTCGACCGGTCCGCTCGTGGCGACCTCATTCAGGTTCGCCTCGATGCGCTCGGTGACCCGGCTGGGCATGAGCATCATCGCCTGGTTCTGCTGGCGCGGTCGATTCGGATCGGCATCGGGCAGAAAGTGCAACACGCCCAGCGACTCGGTGCGCGTCAGCACGCCGGTGCGCGACATGAGATACGAACCCTCGGGCAGCAGGCGGCCGCGCGGCGGCAGCAGGGGGTCGAATTCGATCGTCGCCGCCTCACGCGGCGCTTCGACGCGCGTCGTCGGGTTCGTTGGATCGTCCCGCTCGAGTGCGCGGCGAATCTCCTCAATCGAGCGCTGCGGCGGCGGCTCGGTCGGCTCGGTCTGTTCGGTCGGCTTCTCGGCCGGGGGCGTTTCGGGCGGCGTCGCGGGCTGGTCCTGCGCGAATGCAGCGCCGCTCAGGCACGCCAATGTCAGCGCGATACCCGCGCGATGAAGGTGGTCGAATCGACGATTTGAAAACATGTCCTGCTCCTGCGCCGCCGCGGCCAGTTCAATGCCCGAACGATCGTGACGGGCACAAAATGCCGCCGCGGGCGATTCCATCAATAACGGCGCTTGTTTGTCGCCCGCTTCAGTTTAGACTTGGTTGATGGCGACACTCCAGCCGGATCCGCACATCGACTGGCCCGGCCTGGCGTTGTGGCTTGGTTTGCTTGCGGGGTTGATCCTCGCCGCCGCGGTCGTCGTAGTGATGGTGCGGAGGGCCGTGCGGGCCGCTGAAGACCAAGGGGCGCCGGCTTTTACGCTTCAGGATCTCCGCGCGATGCGGTCGCGCGGCGATCTCACGGAGGAGGAGTACCAGGCGGCGCGGGCCATTGCTCTCGGGGACGCGGCGCAGCGAGCCGGACCGAGTTCAGCCGATGCTGGTTCCCGCGGGCTATCGGACACCGGCCGCAAGGGGAAGAAATGAATGCCGGCCCTGATGCTCTGTGGCGAGCGTTGAAGAGAAGGGCCCGGCTCGACGATAAACTCTCAGGCTCTGCGCCTTGCGGCAAATAACGCGATCGGTTGCAGTTACAGACAAGGGGAACGTGGATCAATGGCCAAGAATCGGGATGGCGACTCCGGCGGGACTGACCCGAACAACCGTCAGGCCGGCGATGGTGCAGACAGCAAGAGCGGCTTCCGGGGCCGGCGGGTCACCACCTGCTCGTTCTGCGGCAAGACCTCGCGCGAAGTCGGCCCCATGGTCGAGGGGCCCAACGACGTCTACGTCTGCTCCAATTGCGTCGACCTCTGCCAGAACATCTTCCGGCAGGAGCGGCGGCGCATGTCCGCCGGCCGGCAGACGTTTTCGACCATTCCCAGCCCGCGCCAGATTAAAGAGTTCTGCGACCAGTACGTGATCGGCCAGATCGAGGCCAAGAAGGCTCTCTCCGTCGCCGTCCACAACCACTACAAGCGCCTCAGCCAGCTCGACAAGGACACCGGCATCGAGATCGACAAGAGCAACGTCCTGTTCATCGGACCCACCGGTTCGGGCAAGACGCTGCTGGCCCGTACGCTGGCGCGCATGCTCAACGTCCCCTTTGCCATCGGCGACGCGACCACGCTTACCGAAGCGGGCTACGTCGGCGAAGACGTCGAGAATCTGCTGCTCAAGCTCCTCCAGGCCGCCGACTATGACGTCGAAGCGGCGCAGCGCGGCATCATTTACATCGACGAGATCGACAAGATCGGCAAGACCAGCCACAACGTCTCGATCACGCGCGACGTGTCGGGCGAAGGCGTGCAGCAGAGCCTGCTCAAAATGCTCGAAGGCACCGTGGCCAACGTGCCCCCGCAGGGCGGCCGCAAGCATCCCGAGCAGCAGTACATCCAGATCGACACGACCAACATCCTCTTCGTGGTCGGCGGCACGTTCGTGGGCATCGACGAGATCGTCAAGAAGCGTCTGGGCAAGCGCCGCATCGGCTTCAGCGCCGATCAGGGCGTCGATGAACAGCGCGCCATCGACGAAAAGGCCGCGCTGATGCGCCAGGTGACCGCCGACGACGTTCTTGAGTTCGGCCTGATTCCCGAACTCGTCGGCCGCCTGCCCGTCATCACCCCGCTGCTTCCGCTGGACTTCGATGCGCTCATTCAGATCATGACCGAGCCCAAGAACGCGCTGATCAAGCAGTATCAGCACCTGTTTACGCTTGAAGGCGCGCAACTTGAGTTCACGGATGATGCGATGCGCTGCCTCGCCGAGCGCGCCATGGCCCGGCAGACCGGCGCCCGCGCCCTGCGAGCCGTGTTCGAAGAGGTCATGCTCGATCTCATGTACGAACTGCCCGACGCCGACAGCGAAGGCGTGACCTACATCATCGATCGGGCGGCGATCGAGCAGAAGTTCACCCTGCCGCAGTTGCGCACCCGGCGGAAGAAGGAATCGGCGTAAGCCGCGACCGAATCCACACTTGCCACACCCGAGGCGGCCGCACGTCGGCCGCCTCGTCCGTTTCTCACACGCCCGGACGTTGTCTTGAAGCGATCGCCGACGTACCTTCATGCGTCGTGTGTCTCGCCGCGCGAACGCGGCGAGAGTTTGGATGTGTGGCTGAGGAGCGCGCTCGACCACCGGCCGGCCGCGCCCCGAACAATCAGGAAACAAAGCCATGTTCAGGAGAGAGAAGAGGCATCCCCTTGCGGGAAGGTGGTTCATATGCGCGCTCGCAGCTGGAGCCGTCCTTGCCGCCGCGTCGGCTTCGCTGGCGCAGTGGCGAACGGTCTGGCAGACCCGGACCGACAGTGGCGCCGGGCAGGAAGAAGTCGACTTCAACCTCAAGATCGACAGCGAGGGCAACGCAATCACCGTCGGCTGGGTCTACGACCTGTCCACCGGTTACGACATGCTGATGCGCAAGTACGATCGCACCGGCCGCCTGCTCTGGACGAACACCTACGACGGGACCGGGCACGGAGAAGAGACGTTCGGCTCGCACGTGATCGACGGCAACGACAACATCATCACCTGCGGCACCTCGCCCAACGCCAACGGCGACCGCGACATCGTCACTCTCAAGTACGACTCCAGCGGAACTCTCGTCTGGTCGCGCCGATACGACGGCCCGGGACACGGCGACGACGAAACCTTCGGCATCGAGGCCGTCGGCGCCGATGCATCCGGCAACGTCTATGTCTGCGGCTACCAGTATGCCGCAGACGGCGTCTGGGAGTACGTCACCATCAAGTACGCGCCAGACGGCACGCGGATGTGGCTGCGCACACACCGTGGCGCCACCGGCCATTCCTTCGGCTGGGTGATCGAGGTCAGCCCCGCCGGCGATGTCTACGTCGGCGGCGACGTCGCCAACGCGAGCGGCAATTCGGACTACGGCCTTCTCAAGTATGACTCCGCCGGCAACCTGCTCTGGAGCCGCTCCTTCGACAGCCAGATCCACCGCGGCGAATCGCTCTACGCGATCTCGATCGACGCGGCCGGCAACCTCTATGCCTCGGGTATTTCCGATTCCGATACCCAAGACTCCGACTTCGAGTACTGCACCGTCAAGTACGACGCCGCCGGAACGTTCCAGTGGGAAGGCCGCTACGGCGGCACGACAGGCTTCCACTACGGCTGGCTTGTGCGTCCTGACGGAAGCGGCGGCGCCTACGTGACCGGCGCCTCAATGACCACGGGCGGCGAGTATGACCTCGCCACCGTTCGATTCGACGCCAACGGCAACACAGCGTGGGCCCAGCGCTACCGCAGCGCGTGGTTCGGCGACGATTGGGCCAACGACATCGCCGTCGACGCCGATGGCAACATCCTCGTCGCCGGTTTCGGCTGGCAAGGCTACGGGCGCGGCGACGACGCCTATCTGCTCAAGTACTCGCCCGCCGGCAATCTGCTCGATGAACAGGTCTACGACGGCCCGGCGCACGCGGACGACGTCTGGTTCGCCCTCGAACTCGACGCCGCCGGTCGCGTCGTCGTCGCAGGTCCGTCTGTCGGCCTGAATACGAGCGTTGATTCGCACGTCGCCAAGTACACCACCGCGCCGCCCGCCGAACTGACGATCGGTCCCGACCCGCTCATCGCGGGGCAGGACGCGACCTTTACGTTGAGCAACGTCGAGCCCTATTGCAATTGCTATCTCGGCTACAGCACGGTCGGACCCGGCAATCTCTTCGTGCCGTTCCTCAACATCACGCTCTCGCTGCAGAGTCCGCAGCAGGCGGGCGGCATCGCCGTGAGCGACGCCGGCGGCACGGCGACGTGGACGCTGCGCATCCCGGGCAACGCCCAGGGCGCCAGCGTGTGGTTCCAGGCCGCGCAGTACAACCAGGCGAGCAACGTCGTGGCGACGCAGGTGCAGTAGCGCACACAGGACGCCTCAGCCCGGGTATCGCCGCCCCCATCCCGCCACCTGGGTCACCTCAGAGCCTTCCCAACCCGCCGCCCTCGGGCGGGTTGTGGCTTTTGACCGGCTCGGCGGATGGGCCCGTGGCGGTCTCCATATGATTGGGCCAATGCAGCGACTGCCTGATCGGCAGCGGAGGACATCCGGATGCAGTATGACCCGACGCCCGCGGCAGGCCCGCGGACGCTTCCCAGGCTTTTGTTTGCGCTTCTTGCCGCAGCCCTGCTGGCTCCGGCGGCGCTGGCCCAGCCCGCTTCGCCCGTGGCGGTCGACCCCGTCCGCCGCGAGTCGGTCACGCGGATGCACCGTATCACCGGCGAGATCGCCGCCCGCCGCCGCTCGTCGGTTGCGTCTGAAGAATCGGGCATCGTGCTTCGCGTGCCCTTTGAGGCGGGCGAGGCCGTGAAGGCCGGCGAAGTGCTCGCCGAACTCGATTCGGCGATTCTCGAACTCAACCTGCGCGAGCAGGAGGCCGAACTGGCCGAAGCCCAGGCGAGCGTCGATGAACACCGAGCCCGCAGCGAGTGGGCCGATGCCGATCTCAAGTCGCTCGAAGAACTGCAGGCCCGCGGCGCCGCCCAGCCGAAGGAAATCTCCGACAAACGCAGCGAAGCCCTCGCCGAGCGAGCCGCCCTGCGCCAGGCGCAGGAGAGCGTTCGTCTCGCGCAGGCGCGGATCGATCTGATCAAGCAGCGCCTCAAGAACAAGACCATTCTCGCGCCCTTCGACGGCGTGATCATCATCAAGCGCGCTGAGGTCGGGCAGTGGGTGGGCATCGGCGGCGACATCGCCGAAC
This sequence comes from Planctomycetota bacterium, assembly GCA_963205185.1. Classification (GTDB taxonomy): domain Bacteria; phylum Planctomycetota; class Phycisphaerae; order Phycisphaerales; family UBA5793; genus UBA5793. The sequence continues at coordinate 34,204 of CAUJHZ010000074.1, read as the reverse complement.
TCGTCGAACTCGGCCAGGTCGATGCGGTGCTCGATGTGCCCGAGTCGCTCGTCTCGCAGGTGAGCGTGGGCATGAGCCTTGAGATCCTTCCCGCAGCGTTCGAAGACACGGTGATCGGCTCGATCCGCGCGATCGTGCCCATCGGCGATCCGCGAGCCCGGACGTACCCCGTCAAAGTTGCGCTCGAGAATGAAGACGGCCGCTTCAAACCGGGCATGGCCGTCAAGGGCTGGGTGCCGTCCAAGGAGTTCGACGAAGCGCTGACGGTTTCGCGCGATGCGGTGCTCATGTCGCCGACGGGGCCCTATGTCTACGCCGTGCGCGATGGCGCTGCGTATCCGGTGAACATCGACATCCTCGCGAGCGCGGGAATCGGGCGCTACGTGGTGAGCGCCCCGCTCGATGAGGGTGTGCTGCTCGTCACCGAGGGCAATGAAAAGCTCTATCCCACGGCCAAGGTGACAATTGTGCGCAATGAGGCCGAGGCCGCGGGTGCAACCGCAGCGCCCTCCGCCCCTTCGAACTGAGAGCAGGAACGCTACCGCCGCCGCGCCGGCAGCGCGTGCGCAGGAACAACGGAACACGTATGGACCTCATTCGAGCCAGCATCGAAAAGCCCGTCGCCGTCGTGGTCGGCGTGCTGCTCATTCTCCTGTTCGGCGTGCTCGCGCTGAACACGATCCCGATCCAGTTGACGCCCAACGTCGATTCGACGGTGGTTACGATCTCCACTTTCTGGGAAGGCGCCAGCCCGCAGGAGATCGAACAGGACATCATCGAGAAGCAGGAAGACAAGCTCAAGGGTCTCGCCGGCCTGCGCAAGATGACCAGCCAGAGCCGGGACAGCAACGGCCAGATCACGCTCGAATTCGAAGTCGGGACCGACAAGGACGCGGCGCTGCGCGAGGCGTCGGACAAGCTGCGCGAAGTGTCGAGTTATCCCGAGGGCGTCGATGAGCCGGTCATCGAAGCCTCCGATCCGATGAACCGCGACTACATCGCGTGGATCATCTTCGAGACGGACGATCCGAACTTCAATATCCGCACGCTTCAGGACTTTGCCGAAGACAACATCAAGACCGCCTTTGAGCGCGTGCCGGGCATGTCCACGGTCAACGTGCTCGGCGGTTTGGAGCGCGAAGTGCAGGTGCGCTCGGATCCGGTGCGCCTCGCCCAGCACGCGCTGACGTACGGCGACCTGTTCGATGCGCTGCGCCGTGAGAACGTCGATCTCTCCGCCGGCTCGATGGAGGAGGGCAAGGCGAGCATTACGCTCCGCACCGTCGGCCGATACCGCACCGTCGAAGACGTCGAGCAGACGGTCATCGCGCGCGACGCCGGCGGGCCGATCTACGTCCGCGACGTGGCCGACGTCGTCATGACCTACAAGAAGCCGTCCTCGTTCGTGCACTCCAAGGGCAACGTCGTTATCGCGATCAACGCCCAGCGCGAGGTCGGCTCGAACGTCATCGAAGTGATGGATGGCTTGCAGCAGTCGATCGCGCAACTCAACCAGCCCGGCGGACTGCTCGATGTGCAGTCGCGCAAGCTGGGCCTGAGCAGCCCGCTGCAGCTCCGCCAGGTCTACGACCAGACCGTCTACATCGACCAGGCGATCGGGCTGGTGACGAGCAACATCTATATCGGCGGCGCCATCGCCGTCATCACGCTGCTGCTGTTCCTGCGCTCGATCCGGTCGGTCGGCATCATCGCGTTGGCGATTCCCATTTCGGTCATCGGGACGTTCGTGGCGATGGTTGCCATGGGCCGCAATCTCAACGTCATCAGTCTCGCCGGCCTCGCGTTTGCCGTGGGCATGGTGGTGGACAACTCGATTGTCGTGCTGGAGAACATCTACCGACACATCGAGTTGGGCGCCACGCCGCGCCATGCCGCCTACCGCGCGCCGCGCGAGGTGTGGGGGGCGGTGCTCGCTTCGACGCTCACCACCATCGTGGTGTTCATCCCCGTGCTTTTCATCAAGGAGGACGCGGGGCAACTGTTCCGCGACATCGTGCTGGCGATCTGCTCGGCCGTGGCGTTGAGCCTGGTCGTCTCGATCACGGTCGTGCCCTGCGCCGCGGCGATCTGGCTTTCGCTCGGTTCGGGCATGGCCAGCCGCCGCAACACCGCATCGACCAAGCCCGCCGCCGACGAGCCGCGCGGCATCAGCGGCGCGCTTGGGCGGCTCGTTTATGCGCTGTGCGGCAGCATCATCGCGCGCGTCGCCATCGTGGTCTTCTTCGCCGTCGGCTCGATCTGGGGCAGCATCGCGCTCATGCCTCCGACCGATTACCTGCCCAAGGGCAATCGCAATCTCGTGTTCGGCATGCTCGTGCCCCCGCCGGGCTACAACCTCGACATGCAGGCCGAACTGGGCGCGCGCGTTGAGGCCGAGATCCGCCCCTTCTGGGAGGCGGGCGAACTCAAGGACGATCCGCAGGCCCACAAAAAAGCGCTCGAACAATTGCCGCCGATCCCGACGTTCGACTGGACCACCGGCCAGCCCGGTCCGCCGGTCCATCCGCCGTCGCTGCAGAATTACTTCTTCGTTGCATTCAACGGCTTCATGTTCCATGGCGGCGTGAGCGATGACGGCAAGCGCGTCGTCGATATCGCCACGCTCTTCAACCACGCCACGCGCACCGAGAATCTCCCCGGCGTCACCGGCTTTGCGTTCCAGGCGCCGCTGTTCCGCCTTTCGGGTTCGAGCGGATCGTCGATCGACGTCGAGTTCTCGGGCGAAGACATTGACCAGGTCAATGCTGCCGCGGGCGCTGCGTTCAACATCTTCAACCAGGAATTCGGCTACGGCAAGGTGCAGAGCCAGCCGGGCAACTTCCAGATCGCAGCGCCGCAGGTCAACGTCGTCGTCGATCGCCTTCGCGCGGCCGAACTGGGCCTGTCCACGCGCGACATCGGCCTGGCGGTGCGCGCCCTGGGCGAGGGCGCCAACGTCGGCGAGTTCCGCATTGGCGGCGAGTCGATCGATCTGAAGGTGCTCGACCGCGACGCGATCGAAGACGGCCGCTGGGCCCGCCGCGACATCAGCGCGCTCTCGGACACGCCCATTGCCACCGCCACGGGGCAGAACGTGCCGCTCGCGTCGGTGGCCCGGCTCGTTCGCACCACCGCGCCCCAGCAGATCAACCACGTCGAGCGCCAGCGGGCCGTGTCGCTCGAAGTCACGCCCGACAAGGACATTCCGCTGGGCGAGGCGATGGACAAGATCACCGCAATTGTCGAGAACCTGCGCCAGCAGGGGCAGATCCCCGAAACCGTGAACACCGAACTCGCCGGCTCGGCCGACAAACTCACCTCGGTGCGCAAAGCCTTGCTCGGCGACGGCACGCTCATCGGTCTGCTCTCGAGCCGCTTTTTCCTCGCGCTGCTCATCAACTACCTGCTCATGTGCGTGCTCTTCGAGTCGTTCCTCTACCCGCTGGTCATTCTCTTCAGCGTGCCGCTGGCGACCTTCGGCGGATTCCTCGGCTTGCGCATCGTGCACAACTGGACCGCCGGTGATCCTTACATGCCCACGCAGAACCTCGACATCCTCACGATGCTGGGCTTTGTCATGCTCCTGGGCACCGTCGTCAACAACGCCATTCTCATCGTCTACCAGGCGCTGAATTTCATGAAGGGTTACGGCGAAAGCGAGCAGGACATCGTCGAGAAGCTCTCGCCGCGCAAGGCCATCGCCGAATCCGTCCGCACCCGCCTGCGCCCGATCATGATGACGGCGATGACGACCGTGGGCGGGACGATTCCGCTGGTCGTGATGCCCGGCTCGGGCAGCGAGTTGTACCGCGGCCTGGGCAGCGTGATGCTCGGCGGCCTGATCATGAGCACGCTGTTTACGCTGGTGCTCGTGCCGATGCTGTTCAGCCTCGTGATCGATGCGCGGCTGTGGCTGACCAACTGGCTCGCCGCGGCGGGGGGGTCATGGGGCCGGCCGACGCTCCACGTCGCCGCGCCGCAGCCGCACCATGCCGCTGAGCCAAACATCGAATCCGATGAAGACGAAACCGCTCCCGCGCGCGAAGCCCAGCCACAGCCCGTCGCGAAGTAGAAGACCGCGTCGGGGCCGAAGGCCTCTTCATGCGTAGCCGCGGGTCAAGGGAGCGCGCGCCATCCATCAATCCGCCAGCACGACCACGTCGGCGGGATCGACGTTGACTTCCACGTTCGCGCCGGGCGGACGCTGCTGCGGATTGAGTTCGAGCGCGTGGATCGTCACGTCGCCGGCGAGTTCGATCTCGTGCCGCGCCGCTTCGCCGTGATACATGCTGTCCACAATGGTGCCGGGCCAGTGGTTGCCCGCGGCGCCATTGCCCGCCGCCGCGCCCAGCCGCCACGCCTCGGGCCGGATCGAGCAGGTGAGATTGCCGCTGCGCGGCGTGTCTTCGTGCAGGCCCCGCGCCCGCACGTTGCCCATCGGCGCGTGCAGGATGAGTTCGCCCGCCTCGGCCCCTACGACCTCGGCACTGATGAAATTCGTGTCGCCGAGAAAGTCGGCCACGAACCGGTTGTCCGGCCGCTGGTACACGTCGCGCGGCTTGCCGACCTGCATCACCCGGCCGTCGCGCAGCACCGCCAGTTCATCGGCCATCGAAAGCGCTTCGACCTGGTCGTGCGTGACGTACACCGTCGTGATTCCCGTCTCGCTGCACAGCCGGCGGATCTCGCGGCGCATCTCGCTGCGCAGCCGGGCGTCAAGATTCGAAAGCGGCTCATCGAGCAGCAGCACCTTCGGCTCGATCACCAGGGCCCGCGCCAGGGCCACGCGCTGCTGCTGACCGCCCGAGAGTTGATTGGGCGTGCGCCTGCCGTAGTCCTGCATGCGCACGGCCTTGAGCGCCGCGGCAACCCGATCGTCGCGCTCAGCGCCGCTGACTTTGCGCACCTTGAGGCCGAAAGCGACGTTTTCGACGACCGTCATGTGCGGCCAGAGGGCGTAGTTCTGAAACACCATGCCCGTCTGGCGTTTCTCGGGCGGCAGGCGCGTCACGTCCTGATCGTCAAAGCGGATCGTGCCCCGGCCGGGCTCGATGAACCCCGCGATCATGCGCAGCAGCGTCGTCTTGCCGCAGCCCGAGGGTCCGAGGAGGAAGAACAGGTGCCCATCGGCGATGCGCAGCGATACCGAATCGACCGCTACGGTTGAGCCAAAGGTCTTGCGAACGCCATCCAGAGTGATCGCCGTCATGGGATCGGCATCGTAGCCCCACACGCCGCGATGAACCGAGCCCCGACCGTGAGGGAGGGTCTTCACCTGCCGACGGTATTCGCCGACCGACGGCCTTCGCGTTGACGTTCATGCAATCCGCACCGTACGGCCAACGCCCGTGCTGACGCGAGGGGCTCGGTTTCGCATCATCGCCTTGCGATGAACCGAGCCCCGACCGTGAGGGAGGGTCTTCGCCGACCGACGGCCTTCGCGTTGACGTTCATGCATTCCGCACCGTATGTCCAACGCCCGTGCTGACGCGTGGGGCTCGGTTTCGCGTCATCATCTTGCGATGAACCGAGCCCCGACCGTGAGGGAGGGTCTTCGCCGACCGCAGGTCTTCGCGATGACGTTCATCCAATCCGCACCGTACGTCCAACGACCGTGTTGACGCATGGGGCGGTTTCGATCATCGCCCTCATTGTCCATTGCGTCGAAACGCGCAGCGGCGCCGGTCGCAGGCCGCGCAGCGAACTCGCCTACCATCCGCCATGTCCTCGCCCCTGCAGCGCCGAATCGACGCCATTCGACGAGGGCGATCCATCCGGCCTGACCGGGTTCAGGCGCTGGGCGAGTTCCTGCCGCAGCAGTTCGAGCGAGAGCACCGCAAGCCCTTCGATCGGCTCGCCGAGTTCATTGAAACCTGGGCCGCGATCATGCCACCCGAGATTGTCGAACGTTCGCGGCTGAGCGCCTTCAGCCGGGGCGTGCTGACGATTCAGGTGGACGGCTCGGCGACGCTGTACGCGGCTGATCGGCTGCTCAAGTCGGGCCTGGAGCAGCAGTTGCGCCTCGCCGGGCGCCGGGCCATTCTGCGCCGGGTGCGCCTGGAAATCGACGCGTCACTGGCGCCTCAGCCGCCGGTCGGGGACGACGAAAATCGACCTTTTTGACCGCGCCACCGCTGATTTTCCCCATCTCGGGCCATGCCCTCACTGACAGTTTGCATCCGCATTCCTATCATTGAGGTTCCATTGCTTGCGTGTTTTTGCCGTTCTCCGAGGAGCCCAGCTGAATGCTCGGAAAAGTCTTCAAGGCCTATGACGTTCGTGCCACCTATCCGAACCCGCTCAACGAGCAGACGGCGTGGAAGATCGGTTACGGCACGGCCCGGTACCTGCTCGAGCAGGCGAGCGCCTCGGGCGACACCGACCCGATGATGCGCCACATCGTCGTCGGGCGCGACATGCGGCCGAGTTCTCCCGCGCTGTCCAAGGCCCTCATGGAAGGCATCCGCACGTACGGCGCGCACGTCATCGACGTGGGCATGGTCGATACGCCGTTCATCTACTTTGCGATCAACTACCTCGACTGTGCGGGCGGGGTGATGGTGACTGCCAGCCACAATCCCATCGAATACAACGGCTTCAAGATCAGCGGCCGCCAGGCCCTGCCCATCGGCCAGACGACCGGCCTTGACGAGATCAGCAAGTACGCCGCCATGGCCGACTTCGAAAAGATCGCGCCCGGACCCGAGCCGACCGGCCGGGTTGAAGAGCGCGACTTCTGGGACGGCTACCGCGAGCACGTGCTCTCGTTCCTCGATCTGAAGGATCGGCCGATGAAGGTCGTGGTGGACGCGAGCAACGGCATGGCCGCGACGATGTTCAAGAAGGTCTTCAAGGGCGTGCCGAACCTCGAAGTCATCGAACTGCACTTTCGCAACACGACGGGCAAGTTCTCGCACGATCCCAACCCGCTCATTGCAGCCAACCTCGCCGACGTGCGCCAGAAGGTGCTCGAGACGGGCGCGCACTGCGGTATCTGCTTCGACGGCGATGCCGATCGCGGTATCTTCGTCGATGACAAGGCTGAGATCATCGGCTGCGACCACCTGACCGCGCTCATGGCGACCCACTTTCTCAAGAGCCATCCTGGGGCCGGGATCATCTACGACCTGCGCTCCAGCCGCGCCGTCGAGGAGGAGATCCGCGCCGCGGGCGGCAAGCCGATCCAGTCGCGCGTGGGGCACGTGTTCATGAAGAAGATCCTGCGCGAGAAGCACGCGGTGTTCGGCGGCGAACTGTCGGGCCACTTCTATTTCCGCGACAACTTCTACGCCGACAGCGGCGCCATCATCTTCGCGCAGGTGCTCAGCCTGCTCGCCGAGAGCAAGAAGCCGTTGGGCGCGCTCATCAAGCCCATCGCCCGTTACTCGCAGTCCGGCGAAATCAACTTCACGAATGAAGAAAAGGACCTCGCGCTCGAGGCGCTCGAAGAGCATTTCAAGAACGTCGCCGAAATCAACCACCTCGACGGCCTGACGATCGACTGCTTCCGCAAGGAAGGCTGGTGGTGCAACGTCCGCCAGTCCAACACCGAGCCGGTGCTGCGGCTCAACCTTGAGGCGCGCAATGAGGTGATCCGCGACAGGATGGTCAACGAGATCGCCCCCATGCTCGGCCACCGCGTCGAGCATTGATCCGGGCGGCGCGGCGGCGCCGGTACGCCGTACTCCGGGTGGCGCATATCCTCACGGATGAAACACACCCATCTCCGCCACGTCGCGTGCGCGTTGATTGCCTTGACCTTGACTGCTGCAGGCGCCTTGGGCCAGAGCGACGGCATCACTTCCGTTCCACTCAAGCCGGCGGAGGCCGCGCCCGGTCCGACGATGTTTACGCGTCTCGACGCCGCGCAGAGCGGCATCGACTTCGAGAACCGCATCGACTGGGACAACGCCCGCAAGCACCTCTACATGCACAGTTACGCCGGCGGCGGCGTGTGCATCGGTGACTACGACAACGACGGCCGACCCGATCTGTACCTCACCAGCCAGATCGGCAGCGACCGACTCTACCGCCAGACAGGCGAGATGGTCTTCGAAGACGTCACCGACAAGGCAGGCGCCAACCTCGGCGCGGCGTGGGGCACGGGCGCGACGTTCCTCGACATCGACAACGACGGCGATCTCGATCTCTACGTGTGCAACTACGATGCGCCCAACCTGCTCTACGTCAACCAGGGAAACGGCACGTTCGTCGAGTCGGCAAAGAAGGCCGGGCTCGATTTCCGCGGCGCTTCGGTCATGGCGGCGGTCGCCGACTACGACCGCGACGGCTTTGTTGACATCTACCTGTTGACCAATCGCATGTATCCCGGCGCGGCTGCCGACCAGCCGCGCATGCAGCGCGACGCACCGGGCCATTCGACGCTCGCTCCGGGCCAGGAAGAGATGTTTGCCGAGCAGACGCGCCGCATCAATGGTCGCGACGAGCGCTACGTCATCAAGGCCGGCCAACGCGACCGTCTCTATCACAACAACGGGGACGGCACGTTTACCGAAGTCGGCGAGCAGGCCGGCATCACCGGCAACCACCCGGGCCTGAGCGCGACGTGGTGGGATTACGACAACGACGGCGACAGCGACCTCTACGTCGGCAACGACTTCTGGGACGCTGACCGCTGGTACCGCAACAACGGCGACGGCACCTTTACCGACATCATCGATCAGGCCGTGCCGTACACGCCGTGGTTCTCGATGGGCGCCGACTTCGGCGACATCGACGGCGACGGTCGCATGGACTTCCTTGCCGCCGACATGAGCGCCCGCACGCACTACATGTCCAAACTGTGGATGGGCGACATGGGCGATTCGCGCTGGTTCCTGCTCAGCGCCGAGCCGCGCCAGTACATGCGCAACATGCTCTATCTCAATACGGGCGCGCCTCGCTTCAGGGAGATCGGCTACCTTGCCGGCCTGGCCAGCACCGACTGGACGTGGTCCGTGCTGTTCAATGACCTCGACAACGACGGCGCCGTCGACTTTTTCGCCACCAACGGCACGACGAACCAGTCGTTCGATCCCGATCTCACGCGCAAACTCCAGTCGCTCGAAGCCGAGATGGACAAACTCGGCGTGCGCGACCCCGTGCAGCGCTGGGAAGCGCAGTGGAATGTGTATCGCAAAGTGCCGCCGATCCGCGAGCGCAACGCGGCGTTCCGCAACGACCGGGAATACCACTTCACCGACGTCGGCGAGCAGTGGGGGCTCAACCAGGAAACGCTCAGCTACGGCGCCGCCATGGCCGACTTCGATCGCGATGGCGATCTCGATCTCGTCGTGTGCAATGTCGATGAGCCGGTCGGTGTCTACCGCAACGACACGGCGAACGGTCGCCGCATCCTCGTCAGCCTGCGCGGCACGCGCGACAATCGACTGGGCGTGGGCGCCCGCATCACCATCGACGGGCCCAGGTTCCACCAGGTTCGCCAGATCTTTCCCGCGCACGGCTTCCAGTCCGCGACCGAGCCCATCGCGCAATTCGGCCTTGGCGACGGCGCCCTGGTCAGCACACTCACCGTCACCTGGCCCGACGGTACGGAGCAGACGTTCGACCGTCTGCAGGCGGACCGCTGGTACACCATCACGCAGGCTGATGAGCCCGCCCCCGTCGCCGCTGAACCCGAGACTCCCGCGCAGTTCATCGCGCTCGATCCATCTTCCGGCTTCACCACCGACGCGGCGCCTGAGCGCGAGTTCGATGAGTACACAGCCCAGCCGCTGCTGCCGGCTCTGCTCTCGCACAACGCGCCCGGCATGGCGTGGGGCGATGCGGACGGCGACGGCGATGATGACTGCTTCGTCGGCGCCCCGGCAGGCCAGGTTGGGCAACTCCTCCTCGACAACGGCAACGGGCACTTCACCAAGGCGCCCGATGGGCCCTGGGCCGACGACCGCGAGTCCGAAGACATGGGTGTGCTCTGGGTCGATGTAGATTCGGATAGCGATCTCGATCTCATCGTCGCCAGCGGCAGCGTCGAGCGGCCGCAGGGCGATGCAGCGCTGCGCGATCGACTCTATCTCAACGACGGCGGCGGGCGCTTCACGCACGCGCCTGCCGGCGCCTTGCCCGAGGGAGCCACCAGTACCTCCTGCATCGTCGCCGCCGATTACGATCGCGATGGCGATCTCGATCTCTTCGTCGGCGGCCGCACCGTGCCCGATCAGTATCCCCTCGCGCCGCCCAGCCGCCTGCTGCGCAACGACGGCGGCACATTCACCGACGTGACCCAGACCGATGCGCCGGGTCTTGCAGACTCTGGCATGGTGACCTCGGCCGTGTGGTCCGACGCCAACGACGACGGCTTTATCGATCTGCTCATCGCCTGCGAGTATGGTCCGATTCACTACTGGCGGAACACGGGTGGCCGACTCGTCGAGCGCACAAACGACGCCGGCCTGGCCGAACTCACCGGCTGGTGGAACTCCGTCACGCCCGGCGACTTCGACGGCGATGGCGACATGGACTATCTCGTTCTCAACGCCGGCCTCAATACGAAGTACAAAGCCCCCACGACCGACAAGCCGGCGATGATCTACTACGCCGACTTCGACGGCAACGGCCGCTACGACATCGTCGAAGCCAAGAGCGGCAGCGACCACGTGCTGCTGCCCGTGCGCGGGCTGAGTTGTTCGAGCGACGCGATGCCGCTCGTCAAGCAGCGCATGCCGACCTACCACGACTTTGCCGGCGCCACGCTCGAACAGATCTATACGCCCGATTCGCTCGAGCAGGCGCATGTTCTACGCGCCAACACGCTCGCCAGCGGCGTGCTCATCAACGGCGGCGCGGCGGATGATGGCGCGCCGGGGTTCAAGTTCGAGACGCTGCCGCGCATCGCGCAGGCGTCGCCGGGCTACGGCGCCGTGGTGGCCGACTTCGGCGGCGACGGCGGGCCCGACGTCTACTTCGTGCAGAACTTCAGTCATCGCGAACCCGAGACCGGCCGATGGAATGGCGGCATCGGCCAGTTCATGCTGGGCCAAGGCGACGGCCACTTCTCGGCCAGTCCCGCCGACGACCGCGGCCTCGGCCTGCCCGGCGACGGGCGCGCCGCGACGGTCTGCGACATCAATCACGACGGCCAGCCGGACATAGCGATCACGCAGAACGGTGGTCCGATCCGCGCCTTTATCAACAACTCGGCCGCGCTTGGCGTCGCGGGAAAAATGCTCGTCATCACACTCAAGGGCAAGCCGGGCAATCCTGCGGCGGTGGGCTCGCGCATTCTGCTCCACGGCGCCGGCAACGTCAGCAGCCAGAGCGCTGAGATCACTGCGGGCTCGGGCTATCTCTCGCAGTCCGCGGCGCAGGTTTACTTCGGCCTGGGCTTGCCGCCCACGGGCTCGCTCCAGTTCCAGGTCCGCTGGCCCGACGGCAGCAGGAACGACTACGAGATCGGCCCCGGCCAGTTCCGCATCACGATCGAGCAGCCCTGATCAGTCGCTTGTGCTTCGCGACCACAATCCGAATTCCGCGCTCATTTCGCGGTAGCGATCGCGCATCGCTACCCTTACAACATCGCCATGATCAACGAACTGCTCCCCAGCGAATCGGCCATGTACAACGCCCTCGTGCAGCGCGACTCGCGCAGCGAAGGCGTCTTCTTCGTCGGCGTCAAGACCACCGGCATCTTCTGCCGCCCCACGTGCAGCGCCCGCAAGCCGCGGCGCGAAAACGTCGAGTTCTTCCAGCGCGCTTCCGATGCGCTGCACGCGGGCTACCGGCCCTGCAAACGCTGCAGCCCGCTCGATCACGGCCACGCGCCGCCGCAGTGGGTGCGGCAGCTTCACGCTCGACTCGACGCTGATCCGACTGCACGCCTCGCCGATAGCGATCTGCGCGCCCTGGGCGTCATGCCCACCCGCGCCCGCGCCTACTTCAAGCAGCACTACGGCATGACGTTTCACGCCTACGCCCGCGCCCGCCGCCTCGGTCTGGCCCTGCGCGAGATCCGCAACGGCAAGTCGCCTGATCGCGTCGGCGCGACCACGGGTTATGAATCGCTCAGCGGCTTTCGCGATGCGTTCGCGCGCGTGTTCGGGCAACCCGTCGGCCGCGGCTGCGAGATCAACGTGCTGCTGGCCGACTGGATCGACACGCCGCTGGGCGCCATGCTTGCCATTGCATCTGATGACGGTCTGTGCCTGCTCGAGTACGTCGATCGCCGCGGCATCGAGAAGCAGATCACGACGTTGCGCCGCCGCGTGAATGCAACGGTGGTGCCCGGGAGCAATGCGCACCTGTCGCGGATTCGCGAAGAACTCAAGGCGTACTTCGACGGCAGGTCGCTGGCGTTTCGCACGCCGATCGTCGCGCCCGGCAGCGACTTTCAACAACTCGTCTGGAATGAACTGCGCCGCATCAAACCCGGCGAAACCCGCACCTACGCGCAGCTCGCCAAGGCGGTGGGGCGGCCGGGGGCCCACCGCGCCGTCGGCCGCGCCAACGGCGACAACCGCATCGCGCTGGTCATTCCCTGCCACCGCATCATCGCCTCCGACGGCGCCCTCGGCGGCTACGGCGGCAAAGTCTGGCGCAAACAGTGGCTGCTCAATCACGAAGCGAGTGTTACTTCTTCCCCCGCCCCATCGCGCACACGATCTCGAACTGCTTCGGTTCGATCGGCATGACGGATAGTCGCTGGCCGCGCTGCAGGACTGACATGCCCTCAAGGTCCGCGCGCTCCTTCATCTCCTTGAGCGACACCACGCGCGGGAACTTCTCGACAAACTCGACATCGACCATCATCCAGATGGGATTGTCCGTGCTCGCCTTGGGGTCGTAGTGCTGCTGCCTGGGGTCCAGGGCGGTGTGGTCGGGATAGCCGGCCTTGCACACGCGGGCCACGCCCACGACGCCGGGCGGCTCAGCACCGCTGTGGTAGTAGAGCACGCCGTCGCCGACTTTCATGTCATCGCGCATGAAGTTGCGGGCCTGGTAATTGCGCACGCCGTCCCAGAACGTCCTGCGATCGCGCTTGAGGTCGTCAATCGAATAGCAGTCCGGCTCGGCCTTGACGAGCCAACACCGCCTGCCGCCGCTGGTCTTCTTTGCCATGCACGATGATCGTCGTCGCGGCGGCAAGGTCAAGCAGCCCCAGCGCGATCAGGCTCGCGACCCCTGGGCGATGCGCGAGCCCGTCAGGACGCGGTGTGACCCGAGCGAGCGCGGCGAGCGCGCGAGACCGGCGCCCGCGGAGCGTCGTCTCATTATCGGCGAGCCTCCAGCGAGCCTCGCCTCAACCGGCATCGCGCTGGAAGTGATACAGCCGATCGTCCCAGTTTTTCAGGTCGAGGATGTAGTCGTCGGTGCGATACTCGGCGTGGCCGTCGAGGTAGAGCACGTTGGACCCGGTCTTGTGGCGCTTGTTGTTGATGCGCCGTCCGCCCGTGCCCTGGTACTGCCCCGTCACGTGGACGGCCCGCCATGTGTCGAGCCAGCCCGCCGGGCCGCGATCGCCGTTGGCATTCCAGGAGACGTTGTACAGTTGGTTGACGAAGTAATTGCTCTCATCATCTTCGAATTCAGTGATATAAACCATCGAACTCGCGAGCCCGACTCGCTCGATCGTGTGGGCGTATCGACCGTTCCCATGCCCTTGGCTCCCCTCGTTCACGACGCCGGCGCGATCAAAGCGCAAACCATTGATGATGTACGAGATGTTGTGTCCCTTGTTCGGATGCGAAGGGCACTGATAGACCTTTGTGGCATTTACGAACTTGTCGCACTTTTCACGAGTCGGGTTGTGATAGTTCCCGAGGTACTCCGAGCGCGGCGCCAAGTACTTTCGAAATGCCATTGCCCACGTCACGTGCGATGTGTTGTAGAGCGGAGGGTTAGGCGGAATCGAACCTCGTTCCTGCCAGTAAACCTCGTTGCCTTCGCGCGGCACAAAATCATTCTCATCCGACGCGTAGATCATCATCGCATGCCCGATCTGCCGGAATTGCGACAGGCACTGGGCTCGCCGGCTCGCATCGCGCGCCGTCGCCAGACCCGGCAGCAGCAGCGCGATGAGCAGCGCGATAATGGAGATCACCACCAGCAGCTCGATGAGCGTAAAACCTCGGCCCGATGTGCGTCCCACGCGGCTTCTCCTTCTTCGCTTGAACTCAGCGCGGCCGAGCCGGCCGCTGCGGACATCCCACGTCCATCAGGCCCGGGAAACAATCCGCCCCGCCCGGCCTCGGGTTTCAGCCCTACGGAGCATACCAGATCAGTCGCCATTCGCAACCGGAAATTGCGGCGATTCGCTGTTTTTTGCGCCCCAGCCTGTCCCGGGCTCAGCCGATCCCATCCAGCAGCGCCTGCACCCGCTGTTCGAGCCTGCCCGTCAGTTCGCCCGCCGTCAACTTCCCGCCCTCGCCGCCTGCGGCTTCGCCGGGCTCTCTCTCACCCGCGCCAACCTCGATCGCCTCGCCGAACTGCACGACCACCCGCCGCCGGGCTCGCACCGTGGCCGTCGCAGCCCCGAGCACATCCTCCTCAAACTTGTCGAGCGTCTCGGCCAGCCGCTCGGTGCTGGGCCGCTCATCCACGTAGTCGCCCGGGTAACTGAACGCCTGCACCACCAGGAACAGATCATCCAGATCCGTCGCAACCTGCTCTTCCTCACTTTTCTCCTGTCCACTCTCTGCTCTGTCGCGCAGCGCCGTCAGCGCCTTGAGACATGCCGCCCGCGCCTCTTTCACCCGCACCGGGATCGCGCCAGCGTCGTCGCCCATTCTCTCCCTCCCCCGGCTCTGCGGGGGAGGGCCGGGGTGGGGGTGTGCTTCGTTGCTCGCGCCCGGTTCCGATCTCTCCCTCCCCCGGCTCTGCGAGGGAGGTCCGGAGTGGGGGTGCCCTTCGTCGTCGCCGGCGTCCCGACCCGATCTCTCCGCGGCCTGGTCTGGGCTCCTCTTACGACTCTCCGTTCTCTCTGCCCGCACGCCGTAGCGCTGCTCGATCCCGCTGAGAATGTGATCCGCCAGCACCAGCCGCCGCGTGGCGATCGTCCCTTGCATCGTTTCGCCGAGGTACTCGATCTCCTTGAGCGCGAGCAGACCCTCGGCAAAGCGGTATACCCGTTGGGCCAGCGGCAGGTCAGGCCGCGGCCGCCACAGCACCTTTTCTTCCAATCGACCCATCAGTTCAACCAGCGCCGGCATCGGATCCTCGAGGTACGCATACTTGATCGCGCACGGGATCGCTACGATCGACCGCTCCGCTTTTCTGGCCGAGCTGAGCGCGATCGCCGCGGCCCCGTCGCGAAACGGCGTCACGCGATCATTCTGGTGGTACACCTCGCCCTCGGGGAAGACGACCAGCGGCTCGCGCTTCTCGCGCACCACTTCCACGGCAGCGCGAAACGCCTCTTTGTCCGCCCCCTCGCGATCGACGCTGAAACAGCCGTGCCGCGTGAGCAGCCAGCGCCCGATGGCTCCCTGCATCTCGAACACCTGCCACGCCGACATGTAATAGAACGGCACGCCCGCCGCATCGGCCGCCTCGAACATCGCGTACGCATCCGCGTGGCCCGGGTGATTCGGCGTGATCAGCACGCCCGCCCCGCGCTCGACCGCCTCGCGCACGACATCGACGCCGCGCACATTGACTTCGACAAGCCGCTGCTCGCGCGCCGCCTTGCGCCGCCGCAGCGAGCGAAACAGCCGAATGACCGTCGGATTGAGGCGGGCTTCCCACCGCTGGGGTTTCGGGTGAAGGGGGTAACGGTTCATGCGACATATTTCGGCGTTAAGTCGCGATCGGGGGCAAGCGCAGCCGCGAGTCCTCGCTCTGGTGGTCGGTTGGGGAGCACGATGGTGACCGGGCGGCCACCGGGACGACCGCTTCGATTGTCGGAAGACTCAGCTGGCAACTGCTTTTTTCCGCGCGGGGGTTGACGCGGCGGTCGCTTTTCGAGTATTCTGCACGAGCCGGAGGGTCCGGTGAGGAGGAGATCAGGTGAGGGCGCGAACGATTGCCGGTTTTGTGATGGCTTCGATGCTGTTTGCGCCGAGCGCGGCGCGGGGTAACCCCGTTCCCATCGGCGAGCCGCTGGAGGGCAACAGCTGGCATCAGTTGTGGGGCTGGAACTCCGGCGGCGCAGATCTGTTCGCCGCGCGCATCGTTTCGGGCGGGCCGTTCGAGTCGCCGGCGCTGCGCGACTTCAACGTTGCGGGCTGGACGCTGGACAACGAGCAAGGCGGCGCGTCCCCCACGCAGGCCACCGCGGTCGGCCCGACGGCGGGCTACCTCGTCTGGGACATGTGGTTCGAAGGCGACATGACCGACAGCCTGACGTGGGACTTTATCGGCTTCAGCGGTGAATCGAAGATTGCCAGCGCCAGCTATATGTGGAACGGCGTCTCGTGGAGTGTCGCGGCGACGACGTGGAACCCGACGCGGGAGCAGCTGCTCACGAACATCCCTCTTCCCGCGCCTGTGCTGCTTGGCGCACTTGGCTTGGTCGGAATGATCCCGCTGCGACGGCGGGCGCTCGGCCGCGCCGGTTGATGCGCTGCTCCTCTGGCGCGCCCGATCGCACGACGGGCGCAAAGCATGAATTCAGGTGAGCGTGTTCCGCCTTTGTTTTTCTGCGGGAATTTCGTCACTTTTTGATTCAGGATATTGACATCCAATTCTCGATCTGGTACCAATAGCCTCATTCGGGGGTGCAGGGACAACGGCTGGACTGACTCCGATCACATCTGCTGGCGACGAACGACGCGCGCCGCACGCAGCACTTCCATGCGTCGCTGTTCGCACGCCGTGCGAAGAGAGGAGGAATCCCATGTGGAAACGTCACGTGGCCTGCTGCTTCGGACTGACGGTCGCACTTGTCGCGGCCGGCGCCCGGGGCGATCTTGTCCCCACCGGCGAACCGCTGGAAGGAAACAGCTGGGGGCAGGCCTTCAACGAGACCGGCGTCGGTCCGTTCGACCTGGTCGCCGTGCAGATGGTGTCGGGCGGCTCCTTCGAATCGCCCACGCACCGGAGTTTCAGCCTCGGAGGCTGGAGCAACGGGCTGGAGTGGGGAGGCGCTTCGCCGTACCGCGCGACCGCGTTCGGGCCGGCCACTTCCAACCTGACGTGGGCGATCTGGTTCGACACGCTCAAGGCGACGCCGATCGTCTTCGACTTCGTGGCGTTCAACGGGGACGTCAAACTCGAAGAAGCGAGGGCGAGTTGGAGTGGATCGGCCTGGTCTATCCAGGCATCGTCGAGCTGGAACCCCACCCGGGGAGAACTCACCTCGATCCCATTGCCGACACCAATGGCTCTGGCAGTGGTGGGGATGGCCGCCGTTGGACTGGCGTATCGCAAACGGCGCTTCTGATCCGGTCATGTCCTGCGAGCCGTCGCATGAGGCGACGGCTCGCATCGCTTTTCTGCCCCGGGCGAGCCCGAGGGAATCAGGCGGTTCAGCGCACTTTCAATTTCACCGGCACCTCTTCCGTTACCGGCGCGAGGCAGGAGGTGTCGTTGCACGCCTGGTAGGTGACCAGCAGCACGGGCTCGCCGGTGAGTTCACCTGCGACGCAATGGGCCCACGGCCATGATCGCAGAAAGACGTAAAGAAAGTGCAGTTTTACCCGCTTGCGGGTTGACGAGCAGTGTCGGAATCTGGTAATCTGCACACGAGCAGGCTTCGGGAGTAGGGCGTAGGTGGTCGGAGCTCCCGAGGCGGCTGTGGAGCAAGCACCGAGAATCCAAGACCCTGGAGGACTTTAGATGCGTCACATCATTTGCTGCTGGGCATGTGCGATACTCATCGTACCTCTGACGCAACCCGCAAGTGCAGACATCGTCTGGAGCCAGCTCGGGGGTGCCGCAGGCGCAGAATCTAGAGGTGGCGCGATTTCCGATGACTCCAGCGAGGTTATCTCGGCGGACGATTTCAGTTCATCGAGTTCGTGGGGCCTGTCCAGCATTCAGTGGTGGGGCGGCGGAGTAGACCGAAGCGCCACGAACGGTATCAGTTCGTTTCTGATATCGATCCTGGACGCAAGCGGTGTCGGTGGTCGGCCCGGAACAGAGTTATTTTCCACGTCGATCGCAGTGCAGGACATCGGTGTGGTTGCTGATCAGCCGCCTGGCAACACGAACGCCACAGTCTGGAGATACCAGGCTTCGCTGCCCAGTTGGAGCTTCGGTCCCGGCTCGTACTGGATGGCAATTATGGCTGAGGCGGAGAATCCCAACGGTAGTGGTCTGTGGGAATGGCAAGGCTTGGTGGATGGCGGAGACGGTTGGGCCTTCAAGAGATTCAACGAGAGCGGCTGGACGCTTCGGCGCAATCTGGAAGACGTTCAGAATCTTGCATGGGTACTGGAAGGCAGTCCGCAGATGATCCCCCTGCCGGCGCCCGTGCTGCTCGGCGGCATCGGGTTGCTTGGGCTGATCCCGCTGCGACGGCGGATAATGGCCCGCGCGGCGCAGTAGGCGCCTCAGCGCACCTTCAACTTCACCGGCACCTCTTCCGTCACCGGCGCGAGGCAGGAGGTGTCGTTGCACGCCTGGTAGGTCACCAGCAGCACGGGCTCGCCGGTCACCTCGCCGACGCGGCGGATCAGGATCGGCACCGTCACCGAGTGCTCGTACACGCGAACCGTTTCGCCGCCCACGCCGAACTCCGCGCCGGCCGGATACGCCGGCGCGAGGGCCAGGCCGGCGCCATCGCGCAATTCGAATGACAGCGGCACGACCTGGTCGTTGCCGGGGTCGGCGGCGTTGACGTGGTAGCCGCGCCGGGCCATGAGCGTGACGGCCAGCTCGAAGGACATCTCACCGGTCAGATCGATCTCATCGACCGACGCGGTCAGGTCCACGATGCGATTCGGATCCACGCCGTCGCGGCCGATGTGGTGCACGCGCTGGGGATCGACGTCGAGCAGGCCCAGCAGGGCGCGCGTCGAGTTGGCCATCGCCGTGGGGTTCTGATGCAGATCGCCCGAGATCGCGGTGAGCGCTGCAATCGCGTCGTCGAGCCAGCGCTGCTCGCCGGTGATCTCGTGCAGATCGATCAGGTTGTTGAGCATGACGCTCGTGGCGCCGGGCAAGGCGCCGTCGTGCAGCGAACGGGCGCGGAAGAAGATATCGGTGCGATCCTCCCGCGTATCAAACCACCCGCCGCGGTCGGCATCCCAGAAGAGCCCGCGCGCTTCATCCATGAGGCTCGCGGCAGCGCCGGCGTAGCCGGCTTTGGGATTGCATCGATGCAGCGCGAGCAGGCCGCGCGTGAGCAGCGCGTAGTCTTCGCAAAAGGCGGGGATCGCGGCGCGGCCGACGCGCCAGGTGCGCAGCAGCGAACCGCTCTCATCGCGCATGTTGGTATTGATAAACGTCCACGCCCGCGCGGCGGCCTCGCGATACTCGGGCTTGTCCAGCACGCGCGACGACTCCGCCAGGCCGGCGATCATCAGCCCGTTCCAGCCGGCGATGGTCTTGTCATCCGTGCCCGGCTGCTCGCGGGTCTGGCGCACTCTGAGCAGAGCCGCATCGATGCGGTCGAGCCGCTCCAGAACCTGCTCGACGCTCACGTTCATCGCCCGTGCCAGCGGCTCGGGGTGCATGGTGAGCGTGAGCACATGCCTGGGCTCGTCTTCAGGGTGATGCGGGTCGCGGAAGTTGGCCGGCTGGTCGAGGCCGTAAGCGCGCATGGCCAGATCAACGAGTTCGCTCTCGCCCGCCTGCGTCAATACCTCGCGCACCTGATCGGGCGTCCAGAGGTAATTGAGCCCCTCGCGGTGATTCACCTCGGCGTCCTGCGCGCTGTAAAAGGCGCCGGTCTTCTCGTCAGTCATCTCGCGCAGCACGTAGGCGCAGATTTCATCGGCGATGCGCCGGTAGTATGCGTCCCCCGTGCTCTCGGCGGCTCTGGCGTAGACCTCGGCGAGCTGGCCGTTGTCGTAGAGCATCTTCTCGAAGTGCGGCACGGTCCACTGCGCATCGGTGCTGTAGCGGTGAAAGCCGCCGCCCACCTGGTCGTACATCCCGCCCATGGCCATGCGGTCGAGCGTCAGGCTCAGCGCTTCATCAACGCGCTGCCGCGTATCGGTTCCGCTGACGGAGTCGCGGCTGGCCATGAGCAGTTCGAGGAACACCGGCTGGGGAAACTTGGGCGCCTGGCCGAATCCGCCGTGGGTGCGATCGAAGATGCGCAGCAGCGTAACGACTGCGGCGCTCACGTCGCCGGGCCCGATGGGCGCCGCATCGCTCTGCAGCGACAACTGCTCGCGCACGGCGTCGGCGAGTCGATTCGATTGCTCGATCACGTCGGCGCGCTGGGTCTTCCAGGCTTCGCTGAGCGATTCGACGACGCGCGGCCAGCCGGGCCGGCCCATCGCATCCTGCGGCGGAAAATACGTCCCGCCCCAGAACGGCGCCAGTGCCGTCCACCGCTCGCCTTCAGGCAGATCGGCCGGTGGCGGGGGCGTGAGAAAGACATTCATCGGCCAGCCGCCCTGGCCGGTCATCGCCACCACGGCGGTCATGTAGAGGTCATCGACATCCGGCCGCTCCTCGCGGTCGACCTTGATGCACACGAATCGCTCGTTCATCAGGCGGGCAGTTTCTTCGTTCTCGAATGATTCGCGCTCCATGACGTGGCACCAGTAGCACGTCGAGTAGCCGATCGAGACGAGAATGGGCACCTGTCGCCGCCGGGCTTCGGCGAACGCTTCGGGCCCCCAGGCCCACCAGTCCACGGGATTGTGCGCGTGCTGGAGCAGGTAGGGGCTGGTCTCCTGGGCCAGTCGATTCGTGTGCTTCGGCTGGCCGGAGTCTTGAGCAGGCATGGAAACCTCGCCTTCGGGAGGAGGAGTCGTGCTGGAAACGGGGCTCTGCGGCTCCTGCGCCGCGCCGGCGGCAAGCGCGGCCGCGAGCCACACGGCGGGCCCGCGGCCGAGGCGCCTGGCTGGTTTGATCATTGCGAACCCCGTACATTGGTGGGATGAACGCATCCGACGCCCCTCTCGATGATTGGACTCCCCTTGAGCCCGTGCTACGGCAATCGCAGATTTCCGCGCTGCGCCGATGGCTCCAGGGCCGGCCCACCGCCGCGCGGCAGGTGCTCGACCTCGGCTGCGGCGACGGGTCGGTCCTCGAACAACTCGCGCCCGTCAGCACGCGGCTCGTCGGCGTCGATCTCGACCCGCGAGCCCGCAAAGAAGCCAGGCAGCGGCTGAGCAAATCGTCGCGCCCAGCCCGCGGGCGCGTATCCGACGGGCCGCGCGTGCAGATCATTGACGCCGACTTCACCGATTCCCGGCAGGCATCGCGCATCGCCGGCCGATTTGACCTCATCCTCTGCCTCGGCCACACGTGGATGCTCGTCATCGACGACGACACAGCCTTCGACGTGCTCAGTCGCATGCACGGCATACTCGAACGCGGCGGAGCGCTGGTCATCGACAACTTCCCCGGCGAATTGTGGTCGCTGGTCGAATCCGGCGACTGGCAGACGGGCCTGGGCGAAGACGGCTCATGCCAGATGATCCTGGATGCGCAGCGCGGCCTCATCGCGTTGCGCTGCGGGCAGGAGATCGACGAAGCATGCGAGCAGTTCAAGGACAGCGACACGCTGCATCGCCTGTGGCGCGTGGAGGAACTGGCGGCGCTGGCTCAGCGGGCGGGGCTGCGGGCGCCGCGCATCGATGAGCCGCATCATCTCATCTGGTTTGATCGCGGGGGCGAATCAGGCTGACGGCGCCGGCGGCGCGCCGTACATGAACTCTTCCTGCACGATCTTGCCGTCCTTGACGGTGTACACGCCGACCTCATCCATGATGGTGCGCCGGCCGGTCGCGACTTCTTCGACTTCGAGATGGAATTTCACCGCAAAGCCGGTCGCGCCGACGTACGGGCCCTCGGCGCTGCCCGCAACCATGCGGTTGGTTTGCGACCACCACTGGTTCTTGCCGTCCACGGCGGGCCGGCCGTCCCACGCCTGGCCCATGCCTTCGATCGACGTGATTTTCGGCGACCACCACCTCTCTTCGATCTCGTGCAACAGACCCCGATTGAACATGTCCACAAGCGAATCGCCAATCTCGGCCGGACTCGGCCCCTTGCCGGTTGTAACCGGGCGCGGCGCGAGCGGATCGCGCTTGGGTTTGGTCTTGCTCCTGCGGCTGGCTGTCTTCTTCTGCTTTTTCTTCGCCGTGGTCGTGCGGCTGGATTTGGCTGCGGTCTTCTTTCGAGTCGGGCGCTTGCTGCTGCTCGTTTGCTTCTTCTTGCTGGCCATCGCTGAAGTCGCTTTCCTGGTAAGATGATTGGGCGTCGGTCGCTCGGCCGACGGCACAATGGTATCGACCGCGACGCATCCGGTGAGGTGCGACTGCGGATCACAAATGGGCGGACCCACATGCCTCTGGCGCGACTCAAACCCGAAACGACCTGCCTGCTGATCATCGATGTGCAGGAGCGACTCATCGGTGACATGCTCGAGTCGCCGCGCCTCATCGAACGGTGCCGATTTCTGGCCCGCTGCGCCGGCGTTCTGGGCATTCCGGTCGCGGTGACCGAGCAGTATGTCAAAGGCCTCGGACACACGGTGAAGCCCATCGCTGAGGCCGTGCCGCCTGAAACCCCGGTTTTTGAGAAGACCCGATTCAGCGCATGCGTGGAGCCGGTGCGGGACTGGCTGCAGGCGACTGGCCGGGCAAATGTGCTGATCTGCGGCATTGAGGCCCACGTCTGCGTGCTGCAAACGGGGCTGGATCTGCTGCATTTGGGGAAACTCGTTTTCGCGGTTTCCGATGCGATTTCGGCCGGGGAGGCGGATCAGATCGCTCCGGCGATTCGGCGCCTGGAGCGGGCAGGTGCCGTCGTAACAGGTTGTGTGTCAGCGACTTACGAATTGTTGCGCGACGCCGCCGACCCTCGATTTCGCCAGTGCCTCAGCCTGGTGAAGGAAATCCGCATGGCCCCGTAGCGCGGATTTTTGGGCCCCTGGGGTCGTCCGCACCCGCCTGAGCGGTGCTATATTGTGATGCGGCCGCCAGGTCGCCCCAGGGAAACCATACACCTCGTTGAAAGTGGGTAAGGAGAACCATGGAAGCATATGAGAACCTCAAGCGGCTCGTGGCTGACGCGGAAGAAGACATCCGCAAGGCTGAAGGCGGCAACAAAGCTGCTGGAACCAGGGCTCGCAAGACGATGCAGGATATCAAGGCCGCGTGCCAGGAAGTCAGAAACGCCATTCTGTCCATGCGCGACCAGCCTTCGACACCGGGGTCGTAACAGGTCGATCACACCTGCCGACCGTGCCACGTCGCACGGTCGGCGCATTTCCGAGTGAGGCCAGCGTGAATATACCGGCTGTCGTCCCGAAGCCGAGGGCCGTTTTCGTGGGGTCCGAAGAAGACCGAATCCCGTTCAGCCCGCTGCGACCCGCAGCGCCGCCGCTCCTCTTTGACATTGAGGGAATCGACCTTGAAGGCACTGCGGTCGATCTCGATGGCATTCAGGCCATCAACAAGCACCGCGGCGAAGCCCAACAGATCGACCGCATCGTCTGGGTCGGCGAAGGTTTCGCCCAGGCCATCGCCACCCGCTACGTGCGCGGCGATGAGTGGTGGTGCGCCGGGCACATTCCCGGCTATCCCGTCATGCCCGCAGTGATGATGGTCGAGGCCGCCGCCCAACTCACCTCGTGGATGTTCCAGTCCCGCAAGATCATCGAGTACGAATTCGTCGGCTTCACCCGCATTGAAGACACGAAGTTCCGCAGGAAAGTCGTGCCTGGCGATACGCTCATCATCCTCGCGCAGCAGGTGAAATTCCACATCAAGCGATTCGTCTGCGACACGCAGGGGCTCGTGGACGGCCAGATCGCCTTCGAGTCGCGCATCACGGGCATGCCGATACTGTAGAACAGCGCTGCGCGAGGCCTTTGCGTCGCCTGCAACCCTGAGGCACGTGGTCGAAGGACGGCTAGACGCCGATTCGGCCGGCGCGAATCATTTTGGTAATCGCTTCGATGTCGGCCGTCATGGGGCGATCGGCAATCAGTCGCGGCACGACGCTGCGCACCGCTTCGTGCGCCGACTCTACCACCGCGCCGCTGCGCAGCGGCCGGTGATACTCGATCGCCTCCGCCGAGCACAGCAGTTCGATGGCAATCACGTTCGTGGCCAGTTCGACGGCCCGGCGAAGTTTGTAGCCCGAGTTGGGCCCGAAGGAGTTGTAATCTTCCTGTCCGGCCGAAGTGGGGATGTTCGCCACGCTGGCCGGCGCGCAGAGCGTCTGGATTTCGTTGCAACACGCCGCGGCGGTGTACTGCACGATCATCAGACCCGAATGCAGGCCGGGCTGCGGCGAGAGGTAGGGATTGAGCGGGTTCTCGCTGTCGCTGGCAGCCAGCAGGTAGTAGATGCGCCGTTCGCTGATGCCGGCGATGTGGGCCACGGCGATGGCGGCCGCATCCATCGCCAGCGCCAGCGGCAGGCCGTGGAAGTTGCCCCCGCTGATGATCGCATCGGCCCGGCCGTCCTGGCCCGCAAAGACGAGCGGGTTGTCGGACACGCCCTGCAGCTCGCGCTCGACGATCGTGCGGACGTGTTCGATGGTGTCCACCGCCGCGCCGAGCACCTGCGGGCAGCAGCGCAGCGAGTAGGGGTCCTGCACGCGCGGATCGTCGATCTTGTGCGACGGGATGATCTGGCTGCCGTCGAGGCACGCGCGCAGCCGCTGGGCGATGTGGCGCTGACCGACTTGATGCCGCGCTGCGTGGAGCCGGTCATCGAGAAACGCGTCGGTGGCGAGGCAGGCGTCGATGGACATGGCGGCAGCGACCACGGCCGCGTCGATGAGGCGGCCGAGATCGTCCAGCGCCAGGGCCGCGAGCGCCGCCATGAGATGCGTGCCGTTGATGAGCGCCAGGCCTTCTTTGGCTTCGAGCGTGATGGGCTTGACGCCGGCGTCGGCGAGCGCCTTGCCTGCGGGCTTGTAAGCGCCCTCGTGCATGGCGTGGCCTTCGCCGATGAGCGTCAGCGCGCAGTGGGCCAGCGGCGCGAGATCGCCCGAAGCGCCCACTGAGCCGCGCGAGGGCACCACGGGAACGACGCGATGATTGAGCAGGTCCACGAGCCGCTCGACCACGACGGGCCGCACGCCCGAGCAGCCGCGGCAGAGGCTGGCGGCCAGCAGCAGCAGCATGGAGCGCACGACGCTTTCGCTGAGGGGCTCGCCAATGCCTGCCGAATGCGAGCGGATGAGATTCTGCTGTACCTGGCGGACCTGGTCGGGCGCGATGCGCTGGCGGGCGAGGCTGCCAAAGCCGGTATTCACGCCGTAGATCGCCTCGCCGGTGCTCAGGGCGCGTTCAACGACGGCGCGGCTGCGCTCGAGCGCGGCGCGGCCGGCGGAACCGAGTCGCACCTGCCGCCCGCCACGCGCCACCGCGGCGACGTCGGCCGTCGTGAGTCCCTGCCCGTCGAGCACCAGCGGCTGGCTCATGGGCGAGAGCATAGGCGTCGAGCCCCCCGCGCCGAAAACGGCGCGAGGCGCCTTTTTTGGAACGCGGCGGCGGCGGTTCCCTATAAGGGACGCGGTCACCGCCGGAGGCGGTGCGCGCCGGTCGGTCGGGCCGTCCGGCGGGGCTACCATCAACGGAATGCGCGCCGGCGAGGCTTGTCTTTGTCGTCTGCCGGCCAGCAGCGCCTTGCGGAGGGCCGGTGGATGAAGTTCTTCGCACCCGCCCGCACATCAACCTGACAACCGTCAACCAAACCACCCTGGAGACCAAAATGAACTTCCGATCGATCTCGACCGCCAGCCTCGCGGGACTCTGTCTCGCTTCGGGCCTGATGTTCACGGCCCCGCTGGCCAAGGCCGATCTGCCCGACGTGCTCGCCGCGGCTCCCAAGAACACCAAGATCTTCATTGGCACCACCAAGCTGAGCGAAATGGACAAGCAGTGGAAGCAGCTGATGGTCGCCATCGAGCAGGACGCTGTGGGTCAGTTCACGCCCTCGTCGATGCTCAGCCAGCTTGGCATCAGCGCCTCTTCGCTCGATCTCTCGGGCTCACTGGGCGTGGCGATGATGGACTACGACATGGAGGGCGATGAGCCGCCCATGATCATGCTGCTGCCCGTGGCCGATTACGCCAAGTGGGTCTCAAACTTCGGTCCCGACATCAGCGCCGACGGCGTGGCCGAGGTGACGATGGCGATGGGCGAGACCGCCTATGTCCGCTCCGCCGGCAAGTACGCCGTGCTCAGCCCGCGCAAGGAACTCGCCGAAGGCTATGTCGCGCAGGACAATGCCGTCGGTCATTTCAAGGATCGCATCGGCGAAGTCGGCGCCGGCGTGATCGAGCGATCCCAGGCCTTTGCCATCGTCGATTTCGACGGACTGGCCCAGCGCCGCCAGGAAGTCATCGAGTGGTTCAGCGAGGCGGTTTCGCAGCAGGTCGCCCAGGCGGGCGCGATGGGCATGGGCATGCCCATGGGCGAAGACATCGCAAGGATGAACGAAGCGTTCATCGGCATGATGATCGACGAGTGCAGCGGCGTCGTCGCCGGCCTGCACTACGGCGAGCGCGGCTTCGCGCTCGATCTCGCCGTACAGACGCGCGAAGGCAGCAAGATGCGCGCCCTGCTTCCGGGCGCTGGCGAGTCGCGCAACCTGCTCAAGGGCTTTGAAGATGCGCCGTTCCTGATGGCCATGTCGATGGATTACAACGCCGTCAAGGTCGGCCCGCTTCTCGATGAGATCAAGGCTCGCCTCGGCATGCAGCCTGCCGCAGGCGGCGCTCCGAACATGATGAACAACATGGAACTGCTGCGCCACACCGACGGCGTGGGCATGGCGATCTACCCGCCGCCGGGCGGCATGTTCGCCGGCCTGCTCAGCCGCAGCGTCACCCGCATGACCGGCAACCAGGAGCAGATCCTCGCCACGCTGCGCGAGACGATCGGCGGCATGGGCCAGACCGAAGCGCCCGGCGGAATGAAAATCACCACCGAGTACCAGCAGGGCGGCAAGGAGATCGCCGGCATCCAGGCCGACACCTACGCCGTCAAGATGACCGCGCCTCCCGAGATGATGCAGATGCAGCAGATGATCTCGATGCTCTACGGCCCGGGCGGGATGCAGGGCTACATCGTGCCCGTCGAGGGCGGCGTGATCCAGACCACGAGCCGCAACGCAGAAGTGATCGAGAAATCGATCGCCGCGATGAAGGGCGAAGCGCCGAGCCTGGGCGACAACAAGACGCTGGCGGCAGTAGACAAGATGCTCCCGCCCAACCCGTCGCTGCGCTTCTACATCGGGATGGGCGCGATCGCGAAGATGGCCGCGCCGCTTGCGGCCGGCTTTGCGCCCGGCGTCGATTTCCAGGAACTCGCGGCCCTGCCGCCCGTGGGCATGGGCGCGACGGTCAAGAGCGGCGGTTTCGCCGGCTCGTTCGTCGTTCCCGCACCGGTGATCAAGTCGATCATGAGCATCGCTCAGCAGGCCGGGCCGATGGGCGGAAACGGCATGGATGAAGAGGAGCCGCCGCTGTTCTGAGCAGCACCTGCTCGACGATGCGATAATGGCTTTTTACGCGGGACGGGTCAGATGGCCCGTCCCGCTTCCTCGATGACGGCGCCAACCTTGCCGCGTGAGGGCCCGCCTCTATGATGCCCGCGACCATGAATGCACCGCGATCCACGCCGCCGCTTGCCGCAACCGGTTTCGCTTTGATGCTCGTGCTGGCCTCTTCGCCGGCGCCGGCGCAGCAGGTCGAGCGCGACCTTACCGCCGCCGGCACGTGGGAAGTCGTCGATGAGCCGCAACTCGACACGCCCGCGGGCGAACTGCACCTTGCGCGCCAGGCGCTGGCGCAGAAGCGCTATGGCGATGCGCGGCGGCGCATGGACAACTGGCTCAAGAATCACAAGGGCGATCCGCTCGAACCCGAGGCGTACCTGATCCGCGCCGATTCGCTCTTCCTCGCCAAAGACTACTACAAGTCGCTCTTCGATTACGAAGCGATCTGCCGCATGTTCCCCGGCAGCGAAGCGTTCATGATCGCTCTGGAGCGCGAGTTTGAAGTGGCGCAGCTCTTCGCCGGCGGCCTGCGGCGCAAGTTGTGGGGCATGCGATGGTTTCGCGCCTACGACGAAGCGGAGGAACTGTTCATCCGCATCCAGGAGCGGGCGCCGGGCAGCAAACTCGCCGAGCGCGCCGGACGGGCCCTGGCCGACTTCTACTACAACCGCCGCAACATGGAACTCGCGGCGACGATGTACGACATCTACATCGAGAACAATCCCAAAGCCGCGGACAACGCCGAGGCCATGCAGCGCCTCGTCTATTCGCACCTGGCGACGTTCAAGGGACCGGCCTTCGACGTCTCCGGTCTGGAGGAGGCGGACGGCTGGCTGAACATCCTGCGCACCCGCTACCCCGCCCAGGCGCAGCAGATGCGGGCCGAAGCGCTGCAGCAGCGCATCGAAGAGGCGCGGGCTGAAAAGATGCTCGTGGACGCCGATTTCTACCTGCGGCGCGATGATGAAGTCTCGGCCAGGTTCGTACTCAAGCGGCTCATTGACAAGCACTCCTCCACCCTTGCGGCCCAGCGGGCCTACCGGGCCATGAAGGAGCGAGGATGGGTGAGCGACGAAGTGCCCGAAGAACTCCTCAAGGACGAGGCGCCGCAGACGCCCGATTCGGCAGCCCCGGCCGCAGCCGGACCCGAATCGGCCGAGCCTCAGCCCGCCGGCCCGCCGGTGGAGGACCAGCCATGAGATCGCTGATGCGAATCGCGGCTGCCACCGCCGCGCTGAGCGCGGCTGCAACCATCACCGGCTGCGCCTCGAGCGACGGCTCCGGAGAGCGCACGGGCTACACGGCCCAGAGCCTGTATCCCGAAAAGTACCACAGCATCGCGGTGCCGATTTTCGACAACCGGACCTACTACACCGGCGTCGAGCGCGAGATCACCGATGCGCTGATCAAGGAGATCCAGAAGCGGACGCCCTACGCCGTGGTCAACAACAACGACGCCGCGGAAACGGAACTTTCGGGCACGATCACGGGGGTGGAAAAGACGCGTCTGAACCGGAGCCGGGGCAGCGGGCTGGTGCGCGAAATGCTCCTGAGCGTGACGGTGGATTTCCAATGGCGGGATGTGCGGACCGGGAAGATGATTGTGCAGCGGCAGAACTTTTCGGTCGGCGACGAGTACATGCCCTCGCGTCCGGTGGGCGAAACGCCGGAAATCGCGGAATTCGGCGTGTCTCAGCGGCTGGCCGAGCAAATCGTCGCGGCGATGCGCGATCAATGGTGAGACTTGGGGCGTAGGATTAACCGTCGGCCGGGTGGAGCCGATAAACGAACACGGGCGTCGCGCCGCGGCACAGGGCCGAGTCGCCAGGGCCTGTGGGAACAACACCTCATGCCTGACAATTCTCCGAAGAACCAGAAACGCGACTCGCGCGAGCCGGGCGGGCCCAGTCGTCGCCCGGATCAGCCGCCCCCGCCGCCGAACATGCGCATGAGCCGCAGCCTGCTCATGTGGATCATGCTCGTGGCCCTGGCGCTGCTGCTCTTTGTCGTTTTCAACAGCAAGCAGCCGGGCCAGGCCCTGCTGTGGGGCGAGTTCAAGACGCTGTATGAGCAGGACAAGATCGATCGCGACAGCGTCGTGCTCCGCGCTAACGGGATCTACGGCGAACTGCGCGAGAGCACCGGCAACTACCCCAAAGGCGCCATCCGCGTTCCCATCAGCAAACCCGACGAGTTCTACAAGCAGCAGCTGAATGAACTCACCAACGGCGCCTGGAAAGACGACGCGAATCCATCGCTCTGGCCCAGCCTGCTCGTCGGCCTGCTGCCGTGGATCCTCATCTTCGGCGTGATCTGGTTCTTCCTCTTCCGCGGCCTGCGCAGCGCCGGCGGCGGGGCGGGGATGTTCGGCAGCTTCGGCCGCTCGCGCCATCGCCTCACCAACAAGGAACACACCAACGTCACCTTTGCCGACGTGGCGGGCATCGAAGAAGCCAAGGAAGAACTCACCGAGATCGTCGAGTTCCTCAAGAACCCCAAGAAGTTTCAGCGCCTGGGCGCGCGCATCCCGCGCGGCGTGCTGCTCAACGGCCCGCCGGGCTGCGGCAAGACGCTGCTGGCCAAGGCCATCGCCGGCGAGGCCGATGTGCCGTTCTTCTCCATTTCCGGCTCGGACTTCGTCGAGATGTTCGTCGGCGTCGGCGCCAGCCGCGTGCGCGACCTCTTCAAGCAGGCCAAGGAAAACAACCCCTGCATCATCTTCCTCGATGAGATCGACGCCGTCGGCCGCAAGCGCGGCAGCGGCTTTGCCACCGGCGGCAACGACGAGCGCGAGCAGACGCTCAACGCCATTCTCGTCGAGATGGACGGCTTCGAGACCAGCGACCAGGTCATCGTCATCGCGGCAACCAACCGCGCCGACGTGCTCGACCCGGCGCTGACGCGCCCGGGCCGGTTCGACCGTCAGGTCATCGTGTCGCTGCCCGATCTCAAAGGCCGCACCGAGATTCTCAAAGTCCACGCGCGCAAGGTGAAACTGGCGCCGACCGTGAACCTCGAGCGCACCGCGCGCGGCACGCCGATGTTCTCGGGCGCCGATCTCGCCGCGATCATCAACGAGGCGGCGATCATCGCCACGCTCGGCGGCAAGGACTACGTCGATCAGGACGACCTCGATGAGGCCCGCGACAAGATCAAGTTCGGCCGGGCCCGCAAGAGCCGCGTCATCGAAGAGAAGGAAAAGGTCGCCACCGCCTACCACGAAGCGGGACACGCCGTCGTGCAGTCGCTGCTGCCTGACGCCGATCCGCTGCACAAGGTGACGATCATCCCGCGCGGGCAATACGGCGGGGCGACGTTCAGCCTGCCCGAGAAGGACCGCTACGGCTTCGGTCTCAAGTACCTCCGATCCACCATGCGCGTCATGTGCGGCGGCCGCATCGCCGAGGAAATCATGACCGGCGATGTCTCGTCGGGCGCCGCCCAGGACATCGCGCAGGTTACCGCCTTCGCGCGCATGATGATCCTCGAATGGGGCATGAGCAAGCGCCTGGGATTCGTGCGCTACGGCCACGACGAGGCCGGCGATTTCGCGCTGCCTGAGAAGGGCTATTCCGACGAAACGGCGCGCATCATCGACGAGGAGATCAAGCGCCTCAGCGACGAAGCCTACGCCGACTGCGAAAAGCTCATCCGCGAGAACTGGCAGAAGGTCGAGGCAGTGGCCGATGCGCTGCTCAAGTTCGAGACGCTCAGCGCCGACGAGGTGCACCGACTGATGCGCGGCGACACGATCGACAAGCCCACGGTGAGCGACCTGCTCGCCGCCGAGCATCGTAAGAAGCGAGCGCCCGGCGAGTCGATCGTCGGCAAGAACGCCCCGGCTGCCGACGGCGATGAGCCCGGTTCAGGAGTGGTGCCCAGTCCGGCGTGAGCCGTGCTCGATTCCTCCTTCGAGGAAATGACGCTCACGGCAGAATCGAAAACGGCCCCGCGACATCCACAGCGCTGCCGCTGGCCGTCGTCACTGTCGCGCGGAGGTACGCTTCGGCGTTGTACTGCGTCACATCGACCCTCGTCTGGTAGCGCCCGCTGTTGGGCAGGTTCTCGCCGATGGTCACCCACGGCCCGAACCGCCCCGCTTCGCTCAACTCGAGCTTCACCCTGGCCGGCACGTTGCCGGGCACAGCGCACGTCCAGTCGATGAAGAGGACCGCGCCTTCGCGGATGGTGCGATATCTCGGCGGGCCCGTCACGCGGATGCGCAGAGCCCGCGGCTCGGTCGTCTCGCGGAAGAACTGCAGTTTGTTGCGCGAGTTGAAGAGGCTGCCCTGGTCGCTGACGATGGCGATGTCCGGCCGGCCGTTGTGGGTCGCGTCGCCGACCACCATCGCTGCGTAGTCGCCGGGGTTGGGCACGGTGAAGGTCGCAGCGCCCGTCCACGTGCGATCGCCGTCAAAGAGCCACACGGCGAGCCGACCGCTGCCAAAGGCGACCACGTCGGTCCAGCCGTCGCTGTTCATGTCGGCGAGCTTGGTCGCTTCCCATTCGCCGCTCGCGGGCAGGCCCTCGCTCCAGAGGACCCATTGTGAGGAGCCGGGCGCCTGGAGGTAGACCTCGACGCCGCCGGCGCTGTTGACCAGTGCCAGATCATCGAACGCATCGCCGTTCACATCGCCCAGCGCCACGCCGCGCCGCCCCACGTTGCCGCCGGGGGGGAGGTTCTCATCGCCGCTGGTGAATCCGCCCTGCCCGTCGCCGAGATAGATCGTGCCGTTCTGGTGCGCGACGGCGAAGTCAGCGTAGCCGTCGTTATTCACGTCGCCGGCCGCGACATCCATCGTCGAGTTGCCGCCGAGGAAGCCGAACGAGCGGGTCCACGTGCCGTCGCCGTTGTTGAGGTAGGCGTGAAAGCCGTCGCAGCAGCCGAACGAGACGGAGGCGATGTCGAGCCGGCCATCGACGTTGAGGTCGGCGAACTCGGTGCCGAACATGCCCCACGTCTGGCCGTTCACGCCCAGGCCCTGGTCCCACGGCGTCCAGTTCATGCCCGTGCCGTCGCCCAGTGCGACGCCCATGACGCGATCGCCAAAGCCGCCCGAGCCGTAGTCGTGGTGCACGCCCCAGCCCACGTCAGGCAGGCCGTCGTTGTTCACATCACCGACCGCGACTCCGCCGTAGCCGAAGTTGCCGCTCTGGAACGGTTGCCACTGCCCGCTGCCGTCGCCGAACCACACGGTGATGCCGTGCATGTCGGTGTTGACGAAAGGCGAGCCGTGATCGCCGACGGTGACGATGTCGGGATGGCCGTCGAGATTGAGATCGGCCAGGCGGAGCATGGTGCGGCCGCCATCCCACTGCGGCGAGCCGAGGCCGATGGAAGATTCGACGTAGCGCGGCGGCAGCGTGTCGCGGACGCTGGAAAACGGCGGGCCGGCGGCCGCGGCAAGTGCGAGTGAAATGGCGATCAGGTTCATGATTCTTCCTCCGTGTGCGAGCGCCCCGTGACATTGTACCGGTCGATCCACCGCCGTCGGGCTCTATTCGCCCCGCGACTTGCCTTGAGCGGCCGGCGGGCGCATCATCGTGCCGTGTCCGCGGCCGCACCGACTCTCTCTGACTGGCACAACCGCCTTGCGGGGCAGTTTATTGTCTTCGATGGGCCAGATGGATCAGGGAAATCGACTCAGTTTCACCGGTTTTCGGACTTTGCGACAAACCGCGGGCTGACGGTGTGCGAGGTGCGCGAGCCGGGCGGCACGCTGATCGGCGAGGAGATCCGCCACGTGCTGCTCGATCATCGCCACGTCGATCTCGATGTGCGGGCCGAGATGCTCCTCTACATGGCCAGCCGGGCCCAGCTCGTCGCCGAGCGCATCGGCCCCGCGCTGGGCCGCGGCGAGATGGTGCTCGCGGACCGGTTCGTGAGTTCGACGCTGGCGTACCAGGGCGCCGCGGGCGGGATGGACCTGGATGACATCCGGGCCGTGGCGCGCGTTGCTTGCGGCGCCGTATCGCCGCATCTCATCGTCATCTTCGACGTCACGCCCGAGACCGCGGCGTCGCGCCTCAATCCGCTGCTCGATCGCATGGAAGCCAAGGGCGCGGCGTACCACAGACGCGTGCGCGAGGGCTATCTTGCGCAGGCGCGCGAGCAGCCGGGCCAGTATCTCATCATCGACGCCAACGGCGACGCGAATACGGTGTGGAACGCGCTCATCGAAGCGATGGCGCGGCGCTACGCGGTGAAGTAGAGCGCCCAAGCGGCGCCCGCACCGGCGAAACGCGATGCGCACACGAGGCCGCAGGCCAAGACGAGCCGCGCCTGTCCGCAGGATCCTGAGTGAACCGAAGGGTGAGGAAGCGGTATTCGCCGACACTCCAGCCTTCGCCCAACGCGCCCGCTGCACGCCGAAGGCGTGAGCGTCAGTAGCCGGGCGGTGGAGCGAGTCTTCGAGCGCCACCCCCGGGAAGCGTACGGGTGTTTTCGAACTCCGAAGGAGTTCTCGTGTGGTGCGATGCGCGATCAGATCATCATGCGCGCCGCATCCCAAGCGCCGGGCCTGCGCCGGGCCTGCGCCGAGCCTTGTCCCGACCTTGTATCTTTCCTCTGTGGTCTGATTCGAGTATGACTGTGCCAGTGACAACGACGCCCCGCCGCGCGGCGGGGCGTCGTTGGCCGGTCGGCAGATCGTCCCGACCTCGGT
>CAUJHZ010000073.1 GCA_963205185.1 Planctomycetota bacterium | reverse complement strand
ATCGCCTGGCTGCACCAGTACCGCCGACTTCGCATTCGCTATGAACGCACCGGCGAAATCCATCAGGCCTTCCTCTCCATCGGCTGCAGCCTCATCTGCTTCAACAAACTCAAACCGCTATTGTGTTAGGGGCTCTTACGGCGAATGGGATGCTCTTCTGATGCGTGTGCAAAGGCACCCAGCCCCCGGACTGCGGGTCTACGCGAGTTGTCCGTCGGGCGGCCCGATTGAGGTGCAGTGGACGGGGGCAACTCCCGGAGGTCGAGTGGGACTTGTATTCGCTCAGTTGGAGGGGCAATTCGTCATTCCGCGATTCAGACCATGTCCCGGCACGCCATTGAACTTGCAGGGCCCCGATATCCGACTGGCTTTTTCGGGTTCTGCGGGTGAGTCAGGCTCACGCTCGATCAACTCCACGGCAGGCCCTGGCGTGTGTGGGGGCTATTTCCAGTTGCTCGACCTCGAAACCTGCGGAACCAGCAACGTCGCTCAAATCAAGTAGATGGCGATCGAAAGCCCGTGAGAAAAGCCGCGAGCCAACCCGAAAGCTGAAGCCTGCCCGGCATTCTGGTGGACAGCCAAGGTCCGGCACTTGCGGTTCAAGCCTCGTTTGTCGCGGCCTCTCCCGCCGTTAAGATTGAGCAATCCATGAGCGATCCCATCAAGCATGAATGCGGGCTGGCGGTGGTCCGGCTTCTCAAGCCCCTGAGCCACTACCGGGCCAAGTACGGCTCGGCGGCGTGGGGACTGGACAAACTCCAACTCCTGATGATCAAGCAGCGCAACCGTGGCCAGGACGGCGCGGGCGTCGCGGTCGTCAAGTTCGACATGCCCATGGGAGAGCCGTACATCTTCCGCAAGCGCTCCGCCAAGAAGGATGCCGTGTCGGTCGTCTTCGAGGAGATCCACAAGGATCTGTCCAAGATCGCCAAGCGCAAGCACACCGGGCGGCCCGACGAACGGCTCAAGAAGCGCTTCGAGTTCATCGGCGAACTCTACCTCGGGCACCTGCGTTACGGCACGTTCAGCGACGACGGCGTGGCGACGTGCCATCCTTACGTGCGCCACAACACCGCCGCAACGCGAAGCCTCGTTCTCGCGGGCAATTTCAATCTCACCAACGCGGACCAGATCTTCTCCGAACTGATCGGCTACGGCCTGCGCCCCGTCGGCGTCTCCGACACGCTCACCGTCATGGAGAAGGTCGGCCACTACCTCGACCGCGAGAACGATCACCTGCTGGTCGAACTCGCCCGGCAGATGCCCGGGCTCGCGGGTGAGGACCTGGCGCGCGAGGTGAGCGACCGGCTCGACATCCCCGCCGTGCTCCGCCGGGCCAGCAAGGATTGGGATGGCGGCTATGTCTTCTCGGGCCTGATCGGCAACGGCGACGCGTTCGTCTATCGCGACCCCAACGGCATCCGGCCGGTGTTCTACTACCAGGATGATGAAATCGTGGCGGTCGCATCCGAACGTGCGGCACTCACCACGGTCTTTGACGTCGAACCCGAGGAGATCCGCTTCATCGGCCGCGGCGCGGCGCTGGTCATCCGCCACAACGGCGAGATCGCCGAGCACCAGATCAAAGAACCCGGCGAACTGCGCCAGTGCACCTTCGAGCGCATCTACTTCTCGCGCGGCAACGACAAGGCCATCTACGGCGAGCGCAAGTCGCTGGGGAGGCAACTGGCTCAGCGCACCCTCGAGGCCGTGAAATTCGACACCGAGCACACGGTGTTCAGTTTCATTCCCAATACGGCCGAGACCGCGTTTCTCGGGCTTATCGAAGAGACCGAGCGCATCATGCGCCACCGCAACGCCGAGGAAATCTGGCGCCTCAGCGAAGCGGGCCGGCTCACGCGCGAGGACGTGCTGCGCCTGACCAACGGCATCCCGCGCGTCGAAAAGGCGGCGCACAAGGACCAGAAAGTCCGCACGTTCATCACCCAGGATGTGCAGCGCAGCGATCTGATCAGCCACGTCTACGACATTACGCGCGGCGTGGTCGGCCCCGACGACACGCTGGTCGTGCTCGACGACTCCATCGTGCGCGGCTCGACGCTGCGCAACTCGATCATCACCATGCTCTCGCGCCTGAATCCGCGCAAGATCATCGTGCTCAGCAGCGCGCCGCCGATCATGTATCCCGACTGCTACGGCATCGACATGAGCGAGTTGAAGCGGTTCGTCGCGTTCGAGGCGGCCATCTCGATCCGGCGCGAAGAAGGGCGCCAGTCGCTCATCGACGACGTTTACGAATCGTGCAAGGCGCAGGTCGGCCTGCCGCTGGGCGCGTACCAGAACCACGTCGAGCGCATCTACGACGGCATCAGCCTGGAGTGCCTGAGCGCCAAGATCGCCGAGATCATCCGCCCGGTCACGATCGACTGGCAGGGTGAGCTGCAGATCATCTATCAGTCGATCGAAGGCCTGCGCGCTTCGCTGCCGCGCCACACGGGCGACTGGTATTTCACCGGCCGCTATCCCACGCCGGGCGGCTATCGCGTGCTCAACAACGCGTTCATCAACTACTACGAGAATCGCACCGGCCGCAGTTACGAAACGTCATGCACGGTGGGTTGAGAGCCGCTCAGCCGGCTTCCTCGGATTCGGCCGGAGCGACGCCTTCGGCAGGCGGCTCCTGCTCCGTCTCGGAACGCTCATCCACATACTCGAAGCGGCGCTTCATCGCCTCGAACGTGAACGGCTCCATATGTTCGTCGGCAAAGTCCCGGTCCATGAGCACTTTGGAGGGTGAGATGGGGCCGGGCGCCAGTCCAGAGACGCGCATGCCGGTGTCCAGAGCCCGCAGCCACGCTTGCCGCGTGGGCGGGAAGTGGCTCTCGAGCCGCACGACGGCGAGGCCCAGTTGCTCGGGAACGGGCGTGGCCAGCAGCCGCTGCTCCATGGGCAGATCCGTGACGCGAGTGAGCGGCTCGAACGATTCGACGCGATCGAGGACGGCGCTGACCATCGTCGGGCTGTTCACGCCGCCCACGCCGTTGGGCGCAAAGTCACCCGGCTTGCTGCTGAAGTTGCCGTAGCGCGCGACCGCGCCGCGGCGAACCGTCGTGTCGATCGACTTGGCGAGTTCTTCAAGCGTCTCGTCGATGCCGCGCTGCCGCCACGTATCGATGTTCGCCTTCAACTGCTCGAACGCCTGCTGCCGCTTGACATCCTTGACGACCTGTTCGCGCACTTCGGCGAGCGTCTCGGGCGCCCGGGCGAGGTCGACGTCCAGAACGCGATAGAGGAACGCGTCGCCTGGATAGGACGTGGCGCCCACGCGCGAAGTGTTGTAGATATTGGAGCGCAGCAGCATGAAATCAGCCAGGCCCGCCTGCAGGCCGGGCACGTTGCTCTGGCCCAGTTCGCGATGCGCCTGCACGAGCTGGCCGAAACTCATGTTGGTCACGCCGGCGGGGCGCATCGCGCCGCCGATGCCCTCCAGTTGGCTCAGTTCCGACATGGTGGACCATTTGGCCGTGTCGGCGTGGTATTCGACGTTCACGCCGAATTGCTGCTGGATTTCGTCCCGGAGTTTCTCGAACGAGACCCGCTTCTGCGCCCAGTCTTCAGGCAGGACGCGGTAGCCGCCTTCGTGGGCGAGCGGCTGGACGTTCTTGAGAAGCTCACCCTTGATGTAGCGCGAGATTTCGGTGAGCAGTTCTTCGGCCTTGGAACGGCGGTACGCGTCGATCGCGTCGTCGGCGACTTCGTCAAACGTCGGCTGGCTGCCGTCCGGATTGGCCCGGGCCTGGTCGGCGTTCCGCTGGAACCACTTACGAGCCTCGAGCCCGGAAGCCTGCACCTGATCGATCACGCTGTCGTAGTCGATGGCCAGATACTCGACCTGCGCGCGATCGGGCAGGCGGTAGCCAAAGCCCTTCTCGCCTTCGCCCGGCGCGACGTCCTTGTACTTCTCGAACTGCTCCGTGAGCAGCGCTTCATCGGGTTCGGGCAGATCGGCGATGTGATCGGCGGCATCAACGAACACGAGCGCAACGTTCACCTTGTCTTCGAACTTGTCGAAGATGTGGCGCACGCGATTGTCCGACGCGGGAGGAGCGCCAGCGTATTGGTCGATGAGACGGCCGATGCCGGCCAGAGCGGCGAAAGCGCGCTTGCCCTCGTCGAGCGACATGCTCGCCTGCCCGGCTTCGCTGCGCAGGATCTGGATCAGTCGCTGGTAGACTTCATCCACCTCGAGCCGCTGCTGGGCGGCAAAGGTCGCGGCCTGCTCCATCAGCTGACGGTCGCCGTCGCCCACTCCGCCGAGCAGCCCGGCCAGTTCGGCCTCGCGCTTGAGAAGGATCCAGTGATCCGCGCCTTGCAGACCGCCGGAACTCGAATCATCCTCATCGTGCTCGGGAAAGTTGAGCAGCGGGCCGATGTCGCGCGTGTTGAACATCGCTTCGAGGATGGCCAGTTCGGAACTGGCCTTCTGCCATTCCATGGTGTCGATCGATTGCGTAGAGCCGTCCACCGAGATGCGAAAGACCGGCTTGTTGCGCGTCATGTTGCCGAATCGCTGAATCGCCTGAGGCAGGAGAAACGCGACCATCAGCAGCGATCCACCGACAGCCATGATCCAGGCCTGGTACTTGCGCAGAAACTTCAGCATGGACGGTGAGCCTTCCTCGGGCGACTTTTGCGTCAGGTACGGATCGTAGGTTCGGTCCGGCGATGGTGAAGCGCCCCTCCGGGCCGCCCGGGCGTGTTAAAGGCAGCGGTCGGCCGAGTGAGCCCGACCGACCGCGGCGCCATTTCGAGCGTTCCACCCGTGAGCAGGATGGCGCGGGCCGCCGCCCCGATCCCGCCCCGCGTGGATTACTTGTACAACTCGACGATCAGATTCGGATCGACGTCGAACGGAATCTGGTCCGGCGTGGGCACGGAAACGACTTTCGTCGACAGTTCTGCGGGATTGAGATCCATCCAGCCCGGCACGACGTGGCCGGCGAGTGATTCCATGTTCTCACGCACGAGTTTGTGGATGCGCTCCTTCACGGTCACCACGTCGCCAACGTTGACCTGGAAACTCGGGCGGTCCACCTTGCGGCCGTTGACCATGACGTGCCCGTGCACGACCATCTGGCGCGCGGCCCAGATCGTCCGGGCCAGCCCGGCGCGGCGCACGACGTTGTCCAGCCGGCGCTCGAGCGTCTGCAGCAGGATTTCGCCCGTGTTGCCCGTCTGACGCGTGCATTCGGCCAGGACGCGGCGGAACTGCTTTTCAAGCACCGAGTAGTGGTAGCGCAGCTTCTGCTTTTCATTCAGGCGCACGCCGTAGTCGCGCAGGCGCCGCCCGCGGAAGCCGTGCTGGCCCGGCGGATTCAACTGCCGCTTGGACGTGTGCTTGGGGATGTCCGCGATGGGCACACCCACCTTGCGGGACAGTTTGACCTTCGGGCCGATGTAACGAGCCATGTACGCCAATCCTCGAGAGACGATGTTCTGGAGAGAACCGTCGGCTGGGGACCCACCCGCGCAGGCTGCCGGCCGGTTCTGAGTCGAACTGAATCAAAGGACCGCCGGGCAGAAACGTCAAGTTG
Organism: Planctomycetota bacterium; assembly: GCA_963205185.1. Classification (GTDB taxonomy): domain Bacteria; phylum Planctomycetota; class Phycisphaerae; order Phycisphaerales; family UBA5793; genus UBA5793. The sequence continues at coordinate 52,685 of CAUJHZ010000073.1, read as the reverse complement.
AGCCGGCCGCCTGCTTCTTCTCGCCCGGTGGCGGCTGGTCCCGCTCATGGGCCATCCCGGCCCCGTTTCGCCGCCCACGGATCGCAATCTCCAGCAGCGTCACATCCGCCGGATTCACCCCCGCCAGACGCCCGGCCTGCCCGAGCGTGGCCGGCTTGAAGCGGCTCAGCACGTCGATGGCCTCGTTTCCAAGGCCGGGAACGCGGGCATACTCGAACATCGCCGGGATCGACCGCTGTTCCATCTCGGCCAGGCGTCTGATTTCCGCCTGCTGCTTCTCCACGTAACCCTCGTACTGGATGTCACTGATCACGACGTCGATCAGCCGACGCTCAAGTTCGCGCGGCAGATGGTCCGCCACCGCCGCCTCGGCAAGCGAGCGGCTGCGCAGGTGCTGGTGCAGGCTGCGGCCGTCTACCCGGACTTCGTGCATGAGCGCGCGGATGCGCCCGAGTTGCTCGACGCGCTTGCGGTGCAGATCCCAGCGGCGCTCGCAGATGAGCCCCCACTCCCGCGCCATGGGCGTGAGGCGGTTGGGCGCGGTGTCGCCGCGCAGGATCAGTCTGAACTCCGCCCGGCTGGTGAACATGCGATACGGCTCGCGCGGCGTCTTGGTCACCAGATCATCCATCATCACGCCGATGTACGAGCGGTCTCGCCCCAGACGGATCGGCTCTTGGTGCCTTGCGTATCGCACGGCGTTGAGCCCCGCGACCACGCCCTGACCCGCTGCCTCTTCATAGCCGCTCGTGCCGTTGATCTGCCCGGCCAGAAACAACCCCTCGATGCGCTTGGTCATGCACGTCGCGTCGATCTGGTGCGGCCAGACCATGTCGTATTCGACCGCGTAGCCGTACTTGAGAATCGTCGCGCGCGCGCAGCCGGGCATGAGCGGAACGATGGCGTCCTGCACGTCGCGCGGCAGCGAGGTCGAAATCCCATTGCAATAGATCTCGTTGGTGCTGAGCGACTCGGGCTCGAGAAAAACGTGGTGCGAATTGCGGTCGGCGAAGCGCACGACTTTGTCCTCGATGCTCGGGCAGTAGCGCGGGCCGCACTCGGCTTCGATCTGGCCGCTGTACATCGGCGCGCGGTGGATGTTCTCGCGGATGATTTCATGGATCGCGGCGTTGGTCTGCGTGGTGTGGCAACAGACCTGCGGCAGAACGGGAAAGCGCCCTTGCGGCATGTCATGCGGCGTCATCTCGCTGAAGGGGCGGATCTGCTCGTCGCCCGGCTGGGGCTCGAGATCGGCCAGGTCGAGCGACTCGGCGGCAAGGCGCGGCGGCGTGCCGGTCTTGAGCCGGCCGAGTTCGAAGCCCAGTTGCCGCAGGGTGAAACTGATGCCCACGGCCGAACCCTCGCCGACGCGGCCGCCTTCGGCCTTCTGCTCGCCGGTGTGCATCAGGCTGCGCATAAACGTGCCGGTCGTGAGCACAACGGCAGCTGCCGCGAGCCGGCGGCCGTTGACAGCCACGCCGCAGCAGCGGCCGCGCTCGACGATCAGCTCATCCACCGTGCCCGGGATCACCGCGACTCCCCGACCAGCCAGCAGGCGCTGCACCTCGGCGGCATAGGCGTACTTGTCCGCCTGGGCGCGGGGCGCCTGGACGGCGGCCCCCTTGGAGGTATTGAGGGTGCGGAACTGGATGCCGGTCGCGTCTATGGCCCGACCCATCAGCCCACCGAGGGCGTCGATTTCGCGGACGATCTGCCCCTTGGCCAGCCCGCCGATGGCTGGGTTGCAACTCATTGCCCCCACTCGAGTTGGATCCATCGTGATCAGCGCAACATCTGCGCCAAGGCCGGCTGCCGCCCAAGCCGCCTCGGCCCCGGCATGCCCGCCGCCGATCACGATGATGTCGTAACGCCAATCGTCCAACTGATTGCCCCTGCTTGGCGCCTCCGACCCGCTCGATGCGGGTTATCCACATTCTGTGTGCCGATTCGCGCCAATTTCTCAAAAATTCCCACCGGCTTATGGTAAACTATTGCCGCCTGAACGCAAGGGAGGTTGTCTCCAGCGCGTCGCGGCAAAGCCGATGCATGGTTATGCCCGAGTATCCGGCGAGGTTTCAAGTCGAACAGTTCTCGGGCAGGAATCAAGTATCGTGACGAACATCTACGTAGGCAACATCTCGTTTCAGACTTCGGACGCCGATCTCGAACAACTCTTCGCGGAGTTCGGGCAGGTTGATCGCGCCAATGTCGTCATGGATCGGCAGACCGGCCGCTCGCGCGGGTTCGGGTTTGTCGAGATGCCCAACGACGACGAGGCGCAAAAAGCCATCAGCGAACTCAACGGCAAGGAAATCGAGGGCCGCACGCTCACGGTCAACGTGGCCCGGCCGCGAGCCGAGCGGCCGATGGGCGGCGGCATGCGGCGCGGCGGTGGTGGCGGCGGCCGCTATTGAGGCGCTTGCCCGAATTCGGGCTACATCGAGTGAGGACGTCAGCAGGCCCGGCGCACGCGTCGGGCCTGCGGACGTTTTGGCCGCCTGCCGCCGCTAGCGCAGCGCGCCGCTGGCGGCGCCGATGTCCCGCCTCAGTTGCGCGCCCTCGAACGAAATGAGATCGCACGCCTGCAGCGCGCGTTCGCGCGCTTCGCTCAGCGTCGGCGCCAGGGCCGTTACGCCGAGCACGCGTCCGCCGGTCGTGATGATCTCGCCGTCGGTTCTCCTGGTGCCGGCGTGGAAGATCTGCACGTTTTCGATGCGCGAGGCGTCATCGAGGCCGCTGATGGGCAGTCCCTTTTTGTACGAGCCCGGATACCCGGGCGCCGCCATGACAATGATGCAACTGGCCCGCTCGTCCCACACGAGTTCGATCTCATCCAGCCGGCCCGCTGCCGTCGCCCAGAGAGCCGCGAGCACGTCGGATTGCAGGCGCGACATGAGCACCTGGCACTCCGGATCGCCGAAGCGGCAGTTGAACTCGATGACCTTGGGCCCGGCGGCGGTGAGCATCAGCCCCGCGTAAAGCACGCCGCGATACTCGATCTCCTCGCGCACCAGCGCATCGACGGTGGGCACGAGAATCTCGTTTTCGATGCGCGCGAGCATCTGGTCATCAAGCCAGGAGACGGGGCTGTAGGCCCCCATGCCTCCGGTGTTGGGGCCCTCATCACGTTCAAGCAGTCGCTTGTGATCCTGGCACGGCTCCAGGACGTAGATGTTGCGGCCATCGACGAGCGCGAAGATCGACACTTCCGGCCCGCTGAGGCGCTCTTCGATCACCACCGTTTCGCCGGCTGTGCCGAAGACGCGCTGCTTCATGATCTGACCGAGTGCTTCGATCGCCTCATCGAGCGTATCGGGCAGGATGACGCCCTTTCCCGCGGCCAGGCCCGAGGCCTTGATGACGGGCATCTCCTCGCGGCTCTGCACGTACTGCACGGCCTGCTCATAGTTGGAGAAGATGCGCGCCTCGCCGGTGGGAACGGAAGAGGACCGCATGAGCTGCTTGGCCCACGCCTTGTTCGACTCGATCTGAGCCGCGGATTTGTTCACGCCGAACACGAGGCGGCGCTCCGTGGCGAGCGCATCGGCGAGCCCCTCGGCCAGGGGTCCTTCGGGCCCGACGACGACGAGATCGATCTTGTGCTGATTGCACCACTTGACCAGCCGCCACTGCTCGCGCGCCTCGGTCGGCGCCGTGCAGGGCTGGCCGAGCGCCGCCAGGCCGGGATTCTCGTGATGCGTCACGTACAGGCTCGCCAGGTGAGGCGACTGGGCGATGCGCCACGCCAGCGCGTGCTCGCGCCCGCCGCCGCCCACGAGCAGGACGTTGATCTTGTCTGGAATGGCAGGGCCTTTGCGGCCGCGACGTGGCGTGGCAGACTGACTCATCGCGCGAGTGTACCGCAGCAATCGCGCCGGGCAACTCAGGATTTGGTGCGCGGGCTCGGCTTGGGTCCGGATTCGCCTCGCAATGCGGCCAACACCTGTGCGGCGTGCCCTTTCACGCGCACGCGATCGAAGCGATGTTCGACCTTGCCGCTCGCCCCGATCACGTACGTCGTGCGAACGACTCCCATGTAGGTGCGGCCGAACATGCGCTTGAGGGTCCACACGCCGTACTTGTCGCACATTTTCGGCACGCCGTTTTTGCCCGGCAAGTCGGCGAGCAATGTAAAGTTCAGGTCGTACTTGTCGGCGAAGCGGCAATGCGACTCGCTGCTGTCCGGCGAGACGCCCAGCACCACCGCTCCCGCCTTGCGGAAATCCGCCGCGGCGTCGCGGAATTCCCCGGCTTCGATGGTGCAGCCTTCGGTGTCATCCTCCGGATAGAAGTAGAGCACGACGCGCTGGCCCCGGTACTCGGAGAGGCGATGGTTCTTGCCATTCTGGTCAGGCAACTGGAACGCAGGCGCGCGCCGGCTGGGTTCAATCAACGATCCACTCATGGGTCGATGCTCCTCCTGAAAGATGATTGGAGCATCGCCCTCCCAAGGCAGATGGGAGATTCACTCGATTCTCACGACGTTGCTCGTTGCGCAGGTCGCGACGTCGAGAAGCTGAAGATAGCCGCCGCAGGCGCCGGGGCCGGTGGTTGAGTTGACGGTGCGTGAGCCGCTGGGGCCGGCGCTGCCTTGATACGCGATCTGGATCTGGTTGCTGCCCAGGCCCGTTTGAGTTCCGGCGCAGGGGTTGCCGCTGGGGATGCGAAATGATCCGGTGTTGCGGGCGTGGAGCAGGACGATCGTGCCGCCGCGCGTCGCGCCGGACCAGGAGACCTGGATGGGGCCGCCGGAGGGGCAGGTGGCGTTGACACTTAGTTGCGGCCGGTCCCCAAACGCCACCTTTACCACGAAGGCGTCCAGATTGGAGCCGTGATACGAATTGGACCGACCCTCGAAATCGATCGACGAGGTTTCTCCCGAGACCATCGCACTGCTGGCGCTGTTTACTGCAACGCCGTAGCCGGAATCTCTACCGCTCCCGCCGAGGTAACTCATCCACTCGATCGGACCGCTCGGGCTGACTTTGACGACGAAGGCGTCCGTTGTTCCTCCGTGATGCGAATTGACCCGGCCTTCGCAGTCAGTCGAGTCCGTCATCCCTGCCACCAGTGCATTGCTCGCTCTGTCAGCCGCAACGTCGCAGCCGATGTCGTCACCGCTTCCGCCAAGGTAGGTCATCCACTGGTTCAGGCCGTTGGGAGCAATCTTGGCGACGAAGGCGTCCAGACCGGAGTAGCCACCCCCATGAAATGCGTTGGTCCGAGCTTCGAGATCGGTCGACTGGGTATCGCCCGTTACGAACACATTACCACCATCGTCCACGGCGATGCCTCTTCCAATGTCACTGCTGCTCCCGCCGAGGTAACTCATCCATGCGAGTTGACCGGCGGGGCCGACTTTTGCGACATAGGCGTCAATTGAACCATGAATCTCATTGGTTCGCCCCTCGAAATTGGGCGACGTCGTGTTGCCCGTTACCATCGCGTTGTCAGCTCCATCTACGGCGACCCCTCGGCCGTTCTCGCCGGCGCCGCCTCCAAGGTAGATCATCCACAGCTGTATGCCGGCCGCATTCACCTTGGCGAGGAAACCATCGACGTTGCCGTGGTATGAGTTGATCCGTCCAATGAAATCAGTCGATTCGGAAGACCCCGTGACCAGAGCGTTGCCGATGCTGTCTACGGCAAGGCCGGACCCTGTGTCTCCGCCACTTCCGCCCAGGTAGGTCATCCACTGAAGTTGACCAGTCGGGCTGACCTTGACGACAAAAACGTCGGTCTCCCCTCCGTGATGCAGATCGATTCGGCCTTCGAAGTCATTCGAGTACGTATAGCCTGCAACCGATATGTCACCGATGATGTCCACGCCGATGCCGTATCCAAGGTCCCGGTCACTGCCGCCGAGATACGTCATCCACTGAAGTTGACCCGTCGAGTCCACCTTGGCAACGAAGGCGTCGTAATCCTCCTGGTTGCCATGGTGAGAATTGGTACGCCCTTCGAAGTTTGGTGATCCTGTGTGGCCCGTTACAAACGTATTTCCTTCGAGGTCTACTGTCAGGCCGGTTCCATTATCCTGACCGCCCCCGCCAAGGTACGTCATCCATTGCAAATAGGGATCGATGATGAGTTCGCGAGTCGGATCGACGGGGCCATCGAGGGCGATGCGGTAGGTGCGGGCATCGCACAGTTCGAAGCGGGCGGGGATGGTGTCGCTGCCTGACGAGCCGCGCCCGTCAGGAAGCGGGTTTTGAATGTCATGCGATGGGTCGGAAGAACCCGTTTCTTCACAGGCGCGGCTCGTTGAATCCTCCTGCCACACCACCGGCGCACCGTCGGCGAGGGTGCCGAACGATGTGTTAATCTGGAGATTGCCGGCGTCGTCGATGCACAGGGAATCAATGCCGTCGTAGGCGATGCGGATCTGTGAGTAGTCGGCGCCGGGCTGTACGTGGAACTCGTACTTGAGCACGCCGTCGTCGTTGCCGCACACGAGCAGGTCGATGCCGTCGTACAACTCTTCGTAGATCACCGCGCCGACTGAAGGCACATTGCTTGCCGTCTCGCGCCCTTCGCCGCCGACGAAGTAGTTGAACTTCGCCGTTTGCGGCTGAGCGCCGATGGGCAGCACGGCGTTGCTGCCCGGGAAGGTGACGGTGAGGGTGAGGTGTTCGAGGTCAGCGGATTCGCGTGACGAGCCGCGCGAGTCAGTGAGCGGCGTCTCGCGTCGCACGTCCAACACCACTCCCTCACGGTCGGGGCTCGGTTCAGCCGTCTCCCGCGTCATGTGCATCGTCAGCATCGACTCGCGGAAGGCGACGTCAAGGCCGCGCGAGCGCAGGCCGTAGTGCACGCCGGCGTCCAACCACTGTCCCTGGTTGGGGACAAAGTAGACGCCGCGCAGGCCGAGGCGAAGCATCTCGGTCGCGGCGGGATCAGACTCGGCTGGGCCGGCTGTGGCAGGCGGCGCAAAGTGCGCGCAGCAGGCAAGGACCACAACCATCGCCGACGACGTGGTGAAACGACGCATCACGGACCTCCTCGTGCTCGACCGCGCCGGCGGCAAGGGTGAGGTGGCCGATGCCGGCATCGAGAGTGGAGCACATTATCCTCTATCCCGGCCCGCATGTGCCAACAAAACCTGGCCGGAGAGATGAAAAACCACGATTTTCTTGCTGCGGCCGGAGGCGAAGGCCTCTGGCCGCTGCGCCGACATCGGAATGAAGACGCCGCAGGGCCGAAGTAAGCCGCGGGATCTCAGCGGGGTGGGCTGGAGAGTGCGTCCATCGGCTTGCCGACGATGAAGAACTCGTGGATGCCTGAGCCGCGCAGGCGGTTGACCAGTTCGATGAATACCGGCAGGCGGTCGGCGCGGCCTTCCATGTCCGCTGCGAGGTAGACGCGGGCGCCGGGCCTGGCGGCGAGCGCCTCCTGCAGCACGCCGATGACGGCGTCGAGATTGGTCGGCTGGGCATCGACAAAAAGCGACCCGTCGGCGTCGAGGGTGATGGAGATCGCTTCGACGTTGCTCGCCGGCCGCCCTTGGCTCAGTTCGGGCAGTTGCACCGGCAGGACCTCGGCACGGATGAGCAGCACCATCGCGTAGATGAAGAAAGCCAGCAGCAGAAAAATCACATCCAGCAGCGGCATGATTTCGAGGCGCGGCTCGAGCGAAGTGTCGCGGGTGATGCGCACGGCCATGGCAGCGCATTGTAGGAGCCGGCGCCAGCGGGCCGGCCGGGAACGCGGCTATGGTTGGCCGTGCAGTTTCAGACGGACTTCACGAACGCCGCGGCGGTGGTCGAGCTGCTCGGGCGGGCCTCTCAAGTGCTTCGCTCCTCGCCGCTGCGGCGCGGCGCGACGGTGCACCTGCCGCGCCGAGGCCGGCTCGTCGCCACCGGTGATCTGCACGACAATCCGTTTCACCTGGCGGCCATCCTCGCGCTGGCGCGACTCGACGCTTCGAGCGATCATCACGTCACGCTGCACGAACTGATCCACGGCGAGAATCTCATCAACGGCATGGACTTCAGCCATCGCATGCTGCTTCGCGCCGCCGAACTCGTCGTGCGCTATCCCCTGCAGGTGCACCCCCTGCTGGCCAATCACGAAATGTCGCAGATGACCGGGCGCGGCGTGAGCAAGGGCGCGGGCGACTCCGTCGTCCTCTTCAACGACGCCATCGAGTTCACCTTCGGCGATGACGCAGGTGATGTCATTGACGCGATCAATGCGTTTCTCAGATCCTGGCCGCTGGCATTGCGGACCGATTCGGGCATCCTCTGCTCCCACAGTCTGCCGGCCGAGCACGTGATGAAGACGTTCGATCCTGGCGTACTCGATCGTGAATTGACAGACGCCGACTTCGAGCCGCGCACGGGCTCGGCGTATCTCCTGGTGTGGGGCCGCCGCCATGGAGCAGCCCACCTGGACAGGCTGGCTGAACTCCTTGGCGTTCGGGCTTTTTGCATTGGCCACGAGCACGCCGAGAGCGGTTCGCAGCCGCTCGATCACCGGGGCCTCATCCTCAACAGCGACCACGAGCGGGCGGCGGTGCTGGTCATCGACCTTGCGGCCGATCCGCAGCCGGACGAGTGGATCTGGTCGGTGCGGCCGCTGTCTTCGATTGAACCGCCGCCCGATTGAGGCGGACCAGGCCGATTGGGGCCTGTCAGGCGATTCCCGGGATGAAATCGGACCTCGAGGTGGTTCTGGTAGTTGGCCGTCTCTTTCGCGCGAAGGGGACGAGCTTTGTGTGTTGGGGGGCCCCGGCCGGCGCCGCCGAGCGATTCTCACCAGACGGCGGCGCCGCCATCCAGGACGATCCGATCGAGGAGGTTTGCCATGTTGAATCGGTGCACGTGCGTTTTCGCGTTGGCCCTGGCTACTCTGGCGCCGACGGGCCCGCTGCCGATCGCTTCGGCTCTGGCGCAGGACGATGTTGCCGCCGCAGCGCCGGTGCGCTACGACGGGCACAAGGTCGTTCGGGCCAACATCCGCAACCTGCGCGATCTGCGCACCATGGAAACGCTCAGCCCCGACTGCTGGACGCACGGCAGCGGCGTCGGCCCCGTCGATTACCGCATACCGCCCGATTCGCTCGCGGCTCTGGATGCATCGGGAGTTCCCTACGACGTCATGATTGAGGATGTGCAGGCGCTTATCGACGCCGAGCGCCAAGGCGGTCGGGGCGACGGCTGGTACGACGATTATCACAACCTCGCGGAGATCGAAGCGTTCATGCAGTCGCTCGCCGACACGTACCCGAACCTGGCCGAGACGTTCGTGGTCGGCAACTCGCTCGAGGGCCGGCCGATCCGCGGCATCCGCATCCACAATCCCAACGGCGGCGCCGGCAATCCCGATGTGCTCTACCACGGCGCCATCCACGCCCGCGAGTGGATCACCACCATGGCGTGCACCTACATCATGGACACGCTCCTCGCCGGCTACGGCAGCGATCCGGATCTCACGGCCCTGGTCAATCAGCTGAACTTCCACATCATCCCCGTGATGAACGTGGACGGCTACTCGTACACATGGACGAACGATCGCATGTGGCGCAAGAACCGGCGCAACAACGGCGGCGGACAGTACGGCGTCGATCTGAATCGCAACTACAGCGTGGGCTGGGGCGGCGAGGGATCCAGCGGCCGGTCCAGCAGCGAGACCTACCGGGGCACAGCGCCCTTCTCCGAACCCGAATCGCAGGTCATGCGCGACTATCAGCTCGCGCTGCCCAACTTCCAGGGCTTCATCGACATCCACTCCTATGGGCAACTCATCCTGCAGCCCTACGGCTACACCTCGCAGTTGCCGCCTGATCACAGCACGTACCAGTCGATCGGCGCCAACATGGAAACGATCATGGAGTCGCTGCACGGCAAGAGCTGGACGCACGGCCCGACGTACACGACCATCTACCCGGCTTCGGGCGTGACACTCGACTGGGCTTATGCGGAAGCCGGCGCATGGGGCCTGAGCTTCGAATTGCGTGACACGGGGCAGTACGGCTTCCTGCTGCCCGCCAGCCAGATCATCCCATCTTCGGAGGAGTGCTTTGAAGGCGCGATGGTCCTGGCGCGATTCCTCACGATGCAACTGAGCGTCGGCACGCTCACCGCCGGGCAGAATGGGCAGTTCGACATCTCCAATGGCACGCCAAACACGATGACGTACCTCGCGTACAGCATCCAGGGCCTCGGGAGCACCTACGTGGCGCCACTCAACGTGACCCTTGATCTGCGCAGCCCCGTGCAGGCGGGTCCGGGCCGCGTCTCCGATGGCAGCGGGAGCGTGTCGTGGACCCTGCCGATCCCCCAGGGCACTTCGGGGCGACAGGTGTGGTTCCAGGGCGCGCAGCTTGGCCGGACCACCAACGTGGTCGAGAAAACCATCAACTGACGCGGCGGATTGACGGAAAGTACACCCGCACGGCCCGGATCTGATCCGGGCCGTGCGTTTTATCTCCCGCTTCCGGCCTCGGCATGGGCCGCGTTCCCGTTTCTGGGATGATTCCCGACCCCGACGCGGTTGTAGAATGGACGGTTGTGGAGCAGTTCGTTGTCGGCGCGTGCGGGACGTGACCTTGATTCGAGCCCGCAGCGATCCGCCTCGGTTCACCATTTCTCCGGAGGAGTAGAGATGCATCGTCGATCCATCACCACCATCGCCCTGGCCGGCTCGCTGCTCGCAGGCGCTCTTGCCGCGACTGGCGCCCGGGCGCAGGTCGGTCAGGCGGCGCCGGGCGTGGTTCGCTATGACGGCCACAAGGTAGTGCGCGCCACCATCCGCAATTCGCGCGACCTGCTCACCATGGAGAGACTCAGCCCCGACTGCTGGACGCACGGCAGCGGCATCGGCGAGGTGGACTATCGCATTCCGCCCGACGCCATGGCGGCGCTGGACGCTTCAGGCGTCGAGTACCGGGTTCTGATTGATGACGTGCAGGTGCTCATCGACGCCGAGAGCAACGGCAACGGTGCGGACGGCTGGTATGGCCAATACCACCCGCTACCCGAAATCGAAGCGCACATCCAGATGTTGGCCGACACCTATCCGGCGCTGGCCCAGACGATTGTCGTGGGCAACTCGCTCGAAGGCCGGCCGATTCGCGGCATCCGCATCGTCGGCGCCGGCGGCCCCGCGGGCAAGCCGGACGTGGTCTACGCAGGCGGCATCCACGCGCGCGAGTGGATCACCACCATGGCCATGCCGTTTCTTGCCGAAACGTTGCTCACTTCGTACGGCAGCGATCCTGAACTGACCGCGCTCGTGGACCGCATCAACTTCTACGTCATCCCCGTGCAGAACGTGGATGGATTCGTCTACACCCAGACCGAACGCATGTGGCGCAAGAACCGGCGCAACAACGGCAATGGCACCTTTGGCGTCGATCTCAATCGCAACTGGGGCACCGGCTGGGGCGGCGAAGGCTCGAGCGGCAACACCGGCAGCGAAACCTACCGCGGCACAGCGCCTTTCTCCGAACCCGAGTCGCAGGTCATGCGCGACTTCCTGCTCGGACTGCCGAATTTCAGCGGCTGGATGGACGTGCACAGCTATGGCCAGCTCATCCTCCAGCCGTACGGCTACACGATCAACCTTCCGCCGGACCACGCGACGTTTGAAGAGATCGGCGCCGACATGGAAACGGCGATGGAGAGCCCGTACGGCACCAACTACACCCACGGACCGACCTATACGACGATCTACCCGGCGTCGGGCATCACGCAGGACTGGTGCTACGTGGAAGGCGGAGCCTGGGCGCTGGGCTACGAACTGCGCGACACCGGGCAGTACGGCTTCCTGCTGCCGCCCGAGCAGATCGTGCCCAACTCGGAAGAGTGCTTCGCGGGGTGCATGGAACTGGCCAAGTTCCTCACGACTCAACTGCGCTTCTCGTTCCCCAATGGCGTGCCCGCGTTCATCGATCCGAACACCCCGACGCCGATGGCGGTGCAGATCAGCGGGGCCAACCGCGGCCAGTACCAGACCGGCTCGGGCAAACTCTGGTCGCGCGTCGGCACGGGTGGGCCGTACATCGAATCCGCCCTCAATCCGCTGGGCGGCGATCTCTTCGAAGCCACTCTGCCGGCAGCCGACTGCGGGCAAGTCGTGCAGTTCTACTTTGAGGCGACTTCGGTGGATGGCTACACGCACTACTCGCCCGCCGCTGCGCCCGTCGAGTTCTACGAGGCGGAAGCGGCGTTCGTTGACATCTTCTTTGCCGACGACTTCGAGACTAACCAGGGCTGGACAGTCGTGAATCAGAGCCTCACCGACGGCGCGTGGGAGCGCGGCGTGCCGGCGGGCGGCGGCCAGCGTGAAGATCCGCCAACCGACTTCGACCATTCCGGCCAGTGCTACCTCACCGCCAACCGCAGCGGCAACTCCGACGTGGACGGCGGCCCGACGACGCTCACTTCGCCCACCTTTGACCTGAGCAGCGGCGATGCGAGCGTCTCGTATGCCCGATGGTTCCGCAGCGTCAACGGCGTGACTGATCAGTTCACGACCGAGATCTCCAACGACAACGGCACGAACTGGGTGATCGTCGATCAGGTCGGCAACCAGGGCGCCGCGTGGCAGGTCCACGAGTTCCGCGTGAGTGAATTCGTCGTTCCGACGGCGACGATGAAACTTCGCTTCATCGCCGTGGACAACCCCAACGACTCGGTCGTCGAAGCGGGTGTCGATGCTGTCGTCGTCGCCCGCATCGGCTGCGACGAGGGCATGCAACTGGCGGTCGGTCCGCTCGTGGCCGGTCAGAGCGGCAGTTTCGACGTGACGGGGGCGAATCCCAATGAGATGACGTACCTTGCGTACAGCATCCAGGGGCTGGGGAGCACCTACGTGGCGCAACTCAACGTGACGCTGGGTTTGCGCAACCCCGTGCAGGCCGGCAGCGCCAAGCGCGCGGATGGCAACGGCGACGTCCAGTGGAATCTGCCGATCCCCGGCAACTCGTCGGGCCGCACGGTGTGGTTCCAGGCGGCGCAGTTCGAGAACACGAGCAACGTCGTCGAAACGACCATCAACTGATTCGAGGCCATCTCACATCCTTCGGCCCGGGGCTTCGCGCCCCGGGCCGAGTTGTTTGTGCAGGAGTGGTTCGTCAGACGCTCACGACCCACACGGCCGTGGCCTTGCAGGCGTGGACGAGCCGCTCGCCGGTGGACTTGATCAGCGCTTCGTGCAGCGCGCCGTGCCGGGTCCGGCCGACGACCACGACATCCGCGCCGATCTGCTTTGCCTGGTAGGTGATGATCTCGGCGATGGCGGCGCGCGTAAAACCGCCTTCCACGACGAGCACTTCGAGTCGATCGGCGGGCCAGTTCCCCGGCACGATCTCGTCAAAGAGCCGCTGCACGCGCTGCCGGGCCGCCTCTTTGTGCGATGCGATCTGCTCGGCGGTCTCGGTGGCCAGAGCGGGAGGCAGGCCGGCGCCATCCCAGATCATCGAAGGATCGACGAACTCGATGCTCGGCGGAATCGCCTGCACGAGCACGTGCAGCAGCGTCAGATGCGGCTTGTCGGCCCCGGGAAACACCGCGGCCACGTGCGCCATGGCCGCCCGCGCCGAATCCGAATCATCAACTCCAACCAGCACGCGAAGGGACGCAGTCTCGGCCATGCCATGCTCCTGACGGGTTGCCAATTCTCTGCGCGCAGAACCGGGGCGACCAGAGCCGGCTATGAACTGTCCGCATGAGCCCGCAACAGCGGCGGCAGCGCCACGGCCCGCCCGCTTCGATCGAGGCACGCCAGCGTCGTCGCCGCCACCGCCAGTCGCTCGTGGTCGCGCCACAGGGCGTATTCATGCTTGATCTTCACGTGGCTCGCTTCGGTCAGCGTCGTTTCAAGCCGGAGCAGGTCGTCATAGAGCGCGGGCTTGCGGTATCTCACGTTCAGTTCCACCACCGCCAGGCTGACGCCTTCCTGCTCGAGGTTGGCATAGGACACGCCGTCGGCCCGGAGCAGTTCGGTGCGACCCATCTCGAACCAAACCGCATACGCCGAGTGGTGGGCCACGTTCATCGGATCGCATTCGCAGTAGCGAACGCGAATCGTAATCTCGTGTGTGCGCATGATCAGTCGATCGCGTGCTGCAGAGCAAGCAGGGCGTAGGAAGTGGCGAGAACGGGATCACCCTCCATCCAGCGCTCGGCGTCGTTGACGAAACTGCCGTCGGACCTCTGGAGCGAAGCGAGTTTGTCGATCAGGTCGTTGGCCCAGTCGCGCGGCTCGCCGGGCGTGCCGTCGGGCTTGAGCGGCGTGATTGTCGTGCTGCCCCAGGCGTCGAGCGAACGGCTCATGGTGACGAGGTAGTAGTAGTACCCCTGCATTCCCATGCCGGGATTCTCATCCACGGTGTAGTTTCGTTGAAGCCATTCAAACGCAGTCACGACGCGCGGATCGTCGCGGTCCAGGTTGGCGTAGAGATAGCTCTTGAAGCCCGAGTAGGTCATCGACCCGTAGCAGCGCAGCCGCGAGACGCTCGTGCCGTCGTCCATTGTCTCTTCGATCATGCCGGCCTTGGATTCACCGACGCCGACCGACTGGTTGTTGGGGCTCGTCGAATAGATGAAGCCCCCCTGCTTCGAGCCGTCGGCATACGGCATGTCGTTGAGTTCATCGGACATCTGCGTGCGCTGCAGGAACGCGACGGCGCGCTGGAAGGCCGGGTCATTGCAATCGAGGCCGCTGTCGTGCAGGCCCTGGAGCATGGTGGCGAGGTTCGAGTTGTCCGGCCGGCTGTCGGCGGTGTAGCCCGCGCCTCCGTAGTACGGGTGCGACTTGTCGATCGTTTTTCCATCCGGCCCGACCTGACTGTCGCACTGGATCGAGCGAACAAAGTCCTGTGCCGGCTTGATCGCGGCCGCCGCGTCGGGCCGGCCGACCTCCGCCAGCGCGCTCAGCGCCAGCGCCGTGTTGTAGTTGCTCAGCACGCGGTCGTAGATCCCGCCGTCCGTCTGGCGGAAGGAAAGGATGTAATCCAGGCCGCGCTTCACGCCGGGGTCGGTCTCGTCAATGTCGGGCTCCATCAGCATACCGGTCAACACCAGCGCGCTGATGCCAGGCAGATGTGGCTTGCCTTCCTCCGGCAGCGCCCAGCCGCCCGTGGCTTCATCCTGTTGCGTGCGCAAGTAGGCGATCGAGCGTTCAATCAGTTGCCGGGCGAGTTTATAGTGCGCTTCGTCGATTCCATTGCGGTGCTCGACACCATTCTCGCGGGGCGCCGATCGGAACCCAACGGTGCACAGCAAGGTTGTGGCGAGCATACAGACCAGCAGCAAACGAAATCGATCCATGAGCATCTCCATGTCTGGATGATACCGGCCCGCGGCAGGCGGATGCGTCACGATTCAGGCCGATTCTGCTGGCGCATCTTTCGCTGCAGTTCGTCCAGACGGCGCATCTCCTCTTCCAGACGCTCGCGACGGCGGGCAATGTCCGCTTCCGCCGGCGAATCGTACTTTTCACGCTTCTTGGCCAGCGGATCCGGGAAGGCATCGGAAGGAACGGTCGGCGCCGCGGCGCTCAGCGGCGGATGCGCCAGCACCTGGCGGGCCCCCAGCCACGTCAGAGCCGTACAGACCAGCATGATCAAGCCGAGGATCGCCGCGGCGATGATCGGCCACCGATTGCCCCCGTCCGCGCCAGCGCCGAAGTACACCACGAATCCGTAGAGCACCGTCATGATCACCGTTGTCGCCGCGGTGCCGATGGCCGGTGCGCGGCCGCGGTCCGACTGCTGCCCGAGCCCGAACGCCACCAGCGCCAGCGAGCCGAGGACGTTGGTGAGCAGCAGGAGCACGGCCGCGCGGTTCCCGTCTGCGGTCTGGTTCGCATCGATCGCCCCGCTGTGCAGCAGGTTGCCTTCCCAGAATGCGATGCCGCAGCACGCGCAGGTGGAGAGCATGAACAGTGTGGCGCCCACGCCCTGCATGACGAATCCGACGCCGCGCGCGAAGGTGCGCTGCGCTGCCGTCGGATCGGCCGGGCGATCATCCCCGACGTCGGCCGCTGTGGTGTCGCTGCTCATGTCGTCTGCCCTTGCAGGCCGGGCCAGATCCAGCGCGCGATGAACAGGTGCATGGATGCCATCGTGCCAAAGAGCAGCACACCCATGGTCATCGACATCGGGCTGCCGGCGCTGACGGCCGCGATGATCGCCAGCAGCGCCAGCAGGATGAACACCATGGCCTGCGCCGCGGCCGCAGCGAGCGCGACCCAGGCAATCGCCCGCACGTGGAGGCGCACAGGCAGGGCCGCGAGCACGTAGATGGCGCCGCCGATGGCCACGGCGATGAGCCAGGCGCGCCGGTCGCGCCAGTCGGCCGCCATTTCGATCTGCAGCAGCGTGAGCGCCAGGGGCAGCAGTTGGGCCAGACCGATGGCGAGCATCACGGCCGAGGCGCGCTGGCGGGCATGCGCTGCTGAGATCGGCGCCTCCGCCTGCCGGGAGTGCATGGACTGATTCGATTCATCCATCCGCTCGATCATAGCGGTTTCGACTTGGGGCCGGATGGGCGCCCGCCCAGCGCCAAGCCGTAGGCAAGCGTGAGCAGCGCGTTGAATGCGAATGCCGCCTCGATTCTTCCGGCGAGTTGCGCCGCGGACACCACCGCCGGAGCCAGAGCCAGAAAGCCGCTCATCAGTGCCGCCGGCATCAGCGCGCCGAAGGGGTGCACCAGCCGGTTGCACGAGAGCACGCCGATCATTGCCGGCATGGCCAGCAGCGCCGCCATGCCGCCGGCGAAGTCGAAACACGCCAGCGCCAGCCCTGCAATCAGGACCACCCCCAGCAGCCAGCGCGCCGGCGGCATGAGATGCGATTGCCCCTGCAGCCGCTCCGCGCGCCGCCAGATGATCAGCCGCTGGAGCGTCGCGGCGATGATGAAGTAGGACGTCATGTGCAACGTGTTCTCGCGCGCCAGCGCCACCATCACCAAGCCGTAGAGCAGCGAGACCACGAGACCGGCAAGATTGAACAGATCAGGCGTCATGCGCCGCGCAAAGATCGCCAGCAGACCCTGCCAGATGATCGGCCAGCCCGCCGCAACGAGCGACCAGATGACCAGCGTCGCTTCGATCATGCCGGGAATGAGCCGCCCGCCTTGCGCCAACGACGGCGTGAGATAGTGCAGCGCCAGCGCCGGCAGCAGGAACACGAGCCCCGTCGCCCACCGGCTCGTCCATTCAAACGCGAGGCGCTGGCGCAACTGCCCGGCCGTCAGGCTTGGCACGAAGGAACTGCTCGCGCGGTCGCGCGGCTCGAAGCCGAGGCGGCGCGCCACGTCGGCGACGCGATCGCTCAGCGCTTCATCGATGGGCTGCTCGCTCTCGATTTCGAGCCACATGCCCGCCGGATCGGCGCGCGCAACGAGCCCGAGCGATTCGTGCAGCGCGCGCGTGAGGTCGCGAGCGATGATCGGGTCGCCCATGCCATCGAGCATGAACGTGAAGCGATGTGTCGGGGGGGCCGGCATGATTCTCGAAGCGCTCTCCTGTGCGGAGCCTTCGTTTCACGGCTCGTCGATTCGGCGGGACGCCGCGGCTAGACAGCGCGGCGTGTGCCGTCGAACGGCGCCCGCTCGATCTCATCCGGCTCGTCGTCTTCGTATTCAAAGTCCTCGTCGTCTTCGTCTTCGCCCTCTTCCTCGTCCTCATCTTCGTATTCATCGACCGCCTCGGCGTCATCCGCTTCGTCCGCCTCGTCAGCCTCTTGCTCATCAGCCGAGAAGAGCGTGCCGTCGGCCTCGCCTTCCTCCATCATGCGGCGCATCTGCTCCCACTCTTCAGGAGTCACGATGACTTCGCGCGCGACCGAGCCCTTGTGCTCGCCGATGATGCCCGCAAGCCCCATCTGGTCGATGAGCCGGCTGGCACGGGTGTAGCCGATGGCCAGGCGGCGCTGCAGCAGCGAGACCGAGCCGCGGCCGGACTCGACGATGATCTCCACCGCCTTGATGAACAGCGGATCGCGCTCGGCCGCGGAGAGGCCGGCGTCGGCATCGCCTTCGGCGCTGGGCGCACGGAGGACCATGAGTTGCCGCTCGAAACTCGGCGCCGCCACTTCCTTGAGAAATCGCGTCACTTTGCGGATCTCGAGGTCATCCACAAGCGTGCCCTGCGCGCGGGTGATCTCGCTCGTGCGCGGGCCGAGGAACATCATGTCGCCCTGGCCCAGCAAAAGTTCGGCTCCCTTCTGATCGAGCACGATGCGGCTGTCCATGCCCGAGGCCACCTTGAACGACACGCGGCAGGGCATGTTGCTCTTGATCAGGCCCGTCACCACGTTCGCCTGCGGACGCTGGGTGGCGAGGATGAGGTGGATGCCCACGGCTCGCGCCTTCTGCGCGATGCGGACAATGAGCGTCTCGACCTCCTTATGCGTCATAATGAGATCGGCCAGTTCATCGATGACGAAGACGATGTACGGGATCTTCTTCGGGATCGTCGCGGCTTCCTGCTCGGTCATCGGGCCGAGGCGCTCTTCGATTTCTTCCCAGCTGAGCGTGTTGTAGTTGGCGATGTCGCGCACGCCGACTTCGGAGAGCAGTTCGTAGCGCTCCTCCATCTTGGTCACGGCCCATTCGAGGATCGCCGCCGCCTTGCCCATCTCAGTCACCACCGGGCACATGAGGTGCGGGATCTCCTTGAACTGGTTCATCTCAACCATCTTCGGATCGACGAGAATGAGTTTCAGTTCATCCGGCCGCTTCGTGTACAGGAACGACATGATGATCGTGTTGATGCACACGCTCTTGCCCGAACCCGTCGTGCCGGCCACGAGCATGTGCGGCATCGCGGAGAGATCGGCGATGAGCGGCGTGCCCGAGGCGTCTTTGCCCAGGAACATGGGCAGGCGCATCTTGGCCGCGTCGCTGGTGGCCGTCATCAGTTCCTTGATGCGCACCTTCTCTTTGTTGAGATTGGGCACCTCGATGCCGATCGTCGATTTCCCGGCCATGTTGGCGACGACGCGGATGTTCTGGGCCCGCAGCGAGCGCGCGATATCCGAAGCGATCGAATTGATCGACGACACTTTTGTGCCCGGCGTGAGCTGCACCTCGTAGAGCGTGATGACCGGGCCCGAGTCGATGCCCACGACTTCGCCTTCGATGCCGTAGACCTGCAGCGTGTGCTCGAGCACTTCCGCCTGCTCGCGCACGAACTGTTCCATCTTCTCGGTGAAGGTCTCTTCGGGCTCGATGAGCAGATCGAGCGAGGGGAACTGGTAGCCGCTGTAGTCATCGCTGCGCGGCAGATCGGCCTTCTCGTCGCCCTTGGGCTTGGGGCGCGAGGAAATGTTGACGGGAAGTTTGCGGATCTTCTCGCGCAGGGCCTCCATGTTGATCTCGGTCGAGCGCACCGTGGTCGCGGCCTGGGCGGCTGCGTCGGCGTTGCGACTGGCCTCCTCCATGGCGAACGACTCGGTGCCGGCAAAGCCGCCGGCGTCGGGGCTGATCGACGGCGGCGAGGGCGCCTTGCCACGCCGGCCCGCAGGCGCGGGCGCTTCGGCTTCGGGTTCGTCCGGCTCAACCTCGGCCTGCGAGCGCGAAGCCAGCGCCGCGGCGGTCGATGCAGCCAGCGTCGTGGCGGCGCCCACGGCCTTGCCCACGGGCACTCTCTTCATCAACCCGGCGCCGCGCAGCGCGAGCACCGGCAGCGCCAGCACGAGCCGGTCGGCGGCGATGATCGAACCGACCAGCAGCAGCAGAATCAGAATGATCGCGGTGCCCGGCGCGTTGAACCGCGGCACGAGAAAGTCCACGCCGCGAATCGCGAGCAAGCCGCCTGCCCCTTCCGGGAACGGCCCGGTCGTGCGGAACCACAGCGCCTGCAGTCCGGACACGGCCAGCACCACCATCGCAGCGCCGAAGATGCGCACGATCGGATGGCTCACGCGCACGCCCCACGCCGTCAGGCCCAGATAGGCCAGCAGCAGCGCCAGGCCGGCCCACAGGCCATGCCCGAGCGCCTGGTATGCCCAGTAGGCGACGAACGCGCCGATCTGCCCGCACCAATTCGCGGGCGGATCGTTGTGCACCGAGACCGCGTGGCTCGGCCAGTCGGCTGCGTCAAAGCTCAGCAGCGATGCGCCGATGAAGGCGACCAGAGCCGCCAGCGCCATCCAGCCGACGCCGCGCCAGACGTGCGACATGGCGGTCGGTCCGGCCGCGGGCTTCTTCGCATCGTTCGATTTCTTTTTTGCTCGTGCCATGCGTCGGATCGCACCCTCGTGGCCGCTGCGGGGCGCGGCCGATCGCCAGACCCCGCGGCTTACCCCCCTCCGGGCCGGCGCGCACTGGTCCGCCCAATGATATCGAACGGCCGCCGCAGCCGGCGTGAAGAAACCCGCCCGCCGTTCGCACGCTGTTCGGTGGTCGCGCCCGGCGACCACAGCTTTGCTCTAATTGGTGGAACATCCAGCGTGCATGCGCAGTTTTTCACACGTGCGATTCCTGCTCCACAATTCCGCCTTGTCGGTCAATCGACGCAGCCGCGGCGCCCCGGCGTTCACGCTCATCGAACTGCTCGTGGTCATCTCCATCATCGCCCTGCTCATCGCGCTGCTGCTGCCGGCGCTCTCCCGGGCCCGCTCGGCGGCGCGGCAGGCGGGCTGCCTGAGCAACCTCGGGCAGATCATGACCGCCACGGCGATGTACCTCGACGAGCACAACGACGTCATGCCCATCCTCGTGCCGCGCGGCCACGCCCTGCTCGACAACTACAGCCACGGCGGGCGCTACACCACGCGCGCCGAGAGCGCCTGGAGCCACCTCTACTACCCCTACGAGCGGCCCCTCAACCGGTATGTGCACCCCGATCGCCCGCGCGGCGACGCGAACATCGCCCGCCAGCAATTCCTCGACCCGAGCCAGTTCAACTTCCCGATCTTCCAGTGCCCGGACGATCTCGCGTACAACTACACCGAGACCTACCTCGAGCCTGAGCCGACTTCGGGAACCAGCGCCTACAACCTCGTCGGCACGTCCTATGCCTTCAACGGCACGTGGTATCCCTTTCACGCGTTCTTCTACAACGACGTGGCGGATTCGATGACCTGGCCCGACGGCGTGCGCGCGTTCAGCAAAATCCGGCTGCAGATGGCTTCACAGTTTGTGTCCTACCTCGACGAGCCTGGCAATTTCCACGCCGTCTTCCGCAAGCAGCCCAGCACGACGCACCACGGCACGCGCAGCGCCTACTCGATGTCCTTCCTCGACGGCCACGCCGGCGTCATCGACTACGACGGCGACCCGTTCAACCCCATGCGCTACCTGCTCTTCCCTGAGCAGCAGAAGGATAACGACAACTGATACCCGGCACGCTGGACAAGACTGCTACTGCGCCGGCTCCCAGAAGAGCAACCACAGCGCGCGGCCGTTCACCGGCTCGCTGGGCGTGTGGCCGGGCACGTCATAGATCGCGTGGACCCACAGGAGATCCCCCGCCGTGAACGTCGGTCCGTTGCTCCCAGGCAGGGCGACCGAACTCTGCACGGCGCCCAGTCTCCTCGGGGAATAGCCCAGTCCATCCGGGCGTTCATGCCAATGCCGAACGCTGCTGGAGATTGATGCGGTGCAGGATATGGGCGATCAATTGAGAATCCGCACAAGCTTCCTTTGGGCCGTGATCGGTTGGGCGGCATCCGCGTCCGCGACGTGCGCGCAGCGCTACCGCCTTATCGAAGTTGGCACGCTGCCTGGTCACGGGAATTCATTTCCGGAGGCCATCAATGACCGAGGGCAAGTGCTTGGCTATGCCTTGGCGACCCCTGCCCGAACTGCCTTCGTATGGACCGATGGTGAAGTCCGAACGCTTCCTTTCCTCAACTCCCATGAGCCAAGCGCGATCCCGCGCGATCTCAACAGCAACGGCGACGCCGTGGGGTGGTCGGCCACTTCATTCAACGGCCATGCGGTCCTCTGGCCGGCGGAGGGGGGCGTCATCGACCTCGATCCGCCCGGCGCCAATGACAGCGATGCTCACGCGCTCAATGACAGCCGGCTCGTCGTGGGCTTCGCCCGCAACTGGCGCACATTCCTCTGGCAAGACGGAAAGTGGACCACCTTCGTGGACATCGGCTGGCGCTCGATGAACAACGCCGGCCAGATAGTCGGCGACGCCGGACTCGACGCATTCCTGTGGGACAACGGCGAGGTGTACCAATTGCCGGGTCTTCGACCGGGCCAGGAGACTTCGGCTAATAAAATCAGCCCATCAGGCTTGATTGCAGGGGCCTGCTCACTGACCTTGGACCGGTCCATGCCGGTGATGTGGGAGAATCGCCGCCTCATCGCGCTCGGGCTGCTTGATTCCGGCGGGGGTGGCACCACTTGGGGAATCAACGACGCAGGCGAAGTCGTCGGTGTGCTCTCCATCCCGGACGGCATGTACCGCATCAACGTCGGATTTGTCTGGCGCAACCACGTGATGCACAATCTCAATGACCTCCTGACAGATGGGGTGGGCGATGCATGGACCGTCCTCAATGCGCGAGAAGTCAATTCGACCGGCCAGATCGCGGCGGAGGCCTATTCGCCATCACGGAACCTTAACCTTGTCGTCCGCCTCGACCCCGTCGATGAGGGACTGACTATCTGGTCCTTCGCGCCGAATGTGCCCGGCGCGATCAACACGCTTGAAGTGAGCCACGCCACGCCAGGCGCCCGCGTCGTCTTCGTCGCCGGCACAGCGCGCGGCGAGGCGAGCGGCGTCCCGCAGTGCCCGGGCGCGACGATCCAACTCGTCAACCCGCAGATCATCGGCACGGCCATCGCCGACGCCGACGGCCGCGCGACGCTCGACCGCTTCATCCCCGCCGGCCTCGCCGGCAAGCGCTTCGTCGTTCAGGCGATCGACTGGACCACGTGCCAAAGCAGCCCGCCGGGGTTCATCCAGATTCAGCCGTAAGATGGCCGCAGAATGCGATTCGCGTGCTGCCGTGCCGCTCTCAGCACCCCGTTGACCCGAAGCCGCCCTGGCCGCGCTGCGTTTCGTCGAGCGCCTGCACTTCGACCACCTTCGCGTGCGCGACGGGCGCGATGACCATCTGCGCGATGCGCATGTGCGGCTCGACGGTGAACGGCTCGCGGCCGAGGTTGATCAGCGGCACGCAGACCTCGCCGCGGTAGTCCGCGTCGATCGTGCCCGGTGCGTTGGGCATCGAGATGCCGTGCTTGCTCGCCAGGCCCGAACGCGGCCGCACTTGAGCCTCGTAGCCCACCGGCACGGCCATCCGAAAGCCGCAGGCAATGAGCCTGATGTCGCCCGGCTCGAGCACGAGCGGCGCATCAAGCGCGGCGTGCAGATCGAGGCCCGCGGCGTGCTCGGTCTGGTAACGCGGCAGAGGGACGTCGGACTTGATGCGTTCCAGGCGCAGTTCGAGGGTCATGGCTGCATCGTATCCGGTCGCGCGGGTGCAGGGCTGATATCGTTGTGCATGCCGCAGGTGTTTGCCGTTCAGTTCGACATCGTCTGGGAAGACAAGGCCGCGAACCACGCGATCGTGCAGCGCATGGTCGAGCAGGCCTCTGTGCCGCGCGGCTCGCTCATTGTCTTGCCCGAAATGTTCGACGTCGGCTTCAGCCTGAACACCAAGGTGACGGCCGAGCAGGCGACCGGCGGCGCGAGCGAGAAGTGGTGCGCTGCGGCGGCGCGGCGATGGGGCGCGTTCGTGCAGGGCGCCTCGGTGCAGCGGCCCAACCCCAGTGGCAAAGCGACCAACGACGCGGTGGTCTTCAATCCCGATGGCGAACTCATCTGCCGCTATTCGAAGATCTTTCCCTTCAGCGGCGGACGTGAGCCGGAGGAGTTTCGCGGCGGCAGCGAGATCGTCACGTTCGACTGGCACGGCATCAAGGTCTGTCCGCTGATCTGCTACGACCTGCGCTTTCCGGAGATCTGGCGCCTGGCAGCGATCGAGCGCGGCGCGGAGATGTTCACCATCGGCGCTTCCTGGCCTTCGCCGCGCCAGCACCACTGGCTCACGCTGCTCAGCGCTCGCGCCATCGAGAACCAGGCGTATGTCGTTGGCTTGAACCGCTGCGGCGAGGACCCCTACCTGCCCTATGCCGGCGGCTCGCGCATTATCGACCCCAAGGGCGAAGTGATCGCGCAGGCGGGAGACGCGCCGACGGTGATCTCCGCGGAGATCGACCACACCTCGGTGCAGAGTTGGCGCGCGAGTTTCAAGGCGCTGGCGGATGTGCGCCGCGAATTCCTCGGCCGGTGCTGAGGCGGGTTGCCGAATCGATGGTGCTGCGTCAACCACAAAGGACACGAAGGCACAGAGCGGGCACAAATGGATGAAATCCAGATCTGATCAGCGGCGCTTCTTGGTTCGTTTGCCCTTTTTCTGCATTGTCTTTTTCTGCGTAGGCTTGCTTCTACCCGGCTGCCCTGTCTTACCGGCTGCCCTTGGTGCATTCTTCGTGCCTTTGTGCCCTTTGTGGTTCTGGTTCGACTCACGGGGTTTGGAGGGCGCTGCGGCCTTGCCGACGATGCGCAAATCCATCCGCCGAGCCGGCGGATCGACGAGCATGATGCGCACCTGCAGGCGGTCGCCGATCTGGATCGTCGCCCCGCTCTCGCTGGTGAGCGCGCCGGTCTGCTGATTGATGCGCCACCGGCCCTGCCGGTCGCCGCGGCTGCGCCGGCCGCCCGACTCGCTCGTCTCGAACGCCTCGGGATCGCGGATATTCACGAAGCCCTCGACGAGACACTGGTCGAGTTGCACGAACACCGCCGATTCGGAAACGCCCACCACCACGCCGTCCATCACGTCGCCCTGGTGGCGCTCGGCGATGAACTGAAGCACGAGGAAGTTGCGCAGGCTGCGTTCGGCCATCTCGGCGTTGCGCTCGGCTTCGTTGCAGCGCGTGCCCATCTCGATGAGCCGACCTTCGTCGGGACAGCGCTTGTCCTTGCGCAGAGTATTGCCGATGCGGCGGTAGCCCTTGCCGCGAGGCCGCTCGCTGCCGTTGCGCGTCTGTTCGAGATATGCCGCCAGTTGCCGGTGCAAAACGAGGTCGGGATACCGGCGGATCGGGCTGGTGAAGTGGGCGTAGTGCGCGCTGGCCAGGGCGAAGTGGCCGATCATCGCCGGCGAATACTCCGCCTTGGTCAGGCTCTTGAGAATCGCCAGGTGCACCGCCTGCTGGCGCGGCGTGCCGCGCGTTGCTTCAAGGACGTGCTGCAGTTCAAAGCGCGTCGGGCTCTTGGGCAGATTCAGACCCGCCACGCGAAAGTACTGCCGCAACTCGCCGAGATCGAACGTGGACGGGTCCGGGTGCGTGCGCCGGAGGATCGGCACGTTCAGGCGGTCGAAGAGTCGCGCCAGCGCTTCGTTCGCCTCGACCATGAACATCTCGATCAGGCCGTGCGTCGAAGCGTCGTCTTCGGGTTCGGCGCCGATGACATGGCCCTGCTCGTCGAAGATGAGTTCGACCTCCGGCAGCGTGAGGACGATCATGCCGTCTTTCGTGCGGCGGCGGCGAAGCACTTTGGCCAGTTCATCCATCAGTTTGAGCGTGGGCAGCAGCGCTTCGGGGTAGTCCGTTTCGCTCATCGAGTGCTTGCGCGCTTCCTGAGCATTTCCCAGGATGAGATGCTCCGCCTCCAGATAGGTCAGCCGCTTGCTCGAACGAATAACGGAGTTGCAGTAGCGCTCGTCGCGCACCTGCCCCTTGCCGTCGTAGCGGATGAAGACGGACTTGGTGAGTCGATCGACGCCCTCCTGCAGCGAGCACACGCCGTTGCTGAGCACCTCGGGCAGCATCGGGATCACGTGGCGCGGCAGGTAGACGCTGTTGGCCCGCTGCCGCGCTTCGAGATCGAGCGGCGAGTCGAGCGTCACAAACGTCGAAGCGTCGGCGATGTGCACGCCCAGTTCCCAGCCGCCGTCGTCGAGCCGCCGGATCGAAATCGCATCGTCGAAGTCGCGAGCGTCGGGCGGGTCGATGGTGATGATGAACTGCTCGCGCAGGTCTTCGCGCCCCTCGATGAACTGCTCGGTGTCGGCAAAGGCGCGGGCCATGTCCGCAGCCTGGTCGAGCGCCGCTTCGGGAAACTCGCCCGGCAGGCTGTAGGTGTGAATGACCGCCTGCGTTTCAACGTCGGGCAGACCCGCTTCGCCGAGGCGCTTGATGATCACGCCTTCGCCCCCCTCGCCGGCGTCGGGATAGCGGATCATCTCGACGACGACCTTGTCGCCTTCGCGGGCGTTCTTGGCCCCGACATCGCGCACACGCACCATGTCGTGCAGTTGGCGGTCGTCGGGTTCGACGAGCCAGTGCTGCTGAAAGCGGCGCAGCGTGCCGACGTACGACGACTTGGCGCGCTGGAGGATCTCGACGACCTCGCCGGTGTAGGGCGATGCGCCGGGAGGCGCGCCGCCGCGGCCACGGCTGCGCACCACTCGGGCGCGAACACGATCGCCGCTCACCGCCGTGCCCGTGGCGCCCGGAGGCACGAACAGATCGCCCTCGCGATTGGGCGCCTCGGGAATGATGAACCCGAAACCCTTGGGGTTGACACGGATCTTGCCGATGAGTTCGCGACCGATGGGCGGCAGCATGAACTCGCCGCCGGCGGCCGAGGTGATCTGCCCCGCCGCCATCAGTTCATCGAGCGCCTGTTCAAACTCGGGCAGGTCCGCCGGCTCGACGCCGACCTGCTCGGCAAGCAGATCGAAACCGACCGGTTCGTAGCGATGGTCCTGCAGGTGAGCGAGGACGCGACTCTTGAAACGAAGGGGCATGCGATCCATCCACGAGAGGGCAAAGCAGATCATAGCAAACCTGCACGAACGCATGGGGGCCGCCCGCCGGGCCGCCGGGCCGCCGGGCCGCCGGCGCCGCCGGCGCCGCCGCGTAACCTATCATCACGCCTATGGCTGATACCCCGCAGATCATCGACGTCGCCACCCGACTTGGCCGCCTTCTCGCAGAGCATCTCGCCGTCGTCCGCTACCGCGAACTGCTCAAGGCGATTCGGGAAGACACCGACGCGCAGCGCCTTCTGGCGGACTACTCGCGGCAGATGGATGCGATTTCCGAGAAAGAGCACGCCGGGCAGCCGATCGAAGTGCAGGACAAGCACCGGCTGGCCGACCTGCAGAGCCGCGTGGCGATGCACCCGCAGCTGCGCGAGATGCAGATGGCGCAGATGGATTACGTCGATCTCATGCGCAAAGTCGATGAGGCGATGGCGTCGGCGGGCGACATGGGCGGCGAATCGGCCGGCTGACGAGCGAACGGGTTCGTTTCCCCGTTGGAGGCTCTGGCAGATCTCCCGAATCATTCTGGCAGAACCGGCGCTGCATGCGCGCGGCTTGGCGCCGCGCCGCCGTGCCGGTCGAAACACCAGCCACTGACCCGCGTTGTTCGGGAACTGGAGGTACTCATGCCGCGCCTCAAGACCATCGACCCCGCCACCGCAACCGGTAAAGCCCGCGAACTCTTTGACGGACCGCTGGCAAAGAAGAAGCTCAATATCTACCGGGGGATCGCCAACAACCCGGGCGTGCTCGACGCCTTCCTGAAGTTTTCCAGTGGCGTGCGGTCCGGCAGCCTGACTCCCGCCGAACACGAGTTGATCGCCCTGACCTGCGGCCAGAGCACGGGCTGCACCTATTGCCTCGCGGCGCACACCAAACTCGCGGCCAAGGTGGGCATCGACGCCGCCGCCGCCGTGGATGCGCGCAAGGGTCGCGCCGCCGACCCCCGCCACCAGGCCCTGCTGCGCTTTACCAACGCGCTCCTGGAGAAGCGAGGCTCGGTGAGCGATGCAGACCTGAACTCCTTCCGCCAGGCTGGCTTTGACGATGCCGCCGTGGTCGAGGCCATCGCCGCCGTCGCCGTGAACCTCTTCACGAACTACTTTAACGACGTGAACCACACGGAGATCGACTCGATGTTCGATCCGGCGCCGCCGATCTGAGCGGCTGCCGCCTCCGCCGCGCCGAGCGCGTCAAGCCCCGAGCAGTTCGGCCTGGGGCGCTTCGCGCCGTGGATCGGTGCGCGCGATGATGTCCGACACGCCCTGCTGGTTGAAGCCCTTGTAGCCGTCGTTGCGCTCGAGATTTTCGAGG
Source organism: Planctomycetota bacterium (assembly GCA_963205185.1). Lineage (GTDB taxonomy): Bacteria > Planctomycetota > Phycisphaerae > Phycisphaerales > UBA5793 > UBA5793. The sequence goes on along the minus strand of CAUJHZ010000073.1, from coordinate 24,616 downwards.
TGCGATCCGATGGCGCCGGTCATGCGGAACTGGTTCGCCTGCGTGGGCGTGATCTGCCCCGCCTGGAGCAGGCGGTTAATGCGAGCATCGGAGACCTTCCACCGCTCGCCTTCAGAGAAGGCCTGCCGCAGGTAAGGCAGATCAGTAAAGGGCGACATCGTGCTCACCCCCGCCGCCTGCAACTGGTCGCACAGCGCCTCGTGGTCGAACTGGCACTCGAGGTGATGCATGCCCGCCTGCAGGATCGATTCGCCGTGCAGGCCGCACCAGAGGCCGACGGTGCCGAGTTCGTGCCGCTCGGGCAGCGGTTCGTGAGCGAAGTCTCCGGCGACTTCTTCGGGAGAGAGATCCACGTCGGCAAACACGACAATGCCGCACGCCGGCTGTTCGAGCACCTGCGCGCCCCAGCCTGCCTCGGCGCCGGCGTAGAACCGTTCGCGCGGCTTCATGCCCAGCCGCTCGAAGAGCGCCACAAGTTTGCGGAAGTGCTGCCGCGACGAGCGGAAGGTGTGGTGGTCGTGGTTGGCCCAGCCGAGGCCGAGCGCATCCTGTCTTCCCTTCTGGATGCGGGCGGCGCGATTCCGGCGGGCCCAGTATTCTCGTTCCGCGGCGAAGAAGATGTCGCACGTCATGTCCGGGCCAAGATCGGCAATCGCCGCGTCAACCAGCAGGCGGACGCGCGCGAAGCCCTGGTCGTCGTTGGGCCACTCGCGCTCGCGCCGGCGGAGCGACTCGTAGTGCCGCACCATCTGCAGGCTGCGCTGCGGCTGAGACGGCGGCACGACAATGCTGCGCGACCCGTGCCGCTCGATCGCCCAAAGATCGGCCCCGTCGCCGTGGAACACCGGCGCGCGGCGCACGGCCGCAAACGGCTCGCCTTCGATCACGTGGTCGTTGCTGATCATCCACGCGGCCATGAAGTCGGCTACCGACTCGACCTTGATGAACACGCGGTGCACCGTCGTGTCGGAAACGGCAAATGACGGGAACACGCCGCCCTCATGAACGAGCACGCGCGTCGAGCCGACCAGTTCGCGGCAGGCGAAGCCGACCTTGCCCAGCCGATACTCCCAGTCGTCGCTGGCGGGCACTTCGATCGAATCGATCCAGTCGATGAAGCGCGTCGCGGTTTCCTGGCGCATGCGCCGGGCCAGTTCTGCGGCCCGCGGGCAGCGTGAGAGGAGATGATCCACCACTTCGCGCACCAGCGCCTGTGCTTCAGGCTGGGGTTGCCAATGGAACTGCGGCTCTGCCATGGGTCTGATCGCCTCCTGGGTTCAGCAGGTGTGGCTCGCCGGATCAGGCCTTCACCACGGCGGGCGCGGGAGAATCTTTGTAGCGCCGGATGGACGCTTCAATCTCCGCGTGGGCCGTGGCGGCGTCGTGCCAGCCGAGCGTCTTGACGTCGCCCGCGTCTTCCAGTTGCTTGTACGTGGCGAAGAAGTGCTCGACCTCGCGCAGGAAGTGCGACGGCACGCGCCAGAGATCGCGGAACTCGGCAAAGGTGGGATCGGTCGCGGGAACAGCGAGCACCTTGAAGTCGTTGTCGCCGCGATCGGTCATGCGGAACAGCCCCAGCGGCCGCGCCTCGATCAGACAACCCGAGAACGTCGGCTCGTTGACCATCACGAGAATGTCGAGCGGGTCGTGGTCCTCCGCCAGGGTCTGCGGAATGAAGCCGTAGTCGCCGGGATAGTGCGCGGAGGAATAGAGGTAGCGGTCGAGCTTGAGAAGACCGGTCGTTTTGTCGAGTTCGAACTTGCTTCGCCGCCCTTTGGGGATCTCGACGATAACGTTGACGGTGTGGGGGACGTCGGGACCGGGCGGTACGAGCATGAACGGATTGATCGACGCGTGCTGCGGCGACATGGCGGACCTCGATTCACGGTTGCGGTGCACAAAGAGCAGATGATACGGGACTGCGGAGACGCAAGGCATCTGCGGCACTCGGAGGCAGGTTTCCACCTTAGAATCCGCCGTGCCGATCGTACGACTCATTCAGTGGATCACGGGTTTTCGCCGCCGGCGTCGCAGGAGGTTGCGCGCTCAGCCCTTCCCGCCGCAGTGGCGCGGAATCCTGGAGCGGCGCAGCGGGTCGTGGCGGCGACTCGGCCCGGCCGACCGATCCGAACTGCTCGGCCACATTCAGGTGTTCCTCGCGGAGAAGAACTTCGAGGGTTGCGGCGGATTGGAGATCACCGACGAGATCCGCGTAACCATCGCCGCCGAAGCCTGCGTGCTGCTGCTGCACCGCGACGACGAGTACTTTCCGCTGCTGCGCTCGGTGCTGGTCTACCCCAGCGAATACGTTGCCCCCACCATGGAACACCTCGACGACGGCACCGTCGCGGAGGACCATCAGCCGCGCCTTGGCGAATCGTGGGACCAGGGTTCGCTCGTCCTGTCGTGGGCGGATGTGCTCAGCGGCGCGGAGAACGCGCGTGATGCGCACAACGTCGTCCTGCACGAATTCGCCCATCAGATCGACGAGCAGTTCGGCCTCTCCGAAGCCGACCCGCGCACCGCGCCCAACGACGCCGCCCGGCGATGGGCGGAGGTTTTCACCCGCGCGTTCGACCGATTCGCCAGCGAGGCGCAGCGCGGCCGCTCGGGGCCCATCGACTCGTACGGTGCAACGAATGAAGCCGAGTTCTTCGCCGTCGTCACCGAAACATTCTTCGAGCGGCCGGCTGATCTGCGCCGTTACGACCCGGATCTGTACGAGCAGTGGTCGCGCTTCTACCGGCAGGATCCGATCGCCTGGCGGCCATGACCCGCATCAGCGGATGTACGTGGCGAGCGTGCGCTCGAGGATGGCCGGAAGGCTGAATCTCTCGCGAATCGCTTCGCGCCCCGCCCGGCCGAACTGCTCCGCCAGCGCCGGTGAGGTGATCAGGCGGCTGACGGCGGCAGACAGCGCCCCCACGTCGCCGCATTCGGCCAGCAGCCCCGTTCGCTCGTGTTCGAGCACCTCGGCCGTTCCGCCTGCATCGGTGGCCACGACGCCCTTGCCCAGCGCGAGCGCTTCGAGCACGCAGTTGGGCGTGCCTTCATGATCGGAAGTCAGCAGCACGACGTCCGCCGCCGCAAGCAAGGTTCGCACATCGCGCCTCTGGCCGAGCAGTTGAACGGCGCTGTCCAGCTTCAGTGACTGAATGCGACGCCTGAGCGCATCGGCCAGCGGGCCGACGCCGACGATCGCGGCCGTGCAGTCGGCGTGCACGAGTCGCAGCCGGCGGATGACTTCGACAAACACATCCGGCCGCTTCTCCTGCGAGAGGCGCATCACCCCCACGACGAGGGGCTGAAGGGGCGCGACGCCGAGCGCTTCGCGCACGGCCGTGGTCTCCGTCGCCGCCGGCGCCTGGAACGCTTCGGGCGACACGGCATTGCGCAGCAGCACGAACCGGTGTGGCTCGATGCCGATCCACCGCGCGTAGTCTTCGATCCCCGCTTTCGAGTTGCCGGCCAGTACGATGCGCGGCTCACCGGCGAGCAGGCGATAACACGGCCGCATCCACGGCTTGTGCAGGTGGGGAAAGTGCGCCGGCCCGACATTTCGCGTGGAGAGCACGATGCGCGGCACGCCGGCAATCAAACCCGCGATGCCGCCCAGCACGTTCGGCTCATCCAGCCAGCAGTGCAGCACGTCGGGCGGATGCGAGAGCAGGTCAGCCACCACGTCGAGCACCCCGTCGCGAATGACGGCGGGGGCGGCGCGCACGAGTCGCGCCAGCCGCCCGCTCGTGCGCAAATCGTCCGTCAACGCGTCGAGCGCCGCGACATCCAATGCTCCGGCCTGTCTCGCTTCGACACCCGCCTCCGCCAGCAGCGGCGCATAATGCGCATGCTGGCCCGACAGCGGCGTCTGGGTTCGGACTGCCGCCACGAGACCGGCGTGCCGCTGCGCGATCGCGAGGCTGACGACCTGGCGCTCGGCTCCCCCCGAATCGAGGCTGCTGACGAAGTGCATGATCCGCCGCACCTGCTTGCCCGTGGGCGGGACTGGCGCGGGCCGCTGCGTCTCACGCCAGACCGCTGCAAACTGCCGAACCGCATCGTGCTCGGCTTGCGGGCGCTCGCTCGCCGCGCCGGGCATGGCTACGGCGCGGACCACACGCAGCGCCGTGCGGTCGATGGCCGATGCGAGGTGCTGCAGACCGGGCCGGGTGTCGGCGCCGGGCACGGCGCCGTCAAGACGCACTTTGCCGACCAGCGCCTGCGCGAGGGGCGCGCGCAGCCAGCGGCCGTGTTCATCGAAGATCACCCAGCGAACGCCAGCGCGGCGCAGGTCGCGCAGCATGCGCCCGCTCGCGTCGCCATACGGCTTGAGGAAAACCGCCGTCGAGCCGGCGCTGCGCAACTGGCGCGCGTCGTCGCGATCGAACCCTTCCGGCAACTGCGGATCCCAGCGGACTTCGTTCAGGCGAAGCGCCGAACCCCCGCTCCGCTCGGCCAGTGGATCTGACGTGGCGACGTCGCGGATGATCACGCCGCGCTGCAGTTGCGGAAAAAGAAGGCGCAGTTCATCGCGGCCGAGCCGGCCCTGCGCGACGATGATGAGTGTCTTGCGCTGCAGCGCCGCCGGCGTGCGGCGGTCGCCTGACAGGACGTGCGCAAGCAGTCGGGCCGCCGTTGCCATGCTTCAGCGGCTCACCGGCTCGGCGATGGGAAGGGTCTGGACGTCGGGCAGCGCCGGCTGGTCGTCTGCAAGACGGCGGAGCCACAGTTCGAGCACGAGCATCGTCCAGACCTGGTAGACGCTGAACGACTCGGGCCGGCGCTGCGCTTGCACCCACTCGGACATGGCCCGGCGATCCAGCAGGTCGCGGCAGCGTGCATCGCCGGCGAGCAGCAGTTCATCGCACAGGTCGATCATGCTCGACTGACTCCACGAAGCGGACGGCAGGCCGAATCCCTTCTTGGGCCGCTGCGCCCACTCCGCCGGCAGCCGCCGCGCGAGCAGGTCGCGCAGCATCGGCTTGAGCCGCTGGGTAGTGCCGGCGAGGCGCGACGGGAGCCTCGCGGCGAAGGCCGCGACGTCCGGATCGAGAAATGGGCTGCGCGCTTCGAGCCCGTGCGCCATGGTCATGCGATCGACTTTGGCGAGCACCGCACCGGGCAGATAGGTGTGCACATCCAGATGCCGCATGCGGTGAATGAGTGGCCGGTCATTCGACATCGCTTCGCGCATTGCGTTGCCGACATCGAGTGCCGTCAGCGGCATCTCGCCCATCCACGCGCCGATCTGGGCCGGCATGAACATCCAGAAGCGCGGCGAGCAGTAGGCGTCGGCTGGATTCCACCGCTGGCGGCGGCTGGCGACGTAGCGCAGGCGATGAGCGAGGCTTGTCTGCTCGCGCAGCGTCTCGGCGTAGCGCTGGTAGCCGCCGAAGAGTTCGTCGCCCCCGTCCCCGCTAAGGACGACTTTGACATCCCGCCTCGCCAGGCGCGCCAGCAGCCAGGTCGGCAGGCAGCTGCTGTCACCCAGCGGCTCATCCAGATCTTCGACCACGGTTGGGAGCAGATCGAGGACATCGCGCTCGAGGACGTCATCCGTGTGGATCGTGTCGAGATGCGCCCCGGCCTGCCGCGCCTCGAGGTGTTCGCTCTCGACGCTGCCTTCAAAGCCAATGCTGAACGAGCGCACCGGTCCATCCACGCAGCGCCGCATGGCGGACGCGATCAGCGCCGAATCCACTCCTCCACTGAGCAGCACGCCCAGTGGCACGTCGCTCACGAGCCGGCGGCGCACCGCCTGCGTCAGCAGCACATCCAGTTCATCCACCAGGCTGGCCACGTCGCGGACGCCATCGAGCCGCTCGGCGCCGTCCTCGGGCGACCATTCGAAGTAGCGCTGCGGCTGGCCGGCACGCGGCTGCAAGCCGAGCTGCACGCGCAACCAGCAGCCGGGCGGCAGTTTCAACGTCCCGGGATGAATCGACATCGGCTGGTGCACGTACTGCAGCAGCAGGTACGTCGCGAGCGCTGCGGAATCGATCGAGGCGTCAAACCATGGAATGGCGCGCAGCGCTGAGAGTTCCGATGCAAATGCAAACCAGTGATCGCGACAGGCATAGTAAAGCGGCTTCTGGCCGAAGCGGTCGCGCGCGAGGATGAGTTCATCGCGCTGGCGGTCGAGCAAGGCAAAGGCGAACATGCCGTTGAGATCGGCGATGCCTTCGGGACCGCGGAGGGCCAGGTGTTCGAGGAGCGCTTCGGTGTCGCTGTGGCCGCGCCAGCGGATGTGCGGCAGGCCGGCCCGCAGTTCAGCGGCGTTGTAGATTTCACCGTTGTACACGATGCTGTAGCGCCCGCAGGCGCTGGTCATCGGCTGGGCGCCCGCCTCGGTCAGATCAACAATGCTCAACCGGCGATGCCCCAGCGCGAGGCGCAGCCGCGGCTCGAGCAGCAGGCCGGCGCCGTCGGGCCCGCGATGGGTGAGGCGGTCGCGCATCCGCGCTATCAGCGCGCCAAGGGCGCGATCATCAAGTTGGTGGCCGTGATCAATCAGGCCGACGATGCCGCACATCGGCCCTCCCCTTCAACAAGCGGTGCTGCGGCTCCAGAGTCATCGCTTTCAAGCGGCGCGTACTGCGGCTCGACGTACTGCAGATGGTCGCTGAGCAGACCGTCAGGTTCGAGTCCGCGCTGCGGCGCGATGGCGCTCATACCGGGCCGCGTGCGGCGCACCTGCACCTCGCCGACCACCTGGGCCACTCGCCCTTGCCGGCGCATGGCCATGGCGAGCCTGATAAACCACGGAACAAGCGAGTCGGAGTCGCCGGGGAGGCGCTGAAGCTGCACCCGTTCCACCAGCAGGCACTGCGGCCCGACGAACGAGACGTTGCGCGGCAGCCGGAGCGCCCAGCCGGCGCCGGGATTGGCCGCGTGAGTGCCGCGGTATCGCGCCCGCGCGCGCCCCTGTGCGTCGATCAGCCAGCCCGCGTCGTCGATGCGGCCGTCCGCTGTCATGACGACGCCGCCCACGGCGCCGCTGCGCGGCAGCTTCGCGGCCTGCACGAGGGCCCGAACCTGCTCGCCGCTGATGCCGGCGATCTCCTCGGACAGAAACAGCACCCAGCGCGAGCCGCCGTCGCGCTGCGCATCGCTCCAGTCGTGCTCGACCACGCCGCCATCGGATCGGGTCCGCACGACCTGCACCTGGTCATCTACCGTCACGGCCGGGCGTGCGCGGTACGAAAGCAGAAACGGACTGTGCTCGATTGTGGCGTCGACACCGCAATGCTCGGTGAACGCGGCCAGGGCGCGCCGCCCCGCTTCGGCCGCATACGGCTTGGCCCGCCCGGCGCCCGAAGTCGAATCGCGGTGGGTGCGCCAGTGATAGAGCACCAGCGGCAGGTGCGCGAAGGGCGCCTCACGTTCCAGGCAGCGCAGCACGAGGTCGTAATCCTGCGCGCCGTTGAACTCGGTGCGCAGGCCGCCGAGTTCGCGCATCAGATCAGCGCGCACCACCAGCAGGTGACAGCAGTAGTTACTCGTGAAGAGATGGTGCGGACTCAGCGCGGGCTTGAATACCGGCGTATGGCGCCTGCCCTGCTCGTCGATCTTGTCTTCATCGCTGTAGAGGACGCGAACGCCAGGCTCGGCGGCGATCCGCGCCGCCATCGCCACCAGGGCGTGGTCGCTGAGCGTGTCATCGTGATCGAGCAGGGCGACGAATTCGCCGGTGGCGACTTCCAGACCCGCGTTCGTCGCTTCGGATATGCCGCCCTGCGCGCCGCGCCGAACCACGCTTATGCGATCATCGCGCCGGCTGAGTTCGCGCAGCACTTCGATGGCCTCAGCGCGCCGCGACCCGTCATCGACGAGCACGAGTGACCACTTCGCATAGGTCTGGTCCAGGACCGACTCGACGCAGGCGCAAAGCATCGCCGGGTCGGTATTGTGCACCGGGACAATGATGGTGAATGATGGCCCGCGACGGATCAGCTCGTCATCGACGGCCACTTGCGCCAGCAGGCCCGGCTCCACCTCGGCCATCCACCGCCGGTAGCGCAAGTCGCGCCGCGCCGCCGCCTGCTCGGCAAGCAGGTGGTCGCGCAGTCGCGATCGCCCGCCCTGCCGCCATATTTCCAGCACACGGCGGGTGACGTGCCCGCGGCCGCTGCCGCCGAAGCGCTTGCCGAGCCAGTGGAGCGTGTCGCCGGTGTGGGCAAGCGTGGTTGCGACGAGGCCGCCATCCATCCTGGGTTCGATTCGCGTCACGGGGACCTCGGCATGGTGCTGCACGTCGGTCGAGGCGGGAGGTCGTCTGGGGACCACCCCATTGTAGAATCCCGCCGATGCCGATTCAGGTCGCCCACGTTGTTCCGCTGGCTTCCCGGGTCGGCGGCTACGAGCGACAGGCGCTGCTGCTGGCCATGCACCAGGCCCGAGCGGGCGCTGGCGTTTCGATCATCACCCACTCCGATCACGCACTGCAACTCAGGGGGCGCACGGGAGATGCAGCCGTGCACGGCGTTCCCTGGCGCCTCGGGCGAGCTTCGCGGTCAGCCGTCGATCGCGCTCTCGGCGGGGTGCAGGTGCTTCATGTGCACGCCATCGACCCCTTTTCAGCCGCGGTGGTGCAGCGGGCGCGGGCTCGGGGTATCACCGCGCTGGTCAAGATCGCCACACAGGGCGATGCGCTGCACTTCGCCGATCCGGAGGCGAATCCGCCGGAAGTCGCCTCGCCCCGGGTGTTTGAACCCTGGCGCCGGCGCCGCCAGCAGCGGATGATGAAATCAGCGTGGGCGGTCATCCGCCGCGCCCAGATCTTCATCGCGCTCAGCAGCGCCATCGAGGATGAACTGCGGCAGGTGGGCATCGAGCCGCAGCGCATCGTGCGACTGCCCAACGCCGTGTTCGTGCCCGAAGCGCCTGCGGAGATCCGGCCCGCGGCGGTTCGTGCCATCTACGTCGGCCGTCTGGAAGCGCGAAAGCGCATCGGCGATCTCATCGAGGCTCTGAACATAGTGCGGGCGGTGCACGGCGGGGCCGAGCTGCACATCGTCGGCGACGGATCAACGCGCGCGGCGCTCGAAGCAGCGCGCTCGCCCGCTGTCTTTCATGGCTGCGTCGATGACACGGGCGCGCTGCTCCGTTCGTCGGATCTCTTTCTCTTTCCGTCGCAGCGCGAAGGCTGCCCCAACGCGCTGCTCGAGGCGGCGGCGGCCGGCGTGCCGTGCATCGCCACGCGCATCCCCGGCGTCATCGACTGGTTCGATGAATCGATGATGACCCTCGTGCCGCCGGGCCGACCGGATGAGATCGCCCGCGCCTGGCTCGGCCTGTGGAGCGATCGCACCAGGCGTGCGGCGATGGCTGACGCAGCGCGAGAGCACGTTCGCGCGGTTGCGTCGGTGGATGTTCTTGGAGAGACTTACGCGCGACTCTATGAAACCGTCGCCGCCGGGTGACGATCAGAAGCCGTGCGCCGTGAACGCGACAAATCCGAGGACAATGAAGAACGCCAGAAGCGCGGAGCTGATGCCCCCCATTGCCATGCCCGCCATCGCCATGCCTGTTGAACCGACGATCGCTCCGGAGCGGATGTCGCGATGCGCTTTCCATCCAAGCCCCAGTGCGAACGGCCCGCAGATGATCAGCGGCACACACACGACGAGCGAAACCACGCTCACAATGCCGAGCACCATGGCCGTGATGGGCAGCGAAGACGTTGGCGTCTGGACATTCTGCGCGCGCAGCGAGTCCACGGTCGCCCGGCCGCACTCGGGGCATTGCCCGCCGATGGCAGTGCCGGACAGGTCATAGCCGCATTCGATACAGGCGTAGCCGGAGGGCTGGATGATCGGCGGAGGTTCGACCACGCTCATAGTGTACCAAGTCTGTTGCCCAAAGATGCGCCAGCACCGTCATGCCTGCGCAGGCAGGCATCCACGAGCGTCCAAGCGGATGGACTCCGGGTTGGATCGCGAGCGGCGCATCGTCGATCCCGCCCGCGCGGGAGTGGCTGGTTTGAGCAACAGACCGCTGCCAGAAACGGCGACCCGCGACCGGCGGCGCGGCGAGAAACGAACGAAGCGCTCCTGAAGGTGAGGAGCGCTTCGCCTGTGATTGAGTTATTGCGCCGATCGGTTCGCTTACCAGTCGATGGGATCCGTTGGAGGAGACAGGGGCTTCTCGCCTGGTCCGCCACCGCCACCCATGCGCGGCTGCATCACACGGGGCTTCTGTCCCGGCCCGCCGCCGCCGCCGGGCTTCTTGCTCGGAGGACCGCCGTCTCGCATGTTCGGCTGCATCGGACCGGGTTTGCGTCCGGGTCCGGCGCCTCCGCCCATGAACGGCCGACCATCGCCGGGCTTCTTTTCGGGAGGACCGCCGCCGTGCATTCTCGGCTGCATCGGGCCCGGTTGCATCATTCCCGGCGGTCCACCGGGCGGAGGGCCGAAGCCTTGCCGCATGCCTCTCGGCGGTCCGCCCATTCCCGGCTGCATTGGACCGCGCGGGTCCCGCTGGCCCATGGCGCGTCCTGGCACTCCCGGCCCGGCGCCGCCAGGGCCCGGACCGAATCCCGGACCGAATCCCGGTCCGCCGAATCGCCCGCCCGCCATCGGCCGGGGTCCTTGCGGTCCTGCGGGGCCGCCGAAGCCTTGGCCACCCATCGGCCCGAATCCCGCCCCGCGCTGAGGCGCCCAGCCCTGCTGGCCCGGCATTCCCATGCCGCGTTCATTCAGCCGGCGCAGGCGCCGCTGCTGCATTCGCTCGTGGCGCATCTGCCGCCGCAACTGCCGCGCCTCGGGTCCGCGAGGCTGGCCGCCAGGCGCCAGAGCGCGGCCTTGGCCGCGCGGGCCGGCGGGGTCGAAGCGCTGTCCCCTTCCGCCCTGCATCGGCGGCGAGCGGAACTGCGGCTGCTCCATCATCGAGGGCGGAGGCGGCGCTCCCTCGGGAAACGCAGGGTCGCCTTGCATTTCACCCTGACCTGGCGCGCCCGGAGGGGGCGCCTGCTGATCGCGCTGCAGCAATCGCTGACGGCGCATCTGCCGCTGCGGCCGCACATCCGGCTGCGCCTGCTGATCGGCCGGCGGCTGCGCGTCACTCGGCTGCTGGGCCGAAGCGGCCACCGGCAGACCGAGCATCACCGAGCCGAAGATCGCCGCAAGCACGTTGCGTCTGGAATTGAGTTTCATGATGATCTCCACAGGTTTGATGCCGAACTGAAGCGCTCATGCTGCGCTGAGTTGAGTTCACTCGTCACACGCGTCCAGCAGATCAACGAACGGAGAGAGGTTCTATTGCGGCGCCACTCCTACTACCGATGGAAGATAGGGCGGCCCTACTGCCCGTGGCCGGAACGGCACGCCTCGCCATCGCCGTCATCCGACCACGGCGTGGTTGCGGCGACGACTTTCAGCGCACTGCCGATCTCGTTCATCAGGTGCAGCGCCTCGCGCCGAGTCTTCAGGTCATCGGTGATTCGAAAGTGCCCGAGTTCGGCGTTGTACGCCACGACCCAGTAGCGCCGATACCGGATCGAGTTGTAACGCCGATCCCACGACCACACGTGCCTCTTCCAGAGACGCTTCGTTACGGTCCTGCTGCGGCAATCCAAAGACTGGACCAGTCTCCGCTCGATGGCCACCTGGCGCAGTTTCGACAGCGGCCAGGTGGCGGACCGGGCGATGTGGGTTGCATTCACGATGATGATCCGTCGCCGAGTGAGAACCACGATAACGCCAATGACGCCGACGGCTGCGGCGATCACGCACAGCGCCGCATCGAAGCCGCTCAGCGACCAGTGAAAGAGCATCCAGAATGCGGCGACGGCCAGAGCAGCGCCGGCTGCGGTGTGCAGGATCAGCCGCGGCGTGGGGTCGCGATAGCGGATGTTCACCAGCGCATCCTGCTGATGCACCCTCAGCCACGACGGCCGCGGGCCGAGCGACTTCCGCCAGTCGGCGAAGACCTCGGAGCGCTCATCGTCATCGATGTCACCGTACTCATCGCGCCGATCAAGCATCTGCTCGACCAGCCGCTCGACGCGCTGCGCATCTTCCGCCGTGCAGCAGCCGGAGACGAGCGTGATCCACCGTCCGCCGCTCAACCTCGCCTTGACGTCATACGGCCCGCCGAGGCTCGGCCAGAAGGGCTTGCCCAGCGGCGCCTGCTGCACATACAACTGCTCGATGCTCGCCGCGGCGATGACGCGCGATGAATTCCACGGCACGGGGCCTGATTCGATCACCACGTCGCCGCCCATCACGTGGATGCGGACCCTGTTGAACATGCTCGCGGCGGCAATGATCACCGAAAACACAGTCAGGCCCAGCAGAATTAGCGAGAAGGCAACCGACAGCGTCGTCAGGCCCATCGACCAGAACCCAGGGATAAGCAAAGCCGTGACGAGCGTCATCAGGCCCGCCGCGGCGACGAGCCCCCAGCGCCCGGCGCGCGTGTAGCAGCGGACGATGGCCGCGTCTTCTTCATAAGCGGGATCCGGCATGTGCTGATTATTGCGGCGTCCAGTAACGCGATTCCGTCGCGGCAATTCAGAGGTCCACCATCGCTAACATACCCGCCGCGCTTTCCCGATGCGCGTTGCTCAAAAGTGCGGTCGCTCGGAGAATCGATCTTGGCGGGCCTGACCATTGAAACCGTCGATCACCGATCGGCCGACGTTGCTCGATCCATCCACGCCGTGTGGGTGGCGGCATACGCGCTCGAGGCGAAGTGGATCGGCGTACGGCGATTCGAGCCGCTCGAGCGCACCGCAGAATCCATCCGGTCATCACCGGAGGAGTTCTTCGCCGCGTTCATCGACGGCACGATCATCGGAGCCATTGGCGTCGAGCGCGCCTCGGACGCGCCTCGCAACACGCTTCACATCGGTTCGCTTGTGGTGATGCCGACGCATCTGCGGCGTGGCGTCGGCCGCCGCCTGCTGCAGGCGGTCATCGACACCTATCCAGCGCACGACCTCACGGTCTCGACGGCGGTGCGCAATACCGCAGCCCTCGCACTCTACGCAAAGCATGGATTCGTCCAGGGCGCCCACCGAATCGTTGGCGCGGAGCGGATCGAGGTCGTATCGCTCAGTCGCGCCGCCGGCCAGCCCGGCGGCCGAGGGTGATTCAGCCTCGTTACCCCCAGCCCGCCACGCTTCAACCCATGTGCTTGATGATCGCGTCGCCGAATTCGCTGCACTTGAGCTTCGTCGCGCCTTCCATCATGCGGTGGAAGTCATAGGTGACCGTCTTGGCGCTGATGGCGCCGTCGATGCCCTTGATGATGAGATCCGCCGCCTCGGTCCAGCCCATGTAGCGCAGCATCATCTCGCCCGACAGGATTACCGAGCCGGGGTTCACCTGGTCCTTGTTGGCGTACTTGGGCGCCGTGCCGTGCGTGGCTTCGAAAATCGCGTGGCCGGTGATATAGTTGATGTTGGCGCCCGGGGCGATGCCGATGCCGCCGACCTGGGCCGCGAGGGCGTCGCTGATGTAATCGCCGTTGAGGTTCATCGTGGCGAGGACATCGAACTCCTTGGCGCGCGTCAGCACCTGCTGGAGGGTGATGTCGGCGATGGTGTCCTTGATGAGCAGCATGTTCTTCCACTTGCCGTCGCCGTGCGTGGGCCAGAGTTTGAGAGCCGTTTCGACTTCGCCGACCACCTTGCGCTGCTGATCGGGCGTCATCATCTCGTAACCGGGCTCGATCATTTTCGCGTTGGCTTCGTTGGAGAGATTGGGATCGCTCTCCTTGTTGCCGAGGATCCACGTCTCGCGCTCGGTCACCGTCTGCCCGCGGTAGAACGTTGTGGCCACCTTGTAGCCCCACTCGCGGAACGCGCCTTCGGTGAACTTCATGATGTTGCCCTTGTGCACCAGCGTGACGCTCTTGCGCTTGTTCTTGAGCGCGTAGCCGATGGCGCTGTGCACGAGGCGCTCGGTGCCGAGGTAAGACACGGGCTTGAAACCGATGCCCACTTCGACCTTCACGTCGCGATGCGGCGCCCCGATGCCTTCGAGCACCTTCTGCCACGCATCCGCCTTCTCCTGGCTGCCGAAGCGGATCTTGTTGAACTCCTTGGGGAAGTGCTCGGCCATGAAGTTGAGAATCTTCTGGCACTCCGCCGTGCCGCCCGCGTACTCGATGCCGGCGTAGATGTCTTCCGTGTTCTCGCGGAAGATGACCATGTCCACGTCCTGGGGCTCCTTCACCGGCGAGGGCACGCCCGTGAACCACCGCACCGGTCGCAGGCACACGTAGAGATCGAGCATCTGCCGCAGCGCCACGTTGAGCGAGCGGATGCCGCCGCCCACCGGCGTCGTGAGCGGGCCTTTGATGCCGACAAGGTATTGCTTGAACGCGGCAAGCGTTTCGTCGGGAAGCCAGTTGCCGGTCTTGTTAAACGCCTTCTCGCCGGCCAGCACTTCCTGCCACTGGATCTTCCGCTTCCCGCCGTAGGCCTTCTGCACCGCCGCGTCGAAGACGCGGACGCTGGCGCGCCAGATGTCCGGCCCGGTGCCATCGCCTTCGATGAAGGGCAGGATGGGCTGGTCGGGGACGTTCAGACCCTTGGGGGTCATGGTGATGGCAGACGGCATGGTTTTCTCCGCATTCGGCTGGTGAAACTCGATCCAAAGCACTCCGGTGCCGGGCAGTATATGGGCCGGCGACCGGCGAGCCGAGATGGGAACTTTTCCCGAAATTGCGGCCCGGCGGCATCAGTCCATCAGCCACATCGTGGTCCCGGTTGGGTCCATCCGGACGATCGCGAGCTGCGCGAACCAGACAATGATGAACAGCACGTGCATCAGGATCTGCCGGCCGACGGGCAGGCGCAGGACTCGGCCCAGCCACAGGTTGGCTGCGAAGCCGCACATCAGCGCCACGGGCACGAATCCGATCGCCAGCACCGAGATAAAGACCAGCACATCGACGAGAGACGAGATCGAGTTCGGATCGTCAACCCAGGCCTGCGGCGGGTGGCCCAGGTGCATCCAGGCGACCAGCCAGGTGAACAGGCAGAGCAGATTCCAGAGCAGCGGGTAACACCAGACAAACCCGGTTGCAATGAGCCAGCCGCGCGACGGCCGGCGCTCAATCGTAAAGGTATCCGCATTCATCGGATCGAACGGCCGACCGCACTCGGGGCAGCGATTCTCGACCAGTCCCTCAAGGCGGTAGTCGCAATCGATGCAGCGCGGGATGGGCGGACGACTGGGCATGATCGCCGACCGTCAGTGTATCACCATGGAATCGACCACCGCGCCATCGACGAAATCGACGATGTAGCCGGTGTACACATCGCTGGAATGTTCAAGTGTTGCGGTGAAGCGGCCGTGCTCTTTGAGTTGAAGCGAAGCAAGCGTCATGTCAAGTAGTTGCACGCCGGGACCGAGCCATGCGTCGAGTGTTCCGTCAGCCTTGAGATAATCGAAAGCGAGACTGCGGATGCGCTGCAGGTCTGCGCAGAGCAGCCGGCAGGCCTGCAGTTGCGAAGGCGATGGCGGCCCGCCGTGCGTGTCAACAAACAGCGTGAGTTCTCCAATCTCTGCGGTCCACGCTTTGCCATCGAGAGAGCTGAGATCGCCCAACCCCGGCGCATGCCAGGTGACGCGGCGGCGTTCATCGCACCATCGCTGCCAGATGCTCAGCGGCAGGCTCACGAGCGCGAGAGCCGAAATGGCCAGAGCAGCGATCGCTCCGGCGGCGAAGAGCAGGGCCAGCAGCCCACCGACCACAATCCCAAGCCACCACCACCAGCTCACGGCGGCTGGCCCCCGTGTTCAGTTCCGGGCGAAACCGCCAACTCCAACCGGATGCGCTTGCGGGTCTCGCCCGTCAAGCCGAGCGCCGCGATCCAGGCGAGGTAGAGCAGGCCAATGCCGAATGAGCGCCCGATGATCAGGAACATCCCAACGGACAAGATCACCATCGAGATCGCCACACCCACCGTCTGCCGTCGGTACTTTTTCAGCAGCCTATCGCGCGCGGGTTCGAAGCCGCGGCAGCGCCGCTCGATTTGCCGAAGGTGTTCGATAAGAAGCCAAACCTGCGCGCCGATGAGCAGCGCCGCGAGGGCATCGGTGATGTTCAATACCCACGCGGGCCATGCCAGGGTAAGGGTCCACCATTGTGCAAGTGCCGAGCCCAGGAAGATCACAGGGAGGGCCACGGACGTCAGTGTGCGCAGCAATAGCGGCCGTAGCGGCTCCGCAGCCGTGCGCGGCTCAGGCGCCGTCAGCCACCACAGTCCGAGGGAAATCACCAACAGGTCTCCGATGGTGACAAGTCCGACCAAGGACGTCAGCACTCCCAGAGTGGCGTCAGGCAATTCGAACCCCACCGCCGCAGTGAGCACCAGACCGACCAGCAGTGTCCCTGTTGCGAGCGTGATCGCGAGCACAAGAATGAACACACCCCACCACGTCCACGCAAGACCGCGCGAGACGGTGCGCACCCACGACCGTTCGGCGAACCGCAGCCAATCGCCATGCAGCGATCGCTCCACATCCGTGCCGCACTCGGGGCACTTTCCCTGCGGCGGCTGGGCGCGCAGGTCGTAGCCGCACACGATGCACGTGGCTTCAGGACCGGCCGAGGCGAGTGAGTCGGCTTTGGCGTTCACCGAGTACAGGATATCCGATGCAGAGTCAATCAGATCGAGATGAGGGAAACGACCCTGATCCGAGCACTTCCACGGTCCTTCGCATTGACAAACTGTCCAATAAATGCACACTCATATGTTGGAACCGGTCCGCGGGAACCGGACACTCACGCGCAACGCAGTCGCAGATTGGAGGGAGTTTCATGAAAGAATGGCGCGCCAGACTCGCGATCTTCGCCATCGCGGGTGGCATGACGTCCGCCGCGTGCGCGGACGTCCTCATTGACGACTTTTCATCGGTCGACGACCCGACACCCTGGCCGGTCGTCATCACGACCATCGACTCGATCGACATCAACGAACTCGGGCTGACCAACGTCATCGGCGGTTCGCGGCACTCGACCGTTCGCGCCACGTTCCTCGAAACGCTCGGTCTCGACTTCGTCCAGGCCGCGATCGTGCCGAACTTCGGCATGATCCTCGATTACTCCTCGACCGCCGGCGCGCGCGGCGACTGGGACCTGCTCTACGACGAGGACGGGGCCGGACTGAACGCGGACTTCTCCGCCATCACCGACATCATGATCGAGTTCGGCCGCTTCGACTTTGCCAACGGACAGCCGCTGCCGGTTACCGTAACCCTCTTTGACGGCAACTCGGCGGCGCTGCTCACCAGGTCGCTCGACAGCCCGGGGCCGCAGACGCTCTCGTTCGCCATGTCGGACTTCTCCGGCATCGGCCTGCTCGATCTCGCCCATCTGCAGAGCATCAGCGTCTTTCTCGATCCGGGTGCGGCCGTCGATTTTCGGCTGACCCAGATCTACGGCGTTCCGGCGCCGGCGAGCCTGGCGCTGCTCGGACTCGGTGCCGCGGCCATCGGCGGCCGGCGATGGAGGGGCGCCGGTCGGAACTGACGCTTCGCATTCGATCGGCCGCGCACCATCTCGCGCCGCGTCCTCAATGGGATGCGGCGCGTTGCTTTAATCCGCCACCAGGGCGGCGTTTCAGCGCTCGCCCGCCGCCGTCGGTTCCACCTTGAGCATTCACCTCGGGCGCGCCTCAGCGGCGATCTGTTCTCGCGCTCAAGCAGCAAGTCGGCGACAGGCGTCAACCTCGAAATTGGCCGCACGATTAGGTAAATACTCAATTTGACTCGTTGCCGGGGACGCATAATCCAACGATCCACGTTCAGAATGTCTATGCGTGGCGGGAGAGAGAGATTTTCAAGTAGAAGGGAGAGAAGCAACGTGAACATACTACAGAAGGCTGTTGCGGCTTCGGTAATGAGCGCCTTGATGGCCAGCGCCGCTTCAGCGCAATACCTCATCGACGACTTTTCCGATGTGGACGACCCCACGCCGTGGCCGGTCACGATCGATGAGATCGCGACCGTGCAGATCCACGAGACCGGGTTGAACCACGTCCTCGGAGGGTCGAGGCACTCCACGATTCGTGCGACGTTCCTCGCGCAGCACGGTCTGGACTACGTCACGGCGGCGATCGTGCCGAACTTCGGCATGGTCATGGATTACTCGTCGTCTTCGGGCGCCGAGGGCGACTGGAACCTGCTCTACGACGGAGACGGAGCGGGCCTGAACGCCGACTTCAGCAACATGACTGAAATCGCGGTGGCGTTCGACCTGTTCGACTACGCCAACAACCAGGACATGCCGGTGACCGTGTCCATCTCGGACGGCAACAGCCTCGCGAGCCTGTCGCTCTCGCTGGATCACGCCGGTCCGCAGACCCTGCACTTCTCGTTCAGTGATTTTGACGGGATCGGTCAGGTGGACATGTCCTCGATCCAGGGCGTCGCCGTCTTCCTCGAACCAGTGCTGGCAACCGATTTCCGCATCGGCAGCATCGGGGTCATCCCCACGCCCGGCAGCATGGCGCTGCTGGCCATGGGTTCGTTTGCCCTTGCGGGAGGCCGCCGTCGGCGCCACACCAACGCCTGACGCCTGCCCGTCGCAACGCCCACCAATCGCTACGCAGCACTTCTCTCACTCGGGTGCTGCGTAGTTCTTTTTCTTCAATGGACATGCACGCGAAAGCGCCGGGGAGGCGGCGCGGAGGGCGTCAGCCTTCGATCTCGCCGGGCGTGGGCGGTCGCAGCAGCACGATCGCGCCGGGCTCCAGGCCGGACTTGATCTCGATCATCGTTTCGCTGTTGCGGCCGGTGGTGACCGGCTGCTTCTTCCAGGTGGATGATCCCGCCGGCACCCACACGTGCGACTTGCCGCGCTCGATGTAGACCGCCTGGATCGGCACGGCGAGAACATTCTCGACGCGGCCGAGCAGAATCTCCGCCTTGCAGCGCATCGACGGCTTGAGGTCCCACTGATTCTCGCCTTCAACGAGCAGTCGGATCGTGTACTCGCGGACCTGGCTGCCGAATCCCGCCTGTTCGGCCATGACGCCGACGTTGCGCACCTTGGCGGCAAGCAGCAGCTTGGAATTGGCGTCGATGCGCACCGTCGCGGGCATATCCACCTGCACGCGGTTCGACTGCGTTTCATGCACGCGCACCGAAGCGATCAACTGGCTCGTGTCCGGGAGGATGATGAGCAACTGGTTGTTGTACACTTCCTGGCCGATCTGCAGCGGTTCGTCGCGCCGCCACGGATTGCGGCCCACGCTTGAGCCGTACACCACCAGCCCGTCGCCCGGCGCACGGATCGTACAGGCCGCAAGTTGCTCCTGCAGTTTCGCGAGTCGCGATTCGCGAATCGTCAGTTGCCGCTCCTTGTTGATCAGATCGGCCCTCTTCTGCTCGAGCGTGCGCGAGTTGGAGGAAACGACGCGCTCGAGTTCGGCCTGGGCTTCGTCGAGGTCGCTCTTCTTGACCTTGTAATCCTTGGGGTACTCGTACTCTTCGTAGATCTGCTTGGCGAGTTGGGCTTTTTCGAGTTCGGCCTTCGCCTCGTCGAGCCGGTTCTGGTCGGTGACGTACTCGCTCTCGCTGATGAAGCCCTCGCGAAAGAGCATTTCCGAGTTCTCGAAGTCCTTCTTGCGCTGGTCCGCGTTGCGGATGGCCAGCTGCAGGCGCACCTCGATGTCTTTGCGGCGGGTGGCGACTTCGCCCTCCTGCCAGCGCTTCAGTTCGAGTTCCGCCAGTTCCACATCGAGACGGGCACGGCTCTCCGTCGAGCGGTTCTGGCTCTCCTGGAGCGCGACGGACTCCTGAGCCGAAACGAGTTCGCTCTTGGCCGACTCGACGCGCAGCGTTTCCTCCTCGATGCGATTGACGATCTCATCGCTCGTCAGTTCGACGAGCAAATCGCCCTTGGCCACGCGCTTGCCTTCGTCGATGATCCACTTGATCACCGTGCGGCCCTCGACGAGATTGCGAATCTCGACCGAGTTGAGAGCCTCGAGTTCCCCGGTCGCGGGGATGGTCATGTCGAAACTCATCTCCTTGACGTGGAAGCGGTCGTCGACCGCTACTTCCCCGCCGGGGGCGCCGCGGTTGAGCGTATAGACGATCGCCGTGCCGCCGAGGCCGCCGACCACCGCAAGAAACAGCAGTACTTTGAGCAGCAGGGCGTGGCGGGCGGGCGGTTTTCGGTGCATATCAGGTGCCGTTGTGGTCATCAGTCAATCTTACCGATGAATCGCCCATCGGATCGGCCTGGATCGGACGGAATCACGGCTGCTCGGGCCGCAACGGGACAGAATCGGGTTCACTTTCCGCCGGCTCACCCTCAATCGGGGCCTGCACCTCCTCGAAGACGGCCTCGCCGGACGTGCCCATCTGGTACAGCTGCTCGGCCTCTTCGGGGGTCAACTGCTCCATCCCCGGCGGCGCGATGAATTGGCCATCGGCATCCACCCGGAACTGACCGGTCTCCAGCAGGTAGCGCATGATCGCTACGCGAAGATTTCGGATAGCCGCATCGCGGGCGTCGAGGGCCGCGGAAAGCTCGTCCTGGGCGTCGATGCGGGTGCGGGCGGTCACATCGGCCCGGCGGAGTTCGAGCCCCTCGATGCGCCGGCGGATGATCCGGATGCTCTCATTCTGGATCTGCAGACTGAACAGCGCGAGCTGGATGTCGCGCATCGCCGAGCGGATGCTCAACTCGATGTTGTCCTCGGTCTCGCGCACGTCCCGGTGAGACCGCTCGAGATCGATGGTCGCCTGCCGCAATCCGATGCGCTCAATCTCGCGATCGATCGGCAGGCCGAAGGTGATCGAAGCGTTGTAGCCGATCTCGTCTTCGTCGAGTTGGAGGCCGGATCGCTTGAGACTCGGATCGGTCGGGATGGTCATCGACGCGCTGAGATCGAGATCGGGCAGCAGGTCGTTGCGCGCGTTGGCCACGCCGCGCCGGGAGTCGTCGAGCTGGTCCCGCGTCGTCTGGAGATCGAGGCGGTAGAGCAGGCCGCGCCGCACGCTCTCGATCACATCGAGTTCGGGCACCGGCAGGTCGAACGACGAGGTCGTGTCGATCAGGTATGGATTGTCCGGCGGCAGGCCGAGGCGGATGCGAAAACGCTCGAGCTGCACGATGTAGCGGTCGCGCTGGTCGGCGAGGCTGTTCTCGCTGGAAAGCACGCGCGCCTGAGTCTCGCTCAACTCGAACTGGGCGCGCCGGCCGCGCTGATACAGCGCCTCCGTCTCCTTGTACAGGGCCTGGCGGCTGGCGAGCACCCGCCGGGCGTTCTCGATCTGTGCCTGGGCGCGGAGCAGGTCGAAGTAATCGGTGGCGATGTTGAAGAGGAACTGCTGGCGGAAGCGCTCGAAGGTGCGCGTGGCGTAGACCATCTGCCGCTCGGCGCTGATGAGCGATTCCTGCGCCACGTCGCCGGCGCCGCGCAGCAGCGGGATGTTCGCCGAGAGAATGATGCTGGCCGACTGGGACTCGCTGTCCGGATCGCCCACGCGGCGGCGCAACTGCTCGGTCGCGTTGACCAGTGCCCGGGCGGACAGCTCGCCGCCCGTCTGCAGCCGCTGCGTCACGCGAAACTCGTTGACGAGCCGAGTGGCGATTTCGTAGTCGCCGTCTTCAGGATCGCCGTCAAACGACGCCGTCACCTCATCGAAGAACCGCGGCCCGAACAGGTGCCGCTGCGTGAGCAGCCGCAGCGCGGCCAGCAGCAGTTCTTCCTTGGCGGTCTTGTATTCGCGGGCGTGCTCCACGGCGTACTTGAGCGTCTGCTCGAGCGTGAAGCGCTGCATCGTCGGTTCGGTATCCTTGTAACGATCGAGCAGGGCCTGCACCGTGCGGCGGGGATCCGCCCGCTCGATGCTCAGTTCCGACGCGGCCGGATTGCGGGTCTCCGGGAAGGACTCGGTGTTTTGATCGGTGTGGCGAATCTCATCAGCCTGAGCCCGGACCGGGTCGAGGTGCTCGTAGGTGGGCGCGATGGCATTGCCGCCCAGCGCCTCAGTCCGGGCCGAGATGATCTTCGACGCTTCGCGGTCGATCCCAGCCAGCCCCGGGCTGCACCCCGCCAGCAGTGCGGCCATGAGCAGCGCCGGCGCGAGGATCGCCGCCGGCGCGATCAGAGCGATGAGGTGTCGGGTCTCGGTTCGCATACCAAACCGGGGCGCCGTGGTCTGGAGGGAGGCTTTGCGCCCGGAAGGCCACGCAATGGCGCGCGCGATGAGCACCGTGATTCGCGCGCCGGCGGCGCGCCCGCGTGGCCGGCGCTCCCAATGCGTCGCTTCGACCACGGCACCCCTGCGGCCTTCATGCGGGTTCTCAGCCATAGCAGCGTAGTGTACACGCCGCTCGGCATCGCGTTGCGGATTCGCCTGACGCCGCTCTCAGGCGAGTGCCGACGCGGATGATCTCAGGTGCAGCCCCCAGATCGACTCAGCTGCGCTGTTCCGCCACGGCCAGCGCTTCGCTGCAGTCCGGGTCGTAGCCGGCGCTGCGCATGAGATCAGCGATGCGGTCGCAACACTGCTGCGCCAGGTCGAGCGGCAGGTGGTTGCGCCAGTCGCCCGCGACTCCCTTGCGGTAAAAGTTGCCCGCATCCTCCTGCCCGCGCTCGCGCCCACCCGAGAGCCGCTTGAACGAGCCCGCCTCGCGGCAGCGCGAGATGATGTCGCCCGACCCATCGACTTCGAGGAAATCGAGTATTCGGCGCAGCCAGAGGTCTTCATCGCCCAGCAGGTCGCGGTAGCGAAGTTCGAAGTAGCGCTTCGGTCCGAGCGGCGGCCCGTCGCGCCGCGCCGAGCCGACCTGCAGCGGCCAGACCTCGTTCATGTAGTGGCGGATGAACTGCTCGAATGTGCGACCGGAGGTCTTGCCGTCGTGGAACCAGCCGCTCACCGCGACATCGCGCGGATCGCGCATGATGTGCACGAACCGGCAGTTCGGATACAGCGCGCTCAGCGGCCCGATGGCGATGGTGTGCTGAGGCGTCTTGTCGCCGACGTAGCGCAGGGCCGACAGGTCCCGCCCCTCCGCCTGCGCGTGCTCGAGGTAGCGGGCAAACTGCGTGTCGATGAGCAGTCGGGCCATAACGGCGCGATCGCCGGGATCGAAGTGCGTGACCGGCGGCTGGCCCTGCTGCTGGTGGGCGTTGAACGCATCGATGGCCTGGAAGAAGTGCGGCAGCAGGCGCCAGGCAAAGCAGCCTTCGCCCTGCACCACGATCTGCGGATGGCCGTTGAGCATGTGGCGCAGCCACGTCGTGCCCGACTTGCCGCAGCCGATGATGAAGACTTTGTCGAGTTGATCGACGCGGGCGGTTCGCTGCCGCCATGCGGCGAGCATGTCATTGAGGTCGGCCATGTGCGTGCTCCTGTGCGTTCCTTCGGCCAAACCGCCGCCGGCGCTGGAGCGGCTGCTCAGCCGTCCATCATGTAGGTGTCCACGGTGTAGTTCGGCGCTTCGCGCGTGATGGTGATGTCGTGCGGGTGCGACTCGACGAGGCTCGCGCTGCTCACCTTGGTGAATCGGGCTTGCGTGCGCAGGTCTTCGATCGTCTGGCAGCCGCAGTAGCCCATCGCGGCAGTGCCGGTGGATCATGCTGCGACGCCATAACCCGACCGCGCATGCAGTAGCATGTCCCGTCCTTCGCTCAGTGAAGCACTACCGTTCCCTTGCTTCCCGGCATGAGATTGCTCGTGCTGAATCGCTCCAGTATCCACGCGGATCGGTTTGGATCCCAGAAGAAGGTGAGGGAGATAGGTCGTCGCTCTCCGTTCGCGAACTCTGCGATAATGCCAAATGTGGCGGCCGTACATCGGCCGCTCGCCTCAATCACATCCTCCATTGTCGCGGCGGGCTCCCACCAACTGGTTCCGACGACTCCTGATCCGCCGGTCCAGTGCTCGGCCCCGTAGATTGAGCCTGCTCCGCGTCGCGGCGCACTCGCAGGATCAGGGAGTGGGTCGTTGGTGGACCGCAGGTCGGCAATAACCAGCACCAAACCATCATCCGATTCGGCGAGCGCCACCATTTGAGTGGCACCATCTCCATAGGCTCGTATCGGCTTCCATAGCGAAGTGAACCAGTCCTTCGGTGTTGCTTCTTCCGGAAATGGATCCGTCCTCAGCGCCGACCATAGGCTCAGAATCCCCGCACGATGCTGATCAATCAGATCGTGCCTGGACTTCATTCGGAAGCCGTGCTCCGCTCGCCATCGAAGATTTGCGTCAGGCTCCTCCTCGAGAAAGCAGACCTCCAAAAAACCGCTCGCTGTCAGCAGCAGGCTTTCAAACTGCTCCTGCGTGATTCGCTCCCCCCCTCGCGCCGCGCTGCGCAACAGCGCCGCAATCCGGTCGCGAGACTCCAACGGCGCACATCCGATGCGAGCAAACGCTGCAGCCCCGAGCGGACCCCAATGGGCCTCTGCACTGGGCTGGCTGGACAGATGATTGTATCGCCAAAGCGTGATGCCTGAAACCACCACTGCGGTGACCACGAGCAAGATAGCGGAAGTTTGCCTTAGAGCCCCTAACACAATGGCACGCGGCTTGCTAAGTGCCGTGCAGTGCAAGGAGGCACGCACATGGCCAAGCCGCTTCTCGATGATGAACTGTGGAACCTGATCGAGCCCATCATTCCCGTCAAACCACGGCGAAAA
>CAUJHZ010000072.1 GCA_963205185.1 Planctomycetota bacterium | reverse complement strand
CGGCCCAGCTCTACCGGATCATCCGCGCCGATGGGAATGGATCGATTTCGTTGGATCTTCAGGTCCCGGCCCAGGCCTGTGGTCGCTACGTCCAGGCGCTGGATGCGGCGAGCTGCACGACGAGCAACGTGGACCAGTTGTAGGACCCCCAGAAGTTCGAAATCATGTACTTGCACCGGGCGCCTGCAGGGGCTTCACCTGCAGGCGTCGTCCGTTTTGGACGCGGATTGAGCTGAAACGTGCGCCAGGAGAAGCGCCACCGCCTCTGAGCGTGTCGACCCGGCCCCTGCGGTGCGGCCGCTTATCGCACCCGCAAATTTAACGCACCGCTCATTCGAGTTATGAGTGGTCGCGCTCAACACGCGCTGCCCAACGTCCGACATGGTTCAATGCGCGCCCGGCATCGGCTGGGCTGGATGGATGGATTCCACGAGGAATGTCTCGATAACGGGAGGTCAGCGATGTCGAATCAACGGACGAGTCAATTGAAGGTGGCCGGCAAGACGCTGGTGACGGCGGCCCTGGTGGCGGTCGTGGGAATCACGATGCCCTCGGGCTGCACGACGACGGAAACGGCCAGCCGCAAGCCGATCATCAACGTCAACACGCCCAACGGCCGCGTGCAGGAGACGCGCTCCTACATCAGCAGCGCTTCCAAGCAGTACCAGCTGCCCGAGAACTACGTGAGCGAAGCGAAGATCGGCATGGCGAAGGTGGAGCGCACGCTCGCCGACGCCGACGCCACGGCGCTTCAGCAGCAGGCCGTGCAGCGCGAGGGCACCGCCCGGCTTCAGGCGCGCCAGCAGGAAGCGGCCACGCGCGAGCAGATCGCCATGGCCGAGGCGGAGAAGCTGCAGCAGCAGTACGAGGCGGAGCAGAACCGCATCTTCGCCGACATGGCCGCCAAGCAGCGCGAGATCGAATCCAACGCCGCCCGCGACGAGGCGCACGTCAACGCGCTCATCAAGGAGCGTCAGACGGTGCAGGACGAAGTGATCTCCCGCGCCAAGACCGAATACGCCCAGGCGACGGCGCGCATCGAAAAACTCCAGAACATGCGCGAGACCACCGAAACCGAAGCCAAGGCCGCCATCGCCGACATGCGCGAGACCGCCAAGGCGACGCGCCAGCGCGCCGAGGCGACCGTCAACGCCATGCGCGTCGAGGCCAAGGCCGTGAGCGATCAGACCGCGGCCCAGGCCGACGAACTGCAGATCCGCATCGACACCGTCCTCCAGCAGAGCGACGCCGAGTCCAAGCGCCTCGCCAGCAAGGCGGCCTCGATGCTCCAGGAAGCCACCGCACACTCGGCCGAGATCAATGCCCGCGCCGATGCGCTCACCGCGCAGGCTTCGCAGGAAGAGTACGACGTCAAGGTCAAGGCCGCAGAATCGGAGTGGGCGCAGTCGCAGTTCAATCACGAGCGCTGGCTCGTCGAGGCCAACTCGAACTTCGCCCGCGCTGAGGCGCAGATCTCGCGGCTCCGCGGCGACGCGCAGGTCATCACCGACCGCGCCAACGCCGACTGCCAGCGCGGCATGGAAGAACTCGAATCGTGGGCCAAGGACGCCCGCGCCGAGATCGAAAAAATCCGCATCCGCGCCAATCGCGCCGAATCCGTGGCTCGCAGCGAGTTCGTCAAGGCTGAAGCCGAAGCCCGCGCCAACGCCATGCGCGAGACCGCGGCCCATCAGCAGGAACTCGCCGAAGAGCAGATGAAGGAAATCATCGCCGCGGCCAACGAGGAAGCGACCCGCCTGCGGGCCCAGATCATCGATGAACTGGCCAACCAGCAGAAGCAGAACAGCGTCGAGGTGCCCGGCAAGACCGATCCCGCCGCGCCCCAGGCTGACGATCTGCACAAGGTGCCCGATTCACCGGCCGTGACGCCCGTCACGCCGCGCGTCGAACCCGAATACGTCGCCGCCTTCCGCGCTTCGCTTGCCGAAGTGATGAAGGACCGGGCCACGGCTGATGCGCACACGCTGGCGCTCGAAGCCTCGTTCGCGCAGACCAAGACCAACCTCGACGCGGCCAAGAGCCAGCAGCTGGCCATCGCCTCCGAGCAGAACGCCATCGCCTCGGCTCTCGAGTCGCAGGCCAAGGCCAAACTCGCCGAGACCATCGCCACGGCCAATGCCGAACTCGCGTTCGCCAAGACCGAGCACGACCGCTCGATCGTCGAAGCCGGCGCCTTCCGCAAGGAAGCGCTCGCCCAGGCGACCGACCTTCGCGCCCAGGCCAAGGCGACCTATGACGTGGCCGTCGCCCAGACCAACCAGCTCAAGGCCGAGTCTGACATGACGGCTCGCAACGGCCAGACCGAAGCGACCGCGCTGCAGGCCCAACTCGACGCCCTCAAGCGTCGCGGCAACGCCGAGTACAGCCGGCTCATGGCCGAGGCCGACAGCGTCGGCCAGAGCCAGGCCGCCCTCGCGTCGCAGTTCGACGCCCAGATCGACGCCGCCCAGCGCACGCTGACGGCTGAACTGGCCAAGCTCGATCGTTCGATCGAATCGCAGACGATCGTCGCGCAGGCGAACTACGACGAAGCGCTCGTCCGGGCCGATGTCGTGGGCAAGCGCGCGGAGGTGGAGATCGCCCGCATTCGCGCCAAGAACGCGCTCGAGCAGTCGCTGGCCGAGGCCGAACTCGATCGCAACCGCAACCTCGTCTACGCCAACCGCGTGAAGGGTGAAGCCGACGTCGAGCGTCTCATGGCCACGGCCAAGGCGCAGAGCGAGCAGGCCAGCGCCCTGACGGAGGCTGAGTACGCTCACCTCCGCGCTGAGCGCGACATCGTCATGGCCAACGTCGAGGCCGGCCGCAAGACCGCCCTGGCGCAGGAAGAGGCCGTGCGGGCCCAGTTCGGCGCCCGCCTCGTGCAGGTCGACGCCGAGCGCGTCAAGGATGCGGCTGACCTCTACCGCACCGAGACCTTCCGCCAGAAGAACCTCGAGCAGACGCTCGCGCAGGCGGAAGCGACCCGGGCCGAATCGCAGCAGCGCCTGGCGGCCCTGCGTGCCCAGCAGCAGGAACTGCAGATGGCTGCGATGAAGAACTGGGATCAGCGTCTGGCGGAACTTCGTAACTCGACGAAGAACTTCCAGATGAACTTCCAGGTGCCCGATCCCTCCACCACGCCCGTCCAGGCCAGTCGCGAGACGGTCAAGACCGGCGACAAGGAGCAGAACGTCGTTCAGATCGCTGACGTCCCCACGGACGGCAACGACTGATTGACTGTCGACGACTGAGTTTCGCTGACCACGCCACCGGCCGGGAGCCCTCTCCCGGCCGGTGGTTGTTTTGTTGTGCCTGCCGCGTCGCACTTGATCGCTCTGAATCCGGTATCTCTCCCGGTGCGGCGTCGCGCGCTGCGCGACCTACCCTTGAGCAAACCGCGGCGTGCACTGCGCCGCATCAGTCTCCGGCACGAGGCGCCGCCACTAAAGGGTGAATCGCGTGGAAGCGGAAATGATGCGCGATCTGGGCATTGCACTGGGCCTTGGGCTGCTGGTCGGGATGCAGCGCGAGTGGGCCGACAAGGCGATTGCCGGCATCCGCACCTTTGCCCTCATCGCTCTTGCCGGGGGGCTGTGCGGCCTCATCGCCCGCGAGACGGAGTCCCTCTGGACGCCTGCGGCGGGCCTGCTGGCCATCGCGTGGATGTTCGCCGTCGGCAACCGGATGCGCCAGCCGAGCGAGACCGCGCCCGGACCCGGTGTGACGACGGAGATCGCGGGCATCGTGATGTTTCTCATCGGCGCGCTGGTGCTGATGGAGCACGTCGTGCTGGGCGTGGTCGCCGCCGGGGCCGTCGCGCTGCTGCTGCATTCCAAGGACTCGCTGCACCAGTTCGTCGACCGACTCGGCGCCGACGACCTGCGAGCCGTCGCGCGGCTCATTCTCATCGGCATGATCATTCTGCCCGTGCTGCCCGACGAGGCCTACGGCCCCTACGACGTGCTCAACCCCTTTCGCATCTGGCTCATGGTCGTGCTCATCGTGGGCATCAGCATGGCGGCGTATGTGGCGCGCCGGCTCATCGGCGCCAAGGCAGGCACACTGCTGACCGGCATTCTCGGCGGGCTCATCTCCAGCACCGCCACGACCGTGAGTTCCGCCCGCCGGGCGCACGCGAATACTGACGAGTCGGCGGCGGCTTCGGTCATCGTGATGATTGCATCGACGGTGGTCTTCGGCCGCGTGCTGTTCGAGGTTGCCCTCGTGGCGCCGGGCCTGTTTGGACGCGTCGCGCCGCCGCTGGCGATCATGATGGGGCTCATGCTGGTGATCTGCATTGTCGCATTCGTGTCGATGCGCTCCAGGCTGAATGCTCCCTCGGATGAACAGCCGCCCAAGGACCTCGCCGCGGCGGTGATCTTCGGCCTGCTGTACGCGGCGGTGCTCCTGGGTATATCGGCTGTTCGCGATCATTTCGGCGAAGCAGCCTTGTACGTGGTCGCCGGCCTGTCGGGTCTTACTGACATGGATGCGATCACCCTGTCGAGCGCGCAACTCATGAACGCCGGCTCGCTGGAAACGGCGACGGGCTGGCGGCTGATTCTGGTAGGAGCGATGGCAAACCTCCTCTTCAAGTTCGTCGCGGTGGCGCTGCTTGGAGGGCGGCCGATGATGCGGCGCCTCGGCGTGATGTTCGCAGCGAGCGCCGTCGGCGGCGCCGCGCTGCTCTGGCTCTGGCCCTATTGAAAAGAGAATGACGCAGCAATGATTACGTTCAGCACGATCGACTCGCGCATCGCCTCGTTCATGCAGCGCTGGGGCGTGCGCCTGCTGCGCTGGTCGCTGGCAGTTATCTTCATCTGGTTCGGCGTTCTCAAGCCGTTCGGCCTCTCGGCGGCCGAGCCGCTCGTACTCAAGACCGTGGACTGGCTGCCGGTGCTCTCGCCGCGCCAGTGGCTCATCGTCA
This sequence comes from Planctomycetota bacterium, assembly GCA_963205185.1. Lineage (GTDB taxonomy): Bacteria > Planctomycetota > Phycisphaerae > Phycisphaerales > UBA5793 > UBA5793. Next base: position 76,772 of record CAUJHZ010000072.1, on the reverse strand, counting down.
TCGGCTGGTGGGAAGTGGCCATCGGCATCACCTTCCTCTTCCGCTCCACGCTGCGACTGGCCATCGCCCTGCTGGCGCTGCAGATGGTCGGCACGTTCATGCCGCTTGTTATGCTGCCCGAGATCACGTTCCAGAGCGGCCGCTACCCCTACGCGCCGACCATGGAGGGGCAGTACATCATCAAGAACCTGCTCATCATCTCCGCGGCTCTCGTCGTGGGCGGCACCGTGCGCCGCAGAGGCGCCTCGTGAGTGGATCAGACTTGTCCACTCACGGCGGCATCACCATCCGCACTGACCTGCGGCCGGGCGACATCGGGACGATCGTCCGCTGGCACGGCGTGACGTATGCGCGCGAGCATGGATTCGATCACACCTTCGAGGCGTACGTCGCGGGACCGCTGTCGCACTTCGCCCTGCACCGTACGCGGCGCGACTGCATCTGGATCGCCGAGCATGATGGGCAACTCGCCGGCTGCATCGCCGTCGTCGGCGCATCGCCCACCCAGGCCCAACTGCGCTGGTATCTTGTCGATGCATCGGTGCGCGGCCGGGGGCTCGGGCGGCTGCTGCTGGATGAGGCCGTGCAGTTCGCCCGGCGGGCGGGATACGAGTCCATCTTCCTCTGGACCGTCAGCGCCCTGACCGCCGCGGCGCATCTCTATCGGCAGGCCGGCTTCGAACTCGTCGAGTCCAGGCCCGGCGCGTGGGGCGCGGCAGTGACTGAGGAGAAGTATGTACTGAAATGTAACACGTGACTGGAATTGCGCGTCGCCGGCGGTAATCTGTAGTGTCGAGCCGAGTGAAGACATGACTGATCGGAAAGGCGGCGCCGATGCTCGAACTCATCCTCGCATTTCTCCTCTGTGCCGTCGTCGGCAAGATTGCCGACTCGGAGAATCTTTCGGCCATCGTCTGGGGCTGCGCCACGTTCGTGGTCGTCATCCTGTGCATGGCCATTCCCTTGCCGTACCTGCGGCTGGGCGTGGCCCTGGTCGTCATGTTCGTGCTGCTGATGCTCTACAAGATGTACGCCAAGGTCTGACGCGTTTGCAGATTCCGGCTTATCGCCGCGGGTTCGCTGGCCGATAATCTTGAATCGGAGTACCCGCCCGATGAGCCTCAGACCCGACTTCCTCACACTCGTAGACGCCGCAACCGCCCTGCAGGGCAAGTTCGGCCTTGAAGACGACTTCAGCGCCGCGGCGGTGGCCAGCGCGCTGCGCACCGAGGCGGGGAACCTCTACACCGGCGTGTGCCTCGATCTGGCGTGCGGCATCGGCTTCTGCGCCGAGCACGCAGCCGTCGCTGAAATGCTCAAGCACCGCGAGACGCGCATCATCGCGATTGTCGCCGTCGGCAAGCGCGGCCTGCTGCCGCCGTGCGGCCGTTGCCGCGAACTCATGCTCCAGGTCGATGCCCGCAATGCCGACACCGAGGTGCTGCTGCGCGGCGAGCGCATGGTGCGCCTGGCAGACCTGCTCCCCGAGCACTGGCTCGACGCCTACGAGAAGTAGCGCGTCGGCTCTGGTCAGGATCCGGGCGCGAATCACGCGCCCAGGTGCTTTTCCACGATGAGCGTGACGACGCGGCGCATCGCACTGACCGTGGCGTCCCGCCGCGCGACCTGGCGCGTGACGTAGGCGCCTTCCATCACCAGGCCGATCTCCTCGGCCAGCGCGGCCGGCTCCGAAGCGCCCGCGTAGCCGGCGATTTCGCGCAGGATGTCTTCCATCGCGTCCTTGTGCTCCACCGCCAGCTTGTGGGCCGGGTCATGCGGCAGCGGAAACTGCACCGCCACGTTGACGAACATGCAGCCGTTGTAGGAATCGCCCTCGAACAGTTCGGCCAGGGCGTCGGGCACGGCGAGCAACTGGCCGCGCGGCAGGTCGCCCCCCAGCCGCCGCAACATCTTGCGGAAGGTGTTCTGCCACCACTGGTCGTGCCAGCGCAGGGCCTCGATGATGAGGTCATCCTTGCTCGAGAAGTGGTTGTAGAACGTGGTCTTGGTCACGCCGACGGCGTCGAGGATTCGATCGAGGCCGACGGTGTGGAACCCCTCAACGTAGAAGAGATCGTGCGCCGTCTGCACGAGTTTTTCTTTGGTCGTCGTCGCCACGCTTCACTCCTGGCAATCGCCCGGCATCGGTGATGGAACGTCAGTTTATGCCTCCCGCGGCCGCAACTTGACTGTGAGTCAACCTCAACCTGACCGGCAGTCCACCTCGGCTGCACCGCCAGTCAATTGTCAACGCTCAACCGCATCGTACATTTGGCCAATCAATGACGAACGCAGCCACGCCTGCTGCCCACTCGCGTTGACGCACGTGCATCATTGGACCCGTTCGCATCTGAATCACTCAACCCAGTTCTGAAAGGATCGACTCCATGACTACCGCAACCGCTCATCTCAACGGCATTGACACGGACGGCATCAAGAACCTCGTCCGCACGATCAAGCAGGACCACCGCAAGGGTCTGGCCGATTTCCGCGTCGCCACCCAGTGGAAGCACGGCATGCACAGCCAGACCCGCGTGACCGGCTGGAGCCTGGGCGGGCAGAATCTCAAGCACTCATTCACCATCGACATCGACGAGCCGCGCGAACTGTGCGGCCAGGATCAGCACGCCAACCCGCAGGAGTACCTGCTCGGCGCCATGAACGCGTGCATGCTCAACACCTTCGTGGCGGTCTGCTCGCTGCAGGGCGTCGAACTCGAATCGCTCAGTTTCGAATCCGAGGGCCAGCTCGACCTGCGCGGATTCCTCGGCATCGACACCAGGGTCCGCGCCGGCTACGACGAGATCCGCTACACCATCCGCGTCAAGGGCAACGGCACGGCCGAGCAGTACCGCAAGGCGCACGAGGCGATGATCGCCACCAGCCCCAACTACTTCAACCTCGCGAGCGGCATTCCGCTGCGGGCCAACCTCATCGTCGAGGATTGATCTCGGCGGACCCGCGCCAGGTGGACTCTCTTCCCTCCCTTGCAAGCCCCCGTTCCCTGAACGGGGGCTTTTGACCGCGCCCGCCCCGCTCGTGCCCCCACTATCATCCGCCGACTCGAGCACAGCGATGTTTCAGAACATCTTCAACGAGTTTGCGATCATCATGCTCATCGCCGCCGGTGTCGGCGCGCTGGGGCGGCTGCTGCGCCAGCCGCTCATTGTCTCGTTCATCGCCGTGGGCGTGATCGCCGGGCCGGCGAGCCTGAATCTTGTAACCGCCGAAGAGGAAATCGACCTTCTCGCCAAGATGGGCATCGCCATCCTGCTGTTTCTCGTTGGGCTTCGACTGGATGTGGGCGTCATCCGGAGCATGGGGCTGGTCGCGCTTTCGATGGGCGCGGCCCAGGTGCTGATCACCGCGGCGCTGGCGTTCGTGGTGTGCGCCGCCCTTGGCATGGGGCGGATCTCATCGCTCTACACCGCCGTCGCGCTCACGTTCTCCTCCACCATCATCATCGTGAAGCTGCTCAGCGACAAGCGCGAGATCGACGCCCTGCACGGCCGGCTGGCAGTGGGCATTCTGATCGTCCAGGACCTCATCGTCGTGCTGGCGATGATCGCGCTGACGGCGCTGAGCGCCGGTGTGGGCGAGAAAGTAGAGCGGCCATGGCTCGAAGCGCTGCTCGTGATCGCCAAGGGCGGGGCGTTTCTCATGGCGATTGCGGCCCTGGCCCGGTTCATCCTGCCACGTCTGGCGCACTACCTGGCCCGCTCGCCCGAACTGCTGGTGCTCTCCGCCGTCGCCTGGGCCCTGGCGCTGGCGACGGCGGCCGATGCGCTGGGCATGAGCCGCGAGGTCGGCTCGTTCCTGGCCGGCGTCTCGCTTGCGTCCACACCCTATCGGGAAGCGATCTCAGGCCGGCTGGTGAGCCTGCGCGACTTCCTGCTGCTGTTCTTTTTCATCAGCCTCGGCGCCGGGCTGGATTTCACGATGAAAGCGCCGCAATGGGGCATCGCGCTGGCGCTGGTCTCGTTCGTTCTGCTCGTCAAGCCGCTCATCCTCATGCTCATTCTCTTCCTCGCCGGCTATCGGCAGCGCACCGCTCTGCTCACCGGACTCACCGGGACGCAGATCAGCGAGTTCTCCCTCATCCTCGCGGCGCTTGGACATTCGCTGGGACACCTGGGCGACTCCGATGTCGGGCTCATCACCCTCGTCGGGCTGGTGACGTTCGGTCTGTCCACCTATGTCATTCTCTATTCGCATCAGATCTCGGTGCGCCTTGCTCCGCTCATGCATCGCTTCGAACGAAAGAAGCCCACGCGCGAGATAGCCGAAGATACGGCCGTGCCCGACCATCCCGACATCATTATCCTGGGCCTGGGGCGCTACGGCCGCAACATCGCCAAGCGCCTCCGGGAGCGAGGCCGAAGCGTCCTGGGCGTTGACTTTGATCCGCACATCATTCACGAGTGGAACGCGCAAGGCCTGTGGGCCGAGTACGGCGATGCCGAGGATCCGGAGATCACCTCATCACTTCCACTGCAAAGCGCTCAGTGGGTCGTCGCGGCGCTGCCCGGGCTGGATGCCAATCTCGCCGTGCTCAAGACCATGCGCTCGCACGCCTACGGCGGCCGCATTGCGCTGACGGCGCACTCACACGTCGACGCCCACGTGCTCGAGCGCGCAGGCGCCGATCTCGTCCTGCTGCCGTTCTACGATGCTGCGGCCGAAGCGGTGGACCGGCTCAGCACCGCCGAACCATCTCGCGCGGGTCAGTCCACGCGATGATCGGCCCGGCAACTACTCGCCTTCGCCCTCATAGCAGAAGGTCAGGCGCTGCGGATCTTTGACGACGCCCGGGAAGCGCAGCACGCGGTTGTGCATGGCCACGTACACGCCCGGCTCGACGATCTGCACCGCCAGCAGCGCTTCGGTGAGGTTCTGCATGGCGTCGGTATTGCGCAGTTCATACGGCCGCATCGCGCCGGTGAGGATGATGGGCACGCGCGGCCGCTGGCCGAGCCGCTCGACCAGACGCTCGCCGGTGAACTGCAGCCGATCCGTGCCGTGCGTGATGATGATGCCGTCGTGCACATCCGACTGCTCGCGCGCCGCCTGGGCGATGCGCTCGTGGTCGGCGTCGCTCATTTCCAGCGAGTCTTTGTTCATCACGGGATAGCGGTCGATGGTCACGCCGTGCAGCACGAGGGAAGCAAGCATGATCTCGAGAACGGATCGCTGGTTGGCGAGCGTGCCGTCCGAGGCGTTGTAGGTCTTTTCGATGGTCCCGCCGGTCGAGAGGATGGCGATGCGGCGGGGAGCGGCGGGTCGGGTCATAACTGAGTTTATGCCGGCCTCATCACCGCTGCGGCAGTGCGGATTTGGCTGCGATCCGCCGCATCTTGCCGCAGGATCTGGTATGATGGCCGCATCACCCGAGGGCTCGATGACCGCGACTGCGCCTCAACCTGTTTCGCCCGACTTGGCTGCCGCGCCGCCTGAGCAAGCGCGGGCGATCGAGTGCCCGCGCTGCGGCTACGACCTGCGCGGCGCGGTGCAGTCGTGGCGCGATGTGTGCCCTCTTGAAGGCCGCTGCACGGAATGCGGACTGGAGTTCCGCTGGGGCTGGGTGCTGCGCGAGCAGGTGCACGAATGGCTCTTTGAACATCAGTACAGGCGCCAGTGGATTCGCAGCCTGCTCAAGACGATTGCTGCGTGCCCGCGCGGGTCGCGCATCGCGCGCGAGGCGACGCTCATGCACGTCATCCGCCTCCGCCCGCTTGTGCTGCTGGCGATGGTGCTCTGGCTGACAGTGCTGGCTCTACGCGCGGGCTCGCTGGCCTACGCAGTCCACGCCTTTTTCAACGCCCCGTGGAGCCGGCGGTCAGGAGGCAGTCGCCTCAATATCGGCTTTCGCGAGCTCATGCGCGACGAGTTCGACTTCTTCGCGATCTATTTGGCGGCGCTGCTGCTGCTCCCGCCGCTGGTGTTTTTTCTCATCCCCACTTCGCTGCAGCGCATCAAGGTGCGCTACATCCACCTGGCGCGCCTCGGCTGCTACTGGATGATCGGCGCTGCGAGCATCATGCTGGCGCTGTCGTTCATCCAGGCGGTCTGGCATGCGTTCGGAGCAGATGCGCCGCTCCTGCTGCGGCCCGGCGACTGGCGCTTTCCCGCCAATATAGCCTATTCCGACTCGAACATCGTCGTCTTTGCCACGACGGTTTTCCCGATCTGGATGCTGGCGCTCGTTTGGGCGTGGTTCTGGTGGCGGGCGGCGTGCCGCGATTACCTCCGCCTCCCCGACGCCACGCTCACGGCTACGCTGCTCATGGTTATCGTCGCGCTCGCTTCCTATCTCGTGCAGCACGCGGTGAGCGTGATGCAGTCACTGATGTAGCGTGCAGATGGCATCGTGGTGCGATGGCTGACACGATTCGAGCGATCAATGTCAACGGCAATCACTCCAACCGCTCGGCCACATGAGCCCGCACCCTCCCCCGACGCGGAGCGCCCCGTCGAGTGCCCGCGCTGCGGCTATGACCTGCGCGGCACCGTGCAGTCGTGGCGCGAGGCGTGCCCTCTCGGCGGCCGGTGCACCGAATGCGGTCTCGAATTCGATTGGTCGGACCTTTTCACCCGCCCGCTGCACAGCTGGCTCTTCGAGCACCAGTGGCGCCGCCGACCGGTCCGCAGCGCCCTGTTCACGATGATCACGCCAGTCGGCGGCCGGCGCATCTCCCGCGAAGTCAGTCTCATGCAGCCGATCCGTCTGGCGCCGCTCATCTGGCTGCTTGTCGGGCTGCTGTTCGTCACGATCGTCGTGCGCACCGGGCGAATCTGGTGTGCCGAGGGCCTGATCAGAAACCGCTGGGGTGCGAGATGGACGCCTCCAAGGAATATCAGTCAGGATGTGTTTCTCTGGTTGCGATTCGAATTGCAGTTCTTCGCGCTCTGCCTCGCCCCCGCGTTCACACTGCCGCTGCTTGCATTCCGGGCCATACCCACATCGCTTCAGCGCATCAAAGTCCGCCGAGTACACCTCGTTCGCATCTGGCTATACTGGCTCATCGCCGCCGCGAGCATCGCCCTGCTGCTGGCCATCGTTCAACTCGGCTACGTGGCGCTCAGGTCGGATGATCTGCCCGATGCGCTCATGCCCAGCCAGTGGGAGTTCTTCTCATTCAGGGATGGCGGGGTCGCCACCGTCATCTTCATGACGGTGAAACCGATCTGGTTCCTCGTCATGGTATGGGCGTACATCTGGTGGTGGGTTGCCTGCCGGAATTATTTGCGGTTGCCCGACGCAGGACTCACCGCCGTGCTGCTCATGACTGTGGTGCTGATTACCTCGTACCTCATCGGCTTCATCGGCGCCGAGGTGCTCGGCTGGACCTGGTTCTGATGCCTCGGTGCCTTCTCAATTATCCCGGCGCACGAAGATGAAGCAGGCGACCGCCAGCACCAGGCCCTCGAAGATCAGCGAAGTGCCGATGATCTTCCACCACGGCCGGCTGTTTTCGTACTCCTCGGCACGGCGCATGATCTCCTGATCGCGCCGCCGGTACATGTCGCCCTGTGAATCATTCTCGTAGGACTCGGGCTGCGGAGCGGGCCCCGGCTGGTCGCCGTTGAGCGCTGACATGAGCGACGACGTCGTCATGCCGCTGCTGGACTGCAACTGGCGCTGAACGATGTTGGTCGTCGAACTCGTCTTGGGCAGCAGCAGCGTGGCCAGATTCGCCGCCTGGGAAATCGGCGTCCACTTCTCCACGCGCTCCTGCGCCTCGGCCAGGCTCGCTTCATCGGCCGCCAGGCGCGTGCGGTAGCGGTTCACGGCGTCGTTGTCGCCCTGCTCGGCCGCCTCGTTGAGTCGCTGCTCGTACCACTCGATCCGCCGCGCGTACGCATCCCGATCGACCTCGGCGCGGATGCGGAACTGCGTCAGCAGTACGCCGTCGGTCGTGTGCAGCGTAAACAGCGCGAGCCATGCAAGAAGCGTGAGCACCAACGAGGGCAGCGTCGATCGCGTCACGACGTTGAAGAGCACCATGAGCGAATAGAGGTAACTGAACACGAGCACGAGGATCGGCACCGCCAGCAGGATCGGCCAGCGCCACTCGCCCACGCGCCAGCGCATGACCAGCAGCACGCCCACGCAGAAGATCGCCACCTGCAAAAACACGAACAGCAGACTGCCGAGATACTTCGAGAAGAACACCGTCGTTCGCCGCACCGGCTTGGAGAGGATCAGATCGATCGCTCCGCCGGCGAGGAAGTTCGGGAAGATCTCCGCCGTGGAGATAAGGGCGAGAATGATCGCCCCCCACGCCAGCCACATCGACACGATGACGCTGGCGAAGGCAAAGTCCATGAACGGGCGGATGAGCGCGCTCTCCGCTTTGAGCACGTCGTTCTCGATGGTGTAGATGCCATAGCCGATGCTCACGCCTTTGTCGTTAAAGCCGATGGAGCCGAACGAGAGCACGATGAGCAGCGAGATCGCCAGCACGAACCAGAACAGCTTCTTGGCGATCAGTTCGCGGTACGAATCGACGAGGATGGCCAGCACGGCGGTCATGACGCACCTTCCCCGCGCGCAGCGCCCGGCAGGTGCGCCCGCCCCGTCGCCGGATCGCGCACCGAGCGGATGAACAGGTCTTCGAGCGACTCGACGCACAACTGGCAGCGGTGGATGACGACCTGGTCGGCGCGCAGCCGGTCGATGATCGGCTGCGCGTCGCGCGCTTCGCGGCCCGGCAAGGCGATGATCCGCCGCGCTCCGTCGGCCGCGGCCCGGCTTGTCGCGCCCACAATCTCGCCGAGCCAGTTCACTTCCGGCCCGGCATATTCGATCTCGAAGCGCCGCGAGCCGCGCGTCAGTTCCTCGATGGTCCCCTGCACGACGACCTTGCCCTGCAGCAGGATGGCGACGCGATTGCACACCATCTCCACTTCGCTCAGCAGGTGCGAGTTGAGAAAGACGGTGCGGCCCTCGGAGCGAAGTTGCGCCAGCAGGTCGCGAATCTCCTTGCGGCCTTCCGGATCGACGCCGTCGGTGGGCTCATCGAGCACGACGAGTTCCGGATCGTTCATCAGCGCTTGCGCCAGGCCGACGCGCTGCATCATGCCCTTGGAGTATTTGGCGATCCTCATGTCACGCCACTTGCTCATGCCGACGCGCTCGAGCAGGGCCGCGGCGCGGCGCTTGCGGTCGGCGCGCCCCACGCCCGAGAGCGCGCCGTAGAAACTCAGAACCTGCTCGCCGGTGAGGTAGCTCGGAAAGCGGTGGTGTTCGGGCAGGTAGCCGACTCGCCGCAGCGTGGGCTTGTGGCCCACCGGCCGACTCAGCACGGTTCCTTCAGCCCGGCTGGGGCGGATGACGGTCATCATGATCTTGACGAGCGTGCTCTTGCCCGCGCCGTTGGGGCCAAGCAAGCCGAACACCTCGCCCGGCGCCACCTGCATCGTGATGCCGTCGAGCGCGCGGATCCTGCCGCGATACGTCTTGGACACGTGATGCAGGTCAATGCACCAGCCGTTGTTCGAGGTTGATCCGGCTGCGGTGGAATTCATGTTCGATCCGGCCACGCAGGATGATTGCAAACCGCGCGGCTCAATCAATCTCCCACCGCTCATTGGGGATTGCCCGCGCGGCGCTTCGCGCCGCCGGCAAAACCCGCCCTCAGCCTCCGCCTGGATCGGGTTCGGGCGTGAGCGCTGCGATCTTCGAAACCAGCGCGTCAAAGCGATTGCGGTCGGGCTCAGTCAGGCCAGTCGCCCGGCCGTTGCGGATCGCCTCGACGATGCGATTGGCCCGCTCGACATCGGCGGTCTTCTGGCGCAGGACGAGATCGAGCGCATCGACCCAGTCCGACCCGCGGCTCGCGTCCGCCGCGTCGAATCGATCGAGAGCGACGAGCGCGATGTTGCGCCACCGCGCCTGCCGGTCGGCTTCGTTGTCTCCCGGCGGGGCCGCCTGGACGGCCGTGAGCATCGCTTCCGCATCTGCTCGATTCCACTGCAATTCCGCCAGGCGCAGGCAGACCTGGCGTCGCAACGCCGGCGGCAGCGCCGCCTCGCCCGCGCCGGTGCCGTTGGGCTGCTGGGGCAGCGTAAGCACGCGCGTGAGAGAATTGATCCGCTGCTGGAGACTGACGGACTCGTGCGTCGCCAGCAGGTTGTCGGCTTCGAGCCAGTCCCCGGGAGCAAGAGCCGCAAGCACCTGGGTCACCTCTTCGTTGAACTTCGCCGGATCGAGCACACTCCAGCCGAGAATCAGCCGAAGCCCCTCCAGCCCGCCGCGCTTGGCGGCCGCTCGAAGCGCCTGCGGGTACACGATTGGATCGCCGGCGTTGGCCACGAGCATCTGAGCGTGCAATCCTGAGGCCACCAGGCCGCGAGCCGCGGCGGCCTTGCGATCAGCCTGCGACTGCGGCGATTCGAACAGTTGAGTCAGCGTGGCCCCCGCCGCCTCGTTGTCGCACCAGGCGAGCAGTTCCGCCTCGGCAGCACTGAGGTTTGCAGCGCCTTTCTCCGCCAGCCGGGTCGCCACCTGCGCGAGATCATCGGGCGACAACAAGCCCGCGAGCGTGGCGGTCAGCACGGCCGCGGCGCAACCTTTGGGCCGCTCGGGCAGCAGGAAGCGGTCCATCAGCGCCGGGACCGCATTGGCTGACGCGGACTGGCCGAGCACGGCGAGAATGGCCGCTTCCATTTCGGCATCCTGAGTCTGGGCCAGCGCCGGCCCGACCAGACTGGCCGCGAGCGCGGCATCGACCAGCGCCAGCCGCCGAATCGCCAGCGGCCGCAGCAACGGCGCCGGGTCGGCAATCATCTTCTCCAGAGCCGCGATCACCTCGGGCGTCAGGTTCTCGGCGTTGAGCACCCGCTGCTCGACGAGATCGAGCCCGAGGCGCCGCACCGGGACGCGCGGGTCCTGCAGCAGCGAAAGCAGCAGCGCGTTGCGTTGAGCCGGATCGGTGAGCGTGTAATTGCGGTTGAGAGCCGCGAGCAGGTCGCCCGTGAGCGAAGCGACATCGCGCTGGAGAACCTGGATGCGCAGCAGGGCGTCGCTGCGCTCGCGCTCCAGCCTTCGGAGTTTGCGGCGGATAAGCCCGTCGCGGCCCTGGATGCGGTTGTTGCGCCACCAGGATTGCCAGCGCGTCATCGAGTCGCCGTGATCGGCGCCGGTGACGGAAACCAGCGCCTGGAGCGCCGCGGCGCGCACCTGCGCATCAGCGCCGGCGTCGAGGCAATTGATGAGTTCGTCGACGACTTCGACTTCGGTAAAGCGGCTCAGGGCCGCGATGAGGCTGATTTTCTCGGACGCAGGCGCCTCGGGCCGGTGCAGCCGCTCGATCAGCCGGGGCAGCACCGAGGTGGGATACGAACCGATCGCGTCGGCCAGGTCGGCCAGCAGTTCAGGCGGCGCGGAAAGGAGATCGCTCAGCAGCGGGTCGAACAGCTTTTCAGGCGGGACGTCCATGTCGCGAATGGACGTGCAGATAAGCGCCACGAGTTCGGGCCGATCAAAGTCGCCGAGCCGATCGGTGAGGACCTGCATGGACTCGTCCCAGCCGCTGTCAAGCAGCCGGCGGGCTGCGGAGCGCTGCACGTTCAGGTCGGCCGGCGACGTCGCCAGCACGGATTCCCAGATTTCCAGATCCGCCCGCTGCGACTCGGTCAGCTGTGCGCCAGCAGGAGGCGCCCAGGCCATCAGAAGTGACGCAAGGCACGTGACGAGAAGAGATTGAAGCGTCTGGCAGTGCATGAAGCGGCGTAATCAGCAAAGATCGACGATCAAGGGCGTTCGTGTCGATTTAACTGACGATTGCCTGGCGGAGTATAATCCGGCGAATTCCGGAGAGTCTCCTTCGATTCGAGGGTCCGGCCCGATTTACCGTCAGTTTCCTCTACGTTGAATCGGCCCGGCGAGGTTTGAATTTCATGAGCGAATGGCAGAGCGGCGAAGAACACGTTCAGCGGGCGCATGAACTCTTCGAACTCGGCCGCTGGGAAGAGGCCGAAGCCGAATTGCGCAAGGCCCTGTCGCTCAATCCGCATCAACCGGACTGGACGTACAACCTCGGCCTCACGCTCGAGGCCGCGGGCCGGCTTGAAGAGGCCATCGAAGCGTTCAAGGCCACGCACGCGCTCGATCCGCACCATCATCAGGCCCTCGTCAGCCTGGGCGTCAATCTCGGACGCATCGGCCAGCCGGGCGAGGCGCTGGAGGCGCTGGGCAAGGCGGTCGCGCTCGAACCCTCGAACGAATCGGCCTACTGCCCGCAGATCGCCGCTCTGACGATGCTGGATCGGCACGACGAAGCCGAGCAGATCTACTACCTCGCCCGCCAAATCCGCGATGAGTGCCCCGTGTGCTGCGCGCATCTGGGCGAGAGCCTGCTTCAGCGGCGGCTTTTTGAAAAGGCGATCTGGTGCTTCAAGGAAGCCGCCCGGCTCGACCCGCGCATGCCGCGCGTCCACGCCCGCCTCGCCGCCGCCTACGCCGCGCTCGGCCAGCCTGAACAGGCGCTGCGGCTGTATCTGCGCGACCTGCGCGAAGATCCCGGCAACATCGGCACGCTGCTCGATCTGGGTCAGCACCTCGCGGCGATGGATCGACTCACCGAGGCCGCCGAAAAGTTCCGCCGCATCCTCGAACTTGAGCCGGCCAACAGCGATGCGCACTTCCACCTCGGCCAGATCGCTCTCAAGGCGCAGCACTATCAGGCCGCCGCGGTCGAGTTTGAACTGGTCGCCAAACTCAACGGCGAGTACCCCGGCGTGGCGCTCAACACCGCGATCGTCGCCTATCACACGGGCCGTCACGACCTGGCTCGGCGCCATCTCAACTCGGTGATGGAGACGCTGACCGCCGACGAACCCGATCTGCTCGGCCTGGCGGACCTGCTGCACAAGGTTGGGCTCAACGACCAGGCACTGGTCGCGCTGCGCCTGCTGGTGGATCGCGAACCCGATTCGGCCGAGGGCTGGCACCGCATGGGCGTGCTCATGCTCAAAGCAGGCGACTACGAAGGCGGGATCGACGCGACTCGTCGGGCCCTGCGCATCGACGCCTCGCACGAGCGCGCCAACCACAATCTGCTGCTGGCCTATATCCGCTCCAGCCGCTTCAGCCGAGCCCGGGTCATGCTGCGCCGGGCCCAGAAGGCCGCCCCGCACGATCCGACAATCCGCCGTCTGGCAGTCCGCTTTCAGACGCTCTGGCTCGTGCACGGCATGGGCCGCGGGCTGAGGCGCCTCATCGAGCAGCGACTCGGCCTGGGCGCCAGCCACAACTGATGGCGTCTGTCGCAACGCCCCGCGCACAGGCGGGAATGTACTTCAACGAACGCCGGCATAGCCATGCAATGCGCAAGGCCATGCCACGCGCGAAGTCGGCAGACGATGCGAGCGCATGATGACTTCGTGCGCTTGCCGCGCGCACGCGCTCAATACCGCGCAAGTGGCGCTCGCCGAACACCAGCCTTCGCAGGGGCGGGCTCTGCGCAGGAATGACGGACTCCGGCATACGAGCGCGCGTGGCATGGCGCGCCCTTGGGTTCCCGGCTGCGCGAAATCGATCGATCCGCCTACGCGACGCCGCGCTCTTGTGCGGTCGGAATCTGTCCCGGCCGAAGCGCCAGTTGCGGCCCGGATCGGGTTCGCATGACCAGCAGCGCGTCGCCGCAACCTGAATCCGCGAGCCACTTCGCCCCGACGATGTGAGCACCAATGGAGGGATCGAAGCGGCAGTGCACCGCCTCGATGTCGCGAATCCTCCCGCTGCTGCCGTCGCATTGCAGCAGCACGGCGCCGCGCGTGCCGACGGCCACGGCGGTCTCGCAGATCAGTCCGATTCCCCCCAGCCCGAGATCGCAGCACTTGATCGAGACCGGCTCCATGGGCGTACCCTGCGGGAACCAGCAGACCTGGCACTGATCATTCCAGTCGAAGCGCTCGTGCGCGCGGTTGATGCGCCCCTGCGGCTCACCGCATTGCAGCGGATTACTCTGGACCCCTTCGCCGGCGTTCATGGCCGTCCTCCACCTCAGCGAGACCTGAATCTGTCTTCCACCAGTTCCGGAGGCCGGCCAAGGCGGCAGATGTCGCGCCGCGCCCGCAGCAGGCCGACAATCAGCCGTGGTCCATCCGGCGTCATCTCCGCTCTGACCTCCGGCAGCCCGGCCGGCTCGCCGATCCACTTGGCGCCGATCAGGTGGGACATCGATCCCATGAGATAGCGGCAGTGGACCACCTTGGCGTAATGCAGTTTCAACTGCCGATCGGCGCCGACGAACATGACCAGGCCGATCGAGCCCGGATGGATCATGTTCGGGCAGATCAGACCGACCCCGCCCGCGCTGAGGTCTGTCGTGCCAACCACGACGGGCCGGCCGATCATCGAGTCACGAACCCACGAGACGTGCACCCAATGGCGCCACTCGTAGCGATCATGAACCCGGTCGCACGCGGAGGCCCCCGACGGGACGAGAGGCTTTGAACTCCACCATTTCTCCACGAGTCCCCCTCCGAGGCGGCCATCCGCTCGCACGGCATGGCGAGATTGCCGCCGCCAACAGTCATTTCGCACCAACCGGGGGTTCGCTTTGATGCTCGCGAGCCAAACCGCTCGACAGCGGCCACGATGCTCGCATCATCCGATAGAGTTGACCTGTTTTCGCTCAGATCATGCGCGGGGGCAGGTCCGAGTCGAACTCAAGTCGCATGCCCGAGGGAGTCTGCAGGACTTTGACGCTCGGGGCGTTCTCGGGCGGAGCGATCCAGCGACAGCCGATAACGTGCGCCTTGCGCTCGGGCACGTAGCGGCCGTGCAGCACTTCGATCCATCGCACCGTGTGCCCGGCAGAACCCTCCGAGAGGAGCACGGCTCCGCAGCGACCGGAGTGGATCCACGGCGACGAGAGCAGCGCCACGCCACCCGCGCTGAGATCCTGCGTGCGCAGCATCACCAGCGTCCCGCGGCCATGCTCATCGAGCCAGAGCACCTGCACGCGGGTCTTCCAGTCGAAGCGGTCGTGACGGCGTTTTCCGGCCCCGGCCTCAGGGGCCGCGCCGTCATCCGCCTTGGAACGTGTCGCGGGACTCATGTCAGCCCGTTCCCTCGCAAACGAGAATGCACCGAACTCGCTGCTCTGTCATCGGCAAGATCCCGCACGTGGTCTCGCCGCAACGAGCTGCCGGTCCGGATTCGCCGCACATATAGAATGGCTTTCGCGTTCCGGATAAGAAAGGCCCCCAGATGCCCATGACGCCCGATGCGGCTCGAAACCTGATGCACGAGTGGGTGAGCAGCCCTGCCCTGCGCGTTCACATGGAGTGCGTGGCTGCGTGCATGGCCTCGTACGCCCGAGAACTTGAGCCTGCCCAGGTGGACCGCTGGGTCGTCACCGGGCTGCTGCACGATTTTGACTACGAAAAGCACCCGTCGCGCCAAGAGCACCCGTTTGTCGGTGTCGCTCACCTTGAGTCTCTCGGCGTCGACGACGAAATCCGCACCGCGATACTCGGCCACGCCGACTACAGCGGAGTGCCGCGCCAGACGCCGATGGCCAAGGCGCTCTTTGCCGTGGACGAGTTGGCGGGGTTCATCGTGGCGTGCGCCAAAGTCCGGCCCAACGGGCTGGCCGATCTCGAAGCCAGGAGCGTGAAGAAGAAGTTGAAGGACAAAGCCTTCGCAGCCGCGGTGAGTCGCCACGACATCGAGCAGGGAATTGAAGGGATGCAGGTCGATCGCGACGCGCACATCCAGCGCTGCATCGACGCGATCGCAGCCGAGGCGGAGCGCCTCGGCTTGTGATCTGGTTTCGGCCGAGCGTCAAGCGGCATCAGCGCCGATCACGGCCTGTCGAAGTTCAGGATCTGAAAGCAGCGCTCGAAGGATCTTGCGCTGCGCGCGGATGCAGACCTGCTCGACCTCAGCCGGACTGACTTCCGAACCATAGCGGTCGCTGAGCACCTGCGCGATCGATTCGAACGACCGCGGCGGTGAAGCCTCAGTCTGCTTCCTCATGTCCGCATCACTTCGATTTCGACTTCGACTTGGTGCGGCCTTCCTTGCTCCTCTGCTTGTTGACCGTGCGGGCAGCGATTTCCTTGGCCCGGTCCTTGCTGCGACCTTGTTCACGTTCGCTCTCCTTCACGTGCTCGTACTGGCGTTCGTCCTTCTTCGTCCAGGATTTCTTGGGCATGATGTAGCTCCTCTCGTCGGATGAGTCGCTGCGGCCGGCCCGATCGGACCTGCCTCAACAACAACGCCAAAACCATACCGATCGCTCCTGATCGATCGGTGAAATCGTGATGAAATCATGCTCATACGGGGTCGTTTCCCCGTCTACCTCGGCAGCATCAGTTCCGTTTGCCTAGCGCCCGACGGGTGCGCGGCAAGTAGGCTCGTTGGACGTGACAGGCGAACTCTCCATCGACGCAGATCGAGATCGGCCCGAGGCGCTGCCAACTGCGGCCGGCCGCGATGATCTGCACTCCGGCCGGCTCTACTGGCCGACGCGCAGCGGGCCTGTGCGGATGACGCCGACCATTCCCACGCCCGCTGCGCTCGACGTGCTTGTCCTCGGCGCGGGGATCACGGGCGCCTTCGTGGCTCACGCGCTGGCCCGGACGGGTCTCCGTGTCGGCATCCTGGATGCGCGCGGCGTGGGGCGCGGCAGCACGCCCGCCAGCACCGCGCTGATCCTCTACGAACTCGACACTCCACTTACCGAACTCTGCTTGCGCATCGGCTCGATCGCCGCGTCGGAAGCGTACCTCGCTTCATGGCGGGCGCTGGGCGACATGCAGCGCCTCGTCGCCGGTCTTGATGACGACGCCGATCTGATCGCGCGCCCGAGCGTGAACCTGGCGGTACGTCGTCGCGACATGCGCCGCCTGAAGGCCGAAGCGAAGGCCCGCAGTGAACTGGGCATCGCCGTTGAAGTGCTCGGCCAGCGCGAGTTGCGTGAGCGGTTTGGCATCAGCCGGCCGGGCGCACTGCTCAGTGCCGATGCGTTCGAAATCGATCCGCTGCGGCTGACGGTGGCGCTGCTCCGATCGGCTCTGCGCGCCGGCGCCGCCCTGCTGCCGCGCGGCAGCGTGGACACGTCCGCTCTGGTCGAGAGCGCCCGACCGTTTCGATTGCGCCTGGCCGGCGGGGGCGAAGTGACGGCCCGCCACGTCGTCATCGCAACCGGCTATGAGACACCCGATGAATTCGCCCAGGTCGCCCGCCGCGTGCAGCTGCGCAGCACCTACGTCGTCGCCACCGAACCGCTTGCGGGTGATCCCTGGCCGCAGCGCGCCCTGCTGTGGGACACCGGCGACCCTTACCTCTATGCCCGGACGACTTCCGACGGCCGCGTGCTCGTCGGCGGCGGCGACGAGGTCTTCACCGCCGCGGGCCCGCGCGATGCGCTCATTAGGACCAAGTCGCACCAATTGCTTGACCAGTTGTGCGACCTGGCTCCGGGAATCGAGCCGCGACCGGCCTTTGAGTGGGCCGGCACTTTTGGCCAGACCGAAGACGGGCTGCCTTGGATTGGCCGACATCGGAACTGGCCCGACGTGCACTTCGCGCTCGGCTACGGCGGCAACGGAATTACATTCAGCCTCATCGCGGCTCAGATCATCAGCCACGGCATCGCCGGGGCGGCCGATGCCCGGGAAGATTTGTTCGGCTTCGACCGCTGACCTCGCCCGCGCCTCCGCCGCACGGTACCATCTCGCGCCCCAGCGGAGCCTGCCATGGTGCACCTGCGTCTGACGACTGAATCGGACATCCCGGCGATCGTGGACATTGCCAACTGGTACGCCGCCAACACGCCGGCCAACTTCGCCGTCGTCCCCGAGCCGGTATCAATGTGGATCGACGCCTGGCGCCAGCAGCGCGTGCGGTACGCATGGTTCGTCGCCGAGGAGCCCGGCTCGGGGATTGTGGGGTTCGCCAAGGCGTCACCGTTTCGCGCGCGCTGCGCCTACCTCTGGACGATCGAAACCACGGTGTATCTCCGCGCGGGCTGGCACGGCCGGGGAATCGGCCGCGACCTCTATGAACGCGTGCTCTCGATCAGTCAGCGCCAGGGCTATCGCAAGGCGATCGGCGGGATCACCCTGCCCAATCCGGCGAGCGTGAGCCTGCACGAGCACTTCGGCTTCCGGCACGTGGGCACGATGTTCCGGGTGGGCTGGAAGTTCAATCAGTGGCACGACGTGGGGTTCTGGGAACTGGAATTCGACGGCGGCGATTCTCGGGAACCTGTTGGAAACATTGCACTTGTGGCCGAAGCGTTGGCAAATCCAGCCGCAACCGCCTCTTGAACTACAGTTTGTGGTAGAATCATCCGCCGGGCAAGGCCAATAAAGTCAAGCCTGCCCGGCGCGCGCCCGCCGCTCCCGCCTGCATCGGCCGCGCCTGCGAAACGGCCATCCTTCACTGGCGACTAACCAAAGGAGAGATTCAGATGAAAGCAGTCATTGCCACCGCCAGCGCGCTGCTGGTTGCCTCTACCACTCTTGCCGGCCCGCCTCCTGCGGGCAAAGACGTCACGCAAATCGTCCGCCAGGTGGACGAGACGACGCTCAAGTGCGAGCAGATCACCTACGACTTCCGCTTCCAGCCGCTCGAAGGCGCCCCGCCGTCGATCCAGTCCGCCTCCGGCCAGGTCAAGGCGATCATGGCCGACTCGATGGAAGCGAGCCCGTTCTGGCTCGAGATCGACAATCCGAACACGGACGGGCCGATCGGCTCGAATCCCATCAGGATCATCTCGTTTGACGGCGAGAAGTTCTACGAACTTGACTACGAGAAGAAGACGCTGCGCTGGGCGGCGGCAGAAGACGGCGGCGAAGATCTCATGGGCGTCGCGCCGCGCTACATGATGATCGAATTCGTCCATCCGACGCCGTTCTCGGATGAACTCAACGGCGAATCGCTCAAGCTCGAGGGCACGAAAGAGATCAACGGCGTCGAATGCGACGTGGTCCACGTCGTCTACGCCGAATCGATGGGCGAAGCGCGCTGGTACTTCGGTCAGAAAGACCATCTGCCGCACCGCGTGGAGCGCCTCAGCGGCGGCTACTCCGTCGAACTCGATCACGTGAACCCGAAGGTCAAGCTCAAGGCCGATGAATTCGCCCTCGAAGCACCCGAAGGCTTTACCACGACCGAATACGAGCGCCCGCAAGCGCCGAAGCCGCTGGCCGTCGGCGTGGAAGCGCCTGACTTCGAACTCCAGTCCGGCGAAGGCAAGACGGTCCGCCTGAAGGACCTG
This sequence comes from Planctomycetota bacterium, assembly GCA_963205185.1. Lineage (GTDB taxonomy): Bacteria > Planctomycetota > Phycisphaerae > Phycisphaerales > UBA5793 > UBA5793. The sequence continues at coordinate 57,531 of CAUJHZ010000072.1, read as the reverse complement.
CGCGGCAACGTCGTACTCATCGACTTCTGGGCGACCTGGTGCGGCCCGTGCAAGATGGCCATGCCCGGCGTGCAGGAAGTTCACGAGCACTTCAAGGACAAGAAGGTCAAGGTGCTCGGCATCAGCACGTGGGAGAACGGTGACAAGGTCAACGATCCCATCAAGTACATGAAGGATCAAGGCTTCACCTACGGCCTGCTCGTCGAAGGTGATGAGGTTGCCGCGGCGTACAAGGTGCGCGGCATCCCGACGTTCTTCGTCGTCGATCAGGAAGGCAAGGTGGCCTACGTCAACGTCGGCTACGACCCCGAAGGCGAGAAGAATCTCGTCAAGGTGATCGAAGACCTGCTCAGCAAGGGCGGCGTCTGATCCACCCAACTTCGCCCGAATTAAGGTGCCAGGCGCCTTTTCCAGAAAAGGCGCCTGGCACCTTTTTATTTTCCGATGCAGAAGCCGGCGAAGATGCGGCCGAGCACATCATCAGGCGAAACCGAGCCCGCGAGTCGGCCGAGCGCATCGAGCGCCGCTCGCATCGACGCGGCGATCAGTTCCGGGTCGCTTAGAGGACTGCGGCGCGACTTCGACTGCTCATCAGAACGGGACAGTCCCGTTTCCATCAGCGCGCACGCTTCGCGCAACCCATCACCCGCTTCGCGCAGGCACTGCTCGTGGCGCGGCAGCAGCGCCAGGGTGTCCGCGCCCAGCGACGCGACATGATCCGCCAGCGCCTCGCCGATGCGCCGCCGCAACTCACCCAGCCCCTCTCCGGTGACCGCGCTCAAACGCAGCGCGCCCGGCGGCGGCGAGCCCTGTCGGTCGGGCGCGAGATCCGACTTTGACCGCACCACGATCTTCGTCGCACGGGATTGCTCGACCAGCGCCGCGGCCGGCGACCGATGTGCGTCATCGCCGCGGCCATCTGAAGAGACGAGCTGGACGAGCAAATCCGCCTGTTCGATGGCGCGCCGCGCCGCGGCCTGCATCTGCGGGTTCAGCCCCGCCGGCGACTCATCAAGCCCCGCCACGTCCACCAGCAGCACCTCCGGCGAATGCGAATCGGCCGGATCGAGGTGCATCGGTTCGACGAGCGCATCGCGCGTCGTGCCGCGCTCGGCGCTCACCACCGCGCGTCGGCGGCCGAGCAGCGCGTTGTAGAGCGTGGACTTGCCGGCGTTGGGCGCGCCGACGAGCACAACCGTCGGAAGCGCGCTGAGCGCTTCACTGCCCACAGCGCGCGCCAGCGTCTGATCGATTTCGTCGATGATTGCCCTGAGCCGATCGTCCAGGTCCTGGGGCGCGATGGGCACGACATCCTCTTGGTCAGTGAAGTCGATGCCCGCTTCGACCAGCGCCAGCGCCGCGGCGAGGCGCTGGCACAGATCGGCGGCGACGCGGCCGAGCCGATTGCCGCTCAGCGCCTGGGCCGCACGCAACTGGGCGTCGGAGGCTGCCGCGATCAGCGCCGCGACGCCCTCAGCCTGCGTGAGCGTGAGGCGGCCGTTGAGCCAGGCGCGGGCGGTGAATTCGCCCGGCTCGGCGTGCCGCGCGCCGGCGTCGATGGCCGCGCTGACCACGCGATCGATCAGCGTCGGGTTTCCGGGCAGTGCGATCTCGATGGTGTCTTCGCCGGTGTAACTGTTCGGTCCGGGGAAGCACAGCAGCAGGCACGGGCAGGCGCCACCGAGTCGATGCGTCCGAACGCCGCGCCCCCGCTCGATCGGCAGGTGGGATTCGGCGCTGATTGATGCAACAACGCTCCACGCCTGTGGCCCCGAGACGCGGATCAAGCCGCGCCGCGAAGGGCCCGCAGCCGAGGCGCGCGCCACGATGGTATCTGCGAGATTCATCGGCGCCAGAGTCTATCGCCGCCCGTTCGCTGCAGGTCCACTCAGCGCGACCGGCCGGATCGCTGGGCGCGGTTGGGCACCTTCTTGCTCGGTCGCGCCGCGACTGGTTTGCTGTCCTTGTCGAGATCGAGCGAGTCGATGTGCGAGCGGATGTAGCGGCTCTCGAGGATGCCCACGGTGCTCGAAGTCATGATGTACAGCGTGAGGCCGCTGGGAGCGGTGTAGAGCATGATCGGGAACACGAGCGGGAAGACGATCTTCATGATCTTCTGCTGCTGTTCCTGCTCGGGCGTCATGTTGGGGTTCGGCGGGGTCATGTACTTCTGCTGCAGGTAGAAGATCACGCCCATGAGAATGGGCAGCAGGTTGATGCTCGACACCGAGCCGACCAGCGGAATCTTCTCAAGATACGACCCGATCGTCGGGATGCTGCCGAGGATCGAGTGCCCGATGGAAATGAAGTGGTCCGGCTGCGACAGGTCGGCCAGGAACGCCCAGTTGCCGAACATCTGAAACACGCCGTAGAACGCCGGCTGCTGGCGCAACTCGATGGCGAAATAGAGCATGGCGTAGAGCGCGATCCAGATGGGCGATTGCAGCAGCATCGGCAGCATGCCCAGGCACCCGGCCGGGTTGATGTTGTGCTCGCGGTAGAGCGCCATCTGCTCCTGCTGCAGTTTCTTGGGGTTGTCTTTGTACTTCTCCTGGAGCTTCTTCATCTCCGGCTGCAGTTTGGCCATGCCCCGGCTCATGCGCTGCATCGAAACCTGGCCCTTTTTGGTCAGCGGATGAAGCAGCACGCGCACGAACAGCACGAGAATAATGATCGCCACCGCCCAGTCGTGCACGCCAATGCCCACGCCGGCGATGCGGATCACGTCGCCTTCGATGAGCCGCAGGAACCACAGTAGAAAGTGCGTCAGCCACTGGAACGTGCACCACGCACAAGTCAACTGGTAAACGACGAGTTCCTTGAGGTTGAACGCCTGGTACGGCTGCTCGGCGGCGAGCAGCGAACTGCGCAGCGGCCCGGCGTACACGCCCAGGTCGAGGCTCCGCGACTGGCCGGCCGCAAGCTGCATGCCGCTGCCCACCAGTTTCAGATTCATGTAGAGCGTGTCGGCGACTTTGTCGTCGATGTCGCTCAGCCGCGGCGCCGGCGAATCCACCCACATCTCGACGCGACCGTCCCGGTCGAGCGACCTCGTCAGGTTCGCCGCGGGGTCCTCGACGGCCCGATGCACCGCAAAGCCGAAGTAGCGGTTGGTGGTCGCCACCCAGGCGAGCGTGTAGTTGCGCTGCAGGCTCGTCGCGTTGGGCCAGATGAACTGGCTCTCGGGCGCATCGCCCGATTCCCGGGCCCGCTCGATGGCGTCCTTAATCACGGTGTGGCGGCGCAGCAGGAAGTCGCTCTCGTTGGCGAGCACATCCGATGCGCTGCGCGGATCGAGATAGCCAAAGCGGACGCGCCGGAAGTCGCCGTAGCCGTTCTGCGAATAGGGCAGATCGCCCGGGCCCCACTGCTCGAGACTCACCGTCATCGCTTCGCTCGTCTCATTGCGCAGCGACTGGTGGAGCGTGATCTCGCCTTCGGAGTCGCCCAGTTCATAGCGGCGCGACACCGTCAGCACCGGCCGGTCCTGCGCATCCACAATCACCGCCTCGAATTCACCGGGCGCGATCTGCCGGAACCAGCGCGGATCGTCGAATGCATCGACGCGTTCGCCATTGATGTAGATTCGCCGCATGCCCAGCGCGGGCCGGCTGTCAGGCTGGCCGTCGAGCAGCGTGTATCGATTCTCGGGCAGCCGCTCGCGACTTTTATAAAAGTCAGCCAGCGTCACCTGCGAGAGGCCCGCGCCGTACGGACTGAACTCAAGCATCAGTCGCGATGCGTTGTCGGGAGAGTCCAGATCGCCCAGCGGCGCCAGCGGCCCGGATTCCTGCGGCTGGAAGTGCAGGCCCGTCGAAGCGGCTGCGGGCGGCTGCGCATCACCAGGCGGGCCGATCTGGTCCGGCGCCGGTTCGGCCCCCTCGCCTTCGGGCTGCTCCTCGGCGCCGCGGTCGAGCATCGCCTGATCGTCGGTCTCGCCTTCAGCCGGGGGCTGAATCTGCGGCTGGGTCTCGGGTTGCACGGCCGGCGCGGCCGGGGCCGGCTGCTGCTTCGACTGGCCCACGCCGCGGATGAGCACGGCGACGATGGCCAGTCCGACCAGGATGACCAGAGACGTGATGAGAAATCGCTTGAATCGCGGTGACATTGAATGGGACTCGTCGATGCAGATCGTTCATCGCCGACAGCGCCGCGGCTGCGGACCTCGGTGCCGCCGCGCACGCGGCGTCCGGCTCACCGGCCCTCGTACAGGCGGTCAGCGAGCCAGTCGTTCAACTGCGGAATGGCCTTGATCTTCCGCGCCACGGTATCGATGTCATAGCCGACCCGGTGAAACTCGACCGAGCCGTCTTCCAGAACCACGTAACTTGCACGCGGGTCGTTGTCGCGCGGCTGGCCGACGGACCCGACGTTGATCATGGACTTCTCGCCATCCTGGAACGTGAACTTGTTCTTCAATTCCGCCGGGCCGTAAAAGTCCGGTTCATCCGTAAAGACGCCCGGCACATGGGTGTGCCCGACCACGGCACACTTGTCGATGCGCTCGAAGATCTGTTGAATTTTCAGCGTGCCGTTGATTGCATCGTCGGGAAAGACATATTCGTTGATCGGCCGGCGCGGCGAGCCGTGCACCGCGATGATCTGGTGCTCGCTGCCGAACTTTACCCGCACGCGCAACTGGCTCAGAAACGCCCAGCGGCGGGTCCGGGCGGCCTCATCCTGCTCGTTCTCAAACTGGGCCCGCGTCCAGTAGGCCGCTTGCTCGGCTCCTGGATTGAAGTTGGTCGGCTCGTAGAGAACCCCGAAATCGTGGTTGCCCAGCAGCGACCACTGGCACCGGGCTTCGACGAGATCGACGCATTCGAGCGGCTCGGGGCCGTAGCCGACGATGTCGCCCAGGCAGACGATCCCCTCGACGTTCTGGGTTTCAACGTGCGCGAGCACCGCCCGGAGCGCCTCGGCATTGCCATGGATGTCTGAGATGACCGCGAGGCGCAAGGGTTGGCTCCACCGCTAACAAAAATGCCGGTCGCCGGAGCGGCAAACCGGTTCCCGATCCTATTGGGATCCGGGCAAACCGTCAATCGCGGCGAGCCGCAAGCCCAATGCCATTTCCACGCTACGATCGGGTTCATTTCGCCGACCGACCCGCCTCACAACCAAATCGGCGGTGGGGCCGGCCTCCCGCCGGGCTCGATCGGCGCACCCATCAAAGGATCTCTCCAATGGCCGATTCTCAGTTCGATCTCATTGTCATCGGCGGCGGGCCCGGCGGCTATGTCGGCGCGATCCGCGCCGCTCAGCTGGGCATGAAAGTCGCCTGCATCGAGCGCGACCGGCTCGGCGGGGTGTGCCTCAACTGGGGTTGCATCCCGACCAAGGCCCTGCTCAAGAGCGCCTATCTCTACCAGGAAGTCGCCAAGCACGGCAAGGACTGGGGCTTTGAATACGAGCGCCTGACGCACAACTGGGAGAGGGTCATCGGACGCAGCCGAGGCGTGGCCGACACGCTCAACAAGGGCATCCACTACCTCTTCAAGAAGAACAACATCACCCACTTCGACGGGCACGCGAAGATCACCCGCTCGGCCAAGGCGACGCTGCCTTGCGAAGTGCAGGTCTTCGACAAGCCCGGCGGCACAAAACAGCACACCCTCACCGCGCCCAGGGTGCTCATCGCCACCGGCGCCGTGCCGCGCGAATTGCCCTTTGCCCCCTTCGACGGCAAGACGATCATCGGCGCGAAAGAGGCGATGACCCTGGCCGTACAGCCCAAGCGCATGCTCATCGTCGGCGCGGGGGCGATCGGCGTCGAGTTTGCCTACTTCTACAACGCGTTCGGCACCGAGGTGACGATCGTCGAAATGCTTGACCGTTTGCTGCCCATCGAAGATGATGACGTGAGCAAGGTGCTCGAGCGCGAGTTCAAGAAGTCAGGCATCAACATCCGCACGAGCCACATCACCAAGAAGATCGACAAGACGCGCAGCGGCCTGGCCGTGACCATCGCCGCCACCGGCGACGAGAGCAAGACCGAGACGATCGAGACGGACGTGGTGCTCGTGGCCATCGGCGTGCGCGGCCGCTACGACGGCCTGTTCGATCCGGCGCTGGGCATCGAGACGTTCAAGGACCACATCAAGGTCGCCTATCGCGGCGTCGAGGATCCGACCTACCAGACCAGCGCCCCGGGCATCTACGCCATCGGCGACGTCATCGGCCCGCCCTGGCTCGCCCACGTCGCCAGCGAAGAGGCCGTCGCCTGCGTCGAACGCATGAACGGCCACGACTGCGTCGGCGTCGATTACGACTCGATCCCCGGCTGCACCTACTGCCACCCGCAGGTGGCGAGCATCGGCAAGACCGAACGCGCTCTCAAAGAAGAAGGACTGGTCGCCGGCAAGGACTACAACGTCGGCAACTATGGGCTCAAGGCGCACGGCAAGGCGATCGCGGAAGGCGAGAACGTGGGCATGGTGAAACTGCTCACGAGCATCCCACACGGCGAGATTCTCGGCGCGCACCTCATCGGCGCCGAAGCGACGGAACTCATTGCCGAATTCGCCCTCGCGCGCAGCGTCGAAGCAACCGCCGAGGACATCATCAACACCGTGCACGCGCACCCGACGATGAACGAAGCGATCCACGAAGCCGCCCTGGCCAGCGAAGGCCGGATGATTCATGGGTGAGGAACCTACCAGTTCGATTCTTGATCGGCTGGAGCGCCTACAGACGTTTCTGAACGAAGAGCGGGGCCGCATAGAGCCGAAGATTACAGACACAAACGCATTGACGCCGGTTAGTTCTGGATTCGCATTTGCGCACCAGACAATCGATGCCCTGCTCATGCTGCTCAAGGGTAACCTAGGATTTCAAATGGCGATCCTGTCGAGATCGCTGTTCGAGACAGCGTGCCAACTCCGATGGGCTTCTCTAGCCACAAATGGCTGGATTCGGTTGTTCTGTCAAGAGTGTGCTGACTTACGGAAAGACCAGGCGGGCTATCGGCGGCACATTGGAAACCTGCCCGAACTTCCGGCATGGGTAGACGAGTATGCCGATGCGTTCAAAAGCAGGAGAGTCGATCCCCGCCCCTCAAGTTTCAAGATGCTTTTGGAGGAGATAATCACGCTTGAAGCCGACGAAGGGCAGCGAGTATCTCCAATCGGCAGTGATAGCTTCCAATACGACATCACATATGGAATGTTGTCGCGATATTCGCATGGACGCGTTCTTCAGCTAAACACAGCACCCAGTGATGCTGCTGGCATGGCAACTACGAGCGCCGCTGAGGCTGTCATTATACTGCTCATGGCAGCGTACCGATCGGCACAAGTACCCTATCTGGACATGCATCAGAGATGCGTACTCTTGTTCCCGCCAGACATCCAGAATGTGATCTTGGACTCGGCAAGGAAGCGGTCCGCCAAATCCACATAGAGCTCTGATGGTGTTCGATAGAGAGATGAAGCAGCTCGTTGGAGCCTTGAGCGGCTGCCGCGCTGCGCGATTCACGAGTGAAGTCTGTCGACTGACATCAGCTCGTAAATCGTCGGTGCAATCTGATCCAAGTCGTCCATCAACTTCGCTCCGAAGACTCTTTCATGCCAAAGTAACTCGAGCAACCGATGGCGTTCGTGCATTGGAAGGGTTAACTTCATGAGCGGCCGCAAGCTGGGTTGCAAGGTGCCTGCTCTCCTCCAAGCTTCTTCGAGCGAGTCTATCATTGAGGGCCACCGGCCCTGAATGGCGTAAAACTCGTGGGCGTTGGGTTGCCACAAGAACCGACCCTCCTGATTCGCGAGACGAGGGAGAAGGTGCCGTGGTGGCCGGTACTCCCGTAGCGGGCAGTTGCCAAGCCGAACCATCCATTCTCGTGGAATGGCCCAGATCGAGATTCCACCGTCGCTTGAAACCGGCCCCTGACAAGCGAAATAAGCTGCGAAGAGGGGATTGGTTGTCCAGTCAATCAGTCTTGCCGGCAGCTCGTGATGGCGGGCAATTGCGACCAGCGGCTGTTCAAACATCTCTTCACGATGCCCTTGCTGAGCGTCGAGGATGACCTGCAAACGCTCGTCATTCATGATGGCTGAGCCTTGCAGCCAGTCCGGCCGAGCCACTGCGTGACCCGCACGCTCCGCCACTTCCCAGAATCGGCGCAGAAGAGATATCTCTGTGAGAACGTCAAACGCGAATGAACGCTCTCTGGCTCGCCGCGCGTCCGCAGGCAGTTGTTCAAATGTGCGGCGTGATTTCGACGGTCCAATCTCAAATGCACAGGAACCCAGGCTGGCAAGCGGATCAGGGCAGCGCCGCTCTATTTCAGCGCGAACGGCCGCCATCATCTGGCCCACGATCGAGCATGACTCGGCGCGCCAAAGCGTCGCCTTCGGTGCATCGGTGACCCCTTGCCCCCGAAAGAGCCATGTCGCATTGAAAGGGTCAGAGCGCCAGCGTACATGTGATGGCCGGAGTTCACAGAGAAGGTCTTCCGCGGAAGTACACGGTAACACTCGCACAAATGGCAATTCAATGCTGGTGGGCGGATTTGTGATGCACTCGTCCATCGGGTCGATCATATCGGCCCGACTATCGCGAATCTGATCCTATCCGACGAGCGCTCTTACCCGGTCGTACAGCAGTGCGTAGGGTCGTACAAAAGCACTCCCCTCCAGGCAACGGCCGTGTCATAAATCCCTCGACCTACGGCGTCGGCACGGCGCGGCTGGTCGCGCACGTCGAGAGATCGATCGCCTGAATGAGGATGCGCCCGCCGCAGGCGACGTTGGGCGCATTGGCGCTCAGCAGCGCGATGCCCGCGCCGTCGGCGGTCACCGTTCGCGCCAGCGTCACCGGGCTGCCCAGGCACAGGCGCGTACCGGCGCAGGGCATGTTGTTGGGAATCGTGAATCCGCCAGCGGACCGGGCGTACACAAACGCGACGCGGCCCACCGGCGTGCAGTCAAAGGCGCGGATGGCCAGCGTACCCGGGCAGGCGCCAGCGACGGTGAGATCGATCGGCACCGTGCCGATGGTGCCGGTGTTCGTCCGCAGCCGCTGTGCGTGGATGTCGCTCTGTCCCGTGCCGCCGTGCTCCCACACCAGCAGCGCGCTGTTGGTGATCGAGATGGCATTGGCCGTGAGGCGCGATCGCCCGGTTCCGCCCGGCGTAAGCGACACGATCCCGGGCATCCATCGCAGGATGCCCGCGTCCGTCACCCCGGCCGCGCGCACGGTGTCATTGTCAAAGCCGGCGCTCTCGATGAAACACACCGTCGCCTTGCCGTCGGCGAAGATGGTGTTGATCGAGCGGTAGTCTGTTCCAGAGCTGACCGGCCGCACGACGATGCCGCTGTCTCCCCAGAGCCGGCTGCCCGAGCCGTCGATGCGCTGGCCGTAGACGCCGCGGTTCGCCTGCGCGTTGCTCTGCTCCATCCAGAAGACGTAGATGCTGTCCGTGGCCGGGTCATACGCGGCGGAGGGTGAAACGCGATCCTGCAGGCTGTTGATCGAAACCGGCACGCCATTGTGCGCAAAGAGTTCAGTGCCATCCGCGTCAACGTGCTGCACGTAGCACTGCAGTGCGCCGCTGGTGTTGTACCACGCGAACACGCCACCACCCGAGCCGTCTTCGACAAACGGCGGGAAATTGCCGAACTGCAGCGACCCGCCGTCGAACACCCTGACGTGCCCGCCGGACCACTGGACCGCGCCGGTGGTGCTGATGCGCTGCGCGTAGAGATGCTTGGGCGCGTTGAAACTCGTGGACTGCACCCACGAGACGATCACGTCGCCGTTCACGCTCGGATGCAGGTCGGCGAGCGAGAGCGAAGCGCCATTCGGATCGGTCAGCACCGTCTCGGCGCTCCAGAGGAGATTGCCATCGGCATCGAGGCGCTGCAGGTGCACATTCTTCTCCTGCGTCCAGGCGACGACGCACTGGCCGTCGCTGGTGCCGGCGATCTTGGGCGAGGCGACGAACGCGTTGCCGTCGCTGAACTGCGCGCCGTTGGCGCCCCACGGCAACGAGCCGTCCTTGCCGACGCGCTGGGCGGTGATCTTCGTGCCGCCGAAGCGGTCATCGCGAAACGCCAAAAGCGCAAAGCCGCTGCGATCGACATCCAGTCCGTAGTCCTGCGTCGAAGAGAAACTGCGGTCGGCAATGACCAGGCCGTTGTGGGGGAAGGTTTCGTTGCCGTGTGCATCGATGAGCTGCAGCGCGATGTCGTAGCCGTGGCCGATGTTGCGCTGCCAGACGAGAAAGTCGCGGCCGTCCACATCGCCATCCGCCGCCGCTGACTTGGGCTGGATTTCGTCGCCGGCCAGGTCGGCGATGATGAGGTCAGTCGGCTCGGTGCAATGCTGTGCCACAGCCCCGGCGCTGAGCAGGCCAAGTGCAACGCCAGCCGAGCACGCAATCAAACGGCGCGATGTATGCATCTCATTCTCCCCGCCCCACACCTGGTTGAAGCCGTCGCTGCGGCGCGGCGGACCACTCCGGCCCCGTCGCCGGAACGCATAGCGTACCGGATATTGCGTCCGAGTGCAACAGAAAACCCCGCCGGCTCGAGCGAACTGCGGGGAAAGTGATCCAGATCCAAACCGGCTACAGCTCCGGGAACGTGAGCCCGAAGCGCTCGCACAACCCCGGGATGCTGCCCAGATCCATCTCGAGCTTGTACTTGGTGGCGATGGCGGTGAACTGTTCGACATCCCCCCATGCGGCGGCGACTTCGCGAAAGAAATCCTCAAACCCACCCGGGCTGATAATCTCGATAATCTCGCAAGGCTCATCGCCGGCATTCCAGAAGGTGTGCCACTGGCCTCGCGGCTTGAAGACCCACGTGCCCGGCTCAGCCGTGACGACTTCATCGCCCAGCAGGGCTCCCAGCCGGCCGCGGAGGACGTAGGAGTACTCATCCTCGTTTGTGTGCCGGTGGAGCGGCGCGGCCAGAGCGCGCGGCGCCATGGGGTGGTGAACGACGGCAAACCGCCGCCCCGCCTCGGCCGCGTCGATCTTCCAGCGCACGCCCAGGCCGCCGAAGTCGAAGAACGCGCGCTCGTCCGCCTTGATCGCCGTCGCCATGTCTCGCTCCTTGTCGGGAAAGGCCATCATCGACGCGCCGGGCCCGCCGTCAAGCGGGGCCGGAGCCCCAATGCGCGCGACGGCAGGCGACGACGCCGCACAGATTCCGTCGCCGGGCGCTTGACAGCGTCCGGCCCGGTGCTATTATTTGCACGATGACGCAAGTACGCAAGAACAAAGCGGCCCCGAGCCGCCCCCGCGCCAGCCGCTGCTGCCCGAATCTCGGCGACCTGCTCGATCCCAGGCTCTTCCGTGCCTTGGCCGACGCCAACCGTCTGAGCCTGTTCATGCGCCTGGCCGCATGCGGCAAGCCGTGCACGGTCGGCGAACTCAACTCCTGCTGCCCGGTTGATCTCTCCGTCGTGTCGCGCCACCTGGCCATCCTCCGCGAAGCCGAGGCGCTCGAGTCGACCAAGCGTGGCAAGGAGGTCTATTACCGTGTGAACTTCGAGCGCCTCGTGCCGCTGATGCGCGGCATCGCCGGGGCCCTCGAGTCCTGTCAGTGCGACACCAACTCGTGCTGCTTCAGCGCTATCGAGAGTGCCGCCGCGCCGGGCCCGCCCGCCGGGCGACCCACCCGTCCACGAACCCGAACCACTTCCCGAAAGAGAAAGTCATCATGACCACGCGCGAAAGCGAAATCCGCGAACACGTCTCCAAGGCCTACACCAAGGCCGTTAACACTCCCGGCGGCAGTTGCTGCGGCGGCATGCAGCCCGAGCAGAAGGGCGTCGCGGTCAAGTGTGCCGGCTATGCCGACGATCTTGCCGACCTGCCCGCCGACGCCGTGGAAAACTCCTTCGGTTGCGGCAACCCGCTCGCCTTCAGCGAAGTCAAACCCGGCGACACGGTAATCGACCTCGGCAGCGGCGCGGGCATCGATCTGCTCATCGCCGCGAAGAAGACCGGCCCGACCGGCCGCGTCATCGGCATCGACATGACCGACGCCATGATCGACCGCGCGACCGCCAACATCGCCGCGGCCGGCGTGAGCGGCTACGTCGAGGTCCGCAAGGGACTCATCGAAGACATGCCCGTCGAAACCGGCACGGTGGACTGGGTCATCTCCAACTGCGTCATCAATCTGTCGCCTGAGAAAGACAGAGTTTTTGCCGAGATTGCCCGCGTGCTCAAGCCCGGCGGCCGCATGCTGGTGTCCGACATCGTTGTGGACGGGCTGCCTGAAGAACTCCGCCGCAACCAGAGTCTTTACAACTCGTGCATCTCCGGCGCCATCAGCGAGGCGGACTACCTTGCGGGCTTGCGCCGGGCAGGACTGACCGATGTCCAGGTCCGCAAGCGCCACGTCTACGACGATGTGCAACTCGAGGGCCTCATCGAGAGCGAGATCGTCGAGCCGGGCGAGCGCAAGGGCGGCTGCGGGTGCGGCTGCAGCGGCGTGGGCAATGTGGAAGTCGCCCAGATGGCCACGCGCGCTGCAGGCAAAGTCGCGAGCATCAGCGTGTACGCCCGCAAGGCCTGAAGAACAGCCTCGAAGAGGCAGGAAGTTCAGCCGCAAAGAGGCACAGAAGGCACAAAGATGAGACAAGAGGGATGAAATGGAGGCGCGAGCAAGATCCTCTTGTGTCGATTGCGCAGCGGCAGAGGAACGAGCGATGGCGCAGCGCCTCCTGGCTGCGCCGAATTGGGAGACTCTTCGCCGGTTTTGTGGCGGAATCAGCGATCGGCATCGGCATCATCGCGGGCCTTGCCGCGTGGCTCGCCTTCCAAATCCTGGTGGGAATGCACGCGACGATAGCGTTGCTCATCGGGCTGGGCGTTGCAGTCGGCATTGCTACCGCCTTGACCTATGCGTTCCGGTTCATCGAGGAGCGCCTCTGACCAAGCGATCCTGAGTCCTCTGCGCCTCTTGTGCCTCTTTGCGGCGGGCCTGGTTTGCGGCCTGCTGAATCCGCCTAGCATGGTCCATGCGACATTTTCTCACCACTGCCGACTGGTCGCGCGCTGACCTCCAGCGCCTCCTCGACGAAGCCACGCGCCTCAAGGCCGACCCGATTCAGCCGCGCCTCAAGGACAAAACCATCGCCCTGCTCTTCTTCAACCCTTCGCTGCGCACGCGCAGCAGTTTCGAGATCGGCGCCTTTCAACTCGGCGCCCACGCCGTGGTCCTCGAGCCCGGCAAGGGGGCCTGGCCGATCGAGTTCGAAGAAGGCGTCGTGATGGACCAGGAGCCCGAGGAGCACATCGCCGAAGTGGCGCGCGTGCTTTCGCGCTATTGCGACTGCATCGGCGTGCGCGCCTTTCCGAAGTTCATCGACTGGGCGATCGACCGGCAGGACCGCGTCGTGAACCAGTTCGCGCGCTACGCCACCGTGCCCGTCATCAACATGGAGACGATCACGCACCCCTGCCAGGAGATGGCGCTGATGCTCGCGCTGCAGGAGCGCGTCGGCGGCCAGTGCGATGGAAAGAAGTTCGTCCTCACCTGGACGTATCACCCCAAGCCGCTCAACACCGCCGTAGCCAACTCTGCTCTGCTCATCGCCAGCAAATTCGGCATGGATGTCACACTGCTGTGCCCGACGCCCGAGTACGCTCTCGACGAGCGCTACATGACGCTGGCGAAGCAGTTCACGAAGGAGAACAGCCGCAGCCTGTCGATGACCCACGACATCGAAACGGCGTACCGGGGCGCCGACATCGTGTATGCCAAGAGTTGGGGCGCGCTGCCGTACTTTGGCAAGTGGGAGCCCGAGAAGCCCATCCGCGACAAGCACAAACACTTCATCGTGGATGAGCACAAGATGGCCCTGACCAATAATGGCGTCTTCAGCCACTGCCTGCCCGTGCGGCGAAACGTGAAGGTCACCGACGCGGTGCTCAACTCGCCCAACTGCATCGCCATCGAAGAAGCCGAGAACCGCCTCCATGTGCAGAAGGCGATCATGGACGAGCTGATCAATCATCAGTGACCCCGATCGAGATCAAATCCGACTTTCTCAGCGCGCTGCGTGAGGCAAACCACATCGCCATCCTGACCGGCGCGGGCGTCAGCGCCGAGAGCGGCGTGCCGACATTTCGCGATGCGCTGACCGGCCTGTGGGCGAAATACGATCCGATGCAACTGGCCACGCCCGAAGCGTTCTCGCGCGATCCGGAAACCGTCACGCGCTGGTACGACCAGCGCCGCCTGAACGTGCTCAAGTGCGAACCCAATCCGGCCCACCGCGCGCTGGCGCAGTGGCAGCGTTCATGCGCGGCAGGCGGCCGCACCTTCACGCTCATCACGCAGAACGTCGATCGACTCCACCAGGCGGCTGGGAGCACCGATGTCATCGAGATCCACGGCTCACTCATCGAATGGCGCTGCCTCATCACCCAGCGCCTGCAGGAGTGTCGCGGCGGTCCGTTTCCGCAGTATCCGCCTCGCTCGGATGCCGGCGGGCTGCTGCGACCCAACGTCGTGTGGTTCGGCGAGGCGCTGCCCGAAGAGGCGGCCCGCGCCGCCGAGCACGCCGCCGGGTTCTGCGATGTGTTCATCTCGATCGGCACGAGCGGGCTCGTCTACCCCGCCGCCGGCTACCTCCACCTTGCCAAGTCGTCGGGTGCGGTCACTGCCGAGATCAATCGCGACCCCACGCCGGCGACCGACGTCGCGGATTACTCCATGCTCGGCAAGGCCGGCGAAATCCTCCCGGCTCTGCTGCAAGCGCTGGGGTGATTCCCGCCATTGCCTCTTACCGAGGGAATCCACACTGCGCCGCGGACGTACCATGCACCCCATGACCGCCGAATCCAGAACCTCGCGCCTCGCGCAGCTCGATCACGCCCACGTCTGGCACCCCTTCACGCCAATGAAGCAATGGCGGCAGGCCGAGCCGACCATCATCGACGCAGCTGAAGGCGATGAACTCATCGACACGCAGGGTCGTCGTTACATCGACGGCGTGAGTTCGCTCTGGTGCAACATGCACGGCCACCGCGTTCCCGAGATCGACGCCGCCATCCGCGCTCAACTCGATCGCGTGGCCCACAGCACTATGCTCGGCCTCGCCTCGACGCCATCCATTGAACTCGCGGCGCGTCTCGTTGATGCCGGCAAGCGTCTCAACGCAGCACGAAAGCAGCGCGATCTCCCGCCGCGCGATCCGCTGAACAAGGTCTTCTACTCCGATGCCGGCGCCACCGCCACGGAACTGGCCATCAAGATGGCCGTGGGATACCAGCACCACACCGGCCAGCCCGAGCGCAAAACCATCATTGCCTTCAGCGGCGCGTATCACGGCGACACGGTCGGCGCCATGAGCGTGGGCTACAGCGAGACCTTCCACCGGCCGTTCGAGTCGCTCACCTTCCGCACCGTGTTTGCCCCGGCGCCGGATGTGACCAACGCTCCCGAGGCAAAAGAGATCGACTGGCCATGGCACGACGAGTCGCTTCGCATGATGGTGCGCGACCGCTGCCTCGCGCAGCTCGATGAAATCCTCGACCACCATGCCGACTCCATCGCGGCCGTGATGATTGAGCCGCTCGTCCAGGGTGCTGCGGGGATCGTCACGCATCCCGAGGGATTTCTCGCCGGCGTGGCGCAGCGCTGCGAACGCCGCCGCATACCGCTCATCGCCGATGAAGTGGCCGTGGGCTTCTGCCGCACGGGCACACTCTTCGCCTGCGAGCGCGAGGGCGTCGTTCCCGACATTCTCTGCCTGGCCAAGGGCATCAGCGGCGGCTACCTGCCGCTGGCTGCGACGCTGTGCACCGATGAGATCGAGCAGGCGTTCTGCGGCGAGCCGTGGGAGCACAAGACGCTCTACCACGGGCACACGTACACCGGCAATGCGCTCGGCTGCGCTGCGGCGCTGGCGAATCTCGATCTCATCGAGCAGCGCGACACCTGCGCCAACGTGCAGCGCAACGCGGCGAGCATGAGCCGGGCCCTGGAGCAACTGCGCGATCACCCGAACGTGGGCGACGCGCGGCAGTGTGGCGTCATGGTTGGCATCGATCTCGTCGCCTCGCGCAGGCCGCGCACTCCGCTGAATCCCCGCGCCCGCACGGGTCATGCGGTCTGCGCCGCGGCCAGGCCGCGCGGCCTGATCATCCGGCCGCTGGGCGACACGCTCATTCTCAACCCCATGCCGGGCATGAAGGCCGATACACTTGAGAGGATGATGCGGATCGTCATCGACACGATTCGCGATTTCGACTTTGCCGCCCCGGCGGGCTGACCGCGGCGCCCGGAGATCTTCATGCTCGTCGCCCTCATGATCGACGAAGAGATCGGCCGCTGCGAGCGCGACTGGTTTAACCGCACGGTTGTCGGGCTGATCTCTGCGCGGCAGCGCGTCGTGCGCCTGCTGCCGGACACGATGCCCGACGATCCGCGTGTGGCGCTGACGCCGCGCGTGGCGTACCGCGCTTCGGGGCTGCCATGGACGCTCAGCGCCTCGATCCGCCAGCTGGCCGAGTCGCTGCAATCGCCAAAGCCCGATGTCATTCACGCGATCGGCTCGGGCGCGTGGCGCGGAGCGCTGACGCTGGCCGGGCTGCTCGATTGCCCGGTGGCTCTGTCCGTCTGGTCGCGCGAGCAGGCGCGCGCGGCGCAGCGGCATGCATCATCGGCGCACCTCGGCGCTGTGCTGCCGGCCGGCGAGTCGCTGGCGCGCCTCTGCGGCCGCGGCGTGCCGCGCGAACTGATCCAGGTCGTGCCGATCGGCGTGTACGTCGCACCCGAACCGCACCGCATCCTGGCGCAGGTCGAATTCAGCGTTGCCGTGATCCTCGCCGGCCGCGGCGCGCCCTACAGCGCCATCGAAGTGCTGATCGACGGCTTTGCGATGGTCGCCCCGGACTTTCGCCAGGTGACGGTGTTTGCCGATCTCGACGAACCCGTCAAGGGCCGCGCCTGGCGCCGAGCCGGCGACCGGTCGGTGCGCGACCAGTTCAGCCTCATTCCCGATGTGCTCGAGCACCGCGAACTGGTGCTCTCAGCCAGCGTGCTCGCCGTGCCCTTCGCCACCGGGCGCAACACCAGTTTTCTGCTGCAGGCGATGGCGGCGCCGATGGCCACGATCGCCGTGCCCGACCCGTACATCGACGTGCTCAACGGCTCGGACGCCGCAACCATACTCGAACACGTGGAGCCCGCCGCGTGGGCCACGGCGCTGCGGAGGCTGCTCTCAAGCCCGGACGCCGCCCGCGAACGCGCGGAAAGTGCGCGTCGCATCATTGCTCAGCGCCACTCCATGAGCGCCCAGAGTGATCTGCTCTGCGCCACCTATGAGCGCATGGTCACCGGCGGCAATGTGACCCTTTCGGCTTGAAAGGCCCACCCCGAGCGGCCTGGCGCGGGCATCGGCGGCGGAAAAACTTTAAGGCTGTAAATTGAGATGGCCGCGCCAGTTATGAATTGTCAATCGGCATACACCTTGTTTTTCGTGTTGCGTAGGCTCAAGTTTGTCCGATTTTTGGAATGATCATCTTTCTCCCCTCCGCCCCGTTGCCGCCTTGTGTGGCAACGGGGTTTTTCGTGGCCGGGATCGGTGAACCGGCCGCCGGCGCCCTTGCGCTACGCCCGGATCAACTGCTGGAGTTTGCGCGGCGACTCGCCCTGGCCCGTGCGGATGCTCAGCCGCACCGCCTCGCACACCGCCAGTGTGGACGGTTGGGGGTAGGGTTCGCGCGGCACGCGGCGGGGGTCGAGGATCGCGTCGATCTCGTCGGCCAGCAGGTCCGCCGGGGCGGCCGCGGCGCCCCGCGGCTCCGGGCGCTCGAAGCGGTTCTGCTCCATCACCGCGCCCGCCGGATCGACCCACTCCAGATCGTGATCGGTCATCCGGACGCAGCCGTTCTCGGCCAGGACCGTGACGCCCCGCGCCCAGGTCCCGCCGCAGTCGCTCACGTGGATGCTCGCGCAGCAGTTCTGCGCAAAGCGGGCGTTGACGGTGATGTGGCCGTGCAGTTCGCGA
Organism: Planctomycetota bacterium; assembly: GCA_963205185.1. Lineage (GTDB taxonomy): Bacteria > Planctomycetota > Phycisphaerae > Phycisphaerales > UBA5793 > UBA5793. The sequence continues at coordinate 39,555 of CAUJHZ010000072.1, read as the reverse complement.
AGCGTCTCGGGCTGGTTCGAGGTCGGTCCGCTCATGGCGGCGTCGAGCAGTTCGATGGGTCCGCAGAGCCGCTCGACGGTATCGACCGCGTCGGTGAGCCGCGCATAGAGCGAGCCGCGTGAGCCCCGGCAGCGCATCATCACGTTCACCGATCGGATCGCGCCCAGGTTCTCGCGAAGATCGTCAAACAGGCGCATCGGCGCGCTGTGGCGCATGGCCGGCGCAAGCCACACCGTCGACTTCACTCCTTCGAGCGCTGCGTCGGAGATGCCGTCGGCAATCGGCTCGAGCGTCAGCGTCGCGCTCGCCTTGTCGAAAATGGTCTTGCGCTCATCGCGCACAATTCCGCCCAGCGTGAGCAGCACCAGGACATCGTGCGGGATGTGGTGCACGGCTTGGCGCAGGTCATCGGTCTTCTCGGCCTGGAAGCGCGTTGAGAGTTCGGCGGCCGCAGCGGGGTTGGGCGCGCCGACGGCCGCGAGGTCCAGTCGGGTCGCCTGGCGCCATTCATCGATGAGATCGGCGTGCTCCGCCTCGCACCAGATGATGGCCCGCCGGCCCGTCGGCGCTGCGGCAACGCCGTCACCATCGACTTTGGACACTTCAGCCATGCCACAGTGTATCGAGGCCAGGGCGCGGCTGCTGCGAACCAGCGCAGCGCGGAGCGACTATTATCTCATGTCGCCGCGGATGCGACGATCGCTCCGGGAGCACGCTTCCGGGGAGGAAAGTCCGAGCACGGCAGGACACGGTGATGGGTAACACCCACCGGCTCGAACAAGTTCCGCCACTAAATCGATCCGTTGGCGCTGGCAGCCTCGGCAATGCAGCGAATCGATTTAGTGGCGGGAGACGGTCGCGGGCCAGGGACAGTGCCACAGAAAATACACCGCCGACCCCGCCACTAAACCGACCCGGTGGCACAATCAGCCTGATTGGCGCAGCGAGTCGGTTTAGTGGCGGGGGAGGCAAGGGTGAAAAGGTGCGGTAAGAGCGCACCGCCCGATTGGTGACAATCGGGGCACGGCAAACCCCACCGCGTGCAAGGTCGCACAGTTCCCGGCTGGTCCGGCCGATGGGAACGGGTAGACCGCTGCGTGAGGGCGCTTCGGCGCTTTCACGCCCCGTCGCGGCAACGCGCCGGGCAGAGAAATGATCGTCCCGCGCCGGCCACGAGCCCCCGTCAAGGAGCAGGCCAGCGCGGAACAGAACTCGGCTTACGATCCGCTGCCGACCGTTCACTGCACACGCGTTGAGGAACTCAACGCGTGTGTCGGTGCGCGCGTGGTTTGAAGGGCTGCTTTGCGCCCGCAAGACCACGCGGGCGCGACAAGTGCTTCGTTCAGTCGGCCCGTCGATCGCCCTGTGGCACGGCCCGTCCTCGCAGGGATATCGGTCAATCCACGGCACCCGGCTTATCGATCTCAACGCTACTGCCGAGGTGCGAGTGTGACGTCGTTGAACGCCTGCATGAGTTTCCGGTCTGAAAAATAGTACTCGCTCTCTCCGGACAGCGGTCGAATGTACTGAGCGGCAAATAGTCTGCTGTTGAACGCGTGCAGCGTGAGCAGGCCATCCTCGAGTGCATACACACCGATCCAGAACTCGCCGTCGGGATCGGTGCTCTTGTGCGTCTGCGCATTACCGCCGGGCAGGTACGGAAGCACCACCCCCAGCTCGGTTCCTGACTTGACTTCGCCGGAGCGCAACTTGTCGATCAGGCCCGCGACTGACAGATTGTCCGATCCGGAATTGCCACTCAATTGCCACAGGATGCCTGCGGCGAATGAGACGATGCAGAACGCTATCGCAAGTACCGTTGAAAGAACCCACCGTCGTGCGGTCAGCGGGTTTCCGTTCCCGTTGAGATCGCCGGCAGCGCTTTCCATTCCGGGCTGATGAGAATCCGTCAAGTGGTCTGCCTCCCTGAATCGGTATTGAACTCAGCGGTGTGCGCCACGACACACGCCAGACAGGTGAGCCTAGCGCGGAGGTTGGCCGATGCTGAACATGTCGTTTCGATCCATGGCGAGGACATCGATGTCATCGGTGGTCTGCAGCTGACCATCCTCTCCGCACGTCACGATTTTGTATCCCCACGGCGACGATTCGTCAATCGTGTAGGTATAGGAGCGATTCCATGGGTCGGTGGTGAATTGCGGATCCAGCGCCGGAATCGCCAGAGATGGAGGCAGCGCGCCCCTTCGCTTCCGATGTGCCTCAACGGCGTTCACCATCTCCTGGGAATCCCAGAGCAGTTGCGTGTATTGCGCCAACGACACGTCATACTTCTGGAGCGGGCGGCGAACGGTAACAGTCAGTTGCCCTGCAAAAGCGCCCCAGTTCCCGATGCAGGTTACCATAACAAGGAGGCCCAGAACTCCCGAAAATCGACGTCGCGTAAACAGCGAGGCGACGCAGAACACCATTCCGACCAGGGCGGTCGGTATGACGACGATGAACGGGCACGGGGCGAACACGGCAAGTCGACTCAGCAAAGCGCACACGGCGCACACCAGCAAGCCGATCAGGCCCAGATGTCTGGAAAATGCGGATTGCTGCATCGCGTTGCAAAGGATAGCAGATCGCCGGGCTCGAGCGCGGCATTCCGCCCGCAAGACCACGCGGGCGCGACAAGTGCTTCGTTCAGTCTGCCCGTCGATCGCCCTGTCGCGTGGCGGGCGCTCCCAGAGTTTTCGCCGCACCTTCTCGCGTTTCGGAGCAGTCAGGAAGACCCGGTTGTTGCGCGGCCGTTGCGCGAAGTGGCCGATCCAATATTAAGATGCATGTGTCGCGAATACATTCCTGCCGCACAAGTCCGGCGCCCACCGCGCGACCGGACCAGAAAGGAGCCCGTCATGAATCGCCCGAGAATCTCGACAATGATCACCACCGTTCTGCTTGCGGTCGTCACACGCGTGCAGGCTGTCGGCGAAGACCCCGATCCAATGCCGGCGCGGAGCCGGATCACCTCCGTCGGCCTCTTCAAGAACGGGTTGGCGGTGGTCCGTCGTGAATTGACGATTCCAGCCGACGGAGTGTACGAGATCACCGATGTTCCCGAGCCCGTGCATGGGACATTCTGGATCGAATGCAACGCCACGATCGAAACACGGATGGCGATACGGGAGTACGAGGCGCCGTTGCGCGTGCGCGAATCGACTGATCTTCAGGAGCATTTCGCCGGCCGCACGGTGACGATCCAGTTCCGCGACCCGGGCAGACTGCCGATCACTGGCCGCGTCGTCGATGCCCACGCGGAGGGGCGCGATGTCGACTGGAACCGCTCGTATGCTCACAGCACGCCCGAGTGGAGCCGTTGGTCGGCTTACGCCCCGCCAATGACGGAGGCGGTGCGCGCGCCGGCTCGATTCCTCGTGCTGGAATCCGCGAGCGGGCTCGACTATGTGGACTCCTCGGCGATCTCCTCGCTTCACGTTGATCAGGCGGGAATGAGCGTGCGCGTGCGACGGCCCGTATTGCTGATCACCGCCCGCGGCATCGGAGCGCAGCCGGCCACTGCCGTGATTTCGTACCTTACGAAGGGACTCGCATGGGCCCCGAGTTACCGGGTCGACATGACGCATCCATCCACTCTGAACATCGCGCAGGAGGCGGTGATCAAGAACGAACTCGAAGATCTGCAGGACGTGCATATCGATCTCATCTCCGGCTTTCCGAGCATCGAGTTTGCCGACGTACTGTCGCCTCTCTCGCTCGAGACCACCCTGCAGGGCTTCTTTTTCCAACTGAGCCAGTTGAACCAGCGGGGGCAGTGGTCCGATGGCGTCGTGAGCCAGCAAATGATCACGTCCAACTCCGCATCAGCTTCCGCCCGCTGGCCGGAGCAATCGATCGTCCCGAGCGGGGAAGGAGTCGACGTTCACTACCACTCCATCGGACCGCGAACACTGCTCGAAGGCGAATCGCTGATGCTCGGCGTTGCCTCGGACCAGGTGGCGTATGAGCGTGTCGTCGAGTGGACGGTTCCCGATTCTCGCGATGCCTACGGCCGCCCGATCGGCGATTGGTCCGCCGAACCAGACGTCGAGGATACTTGGGATGCGGTGCAGTTCCGCAACCCGTTCGACTTCCCGATGACCACTGCTCCGGCGATCATGATTGCGAACGGACGATTCAACGGTCAGCGCACGAGCCACTGGGTCAACCCGGGTGAGCTGACCACATTGCAGATCACTCCCGCACTGAGTGTGCGCACCCACGTTGCGGAAAACGAGGCGCCAGGCGAGCGCGAAATCACGGAGATCGGTGGTCAGCGATTCAGGCGCACACTCGCCAGCGGGCGATTAGCGGTCGGCAATCATCGCAATGAAGCCATCAAGATCGTCATTCGCCGCCAGTTCTCTGGAGAGTTCGTTGAAGCAGACGGGGAACCGCGCAAGGAACTTCGTGAAGAAGGCGTCTACTCCATCAATCCACGACAGGAATTGACATGGACGCTTACGCTCCAGCCCGGAGAAGAGAAGGTGCTTGAGTACAGTTACACCGTGCTCGTCTACTTCTGATCTCTACACGGTTTGCGCTGCGAACGCTGGCCCGCTGCGGGCATTGGGTTTTGCCGTTGGCCAGCTCACACTTCCACGCGCGGCCGGTACTCGCCGAGCATCTCGGGGAGGATGCCGTCGTTGGCCAGGTGGAAGTGGAGCATCGCCAGGGCGGTGATCGCCGCGCGCTGGCGGATCATGTCGCGACTTCCCGGGAACATGAAGCGGCGGACGTGCGAACTCGGCTCGCCGTCTTCATCGATGAACGCGAGCGCGATAAAGACGGTGCCGACGGGCTTGGCGCTGCTGCCGCCTTCGGGGCCGGCGATGCCGGTGATGGCCAGTGCGAAACTCGCGCCGCTCTGGGCCAGCGCGCCTACCGCCATCTGGTCCGCCGTAAGACCCGAGACGGCGCCGTGCTGCTCGATGGTCTCGGGCGCGACGTCGAGCAGGTCGATCTTGAACTCGTTGCTGTAAGTCACCCAGCCGCCGCGGTAGACGCCGCTGACGCCGGGCGCCTCGGTCAGCATCGAACCCAGCAGCCCGCCGGTGCACGATTCGGCAGTCGTGAGGCTGGCGCTGCGCGCAACCAGTTGGCGCACGATCACGCTCGCGAGCGTGTCGTCGTCCCTGCCGAAGGCGTAGACGCCCAGGCGATCGCGCACGGTGCGGGCCGCGGTCACGACGAGGTCTTCGACGTCCGGCCCCGACCCGGCGGCGCGGATGCGCACGCTGACGACAAAATCGCGCACCAGGGTGCCGACGACGGGCTGGGCGTCGCGCTGCATGAGATCTTCGAGCAGTTCACCGACTTTGCTCTCGGCGAGGCTCACGCTGTGGATCCAGGTGGTGAGGCAGCGCTGAGCGCCATCGTTGAGTTGTCGCAGCGCCGGCTCGACGTGCTCGGCCCACATGTGCTTCATCTCGCCGGGCACGCCGGGCATGATGAAGATGGCGGCGTCGTTGATCGCTGCGCGCAGGCCGGGCGCGGTGCCCAGCGCGTTGGGGATCATGGCGGCCGACGTCGGCCGCTGCACCTGCTGCACGTTGCGGCGGGGCATTTCCATACCGCGCTTCTCGAAGCGCGCCTTGAGCAGCGCCAGGGCACGGTCGTCCGTTTCGAGGCTCTCACCCATGGCGTCGGCCAGCGCCTGCCGCGTCAGATCGTCTTCAGTCGGTCCGAGGCCGCCGGTGATGAGCAGGACCTGCACGCGCCTGGATGACTCCGCGATGGAGTCGGCGATGGACTTGCGATCATCGGGCAGCGCGAGGTGAAACGCCGTCTCGATCCCGAGGCCGAGCAGCTGCTCGCTCAGCCAGGTGCTGTTGGTGTCGACGCGATCGCCGCTGGTGAGTTCATCGCCGATGGTGAGAATGCCGGCCGTGATTGCGCTCATGCGGCAATACTATCAGCCCGGCCGCGCGGCCGGTTGAGGCATTCACCCTGATCGGCGTTCACCGCTGACCCGCGCGGCCGCGATACCCCGTCGATGGGTCGCCCACGTAGTGCACCGCCAGCGAATTCGTCGAGCCCACCCGGCCGCTCGGATGTCCCGCGAGAATGACGACCGGCTCGCCGCGATTGACCCACCCACGGCTGAGCAGCAGTTCATCGAACAGTTCGGTGAACTGGTCGAGATCGGGCGGCATGGTGATGGCCACCGGCGTCACGCCGTTGAGCACCGTGATGCGCCGCAACGTCGAAAGATCATCCGAGCCGATGACGATGGGAATGCGAAAGTTGTTCTGGCTCAGGTGCAGCGCCGTCAGGCCAGACTCGGTGGCCGCCACAATCACCTTCGCCCGCACGTCCTGCGCGATCATCCACGCGCCGTGCGCGATGGCGGCGGTCCAATGCCCCTTCATGCGCTCGGTGGTCATCGGCGGCGGCCGATGCGGCGTGCTGCGCACATACTCTTCGGTGGCCGCGGCGATGCGGCTCATCGTGTCCACCGCCAGCACGGGATACGCGCCCACGGCCGTTTCGCCCGAGAGCATGACCGCATCCGCGCCGTCGAGGATGGCGTTGGCGACATCGCTGGCCTCGGCGCGCGTCGGCGAGGCATTGGAAATCATCGTCTCGAGCATCTGCGTGGCGACGATGCACGGCTTGCCGCGCCGCTGAGCGGCATCGACGAGACGCTTCTGGATCGCCGGCACCTCGGCGAGATCCATCTCCACGCCGAGATCGCCGCGGGCGACCATGATCACCTCGGCCGCATCGAGAATCGCATCGATGTTGTGCAGCGCCTCGGGCCGCTCGATCTTGGCAATAATCGGCAGCGAACGCCGCCCGCTGCCTTTCATCATCTCGAGAATGCGCCGGTGCAGCAGCTCGACATCCGACGCCTCGCGCACGAAACTCATGGCGATGAAGTCGAGTTCGTTGCGGATCGCCCACTCGAGACAGACATAGTCCTTCTCAGTCACGCAGGGTAATTTCACCTGGGTGTTGGGCAAGTTGATGCCTTTGCCGCTGGTGATCAGCCCGCCGGTGGTGACGCGGCAGACGATCTCATCGGGCTTGAGTTCGACGACGAGCATGCGGATGGCGCCGTCGTTGATCAGCAGCTTCTGCCCCGTCGCCACGTCGCTGACCAGCCCGAGATAAGTCGAAGAGAAGCGCGGCCCCGTGGCAACGAGCGGCTCGCGCTGAAACACCACGTCCTGACCCGCCTCAACGTGCACGCCGCCTTCGATGACCTGCCCCACGCGAATCTTCGGGCCCGACAGGTCGCCAAGCACCCCGATCGGGTACCCGAGTTCGGCTTCCACCTGTCGCACGTTGCGCAACACCTGCAGGTGATCGTCGAGGCTGCCGTGCGAGAAGTTGAGCCGAAAGACCGAAGCCCCGGCTTCGACGAGTTTGCGAATCGTCGCGGCATCGCTGCTCGCCTTGCCCAGCGTCGCGACGATCTTGGTGAGAGTGTTGCGGCTTCGCCACATGGATCGGACTCTTATCGGCTCGATTCACCCAACTCTACGATCGCCGCGTAGTTTGAGCGGAAGAACTCCGCCCAGGCGATGCGGTCATGCTCGGCCTTGAGCGGGTCGGCCCCGCGGGCCAGACCCTCGGCCGAGCGGGCCATTTTCCAGTCAGCGCGAATTGCGGCCAGATGCTCCGCGGAATCCAGCGACACCACCGTGCCGTCGAGCAGCGTGACTGCCGGCATGGCATTAAGCAGCCGCCGCATTTCGGCGAGCCGCGCGTCACCAGCCGGCAGCGCGTGAATCGCCTTCCACGCGGCCTGCAGTTCATCGAGGTTATCGATCGCCATCGCGCCCAGCAGCGGCGCGACGAAGCTGCGCATGTCGGGATTCCACGAGTCGATCGGCTCGGCGAGTTCGAACGGGTTCACTTCGTCGATCAAACGATCGAAGTACTGTTCGTACATGATGCGACGCGCGGGCAGGCGGCGCAGCTCAAACTGCCGCGGCCCGAGATCGCCCTCGCTTTGCGCAATTGGAAAATCCCACAGCGCCTGACCCTCGATCGTCAGGCAGTATTCGATGAAGCGGATGGCCAGTTCGGGATGCGGCCCGCCGTTGAGCAGACTGATTGGATCGGGATCGATGTCCGACAGGCGCGGCGGATCGACATAGCCGACGCGCTCGCTGCCGTCAGCGTTGCGGATGAATTGCGCCTGCGTGCGGCCGTAGAAGTCGATGCACATGCCCATCGCCGCCTCGCCGAGGCTGACGTCAATGGGGATCTTGCTCGACGAGTCGGCGAAGTAGCGCGTGTTGGCGGCCGACTCGCGCAGGATGCGCCAGCCCTCCCGCCAGCCAAGCCGCTGGAGAATGACCTCCAGCGCCGTGGCGATGGAGCCTGATTGTCCCGGATCGGCCAGCGCCACCCAGCCCACCAGCCGCGGATCGGTCATGTCTTCCCAAGTCTGCGGCCGGCTGACGCCGAGTCGATCGAGCACGTCGATGTTGTAGACGATGCCAAAGCCCGACACCGCCGTGCCGAACCAGTGCAGGCCGGGCTCATAGAGCACGTTGCGTCCGATCTGGTTTTCGCCGTACCACTCGTACAACTGTTCGGCGCTGAACTCGACGGCGATGCTCACCGTCGCGGAGTTCGGCTGCCCGTCGGGTCCGGTGGCGGTGATGGGCTTCATCATCTGGTTGTGCTCGTAACTGCCGCCGCCGAAGAGCAGGTCATAACTCATCGAGCCCGGCTGGATCGGGCCGCGCCGCAGCGCCGCTTCGTATTCGGCGAAGAGTTGGCGGCGGATCTCCGATGTGCCCCCGGGAGTGCGCCAGTCGATGACCACGCCGCGCCCGCCGTAGTGAGCCCGGTGCCAGCGATCGAAACCCAGCGAGAACTCGGTCCGGATCTGCTCGTTGTGCGGCGTGATGATGACCAGCCGCAGCGCATCGCCGTCGACCGCCGCCACTCGCGGCCGAAACAGAAACGGCACGCCGAGCACGACGAGCAGCGCCGGCAGAAAACTCCACTTGAGCCAGTCCACGCGCACCGATCAGTCTCCAGAACCCCGACTCGCCATGGCGCTCACACCGGCGCAATCTCCCCCACTTCGCCCGCAAAGACCTGCGCCGCCTCCGCCACGGCGTCCGCCCACGGCTGGGAGTCGTCCTCTTCGTAGGCATAGATCACGCTGCGGCTGGCGGTGATGATCGCGCCGCGGCCGTCTTTGTTGAAGCACGCCTTCACGTCCTCGGCGCCGCCGCCCTGCGCGCCGTAGCCGGGCACGAGGAAGATGCAGCGCGGCATGAGCGACCGCAACGAAGCGATCTCATCGCGCTTGGTGGCGCCGACCACGGCGCCGAGATCGCTGTATCCGAGCGTGCCCATGTGCTCACGCGCGAGTTCATTGACCACGCCAGCCACGTGCTCGGCGACGCTGAGTCCGCTTTCGAGTCGCGCCTGCTGGATCGCATCGCCGCCGGGGTTGCTCGTGCGCACGAGCACGAAGGCGCCGCGGCCGCCCTTGCAGAACGGCTCGATACCGTCGCCGCCGAGATAGCCATTGATCGTCACCGCATCCGGCACGGCGAGGCGCGGCGCCAGTTCATCGCGATCAACCCACGGCTCGAACATCCCTGCGGCGTAATGATCGGCGGAGATGCCGATGTCGCCGCGCTTGGCGTCGAGGATGACCACCAGGCCCAGGTCGCTCGCGTCGGCAATCAGGCTGTAGAGCGTCTCGACGCCTTCATCGCGGTAGCGCTCGAAACACGCGCTCTGGAACTTGACGGCCGGCACGGCGTCGGCGACGGCATCGAGCACCGTCGAACAGTATTCGCTGATCGCCGCCAGCGCCGAGCGCGGCCCGTCGATGCGCCGCCTCAACTCGCCCGGCAGGCGCTCGTGCACCGGGTCGATGCCCACGCACACGGGCGCGCCCTTGCGGCCGATCGCGTTCAGCAGCCGGTCTGAAAAGTGCTCCACGTGCTCGCTCCGATGACCTGGACGCACGAGTTTAGGCCGCCGCCGCGCTACCATTGCGCAATCCGGCGCGGCAATCGCCAGCGCGTCCCGCCATGCTCACCAAACCTCAACATCTTGACATCAAGCGCGATCGCGGCCTGACCGTGGAGTGGGCCGACGGCACCACGTCTTTTTACTCCGTCGCCTACCTGCGCAAGTGGTCTCCCTCGGCCGAAGCCCGCGAGCTGCGCGACCAGTTGGCCCGCAACCCGCTCGCCGTGCTGCCCAAGTCGGCGATGTCAGACGGCAAGCCGCTCACGATCGTCGATGCCGAATTCGTGGGCCACTACGCGATCAAGATTCACTTCTCCGACGGCCACGACACCGGTCTTTACTCGTGGGACTACCTGCGCGAGATCGATCCCGCCAACCGTAGAACTGAGCCGCCGCGCGAGAGTCAGGGATGACCGATCGCGCCTGCGAAGCGCCGCTTCCCGCGCCGGCGGGAGCGACCGGCGTCGATTGGCTGCGCCTGGGCTGCCCACGGCCGGATCCATACACGCTGCGCCTGCGCATCGGGCCGGAGCACATCAGCCGCATCATCCCGCACGTGCCCAACACGCTGTTTGTGCAGTGGCTTGAATCGATGGCCGTCGCCCACAGCGAATCGCTGGGCTACAGCGATCGGTGGCACATCGAGCGCGACCTGATCTGGTTCGTCCGGAGACACGAGATCGACTACCTGGCCGAAGTGGTGCTCGGTGACGATCTGCTCATGGCAACGTGGGTGGAGGGATTCAACAAAACGAGTTCGCCGCGCCGCTACCTCATCTACCGCCCGAGCGATGACAGAGTCGTGTGCCGCGCCATGACGATCTGGGTGCTCGTCTCGCGCAGCGCCAGCAAGCCGCAGCGCATCGACCCGAAGATGGCGCAGCGCTATCTGACCTGATCGTCGGCCCCATCCACCGTCTCCTCGATCACCTGCTGACTCACCAGGTCATAGCACGTGGCGAGCAGGCCGAGGATGCGGAAGCGGCTGTCAGGGAACGGCGACGGGCCCAGGCGCCGCACCAGAACGTGCGACACTTCCGGCCGGGCCAGGCGCGTTTCGAAGTTCAGAATTTCCGGCCGCAGATCGTAGAAAGAGTCGATCGCGCGATCGAGGGCCACGGGCTCGGCGGCGATCGAGCGGTCGGGCGGCTGGTGCGCCGTGGCCGGGCCGGCGCCCGAATCGATGGTGCGCTTGAGGCGGATGCGCTCGGCCAGTTCGATGGGGTCGATGCCGCGCACCGTCCACGCCGTGGCCGGGTTGCCGTCGAGCCGCTCGGTGAGCAGGTGCGCCGCGGCTGCGCCGTGCTTGCACCAGCCGCTGCCGCCGGCATCGCGGATCGTTGGGCAGGTGCAGGTGGGCGGCTCGACCGCGTCGCCGGGCCTGGGAAGCAGGCCCAGGTGAAGCGACTCGAGCACGGCGAGCAGTTCGTCGCTCACCTCGCCCTCGGCCAGCCCGTGCGCCAGGCGCGCCTCGCCGGCCAGCGCGTGGATGAGCCGCTCGATGGTGTCGTGGTCGAAGCGAGGCAGGCTGAGCGCCCAGCGGTAGGCCTTGGCGTGGCGGCCCTGCACCGCGGCTTCGATGCGGCCGGGCAGGATGTCGAGGCTGACAATCTGCCCCAGCCGCGCGTAGTTCATGCCCTCTTCGAATTTCGCCGCATCGCCCACCGACGCCCGGGCGAAGTCGAGCCACTGCCGCGACAGCCGGTTCGACCCGAGCCGGTCCGCCTTGACGTTGAGTTTCAGGCCGCGGCGCACCCGTCGCGGCTTGTCGGGCAGGCGATGCGGGAATCGGCTGGAAGGCGAAGTGCTCACGGCGTCGTCTCCTCGATGGCCGCATCATCCAACTCCTCGCCGCCGGGCACATCTTCGTAGCGCAGCGCCAGCACCTCGCGCAGCTGGTCGGTGCTCAGCTCGGTCAGCCACTGCTCGCCACTGCCCACGACATTCTCGGCCAGTTCCGTCTTCTGTTCGATCATCTCGTCGATGCGCTCTTCGAGCGTACCCGAGCACACGAACTTGTGCACCTGCACGGCCCGCGTCTGGCCGATGCGGAACGCGCGGTCCGTCGCCTGGTTCTCGACGGCCGGGTTCCACCATCGATCGAAATGGAAGACGTGGTTCGCTGCGGTGAGATTGAGGCCGAATCCGCCGGCCTTGAGCGACAGGACGAACACGGGGCACGTGCCGTCGCGCTTCTGGAAGCGATCGATCATCTCCTCGCGCTTGCCCACGGGCGTGCCGCCGTGCAGGAAGAGCACCTCCACGCCGAGTTCCTTGCGAACCATCGACGCGAGGAGGTGGCCCATCTCGCGGAACTGGGTGAACACGAGAGCGGCGTCGCCCTCGGCGACAACTTCTTCGAGCATCTCGACGAGGCGCGCCGTCTTGCCGCTGCGGCCGGGCCTGACAATCGCGCCCCTTCCCTCTTCGCCATCACGCAGGAAATGAGCCGGGTGGTTGCAGATCTGCTTGAGTTTCACCAGCGTCGCCAGCACGAGCCCGCGCCGCTGAATGCCTTCGCTCGCATCGGCCTGCTGGAGCATCGTCTGCACCGTCGCTTCGTACAGCCGCGCCTGCTCGGGCGTGAGCGAGCAGTAGATCTTGTACTCGAGTTTGTCGGGCAGGTCGGCGATGACATTGGGGTCGGTCTTCAATCGCCTCAATACAAACGGCTGGATGAGATGCCGCAACTGCTCGATGCGCCGCTGGTCGCGGTAGCGCTCGATGCCCAGCGCGAACTGCCTGCGGAACTCGTGCGACGTCCCCAGGTACCCGCTGTTGAGAAAATCCATGATCGACCACAGTTCGCTCAGACGGTTCTCGACCGGCGTGCCGGTGAGTGCAATCCGCCGGTCGGCCTGCAGGTCGCGGATCGCCATCGACTGCTTGGCCGTGGGATTCTTGATGTTCTGCGCTTCATCAAGACACACGCGCCACCAGCGGATGCGCCCGAGCGTCTCGCGATCACGGTGCACGAGCGCGTAAGTGGTGATGACCACGTCGTGCTGCTGCGCGTTCTGGATCATTTCCTCGCCCGTCGCCCGCGTGATGCCGTGGTGCACGAGCACGCGCAGCTCAGGCGAAAATCGTCGCAGCTCGCGCACCCAGTTGCCCACGACCGACGTGGGCACCACCAGCAGCGTCGGCCCCGCGGACCCGTTGCCGCTCGCATCCGGCTCGCGCTCGGCCTGCAGCAGGGCGATGAGTTGGATCGTCTTGCCAAGACCCATGTCGTCAGCGAGGCAGGCGCCAAGGCCGAAGCGGTCGAGGAACGCCAGCCAACTGAGGCCTTTGACCTGGTACGGCCGGAGATTGCCGACAAAGTCATCGGGCTGGGGCAGGATCGGCATCGCCCGCGCATCCGCCCCCGCGGCGCTCGTGCCGAAGAGCTGGCCCACCCAGCCGTCGGCATCCATGCCCAGCACCGGCAGCCCGGCCGACTCGGGCGTCGTGCCGTACGCCATGCGCAGCGCCTCGCGAAGGGTGATCTCCCCCTCTTCCGCCTGCTCGTAGAACGTCTGCGCCCCGGCGAGGTCGCGCGGCCTGATCTCCACCCACTCGCCGTGCAGGCGAACCAGCGGCGAGCGCTGCTGCGCCAGCCGCTCGAACTCATCGCGCGTGAGGATGTGATTGCCGATGGCCACCTGCCACTGGTACTGCACGATCGAATCGAGCCCGATGGCCGACCGCGTTCCGTTCACGCGCGATGCGCCCGGCGAGAGATCGACGTCGGCGCTGTGCACCTTGAGCCGCGCCGACAGGCGCGCCTCGGGCCGGTCCCACCAGCCCGGCACGACCACGCCGAAACCTGATTCCTCCAGAACACGCCGCGCCTCGCGCAGAAAGAGATACGCCTGGTCGGTGGTCAGTTCGACGCTGACCGGATGCGCCTCGACCAGCGCGGGCTCGAGCGGCGCGAAAAGTTTCGATGCGCGTTTCAGTTCGCCCAGAAGCAGGTCGTGCGGTTGATCGATGCGCAGACCCTCCACCACCTGCACGTCGCCGGTGAACGACCAGACCTCCGCCGCGGCGATGCGCACGCCCGGCTCATCTGCCGACTGCAGGTGCAGCGTGAGCGGCCAGAGCACGCCCCGGTCGGGCGCGTACAACTCGCCGTCGTCCTTGAGTTCGCCCGGCTCTTCGAGTTCGAAGCACAGGCGGAACGCGCGTCCCTGCCCGACGTCGTAAAGTCGCCCCAGCCACTGCCTCACGCCGCGCATCAGCTGCACGGCGTTGGAGACGGGCAGTTTCATCTGCGACTCGCGCCCCAGCAGGCTGGTGAGCCAGGCGACGTGCTGGTCGCTGAGCGGGTCGCTCTCTTCGATCGCCTCGGGGATGCCGTCTTGGGCAAAAAGGCGCCGTATCTCGGCGTCGGCCACCCCGTTGGTCATGTCGTCGATGATCGTCCACGAATCGCCGGCAGCCTCATCTACGGTGCAGCGCGCGATCGCGGGCATATGCCGCACCAGCGTGCCGATCCGCCCGGCCACATCCTCGTCGCCGACCCACAGCCGCCAGTGCCCGCGGAGCATCCCGCCCAGGTCCTGCTCAAGCGTCGGAATGAACCGTTGGGCCACGAGCAGTTCGGCAATGAAGCGCCCGACGCGGATCCAGTACTCGATCGAACTGCCCAGTCGGATCGAATCGGGCAGGTCATCGCCGGCGCGGTCCAGCGCGCTGAGCGCCTGCAGCACGCGCTCGGCCTGCACGGCCACCGCCGGCGTCTCCCATACGCTTAGCGACTCGGCAGCCACGGCCGACGCATCGAGCCCCGCCTCGGTCAGCGCCAACGGGCTGGGGGCCGGGGAAGCGCCCAGCGAAGGCAGTTGGAGGCGCAGGATGCACGGCGCCAGCGACGAGCGGTCCACCCCGAGTTCGGCCAGCGCTTCTTCGAGTGCGAGTGGGAGAGGTGAATAGGGATGCGTCGGCGCATGGCCGTCGCCGGCTGCCGGCGCGGCTGCGCCATTGGACAGCGGCGGCGCTTCCCGAACCGCTTCGGTGGATTCCGCCCAGAACGCCAGTCGATGCGCGGACCAGTTGGCGTGGATAATCAACATGAAACCGGCGTGACTCCCTTCGCCGCTCTGCCCCGGAGTTGTGCCCGGCCGGGACTGGTCGCCAATGGTCGCGCTGGGACTCGAACCCAGGACCTGCGGATTAAAAGTCCGATGCTCTACCAACTGAGCTACGCGACCGCGAAGAGGGACGGTAAGCATCCCCCCGCAATCAATCAATGATTTGCGGCTAGCCGAGGGGCAAATCGGCACTTTTCAGCCCGGCGTCGCCGCTCCCCTACCACCGCCTCCTGCCGGCCCTATCGGACGCCCCAGCGGACGCGGCCGGTTAAGAAGCAGCCATTGGCAAAGTTGCCGCCGGCCGCTGCGCGGACGTTCAGCAGCGGGCGTGGGCTGCCGATACGAGTTGGAGCAGTCGCGCCGTCGCCAGCGGCCGGTCCGCACACGCAGGCACAGGAGTGGATCATGCCGCATCGCGCCATCATTGATCGATTTCGAGCCAACGAGAACCTGCCGTCGCTTCCCGGCGTCGCTCTCGAAGTGCTCTCGCTCACTGAGCAACCCGACTGCACCATCGAACAACTCGCCAACGTCATTCAGAACGACCCGGCAATCACCGCGCGCATTCTCAAGGTCATCAACTCGCCGCTGTTCGGCGTCGCCAAGGGCATCACCTCCATCAAGCAAGCCTCGACACTTCTGGGCATGCGTAAACTGCGCATTATGGCCCTGAGTTTTTCCATCGTGCAGGCGATCCGCCGGCCGCAAGGCGACGGCTGCTTCAACTACGACGTGTACTGGCGCCAGGCGCTGACGGCCGCGGTCGCCGCCCGGCTGCTGGCGACCAAGACCGCCCGGCCGCTGTGCGAAGATGCATTCGTCGCCGGCCTGCTGCACAACATCGGCGTCGTGGCCGGCTACCTCACCGCGCCTGACCTTTTCCAGCCACTGCTCGATCGGAGCCGAAAGTCCGGCTGGTGGACGATCGAGGATGAGTTGGAAGTGCTGGGCGCGACGCACGCAGTGCTCACCGCCGAACTGCTCGCCGTCTGGGGCCTGCCGGAGGCTCTCAGCGGCGCGGTGCGCCAATACCTCGATGCTCAGCCGCTTCCCGTGGGCACGTTCACGACGCCCGATCTGCCGCACCTGATCGCCGCAGGCGCGTGCATCGCCGATCTCTTCGCCGGCGATGCGACGGTCGCCGACATCGAGCAGTGCCGCACGCGGTGCATTCAACTGACCGGTATCGACCGCGACCTGCTCGAGCAGGTGCTCGACGCCGTGGCCACGCGCGTGCAGGAGATCGCGGGCATGCTGGTAGTCAAGATCGGCCCGACGCTGACCTACGAGCAGATTCAGCGGCAAGCGGAAACCCAACTCTCGCAGGCCATCGCCGAACCCGCCGCACCCGAGCCGCGCAAACGCCGCGGCCGCGCGGCATGAGGGGTCCAGCGGTGCGATGTCTCAGGGATCCGGATCGGGCTGGCGGATCCGCATAAGAATCGGATCATCGCATGCATAGTCGCCCGGACCCGGCGCCGGGCAGCGGCCTCGCGAAGCGACGCGGATCTCGTGGCGCAATTGCAGGCGCATTGCGTCGATGCGCATCCTGAGCAGATCGAGCATGCCCGAACCACCAGCCGCCGCAAGCTCTTCATAGGACACGACCGGTCCGAACTTGATGCGGATGTGGCCGCGCCACTTCGGCGAAGCGCCGCGCGGCCAGGCGTCGTAGGCGCCTTCGATCGCCATCGGCAGCACCGGCACCTTGGCGCGCCGGATGAGCAGCGCAGCGCCCGACTTGAACGGGTTCATCGCGCCGTCGTGCGTGCGACTGCCCTCCGGGTAGATAAGCACCATCCGCCCCGCACGGAGATGCTCAATCGTCGTCTTGATCGACGACGCATCGGGCTTGTTCTGATCGATGGGAATTGCGTTGAACGTGCGGATGAGCCAGCCGAACACCGGGTTCGTGAACAGCGGCACCTTGGCGACGAAGTGAAAGTGCCGGCGGCTGCCGACGGCCATGAATGGCGGGTCGAAGTTCGTCTGGTGATTGGCGACCACCAGCACCCCGCCGCGTGGCGGAATGTGCTCGCGCCCCGATACGCGCATGCCGTAGAGCAGCGTGAAAAACGTGCGAATGCCATACCAGCAGATGTCGTACGCCACCACGCGCGGCAGTGGCACGCCGGGGTCGCGCATTCGATACCGCTCCAGCAGCGACATCAGCCGCCCACCCCCCGGTTCAGAGACCCCAGGCGCTGCCGCACCTGCTGCTCGAGCTGCGCCAGCACCTGATCGTGCGACAGGTGCGTCGTATCCACGACAATCGCGTCGTCGGGAATGATGAGCGGCCCGGTCTCGCGGTTGCGGTCGGCGGCGTCGCGCTCGATGATCTCCCGCAGCAGGCGCGCTTCATCGACCTCCTGCCCTGCCGAGCGGAGTTGATCCGCGCGTCGCTGGGCCCGCGCTTCGGGCGACGCATCAAGAAAGAACTTCACCGCCGCATCGGGAAACACAACCGACCCCTGGTCGCGCCCTTCGCTCACCAGCCTCGGATGCGCCTGAGCGATGTGCCGCTGCTGCTCGACCAGCACCGCGCGGACCTCCGGGCTGCGCGCCACGATCGAGGAGCCCAGCGTGATGTCCGCATCGCGCAGCCGCTCGGTGATGTCGCGCTCATGCGGGCTGGTGATGAGCAGTCGCGGCGGGTCGGCGGCCCAGTCGAAGCGCAGCATGGCCTGGTGCACGGCTCGCGCCACGCCCGGACCGTCGCCGAAGTCCACGCCGCGATCAAGCGCCACCACCGCCGCGGCGCGGTACATCGCGCCGGTGTCGAGGAACTCCAGCTCGAGCCGGCTCGCCAGCAGCCGCGCGGTCGTCGATTTGCCCGTCCCGGCCGGACCGTCGATGGTGATGATGACGTGCTCGGGCATTGACATGACCATCACGCTTCGCGCCCGGTAGTGCACCGTTGCATTCGCAACGGCAGGAGGCGCTCAGGCAGTCTCCAGCATGGCTTCGATGCCCCGGCGCGCCGCGTTGATGGCATGAACCGCATCTCCTGCGCCCTGGTAATCCAACGCAAGTATCTGCTCGTAGCCCACGGCTCGCAACGCAGCGATGCACTCGGGCAGTCGCGAAGGCTCGCTCTCTGCCCCCGGCTTCTTCTTCGACGTCTTCTTGCGGGTGGTTTTCTTCGTCGTCTTGCGAGGCGCGGGCTCCGGGCCTTCTTCCTGATCGTCCGCCGGCGGCGGTTCGGGCTCATCGGCAAGCGGTCCGAGGGCCTCCACGTCGTGATCGCCAAAACTGGCCAGCACCGCGCCCGCATAGGGCGCCGTTTGGCGAAGCGTCGCCACGCAGTCCTGCGTTCGGCAGGCGGCTTCAAAGCTCGGCAGCGTGCCGATGCGGAACCCGCCGACCTTCTTGACGAGTTCGATGAGCCAGGAGGGCTCGCCAATCCAGTCCTTGGACGGCTCGATGAGCACGTTGAGTTCGAGCCGGTCCACGCGTTCAAGCACGCGGCGGAAGAACAGTGTGTGCAGGTCGAATTCACGCTCGTCGGCGGCGGTCTTGGTGCAGCGCGGCTGGATGGCCAGGGCGTTGCAGCCCAGCCGATTCGCCGCCCGCGCCACGAGGTCGATCCGCTTGAGCGCCGCCGAAAACAGGGCTCCTTCGGGCACCCCCGTCAGCGTGGGCTCGGATTCACGCAGCAGCAGGCACGGACAGCCGGCCTGGTCGGCCTGGGTGCGCAGCGCATCGAGTTCGTCGAGCCCCCAACCCTTGAACAGCACCGTGTCGAGCACCAGCCCCCGCAGGCCGGTCTGCTGAAATGCGAATTTCGGCAATCCGCTCATCGGCAGCGCAGCAGGACCGCGGGCTTTCAGACGGGCAGCGAGGGATCGGGCAGTGAGCGTCAGGAGCATGAGTGCAGGGCTTGTGGGGCGGCAGTCTAGCCGCCTCCACCGCCCGTGCCACCGCGGCGGCCGCCATTGCCGAGGCGCGATCGGAACCGCTCAGCGCCGGTTTCGAATAAAAAACGCGTAGCCAAACAGAGCCGGCTACGCGCGGAGGGGAGAAAGATCGAATTGGGTAAAACCAGCCCGCCAAAGGGGCTGAGCCTGAATCATCCGTAGTATACGGCAACCAAACGGATTGACAACCGTTCTCGCCGATTTTTCCCATCTTATCACATAACCTGCGGCTAATTCACCACTTTCGGTAGTCAATTGTTGTGGAAAACCGGGTTTTTCGATGTCACAGGCCAACCCAGGGCCGCCGCGCTACCATCACGTCTTTCGAATTCCGGCCGAACCCGGCGTCCGCCCAACTCAACAGCCAAGCCCCGGATCCGGCGGCACGCCCCCCGGCGAATGACGATTGAGGAGATCCGCCCACCATGTCCAGTCCCGCCGACCGCCGTTACAGCGAATCGCACGAGTGGCACAAACTCGATGGCGATGTCGTCACTCTCGGCATCTCAAAATTCGCGGTCGATGAACTCACCGACGTCACGTACGTCGAAGTCAAACCTGTCGGCACGGCCCTCAAGGCTGGCGACACCATCGGCGAGGTCGAATCCGTCAAGGCCACCAGCGAGATTTACTCTGCCGTGGGTGGCGAGATCGTCGAAATCAACGCGGCGCTGGCCGATGATCCGGCGATTCTCAACCGCGACCCCTACGAAGCGGGCTGGCTCTGCCGCATCAAGGTCAGCGACGCCGCGCCGCTCAAATCGCTGATGGAGCAGGCCGAGTACGACAAGAAGAACCCCTCGTGAACCCGGCTCCGGCCGCGATCGAGGCGCCCGCGCTCATCGACGTGCGCGGCTTGCGCAAGGTCTACAACTCCGGCGCCGAGCGCGTTGAAGCGCTCGCGGATGTGAGCCTGTCGATACGCGGCGGCGGGTTCGTCGGCATCATGGGCCCGAGCGGCTCGGGGAAGAGCACGTTGCTGCACCTGCTCGCCGGGCTCGACCGGCCGACGGCGGGCGAGATCTTCATCGATGGGCAGGCGGTGCACGCCATGTCCGAAGCCCAACTCACCTCGTATCGCCGGCAGCGCATCGGCATCATCTTTCAGCAGTTCAACCTGCTGGGCACGATGACGGCGCTGGACAACGTCATGCTGCCTGGCGTGCTCGACGGCCGGCCCGAGGCGTGGCTGCGCCAACGGGCTGGCGAACTGCTCGAATCGCTCGGCCTGGGCGGGCGCATGAACCACCGGCCCGATGCGCTCAGCGGCGGCGAGCAGCAGCGCGTCGCCATCGCCCGGGCCCTGCTCTTCGAGCCGCGCGTACTCTTTGCCGATGAGCCGACCGGCAATCTCGATTCAACCTCCAGCCGCCGCATCTGGGAGATGCTCGCAACCATGGCGCGCACGCGCGATCTCACGATCCTGATGGTCACGCACGAACCGGCCGCCGCGGCGCATTGCCATCGCGTGTTCATCATCGGCGACGGACGGGTGACCGACGAGATCGACGTCGGCCAACACGACTCAGCCTGGCTGGCGGCGCGCTACCAGCAGATCGTCGATCACGGCGATCACTGAATCCAAGAAACGGGACAGGTACGTTTGTTCGAGGCGATCATGCTCCGGGCCTCCTGGCAAATCGGCATCAACAGTCTCTGGGCCAGGCCCGGGCGCACCACGCTGCTGCTGCTCGCCGTCGCGCTGGCCACGAGCCTGGTCGTGGTCGTCTCCACGTCGCTCGACTCGCTCTCTGCTTCGCTGCGCGACGCCATGGAAGACATGCTCGGCAGCGCCGACATGTACGTGCGCCACCAGTCCGGCGGGCGCTTACCCGAGATCATGGTCGAGCAGGCCGCGGCGTGGCCCGAAGTCGCATTCGCCACGCCGCAACTCGTCTCCACCGTTGCAGTGCAGAATCTGCGCAACGAGATGGACGGCCTCTTTGAAGGCATCGGCATCGATCTGCAGCGCGAGAACGACGTGCGCCCGCTCGAATTCGTCGCCGGCCGCATGGCGCAATCGCCCGACGAGGTCATCTTCGACCCGCGCGTGGCCGATCTGCTCGAGGCCGAGGTCGGCGACACTATTCGCATCGGCGACTGGGGCCGCGAACGCGATCTCACGCTGGTGGGCATCCACAAGCGCGTCAACCTCGCCGTGCTGCAGAACCCGCAGTTTCGCCTGGACATTCACGCGTTTCAGGACATCGCCGGGTATCCCGAGCGCATCACGTCGGTGGACATCGTCCTCAAGCCCGGCGAGGTGATCGACGACGTCATCCGCCTGCGCGGCTCCTCGATCAAGGCGCCGGCCGAACTCACGCCTTCGGACATCGCACGCGCCGGGCTCGATCGCAATCTGCGCGGCATGGAGATTCTGCGCTACATCGCCGTGCTCTTTGCGTTCCTGTGCTGCACGTTCATCGTGCTCACGGGCCTGACAACGGCCATCACGCAGCGCATCACCGAACTGGCGACGCTCCGGTGCATCGGCGCCGCGCGAGGGACGATCTTCTGCTCGCAACTGCTCGTCGGCGCCGCCATCGGGGCCATCGGCGGACTGCTCGGCCTGCCACTGGGCTTGCTGTGGTCGCTGTTGTTCTCACTTATCTTCAACTCGTACCTCCGCGCCGGGCTGGTGATCGGCATGGGTCCGCTGGCTATCGCGCTGGGCGCGGCGATTCTCGCTGGCCTGGCGGGCGCGCTGTTGCCGGCCTGGTCGTGCGCCCGCATCACGCCGCTGGCGGCGCTGCGCGTGCGCTCGCGTCCATACCACCTCGGTCGCGTCTGGCTGGTCGTGGTCGGAGGCGCGGCGGCGCTGCTCATTCAGCAACTGAGCCTGCGCCTGCCTGAGAACGAACAGGCCGCGTTCTGGGGGCACCTGTTCTTTGGCGCGCCCGTCATGGTCGCCGCGTGGTTCGCGCTCAGCGTGCCGTCGCTGCTTCTCGTAACATGGCTGGCCGCCGGCCTGCTCTCGCGCCTGCTTCGCCTGCCAAAGGGCCTGCTGCGTTCGTCGGTGCTCGCCACGCCCTACCGCAACGGCTTCACCGCGGGCGCGCTGATGCTTGGCCTCGCGATCATGATCGCCGTGCGCGCCGCCGGCGGGGGATTGCTCGGCAACTGGATCGATCCGATCCGCTTTCCCGACGCCTTCATCACCAGGCAGGGCGGCGTGCCGCAAGAGCACCAGGACTGGGTCGCCGCGCAGCCGTGGGTCGGGCACGTGTCGCCCATCGGTCTGTTCAAACTCGATGTCGAAGATCAGCACCTCTTCGGCGTCAAGGGCATCGCGCCCCAGAGCGTGTACTACATCTCATTCGAGCCCGAGCCGTTCTTCGCCATGACGCACATCGAATGGGTGCAGGGCGACGAAACCGAGGCGCGTAAGCGCCTGGCGCAGGGAGACGCCATCCTCGTGGCGCGCGAGTTTCTCACGGCGCGCGGCATCGGCGTGGGCGACCGCCTCAAACTCAGCGCCGGCCCGACGAAGCACGAATTCGAGATCGTCGGCGTCGTCTCATCGCCCGGGCTCGACATCGCCACCGAGATCTTCGGCATCGAAGGGCAGTTCCAGCAACAGGCCGTCTCGAGCGTCTTCGGCACGCGCGCCGACGCGCTGCGCATCTTCGACAACAACTCGGTGCGCCTCTTCCAGTTTGAAGTCCTCGACGACAGCCTGACCGACGAGCAGATCAGCGAGCGCCTCGAAGCGGGCCTGGGCCCCGTGTTCTTCGGCTCGGGCCGGCTCATCAAGGAAGCCCTGCGCTCGCTCGCCGAGCGCCTCATGCGCATGACCAATGTCATCGCGTTTGCGTCGCTGACCGTCGCGGCGCTGGGCATGGCCAACGTGATCGCGGCCAACGTCGCAGCCCGTAAGTTTGAATTCGGCGTTCTGCGGTCGATCGGCGGCTCGGCGGGCGTGGTCGGGCGGCTCATCGTCGCCGAGGCGCTGCTCATCGGCATGGCCTCGTGGATCACCGGCACGGGCCTGGGTCTGTGGGACGCCTCCAACGGCACCTACCTGCTGCGACGTCTGGCAGGTGTGGATTTCGGCCTGGCCTTACCCTGGCCGGCGATGTGGGGCTACGGGCTCGTGCTGGTGTTCGCCCTGGCGGCCGCCCTGCCCACGGCCATGCGCCTGGCCCGCCGCACCCCCTGCGAACTGCTCGCCCGCCGGGCGGAGTAGAATGGCGCCCAGTTGCCCGGAGCCGGTTGCCTGCGATAATCAGCGTTCCCGATGGTCCGGCGCGATCGCGCTGCCTTCGGGTCCGGCTGCGGCGGTTTGCGTCGCAGGGCATCGCAAGTGATTCAAGAGGTTGATCCGACATGGCTCATACGATTTCGTCCCGCAAGCGCGTCCGCCAGAACCAGGCCCACAACGCCCGAAACCGCTGGCGCAAGCGCCGCATTCAGTCCGCCGTCAAGGCGTTTGACGATCTGATCGGCCACCACGGCTCGTATTCCGACGCCGAGAAGGCCTTCCGCGACGCTTCCGCGGTTCTCGATCGCGTGGCGGGCAAGGGCAGCATTCACCGCAACAAGGCGGCACGCAAGAAGAGCCGCATGGCGAAAAAGCTGGCGACGCTCAAGCAGGGCTGAACGCAGGGCGCAGGCGCAGCGCGGGCGCCCGCCGGCCTCATCCGAGGCGCCCGGAGCCGGGGTGGATGGATGGCTCGATCAAGCAGCACCAGCCGCCGCACCAAGGCGCCTTCCGCCAACGCTTCGCGCCGCAGCACATCAAAGCGATCACGCACGCCGGGCGGACCTGATCCGACCGGCGCTTTATTGCGCCATGCCCGCCGAAGCGGCGGCGGCGGGCCCGGCCTGGGCTGGTACCTCGAACTCTCGCAGCGCCCGCTGCAGATTCTCATCTTCCTGCTGCCGCTCGTGGCGCTCTATGAGATCGGCACCTGGCTCTACGCCAGCGGCGCCGCGATCGGCGCGGGCGGCAACGAGTCCATCACCATCAGTGCCTACAAACTGCTCAACGACTTCTTCGGCGCCTTCGGCGTCGGCGGGCTCTACCTGCCCGGTGCTGCGCTCATCACCGTGCTGCTGCTCTGGCACATCTTCGCGCGCGATCCGTGGGAGGTGCATCTCGGCGTGCCGCTGGTCATGCTCGCCGAATCGCTGCTGCTGGCCGTCCCCCTGCTCGTGCTCGATCAACTCATCAACCGCCTCTTCGCCGGCGCGCCCGGCCCGGCCTTGGCGCTGCTCAGCGCGCCGCCGGTTGAATCACTCTCGTGGCAGGCGCGGCTGACGCTCAGCGTCGGCGCGGGCATCTACGAAGAACTCGTGTTCCGCATGATCATCATCGCGCTGCTGCACATGCTGCTCGTGGACTTTGGCAAGATGAAATCCACCCGGGGCGCGATCATCGCCCTGGTCATCTCTGCCATCGCCTTCACCTTCTACCACGACGTATCCGTGGGCGGCGTCGTGCAGCCCCAGCGCATCGCGTTCTACTTCGTCTCCGGACTGTTCTTCGCCAGCGTCTACGTCATGCGCGGCTTTGGCGTGGTCGTCGGCACGCACGCCGCGTACGACGCTCTGGTGATCGTTTTGCTCCCGCTCATGACCGCCAGCAGCGCGTAACAGCGCCCGCGTTCGAAACGTGGGCGCTGGTGGGGTCCGAGGCAACCGTCTCGATCAGTCTTCCTCTTCCCGGGGCTTGTAGGCGGCGACGACTTCGGCCTGGATGTGCGCCGGGGTCGGCTCGTCGTGGCTGTACTCCATGGTGTATGAGCCGGTGCCCTGCGTCATGGCCTTGAGCGACGCGGCGTAGGACATGACTTCGGCCAGCGGCGCTTCGGCGGTGATGATCGCCATCCCGCCCGCGAGCATGTCCGTTCCCTGGATGCGGCCGCGCCGACCCATGATGTCGCTGGTGATGTCGCCCATGTAATCCGAAGGCGTCGCCACCTCGAGGGTCACAAACGGTTCGAGCAGGCGCGGCTTGGCCTTGCTGATCGCGTCCATGAACGCTCGCTTGCCCGCGGTGATGAACGCGACTTCCTTCGAGTCCACGGGGTGGTACTTGCCGTCGTAGACCGCCACGCGGATTCCCTGCATGGGATATCCGGCGACGCAGCCCAGTTGCAGCACCTGCCGCACGCCTTTTTCGATCGCGGGCATGAACTGCTTGGGCACCGAGCCGCCGAAGGTGTCATCGACGAATTCAAACGTGTCTTCGGCGTCCTGGGGCAGCGGTTCGACGCGCAGGTACACCTCGCCGAACTGCCCGGCGCCGCCGGTCTGCTTCTTGTGCCGGTGATGGCCTTCGGCCTTGGTGCTGATGGTTTCCTTGTAGGCGATCTTGGGAGGCGCGGTGTTCACTTCGAGGTTGAAGCGGCTCTTGAGGCGCTCGATGACCACGCGCAGGTGCAGTTCGCCGATGCCGCGCATCACCATCTCATGCGTCGTCGAATCGCGCTCGAACTTGAACGTCGGGTCTTCCTCGGCGAGCCGGATGAGGGCCTGGCTGATTTTGCCTTCTTCGCCGCGCTTCACCGCCGTGACGGCCAGGCCGAACATCGGCGTGGGCTGCGGGATCGACTTGGCGCGGATGCTCTCGAAGCCGAGATCGCCGTGCACGACGGCGTCGTAGTGCATCTCGTCGATCTTGGCCACGGCCACGATGTCGCCGGGGGTCGCCGAGTGGCACTCGACGTGGTCCTTGCCCTGCAACTGGAAGATATGCGCCAGGCGCACCGCCTTGCGATGCTCGCCGATGGTCACCGAGTCGCCGCTCTTGAGCGTGCCCTGGTGGATGCGGAACGCGGCGAGTTTGCCCACGAACGGGTCGGCGGCGATGCGGAACACGTGCCCCACCAGCGGCTTGGCCGGATCGGCCTGCGGCAGCCACTGCTCCTCCTCGCCCCCGTCATTCTTGCGAACCAGGAACGGCCGCGGATTGGCTTCCGCCGGGTTCGGGCACAGGCGCGTGATGACATCGAGCATCACATCGACGCCCGTTCCCTGTTTGCCGCTCGTAAACAGGATCGGCACGAGGTGGGCCTGGCACATGGCTTTCTTGAACGCCGTGGCGAGTTCCTCGGGCGAGAGTTCTTCGCCGACGAGGTACCGCTCCATGAGTTGTTCGTCGATTTCGACGACCTGGTCGATCAGCGCCTGGTGGGCGTCCTCGACGCTGCTGAAATCCGGCGCCGGCCCTTCCGCCGAGCGATAGAAGCAGCGCGCGATGTTTGACGCGCCGCCGGCTGGAAGATTGATCGGCAGACATTCGCGGCCGAACGTCTCGCGCAATTGCTCGACGAGTTCTTCGAGGTTGTCCTTGCCCAACTGCATCTTGTTGATGCAGATGAAGCGCGGCAGACCCTCGTCGGCGGCGAGGCGCATCATGCGGCGAGTCATGTTCTCAATGCCGCGCGAGGCGTCCACGACCAGCCCCACCGCATCCGCGGCGGCCAGCGCCGCGTTGGCCTGCCCGACAAAATCGGGATAGCCCGGCGTGTCGATGAGGTTGATGCGGCAGCCGTTGAAGTTGACGTGAACCACGGCCGAGTTGAGACTGTGCTGGTGCGCCTTCTCCTCGGGCTCGTAATCGCACACCGTGTTGCCGTCCTCCACGCTGCCCATTCGTCCGATGGTCTTGGTCGATTCGAGGATCCGCTCGACGAGCGTGGTCTTGCCGGACGCGGCATGACCGACCAGCACAATGTTGCGGATGTCCCGCGTCGTGTAGTCCGCCATCTTCAACTCCCTTGCGAGGATGTCGTTGCCATCTGATTCGGCCGCTCCAGCCGCGACCGAGGAGACGGATAGTGTACCCGGCAGGCGTGGGGCCGGTCATCCGGACCGCACTCCCGGACATCCGACGACGGGCGGTCCGGCCGATCAATTGCGGTCGTTTTCTTGCATCTTTTCTTTGGAATCTGCCGCATCTGTGGTAGACTTCTGACAGGGCGGCGCGGGGAGTTGCCGTTCCAGGATTCTTCTGGGGCACTTCGTGCCTCCGCCGCATTCGCGGTTGCAGGGATCGCCGGAGATGCTCCGGTTCGACTGATTCTGCGGTGTGCCTGTCGCTCCGGGGGGGGAGTAGGGTCTTATGTGTGCACGGATCGCCGGCGGCGCGAGCAAAGGGGATTCCGGTTCGAACGGAATGCCGCGCCGAAGCGGTTTTTCACTCATCGAAGTCATCGTGGCCATGCTCGTGCTCGCGGTACTCATCTCCATCATGCTCCCGGCATTGCACCGGACCATGCGCTACAGCGCTCCGCTGGTGCGCTGCTCGGCGAATATCAGGCAGTTGCACCAGGCGCTGGTGCTTTACCTGAACGCTTCCAACGACGCCATGCCCCTGGCGGGCTACGACTGTCTGCGCGACACCAATACGCCGCCTCTTAACAAAACTCTGGCCGAATACGGCGTGGGCGACATGACCTTCTGGATCTGCCCCGCCGACCCCAGACCGCGTGTCGTCATCGACCGCTGGGGCAGCCGGGTCTACCCGCCCGGCCGCTACATGCAGGTCGCCCGTCGGCGAATCCGGCTTGACGAACTCGGCCCCGAGTACCCGCTGCTCGCCGACCGCGGTCCGTTCCACCTCTTGCTGCAAGAGAATGAACAGTCGCTGGGCCCCGCGGAACTCACCCCCGACCCGATCACGTCGCCCAACACATCCGGCTTCTACGAGGGGCACAACTCAGTCTGGGTCAGCGGGCGCATCACTGCTCATTCACGCCAGACGACGAGCGAAACGGGCAAGTAGGCTTCTCAGCCGCTTCCGGCCTCATCGCGCAGGGCGCCATCCGCCGCCGCCACCGCTGCGGCCAGGTGTTGCGGATTCAGGGTGCCGACGATCGCGCAGTGCACACCTTCGGAGCGCAGCACATACGAGAGACAAGTGGCCACCGGATCGCCGCCGAGCCGCGCATCGCCCAGATGCCCGCTCGCGAGCGCTTTCTTGACGAGAATCCCGGCGCCGCTCTGAAGCGCGGCCCGCGCCACGGCCGCGTCAGCGGGCGCGAAGGGATTGAGCGTGATCATCACGACGTCGCAGCGTTCTGCCGCGAGCAGACCGCCGGAAACAGTCTTGGTTGAGATGCCCACGGCTCGAATGAGCCCGCGCTGCCGGAGATCTTCCAGCGCCTCGACGGCGCCGCTCTCGCGCAGGATCTGTTCATCGCGCCCGTCCGAGTGAATGAGCACGACGTCGAGATAGTCCATGCGCAGGCGCGAGAGGCTGCGTTCCACGCTTCGAGTGACGGCGCCGGGCGAGAAGTCAAATGACGACTGCCCCAGCGCATACTCCTCGCCACACTTCGTGACGACCACCCATTGATCGCGGCGGCCGGGCAGCAGCCGCCCGAGGCGCTCTTCGCTCGTGCCGTAAGCCGGCGCCGTGTCGATGACGTTTACGCCGAGATCCATCGCTGCACGCAGCAGCGTCCGCACGGCGTCGTCATCGGGCAGATCGAAGGGGCGCGGATAGCGCACGCCTTGGTTGCGGCCGATCTTCACCGTCCCCAGCCCGATCGGCGAGACGGTCAGCCCCGTGCGACCTAGCGCTCGAAGGTGTGCCACTGGCGCTGCTCCTTCCACGGCGGCTGCGCAACCTCCGGCCGGGGCCAATGCGCGAGTGACTCGAGTTCGCCCGCGGCGGTGCGCGCCACCCGCTCGTTGACGCGCGCAATGAGCCGGTCGGCCAGCAGCGGCGCGAAGGCGAGTTTGGTCGGCCAGGCGAAGAGCGCCGCCGGAGACTCGACGATGACCGGCTCGTCCGGCCGGGCGCGCTTTGCCTGGGCGCCTTCGACGCGGTCGATGAGAAACGCGTCCCACTCGAGCCTTGCTGGATCGACCCAGGGCAACAGGGATGCGATCTCCCGCCGGGCCCACTCGATCTGTTCGATGCGCGAGCGCCGCACGCCCTGCTCGGCAAGTTCGCCGCCGAGGTACCACACGCGCCGTTCTGCCTGGCCATCCCAGTCGTGCGAACTGATGGTCAGGCGCGGCCGGGAGCCGGCTTCGAGACAGTGGCCATAGATGCGGTGTTCGAGCGGGCCGCGGACAAGCACCATGTGCAGCGGCCGGCGCTGCATCGCCTGGGGCTTGGACCCGGACTGCGCGAGCAGCGCGCCGTTGCCGGCCCCGGCCGTGCAGACGACCGCTCCGGCTCGCAATGCCGCCCGCCGGCCGGCGCCGTCGCTGAAATGCACCGTCACTCCGTCGCCCGAATCGTGCCCGGCGGCGCTCTCGAGTTTGAGTTGCGACTCGTCAATCCTGAGCACCGCGGCGCCCGGCGCCGCCGCCAACTCGGCCAGCAGCGACGGCGCATCGAGCACCATTTCCTCGACGCGATACACCGAACCCGAAAACCCCTCGTGCGCGAGAAGAGTCGGGTGGTGCGCTCGATCGAGCGCTCTCACGCGCGTTTGCATGACCGACGCGGCAAAAAAAGTTGTCATTCGCGAAGGCAGGCTGCGCTGCGACCAGAGGTACTGGTGGTCGGCCAGCACCCGCGCGCCGGAGAGATCGATCTCCCCCTCACCGCGCAGCGCCGCGCTCCATCGGGCCGGCATCTCACGGATGGATTCGGACGCGCCGGTGAGCCGATTCGTCAGCGCGTACTTGGTTCCGCCATGGATGATGCCCTGCGATGCAACCGTCTGTCCGCAGCCAATTTTGCGTGATTCGAGCACGACGACGCTGCGGCCTTGCGCCGCGAGCCTGCGCATCAGCCAGAGTCCGGCGACGCCGGCTCCGATGATCACGACCTCAGCGCTCGCCTCGCAATGAGATGACATCGAAGCATCATTCGATGCGGCGCGACGGCGGTCAACGCGGCGTCGCGCGCCGGTGCGCAACCGGTCCCGACAACCGCGTGGTTGAATTTTTGTTTCAAGGGGGTAGTAGAACGCGTCCGATAGTGGTACAAATTATGCGGTGGCTCATCAACGTGCGAGCCCCAGGCACCGACCGATCTGATTCGCGTTCTGCTCCGACACCTCCATCCAAGGAGAACTCAGATGGCGAAAAAGAGAACCAAGAAGAAGACCAAGAAGAAGACTGCCAAGAAGACCGGAAAGAAGCGAGCCAAGAAGAAGGCTGGCAAGAAGAAGACCGCAAAGAAGAAGACCAAGAAGAAGGCCCGTCGCAAGAAGGCCACCAAGAAGATGGGCTGACGCCCAATGCCTCTCACTCGCGGCTGCGACCTCGCAATCCTGCGACCTCCAGCCGCAAACGCTTGAACCGTCGGTGCCTCAAACCATTCGCGAATCGCAGTCGAGGACGCCCGCTGAGGCGTCCTCGGTTGTTTTTCCGGCGCGTATGATCCTGCTCAACGCACCCGCCGCACACCCGGAAACGCCTCGTGACACACATCATCGCCGAACCATGCATCAACACCAAGGACACCGCCTGCGTTACGGTCTGCCCTGTCGATTGCATCCACCCCACCAAGGACGAGCCCGCCTTCGAGACCGAACCCCAGCTCTACATCGACCCCGCCACCTGCATCGACTGCGGTCTGTGCGTCGTCGAGTGCCCCGTCCAGGCCATTTACGCCCAGGATGATCTGCCCGCCGAGTGGCGGAAGTACATTGACCTCAACGTGGACTTCTACGTGCGATCGCAGCGCTGACGCCCCGCCGACCGTCTGCAGCGCCCGCCCTACCCTTGCCCATGCACGGCTCTGACATCGACGCCGCCCTGGCCGCCCGACTCGACGAGATGGCCGGCCGCGTCGCCCAACTCGACGCCCAGCTGGCCGATCCGGAGGTCAACTCCGACTACCGCCGCGTGCGCGAACTGAGCGTCGAGCGGGCGGCTCTGGCGCCGACCTGCGAGCGCTATCGCCGGTATCGGACGTTGCGCGCCCAGCATGACGAAGCGGCTTCGCTGGCCGCGGGCGGCGCTGATGATGAACTCGCCGCGCTCGCTCGCGAAGAACTGCCACAACTTGAATCGCAACTCGACGAACTCTGGCAGGCGCTGCGGCGCGATCTCGTCTCTTCCGAAGATCGCGCCGTCGGCTCGGTCATCCTCGAACTTCGCGCCGGCGTGGGCGGCGACGAGGCAAGCCTCTGGGTCGGCGACCTGCTCGACATGTACCGCCGCTACGCACAGAACAAGGGCTGGAAGGTCGACGACATGGACTTCTCTCCCGGGGACGCGGGCGGCTATCGCAATGTGGTGCTCAATATTTCCGGCGAAGGCGTCTGGGCCCACCTGGGTTACGAAGGCGGCACGCACCAGGTCAAGCGCGTGCCCGCCACCGAAGCCCAGGGCCGCGTGCATACCTCCACTGCGACCGTCGCCGTGCTGCCCGAGCCGGAAGAGATCGAACTCGAGATCGATCCCGAGGAGGTCAAGGTGTCGATCACCACGGCGCAGGGGCCCGGCGGGCAGAACGTCAACAAGGTGGCCACCGCCGTGCACCTCATCCACCTGCCCACCGGCATCGAGGTGCGCATGCAGGAATCCAAGAGCCAGCAGCAGAACCGCGAGAAGGCCTGGAAACTGCTCCGCGCCCGCCTCTACGAGCGCAAACTCGAAGAGGCCCGCAAGCAGCGCGACGAGCAGCGCGTGGCGATGATCGGCTCGGGCGGACGTGCAGAGAAGATCCGGACCTACCGATACAAAGAGAACCTGGTCGTCGATCATCGCATCAACGAGAGTTTCAACCTCGGCCGGGTGCTGCAGGGCGATCTCGAACCGGTCGTGGCGGCGCTGATCGAGAACGACATGGCCCAGCGGCTGGCCAGCCTGGGGAAAGCACGATGACTTCAGACTCGCCCAACTCGCTGGCCCCACTGCTCATCGTCGCGGCCGTGCGCGAGGAGGTGCGCTGCCTGCTTCCCGGTTCGACCGAACAGCCCACCAGCGAATCGCGCATCGGCTGGCCGATCGTTTCCATCAGCCCCAAGGTGACCGTAGCGCTCAGCGGCATCGGCCGAAGCAACGCATCGGGTGCGACCGTCCAGGCCCTGACGCTGCGGCGCTACGCGGCGGTGCTCAACGTCGGCGTGGCTGGCGCGTTGCACGGCAGCGGCCTCTCCGTTGGCGACGTCGTGCTCGCCACCGAATCCGTCTTTGCCGAGGAAGGCATCGACCTCCCTGAAGGGCCGGCGGACGTTAATGCGCTCGGCTTCCCGCTCGGCGCAGCGCCCTGGTGCGAGGGCAACCGCGTGCGGCCGGATGGCCAACTTCTCGATGTGCTTGCCGACTCGATCGGTCACGGCGTGGAGCGCGGCGCAATCGCCACCGTGGCGCGCTGCAGCGGCGCCGATCGCGCCGCCGCAGCCATCGCCAGCCAGACTGGCGCTCGGGCCGAAGCCATGGAAGGCGCGGCCGTACTGCTCGCCGCCCACCGCATGGGCGTGCACCGCTGCGCCGAAGTCCGCGTGATCAGCAACACCTGCGGCGACCGCCTTCGCCAGCACTGGGACCTGTCCGCCGCATTCAACCGCATCGATCTGCTGCTCGACCGCATCGTCGCGCTGGCGAAGTGAGCGGCCGGCACATTACTCGATGATGATCGGGTTGCTCACTTCACACGCCGTGACGTCCACCGCCGCCAACCTTCCGCCGCACGCTTCGACCGGGACCATGCCGGTGAGATCGACGACGCCTTCCTCGTCAGCCCTCGGGGTGCCGAGCAGTTGCATCCTTCCACTGAGCGGAAGAACGACCCCCGGACACGGGCCTCCGGGTACGGGCGTTTCACCGTCGCGAGCGCCAAAGACCACTGCGACGCGCCCGTGCGGCGTGGCGCCTGTGATGCGCGCTTTCATCGGACCGGGACAGGCGCCGACGGGCGGCAGGAGTCGCAGTCGGCGTTCGCAGGTGAGTTCCCAGGTGTCGCCAAGCCAGTCTGAACCGTCGTATCCGCCGAAGAGAAGCAGCGCGCCGCGGCGCGTGTCGTAGCACATGGCATGGTCGTAGCGCGGGCCGGGCGTCCCATAGCCGGTGGCCATCTTCCAACTGCGCCCGTCCCACTCCCACAGGTCACTCATAACGGGTGGATAGTTCGTGCCCCAGCCGCCGAACACGACGACCACGCCACGGTCGCGGTCGTAAGCCATCGCGTGCTTCTCGCGCGCAGGTGGACCATCCTCGGCAACTTTGGTCCACGTCGAGCCGTCCCATTCCCAAGTGTCGTTCACAAGAGTTCCGCCGACGTCGCCGCCGAAGAGCACGGTGACGCCGTGGAGCGAGTCGTAGGCCATGGCGTGGTTGTGGCGCCGATCGGGACCGGAATTGCTCCGGCCTGACCAGAATTGCCCGTTCCATTCCCAAGTGTCGCGAAACGCCCTGTCTCCGTCGTAGCCGCCAAAGAGTACGACGACCTCTCGAGCGGCGTCATAGGCGAGGGCGTGATTGGTGCGCGCCGGCGGACCCACTGGATCGAGCAACGTCCATTCTGCGCCGTCCCAACCCCAGGTGTCGTTCTCGTTGTGGCCGCTCTCGCCTCCGCCGAACATCACACTCAGGCCGCGCGCTCCGTCGTAGGCCATGGCCGGCTTCTCACGTTGCGGCGGCAACTCGAGTTCGAGCAATCTCCATTGCTGGCCGTCCCACTCCCAGGTGTCGTTGGGCGTGTAGTACGTTCCCCCACCGTAGAAAACCGATACGCCTCGGGCCCAGTCGTAGGCCATCGCGTGGTTGGTGCGACGGCGCGGCGCGAGATCGATGCGCGTCCACTGCCGCCCATCCCACTCCCAGAGTTCGTCCCCTGAGGCAGGCGTGCCGTCGTCACCGCCATAGAGCACCGCGACCGACCGGAGAGTATCGAACGACATCGCATGACCGTTTCGATGTGAGGGACCCTCTCGAGAGAGGAGCGACCACCGCACACCATCCCACGCCCATGTTTCAGCGGGGTCGATTCCCGGGCCGATGCTGCCGCCGAAGAGGAGGGTGACGCCGCGTGCCGCGTCGTACGCCATAGCGTGGCCGTTGCGCGGCGACGGGCCGTCGGAAGCAACTTGCCGCCAGTCGAACCCGTTCCACTCCCATGTATCGCCAAGTCGATCCTCGTCCTCGTCGATTCCGCCAAAGAGCGTGAGCACCTGCCGCGCGGGGTCGTACACCAAGGCGTGACCGCTTCGGGGCGCGGGTCCTTGCTCGCTAAGTAGCGTCCACTGGACTCCGTTCCACCCCCATGTGTCGCCGTACATCGGACCGTACACCCCGTCGCCGCCGAAGAGCACCGAAAGCGCCGTCGGCGCGTGATAGGCCATCGCCGCATCGCGGCGCACTTCGACCGGAGGATCGGCGAGTATTCGATTCCAGCTAGACCCGTCCCACTCGAATACCTCCCTGGGAGACCCGCGGTCGCCCCCGTATTCGACCGTCACCTGCCGGTCGCTGTCATAGGCCATGCTGCGGCCGATGCGGAAATCCGGGTACCCTGACGAGAGCACTCGCCAGATATCTCCTCTCCATGACCACGTCCCGCTCCCGCCCCTGAGGATCGTCTCCTCGCGAGCGCTGTCGTAGACCATGGCGTGATCTGACCATAGCACCGGCCCGCCCTCGGGCGCGACGTTCACCCATCGGCAATCCTGTGCGGGTGCATTCGTCGCCACGAGCGCGCTGAGCAGTCCCGCGACTGCCAACGCCGATGCGTTCCTCATTCGACCGCCTGTGCGAATAGTTATCATGTTCCCCTCCGCAGTTGGGATGATTCATTGTACAGGATGGCGCCAGACATCAGACGCCCCGCTTCCCGGCACTTTGGCATTTTCGAGAATCTCACCCCGAATCCCACTCCGCTAGACTTCCACATGCCGTATCTCTGGACCAGGCCGCGGCGCCGGCGCATCTACGGCGGGCTTATCTGGCTGCTCTACCTCTGCTTTCTCGCCGGGCTCTGGGGCGTGTCGCGGCAGTCCTGGCTCGCCTACAGCGAGATTCCCCTGCTGGGCAGCGCGCCGATGATGCAGAGCAACCTCGGCCGCAAGACGACCGTGTTTGGCATGTTCAGCTATCTCACCATCGACCGCGACTCGGTCGATCCGACCGGCGCGCGCGGCCGGCGCCGAGCCGCATGTGCAATGGAACTGGGATGCGGCCGCCGTCGTATGGTCCGGCGTATCCACGGTCGCGGGCGCGCTGGTCGCATCCGCGCTCATTCGCCTGCTCATCGCGAGCGGCCGGCTCAAGGGCCGCTGCGACGAATGCGGCTACGACCTGACCGCGCTGCGGTCGCAGCGCTGTCCTGAGTGCGGTACGGAGATCTCAGATGCGCCGAGCCGTTGAATGAAAGAGCGCCGCAAAGCCTACTACTGGTGCAACCTGGCAGCGATCGCGATGTTGCTGCTCGGCTTTGCCTCAATGGTCGGAATGGTGTCTCGAACCGGCGACATCATGCCGCCCAGCGCGCTCGGCGGCGTGCTGATTCTCCTTTCCGTCAGCCTGCCGCTGTGCTTCATCCTGTTCGTCCTGCCCATCGTCGAATCAGGTCACGGCAGCCTCACCGCGGGGCGGTCGCCGCGCCGGCTTCGAAACGGCATCATCGGCGCCGTCTGGCTGCCGTCGATCATTCTCGTGACCGTGGAAGGGCTGGTGCTCTCGGGCCGACTCTCGGAGATCGGGCTCGTGGAAGACGCGCAGACCGAGCGGTTGCTCCGCGCGTGGGGGCTGCCGGCAGGCATTCTGATTTCGCTCGCGTACGCCATGATCTACTCCGCCGTGGTGAATCGCCGGATTGAGGAAGTGGCCCGGCGCGAAGGCCTGTGTCTTCACTGCGGCTACAGCCTCGCGGAGATCCCCAACTGCATGCGCTGTCCGGAGTGCGGTACGGAGGCCTTTGAACCGAACCGCGAGGCGGGTGGCTCACGATGAAGTGGCGCGAGTGGAAGGTCCAGCTGACATGGTGGCACAAGGTCACGCTTGTCTTCACGGTTGCGACTCCGCTTGTGTATCTTGCGATGATGTACGGAATCGTCATCCCCATGGCCAGACGCGGGGCCGCGAATCCGACCAATATCTCGTTCGACGCGCTCGGGCGCTTGGTGCGCATCACGATCGGCACTGAAATCGCGATGTTGGTGATGCTGTTCGTATGGGTGTCCATCGTGAGCGCCTGGCTCGATGCCGGAAACCCGAGGTTCAGCGACTTGGTTTCCCCGGTGATGAGATCGAGGCATCTGAGCTTCAATGCATGGATTCCCTTCTTCCTGGCTCTGTTTGTTGGCATCGTGCCACTCGCCGAATCACTGGGCGACTGGCTCTTGAACAAGAAGTGGGAACCGCACTTCATCCTCTCGTGGTGGCTCGCCATTCCAATCGTCTTACTCGCAGCGCATGGCTGGTGGTTCGGCCGGCTGCTTCAGCGAAGATTGCGGACAACCGTCTCTCGCGCCCGTCTCTGTTACCAGTGCGGCTACAGGCTCGCGGAAATCCCCAACTGCACGCGCTGCCCGGAGTGCGGAACGGAGGTCGCCGCGTGAAGCACGCGCGACTCAGTGAGATGCCGCTGTGGATGTCAGTCAGCAGCATCGCGGTCGTGGCGACGTTGCTGCTCACAGTCTCGCTTCCATTTCTCGAAGTTCTCGGATTGGAAGAGTTGACGCAGGCCGTCTCATGGGCTCTCGCGATCACCGTGATCTTTGTGTTGATCTGGGCTTTCTTCGTGCTGCCGTTCCTCTGGTCGGCTACGCCCGCTTCGACCGACGGCGTGCCGATGTGGCGCAAGCGCCTGTACATCGCGGTGCTTCTTTGGCTGCCCGCAGCGCTCATCACGATCCTTCCCGGCTCTCAGTTCATCAGCCCGTTCCTCGACTGGCTGCGCGGGGCGCGGCTCGACACGCGCGAATGGCCGGGCCTCTGGTGGCCGCCGAGCGTCATCATCTCCGTCGGCTATGCCTGGCTGGGCAGCAGAATCGTGCAGCACCGCCTGCGCATTGCAGCCATCGAAGCTCAGGTCTGCTTTGCCTGCGGCTACAGTCTCGCCGAAATCCCCAACTGCACGCGCTGCCCGGAGTGCGGCCTCGCCGTAGAGTCACCGGTCCCTTCCACGCAGCCCGGGGATACCGCCGGTGCAACTGCACGCGATTGACATCGTCATCCACCAATCGGATCGCGAGGCGGTGCGCCAACTCGTATCGGAGCGCGAACCCGTCGCGATGTGGGGCGGCGACTCGGCGGACGAGCGGTGCTGGTGGCGCGTGCTGGTCACCGCGGACCGGACGCAGGAACTGCTCGATGCGCTCGATGAGCGCTTCGGCCGCAGCGAGGGCTTCCGCGTCGTGCTCGTGCCCATCGAAGCGACCTTGCCGAAGATCGAGCAGGAGGCAAGACCGGCCGAGGACTCGGCGGAAGCGAGGAAGCAGGCCGCCTCGAACGCCGCTCGGATCAGCCGCGAGGAACTCTATCAGGACCTCTCCACCGGCACGGATGTGGACGGTGTGTACATCATCACCGTCGTTCTCTCGGCCCTGGTTGCCGCGATCGGACTGCTTCGCAATGACGTGGCGATCATCATCGGCGCGATGGTGATCGCGCCGCTGCTCAAGCCCAATGTCTCGCTCGGGCTGGCGACGACGCTTGGCGATGCGGCGCTGGCCCGCCGCGCTCTGCGCACCAATGCCGTCGGCATCGCCCTGGCGGCACTCGTGTCGCTCGGCGTGGGGCTCGTTTTCAAGATCGATCCGGAGCTGCCGGCGATCGCGCAGCGCAGCGCCGTGGGCGCGGGCGATATCGCGTTGGCGCTGGCCGCAGGCGCAGCCGGGGCGATCGCCATGACCAGCCGCGCGCCGACGATGCTCATCGGCGTCATGGTCGCCGTGGCCCTGCTGCCGCCGCTGGTGGTCGCCATGCTCCACGTCGCCAACGCGCACTGGAGCCTCGCGCTGGGCGCTGGCCTGCTCGTGGTCGTCAATGTCATCTGCGTGAACCTGGCCTGCGTGGCCACGTTCGCCCTGCGCGGCATCCGGCCGCGCGCGTGGTACGAAGCCGCTCGCGCCCGCCGCGCCACGCGCGCCGCCGTCGGCGCCTGGCTCGCGGCCCTGTTCGGCCTGGTCGGCTGCATCTATCTCATCGGCCGGCTCGAAGTCGCCCAGCCGCAGGACCAGACGAAGGATGAACTCAAAGACGAGATCAAAGAAGACCTCGAGGACATCGTGGCGCCGGCAGTCGGCGAGCGTAATCAGCGGCCGTGAACGCCGCTCCCCACGTGCATGCGGGGTTGCCTGGATTCCTGTTCAGGCCTGAAGTGTCCCCGCGGGCGCCGGCCGCATCAAAGCGTTCTGCCGGTTGCCGCTTCCACTGCCGATTCGTACCGGATTGCCTGCCCCGTTGAACCGCTGGCGCGATCTTCCGGCGTCGCCACTCGTAGCATTCCCAGCAAGCTGGCTGGAGCCGATGCCATGGAAACGATGCAGTGCATGGAGGTCTGGGGCGGCAACGGCGTCGTGGACAGCGGCGTCATCATGGCCGGCCTGGACGCGTGGATCTTCAGCCGGCCCTTCGGACAATCCGAAAGCGGCGGCGACGTCCACTACGTCTCATCGTGCGCCACGGGACGCATCACCCGGCTGCTCGTTGCCGACGTGAGCGGACACGGGGCGGAAGTCGCGGAAGTGGCGACAAACCTGCGGCGGTTGATGCGGCGGTTCATCAACTACATCGACCAGCAGGCGTTCGTCAGGGAGATGAACGGGCAGTTCAGCGCCTTGTCGCGCAAGGGTCGATTTGCCACGGCGCTGGTCACGACTTTCTTCGCGCCGACCAATGAACTGGCGCTGTGCAACGCCGGACATCCGCCGCCTCTGCATTACAACGCCAGGACGAAGAAGTGGTCGCTGCTGGAATCATCAGGACGCGACTCGACGAACATCGCCAACATCCCGCTGGGGATTCTCGATATCGGCGACTACGACCAGTTCGGCGTGCGCCTGGGCGTGGGCGATCTCGTCGTGTGCTACACCGATTCGCTCATCGAATCGCGCGACCGGGCCGGCGCGCTGCTGGGAGTGACAGGGCTGCTCAGAATCGCCGGCGGCATCGAAATGACCGCTCCGACTGAATTCATTCATGCCCTGCTCGAAGCCGTGCAGCGGCAGCACGACGGAAACCTCGACGAGGACGACGTGACGGTGTTGCTGTTCCGGCCAAACGGCATGGCTCCGAGCGTGCCGCTCAGGGATCGTCTGCTCGCGCCGCTGCGCATTCTCCGGGCGTCGGCGCGTTCGCTCGTTTCGGGTGAAGGCGGCGCTCCCTGGCCGGAGTGGAGCGTCGCGGCCATCGGCGGGGCGCTTCTCAGCCGCTTCAACCGCCGCACCGGTATCTCCAAAGACGCCTGAATGAGCGGCGAACGGTCGCTGGGAGCCATTCTCCCCGGCGGGAGATTTTTCGTTGCGCGGGCATTTTCTTTGTCCACTTCCCGCGCCGATGGCGAGTCTCTCCTGCTGGGCTGGCGGCAGTTGGTGCGGTTCCAAACGGTCGGCCCCACATCATCCGGAAAGAAGTAAAGCAATGAACAGGAGAGCAGTGTTCGCCCTTAGAGCCCCTAACACAATGGCACGCGGCTTGCTAAGTGCCGTGCAGTGCAAGGAGGCACGCACATGGCCAAGCCGCTTCTCGATGATGAACTGTGGAACCTGATCGAGCCCATCATTCCCGTCAAACCACGGCGAAAA
>CAUJHZ010000071.1 GCA_963205185.1 Planctomycetota bacterium | reverse complement strand
CCGCCCGCCCCCCCCCCCCCGCGGCTCCATTTGACGGAGGCACATCATGTTCCGGGCGAAACTCCAATGCGGCGCGCTTCTGTTGACAGTGTCTGCTGCCGGGGCACTGGCCAAGGGGCAGCCGCAGCCAGCCGTCGCCGTGATCCAGGTTGGATCAGTTGATGGCGGAATCAATTCTGATGTTCGAGCGCTCAATGATAATGGAGTTGTCGCCGGCTCTCAGTTCATCGGCTATACACAAGTCGCGTTCATCTGGGACCACGGACAGTACACTTACCTCGGTTCTATAAATGGTGGCAATACCAGGCCATTGGCAATTAACAACAACGACGAAGTCGTTGGGTACTCTGCTGTCTCCGGCATCTTCGACTTACATGCGTTCTTCTGGTCAAACGGTCAGATGACGGACTTGGGGACACTTGGAGGCGATGAGAGTTCGGCCTACGGCATCAGCGAGAATGGCGAGGTTGTCGGTTCCGCAGATTTCGAGCCAGGCGCGAACGGACACCGTGCCTTTCTGTGGTATGCGGGAGAGATGAGACAGCTCGCCATGCTTGGCGGTCGTGACAGCCACGCGAACGACGTCACCTCGGACGGATTGCTGATCGTAGGAACGACCGACACTGATCTCGCCGAATACGGACACGCTGCTCTATGGACTGATCCGAAAACCGTAATCGATCTCGGAGTGTTTCCGGGCGACCGGGCGAGTTGGGCGAATGCGATCAACGACGCCGGAGACGTGGTGGGAACGAGCGGCAACGGCGGCAGCGAGAGCCACGCTTTTCTGTGGCGCAACAACACACTCAGCGACATTCACCAGCCCGGCGTCAGTCGCTACAGCGTGGCCCAGGATATCAACAACCGGGGCGAGATCGTCGGCTACGGTTCGCAAGGCTCTGGAGGAAGCCGCGCTGTTTACTGGACGCCGCAACTGCACATGATCGATCTCAATGACATCATCCCGCCGCGATCCGGTTGGGTGCTGTTCATCGGCTGGGCTATCAACGAGTCGGGCCAGATCGCCTGTCAAGCCGAGCGACACGGCGAGTTAATCGGCGCCCTGGTCAATCCAGTCTACCCCACGATGAACCTCAGCGCGCCCTCGCCCGGCGCTGCGGGCGCTTCAAACACGCTTACGGTTACGGGTGTCACGCCCGGCAAGCGCATCGCCTTCCTCTACAGCAAGCGAGGCGGCGGCGCCATCATCCCCGGCTGTAACCTGCAGCAGAACGCGCTGCAACTCGACAGCCCGACCATCGTCGGCACCGCCACCGCCGACGCCAATGGCGAGGCGACCATCACCCGCAACGTCCCCCTCATCGCCCGCGGCCAGACCATCCTCTTCCAGGCCGTGGTTCAGAACGAGTGCGCCATCAGCCAGCTCGTCGTGCATGAGTTTGAGTAGGCAGCATCGAGGCAACCACAAGAAAGGCCCCGGCACTCGGTGCCGGGGCGGAGAATCGAATCAGGTTCCAACCGCGTATAGCGAGCTGCTTACTCGCCTACCGTCCACGTTGAGCCGGAGTGGATGAGCTTTTCGAGATTGCCTTCGCCGCGCTGTTCAATCGCCTTGTTCATCTGCGCCGTGAGCATGTCTTCGTAGCAGGGCTTGTGGATGCGGTGGAAGACGCCCACCGGCTCGGGCATGCCCTGGGTATGGCTCATGCGGCTGAGCAGGAAGGCCAGCGCCGGGTCCGTCTCGTCGTGGAAGAGCAGGTCATCTTCCTTCACCTTGTCGAGGCTGACCACTTCGAGGCGCGTGGAGTTGAGGCGGACACCCTTGTCGCGGTTGGCGCCGAACACGAGCGGCTTGCCGTGCTCGAGCAGCACGGTGGTCTCGCGGGCGGTGTCTTTTTCGGTGGCGTAGAAGAACGCCTGGTGGTTGAAGACGTTGCAATCCTGGTAGATTTCGACGAAGGCGCTGCCGCGGTGATTGGCGGCGGCCTTGAGCACGTCGCCAAGAATATTGAGCCCGCCCTTGTTCACGTCGGTGCAGCGGGCCACGAACGTCGCCTCGACGCCGAGCGCGAAACTGATGGGATGGATCGGATGGTCGATCGAACCCATCGGCGTGGACTTGGTGCGATGGCCTTCGAGGCTGGTGGGTGAATACTGGCCCTTGGTCAGGCCGTAGATGCGGTTGTTGAACAGCAGCACCTTGATGTTCACATTGCGGCGGAGCATGTGCATGAGGTGGTTGCCGCCGATGGACAGGCCGTCGCCGTCGCCGGTGACGAGCCAGACGTCGAGTTCAGGATTGGCGGCCTTGACACCCGTGGCCACGGCGGGCGCGCGGCCGTGGATGCCGTGGATGCCGTAGGTGCCCATGTAATACGGGAAGCGGCTCGAGCAGCCGATGCCCGAGACGAAGACGTAATTTTCCTTGCGATGGTTCAGGTCAGGCAGCACCTTGCGCACCGCGGCGAGGATGGCGTAGTCGCCGCAGCCCGGGCACCAGCGCACTTCCTGGTCGGTGGCGAAGTCTTTGGCGGTGTACTTGGGAAGTTCGATCTGCGTCATGAGGGTCTCGATTCAGTCGGTCTGTCGGCCATTGGCCGGTCGCTTGTTTGGTACGGTCCGCGTCGCTGTGCCGTTCAGCCTCTAACGGGCAATGATGCCCTCGATCTCGGCGACGAGTTCGGAAACGAGGAACGGCTTGCCCTGCACCTTGTTGATGCCCACGGCATCGACGAGGAAGTGATCGCGGATGATGCGGATCAACTGCCCCTTGTTGAGTTCGGGCACGATGATGTGCTTGAAGCGCTTGATGATGTCGCCCAGGTCCGGCGGCAGCGGGTTGATGTGCCGCAAGTGCACGGTGCCGACCTTCTGCTGGCGCTTGAGCAGCCGCTCGGTGGCCGCGTGGATGGCGCCATATGTGCCGCCCCAGCCGATGATGAGCGCATCGCCGCTCGACTCGCCCTGGATTTCAGTCGGCGGAATGTCCTGCGCGACTTTCTCGACTTTGGCCTGTCGGAGATCGACCATGCGCTGGTGGTTGCGCGGGTCGTAACTGACGTTGCCGGTGTTCTCGGCTTTCTCGAGGCCGCCGACGCGGTGCTCGAGTTTTGGAGTGCCGGGGATCGCCCACGGCCGGGCGAGGTTTTCGTTGCGGAGATAGGGGAGGTAGACGTTGTTGCCTTCGCCGTCGGCATCGTCGCTGTGCCCATTGAACTCAGTGGCGTGTTTGATCTCGATGGGCTTCATCGCCCCGACTTGCGGCAGCAGCCAGGGCTCGGCGCCGTTGGCGATGTAGCCGTCGGTGAGCAGCATGACCGGCGTCATGTACTTGATCGCCAGGCGGATCGCCTCGACGGCGGCGTCGAAGCAGTCGCCCGGGCTGCGCGCGGCGATGACGATGCACGGGCACTCGCTGTTGCGGCCGTACACCGCCTGCAGCAGGTCCGCCTGTTCGGTCTTGGTCGGCAGACCGGTGCTCGGTCCGCCGCGCTGCACGTTGACGATGACCACGGGCAGCTCGGTCATGACCGCCAGGCCGATGCCTTCACCCTTGAGCGCGATGCCCGGCCCGCTGGATGCGGTGATCGCAATGTCGCCGGTGAATGAAGCGCCGATCGCGGCGCAGATCGCGGCGATCTCATCTTCCATCTGCAGCGTCTTGACGTGGTAGTTCTTGTACGCGCTGAGGAAGTGGAGAATGTCCGACGCCGGCGTGATGGGGTAGCCGGCGTAGGTGAGCGTCTTGTTGGCCAGGCGCGCCCCGGCGATCAGTCCCAGCGCGGTGGCTTCGTTGCCGGAGATCTGCCGATACTTGCCCGGCGCCAGTTTGGCTTTGGGCACGACGTATCGGCTCTGGAACATCTCCGCCGTCTCGCCCATGTAGTAGCCGGCCTTGAGCGCTTTGATGTTGAGTTCGGCCAGTTCCGGCTGGTTCTTCTTCTTGGCGAACAGGTCGGTGAGGTGCTTGATGGTCGGTTCGAGCGAGCGATCAAAGAGCCAGTACACGATGCCCAGCGTGTACATGTTCTTGGCCCGGCCGATGGCCTTGGCGCCCATGCCCGTTTCGGCCAGCGACTCCTCGCACAGGCGCGAAATGGGAATCTTGAAGAGTCTGAACTCCTTGAGCGATTCGTCTTCGAGCGGGTTGCTCGCGTAGCCGGCCTTTTTGAGGTTGTTGTTGTTGAAGGCGTCTTCGTTGACGATGAGGATGCCGCCGCCTTTGAGATCGGCGATGTTGGTCTTGAG
The DNA here is from genome assembly GCA_963205185.1 of Planctomycetota bacterium. Classification (GTDB taxonomy): domain Bacteria; phylum Planctomycetota; class Phycisphaerae; order Phycisphaerales; family UBA5793; genus UBA5793. The sequence continues at coordinate 40,736 of CAUJHZ010000071.1, read as the reverse complement.
TCCGGCGGGGTTCATGGCGACGAGCACATCGACCTTGTCGCCCGGCGTGTAGATCTCGGTGCTGGCGAAGTTGACCTGGAAGCCCGACACGCCGGGCAGCGTGCCCGCTGGGGCGCGGATTTCGGCGGGAAAGTCAGGGAACGTCGCCACGTCGTTGCCGTATACCGCGGAGGTCGTGGTGAACTCGCCGCCGGTGAGCTGCATGCCGTCGCCCGAGTCGCCGCAGAACCGGATCACGGCGCTCTCGAGAGTCTCAGTTGCAAATTGGCGATTGGCGGCCGTGGCTGACGTGTTCATGAGATGCAGCGTCCTTATTCTCGCGTGTGCGTGATCGGCTGTGTGCGTGGCGCAGAAAAAGTCCAGAAAACAGCGGGAAAGCCGGGCGAGGCTCGACGTCCTCAATCTGCCTGCAGCCCGCTCACCCCGTCAATTCGGTAACTATAGGAGGCACCATCGGCGTTCGGGAAGGGGGACAACACCCTAAGAGGAGGCTCGGGGCCGGTTCTGCCTGGGTTCCGGGGCGCCGCCGGATCGGGCCGGTCTCTCAGGCCGTCACCACGCCCGGCTTGACCGACTCCCAAGCGGCTTTCATCTCGCCGCCCGTAATCGGCTGACGGCTCTCCATCATCCGCAGGAAGCAATCGAACAGGTAGGCCGCGTCGTGTGGGCCCGGCGATGCTTCCGGGTGGTACTGGACGGCGAGGATCGGCTTGCTGCGGTGCCGGAAGCCCGCCAATGTGCCGTCGTTGAGGTTGATGTGCGTCGGCTCGCAGTCGGCCTGTTGGATGGAGTCGGTCTCGACGGCAAAGCCGTGGTTCTGGCTCGTGATCTCGACGTGGCCGGTGAGCAGGTTCTTGACGGGCTGGTTGGCGCCGCGGTGGCCGAACTTCAGTTTGTACGTCTTGGCGCCGAGCGCCAGGCACAGCAGCTGGTGGCCGAGGCAGATGCCGAACGTCGGCACCTCGCCGGCGACCTGGCGCAGGGTGTTGATCGTCGCATCGACCGCGGCGGGATCGCCCGGCCCGTTGCTGATGAACAGCCCATCGGGCTTGAGCTGGCGGATCTGCTCGGCGGAGGCGTCGTAGGGCAGGACCTGCACCTCGCAGCCCCGCTCGGCAAGATGCCGCAGGATGTTCTGCTTGGCGCCGCAGTCGATGGCGACAACGCGCGGGCGCCGGGTGCGCTTGCGATGGCCGCTCTCATCCGTCAGTCCGGCCCAGTGGCCGAGATTCTGTGACCAGCCGTAGCCCTCGGGGCTGCTCACGCCTGCGGCCAGATTGCTGCCGGCCATGCTCGGGCTGGCCTTGGCCCGCTCAATCAGCTGGTCGTCGGTCAGTGAGGCGTCGCTGCTGATCACGCCGCGCATGGCGCCCTCGGTGCGCAGGCGGCGCGTCAGGGCGCGGGTGTCGATGCCTTCGATCGCCGGCACGCCCGCCTGCGCCAGCCAGGTGGAGAGGTCAACCGTCGCCCGGTGGTTGCTCACGACCCGGCTCAACTCGCGCACCACAAAGCCGGCCACCTGGATGGTCTTGCTCTCCATATCCTCCGCGTTCACGCCGTAGTTGCCGATGAGCGGGGCGGTCATCGTCAGGATCTGCCCGGCGTAGGAAGGGTCGGTGAGCGACTCCTGGTAGCCGCACATGGCGGTGTTGAAGACAACTTCGCCGGCGCTGGTCAGCGGCTTTCCCGCCGCGTCGGTCGTGGCGCCGAAAGCGCGGCCGTGGAAGATCGTGCCGTCTTCGAGCGCGAGGCGCGCCGCAGGGCGGTCTGGAGGTTGACTGCTCTTCTGATTCATCGTTTCTCTCGTGGAGCCTGAGCCTCAGCGCCGAGGCCCGGCGGATTCAATGCGCGCTGGACCGGCGGGACCATTCGCTTGGGTTTCTACATCTCCACCTGGCCGATGAGTTCGGAAACATTTCCACATCCCTGGCTGCTTACCCACCGCCCCAGCCCCGCCACGACGCGCAGCGGCAGCCGCGGGTCGACGAAAAGCGCCGTTCCCATGCCCACGGCCGTCGCCCCGGCGAGGATGAACTCGGCTGCGTCCTCCCAGCGCATCACCCCGCCCAGGCCGATGATCGGCACGCCCGCCTGTCGGGCGACGCTTCGAGAGACGTCGCGGACCATGCGCACCGCGATGGGGTGAATAGCCGGGCCGCTGTAGCCGGCCGTGCCGTTGGCGATGCGCGGCTTGCGGGTGTGCACGTCGATGGCCAGGGCGGTGAAGGTGTTGATGAGCGTGAGCGCTTCGGCTCCGCCGTCGATCGCGGCCTCGGCCATCTTCACGATCGACGGCGCGTTGGGGCTCAGTTTGACGATGAGTTTCGAGCGAGTCACGGCGGGGCGAACCTCCGCCAGCAGGCTTCGGAGCGACTGCGGATCTTCACCAAACACCAGACCGTCGGCCGTGTTCGGGCAACTCACGTTCAGTTCGATCGCGGGGACGTGCGGCGAGGCGTCGAAGGCGGCGGCGATCGCGACGTAGTCGCCGATGCTGTTGCCCGCGACCGAGCCGATCACCGTGGTCGCGCAGTTGGCGGCCCGGGGCAACTGGTCGCGCACAAAAGCGTGCAGGCCCATGTTGGCCAGGCCGATGGCGTTGAGCATGCCGGCGGGCGCATCGAGAATGCGCCAGGGCCGGTTGCCCTCGCGCGGCTCAGCGGTGATGGACTTGGTCGTAACGGCGCCAATGCGCGACAGATCGATCACATCGGCCATCTCATCGACGTACCCGCACGTGCCTGCGGCCAACACGACAGGGTTGCGAAGCGGCACTCCGCCGAGGTTCGTCGCGAGATTAGTCTGCGCTTCAATCATGCGCGAGGCGGTCGGGACGATGGTAGTGCGCCAAGCTCCATCTCGCCGGAGACCAATCAGACCGAGTTGCCCGCGACGTAGCCGCTCGACCAGGCCCATTGGAAGTTGTACCCGCCGATGCGGCCGTCCACATCGCAGATTTCGCCGGCGATGAACAACCCGGGGCAAACACGCGACTCCATCGAGTTCAGATTGATCTCGCTCAGCGGCACGCCGCCGGCCGTCACTTCCGCCACGGCAAAGCCCTTGTCGCCGATGATCGGCAGCGGCAGCGCCGTGAGGCACTGCACCAGCGACCGCCGCGCCTCGCGCGCGAGGCGGCTGACGGGCAGGGCTGGATCGATCTTCGCCCGCTCGCACAGCACGCGGGCCAGCCGCTCGGGCAGCAGGCCGCGCAGCACCGCCGACACGCTCCGCCCATCGCGCGCCTGCAGCACATGGTCGATCTCTTCGCGGCTGGTGTGCGGCAGCCAGTTGATCACGAGTTGAGTCTGCGCATCATCGGCGCGGGCGTCGAGGTAGTAACGGCTGACATCGAGAACCGACGGGCCCGAGAGACCGAAATGCGTGCACAGCGTCGAATCGGTAAATGAGACCAGCGATTTACCTGACGCGGTTCGGACCTCCAGCGTCGCGGGGACCGTGAGCCCGCTCAGGGTGCGGATGAAGTGCCCCTCGGGCAGACGCAGCGGCACGAGCGCGGGAAAGATGCGCGGCGTGATCGAGTGCCCGAGGCTCTTGGCGAGGTGGTAGCCGAATCCATCAGAGCCGGTCTTGGGCAGGCTCTTGCCGCCGGTGGCGAGCACGACGCGGTCGGCGGCCACCTCGCCCCACGGCCCGCTGATTCGGAAGCCGCCACCGTCTCTCTCGATCGCTTCGACGCGATGCGCCGGCTCGAGCGCCACGCCGAGGCGATCCACTTCGCGCAGCAGCGCTTCGAGGACCGTGGATGCGTCATCCGTGGTGGGGAAGAGTTTGCCGGTTTCCTCGTGCTTGAGAGTGACGCCCAGTTCGGCGAAGAACGCGACGGTCTGCTCGGCGGTGTATGCCCGCAGGACTTTGCGGATCGCGTGGCGCGATGAGCCGGCGAAGGCGCGTTCATCGACCACGTCGTGCGTGACGTTGCACCGCCCGCCGCCGGAGACGAGGATCTTGGCGCCGATGCGCGCTGCGCCGTCGAGAAGCACGACGCGCCGCTCAGTCGAGCGCGACCGGGCCCGCCGGCCGGCCCAGATGGCCGTCATCAGACCCGCAGCGCCGGCGCCGATAATGGCCACGTCCGCTCGATGCATGGCCGACGATAGCCGGGCAGTTCAGACGCACCACTCGGCCGGAGCGGGCGCTTCGATGCACTGGCCGTCGATGACCAGGCGCCACGCGTGCAGGCCGAAGCGGCCGCCCCAGTCCGGTCCGCCATAGAGATCGTCACCGAGCAGCGGGTGGCCGAGGTGCGCCAGGCCCGCGCGGATCTGGTGCCTCCTCCCGGGGCCGATGAGTTCAACTTCGAGCAGTGCGCGGTCACCTTGCGTCTGACGCACGCGCCACCGGCAGCGGCCGCGCTCGCGCTCGCTGCCGGTGTTGCGGACGGTGATGCGGCGCGAGCGCCGGTAGCGCGAGTGGAAGTAGAGATCGAACGAACCGGGGCCGATTTCTCCCTGCACCATCGCCAGATAGGTTTTCTCGATGCCGCGCTCCGGCGCGGCGATGAGTGCCTTGAGTCGCGCTGCCGATTCGGTGCTGCGCGCTGCAAGGATGCAACCTGAGGTGAGATAATCGAGCCGGTGGACGAGGCCGGCTTCGGGCAATTCCGCCTGTGCGGGAAAACGCCGCTCCATCCAGTCCTGGAGAATCGGCGCATCAACATCCTGTTCATCCGAACGCGCGAGGCGCACACTGTGCCAACCGGTGGGCTTGCTGATCACCATCCAGTCATCGCACTGCGCCAGGACATCGGGTAGGCGGTTGTCGTCGGACATCGGTGTGATTATCGCCGGGCCGGCCGGCTATGCTGATTCGCCATGAACTGGTCCGCGGCTCTGCTCAACGCCGGAGAGTGCATCGAGCGCGAATGGATCGGCGTTTCGCGACCGCATCCAGCGCGACTGCTCGATGGAGATTCGCGCCGAACCCGGCCGCCGTTCGTCCCCGACGCGCTCGGCGTTGCCTACTGCCCCCGCTGCGGCGGCTCGACCGGACCTGGCGAATACATCGAGGCAACCGGATGCGGCGCCTGCCGCAATCGGCGGCATCCGTGGGACCGCCTCCTGCGGCTGGGGCGCCACCACGGCGATCTGCGCGAGTGGGTGCACGAGATCAAGTTCCAGGCGTGGGATGCGATGGGCATGGAACTGGGCAAGCGCCTTGGCCGTTGCCTGCGCGACGCCGGCGTGCAGGCTGACGCGGTGGTGCCCGTGCCGGCCTCTGCCTGGCGGAGGTGGCGGCGGGGGATCGATCATTCGCGCATCATCGCGGCCGGGGCCGCTTCGGTGCTGGGTCTGCCGCTGGCCCGGGCCATGAAGAGGCAGGGCCGCAAGCCCCAGCGGGCGGTGAGCCCCTCGCAGCGGCGCGAGAACATCCGCGGCGCCTTCAGCGTAAAGCGAATGAACTTCCTGCGCGACTGTAACGTGGTGCTCGTCGATGACGTGACCACGACGCGGGCGACGCTCACGGAGGCCTGCCGCACCCTCCAGCGGCAGGCGGGCGTCGGCTCGATCACCTGCGCGGTGTTGACGGTGGCCGAGCCGGGGCGCGACGGTCCGGCCCAGCCAGCCGCTGATCTGTTCTGAGGCCGACGCGGCGTGGCAGGTTCCGTCGCCGGCGTCTAGGATTGGCGCGACAGCGGGATGCCGGCTTGGACATCCCGTTTTTTCGGCGCCGGCTCTGTGCTTTTTTTCACGATTGCCTTGGCGGCGCGATGGATGGTGGTGCCATGTCAGCTGAACTTCCTCGTACTGACGACGCGGCCGAACCCGATCCCGTCGAGGTCATCGGCCGGGAGGATCGCGAGGCGTACGCGCTATACGAGCAGGCGACGGCCCGGCAGAGCGCGGCCGTCGGTGCGCCGTCGATCGGCTTCGGCCGGCAGATGCTGCAACTCGTGCTCATCCCCGCGCTCATCGTCGGCGGCGTGCTGGCCGTCTGGCTCGTGGTGGTGTCGCTTGGCGGCAAGGCCCAGAGCCTGGGCAACGTCCTCGAGACGCTGAGCAAGACCGGCGGCGGCGCCCCGGCTGACCAGGAGCGGGCCCGCACCGCGCTGAGTCTGCTGAGCATCATTGAAGAGGCCTCCGACCCCGCCGGCCCGGGGCTCTCGCAGGAAGACCAGCACCGGCTCGCCAGCGAACTGCCCAAGATCGCCCGGCTCAACCGCGGCGGGCACGAGGAACTTTCGCGCGCGGTCATGGGCACGCTCGGACTGCTGGGCGATCCATCCACGATCGAAGTCTTCCGCGAGTTCCTCCAGTCGGATGATCCCAACGATTGGTTCGCGGCCGTCTCCGGTCTCCACGGCTGGCGCGGCGACATGACCGCGCTGCGGCCTCTGACTCCCGAGCTGCTCAAAGTTCTGCGCAGTGCGCCGCGGCCGACGGAGAACCCGCGCGAAGACCGGCCGATCGATTCGCTCGTGCCCATCACCATGTCGGTGCTTGCGGTAGCGGCCGATCCGGCGGACGTGACCGTGCGCGAAGCGCTGGCGAAGGAACTTGGAGCCGCGTCGGGCGCCTCCCGGGATATCGCCTGGAATGCCGGGACGGCACTGGCGGTGATGGGTGATGCGCGGGGTATCCCGGTGGTCATGTCCCTGCTGGACCGCCAATGGCTGAGCCAGCAGCCCTACGACTCCCGCGTGCCCGAGGGGCGGCTGATCGACGCCGCGTCGCAGCGAAAGATCATGACCAGCACAATCAATGTGGTGGTGGGCTTCGATCCACGCCTGGAGGGCTTCGCCGTGCGGGTCGAGTCGCCGGCGGTCTGGGCGCTCATCGAGAAGCTGGCCAAGGACGATCCGGACAGCGCCGTTCGTGCCGCGGCGAAAGCGGCCCTGGACGCCCGCGAGGCGCAGCAGCCGGCAGGGAGCGGCGAAACGGGCGGTTGATGCATGAATTGAGCCGAATCATCTGAAGATGGTTCAGCGAGAGCGTATGATCTGAATCCCGGGTTCGGTCGCGTCGATCTGAACCCGCGGAAGGCACTGAATCCAGCGAGAGCGCGTCGAAATGGCGGAAACGCACAAGGAAATCGTGAAAGTCTGGATCGCACCCGGCTGCATCGTCTGCGATGCCTGCGAGACGGATTGTCCGGAAGTCTTCGATGTGCAGGAAGAGACCTGCATCATCCGCCCGCCCGCGCTCAAAGCGGAGTTCACGCGCCCCCTCACGCCTTCGATCATCACGGCCGCCGAAGGCTGTCCGGTCGATGTGATCAAGTATGAGATGATCGACGTCGAGGGCCCCGAGCCGGCCGAGTGGGCCGCGCAGAAGGAAGCCGCGTCGGCTCCCGCGGGCGGCGAGGCAGGCGGCAAGGCAAGCGGGGGCGGCGGGGGAGCCGCTGCCGCGGTCAGTTACGCGCCGCCGGATCCGAAGTGGGTTCAGCTGCTTGAGGCGGCGCACGTATCGGGCAGCCGCTCGGCGGGCGGGCCGCGCGCGATTGTGCGCACGGCCAAGGTGCAGCCGGAGTCGATCCAACAGGCGCTGCCGCTGGGCGCGCCGCCGGATGCGCAGTTCGCGACCATGGTCGGCACCGGCTACACCCGGCCCGGCAAGTCGGTCGCCGAGCGGATCCGCGAGCGGGCTGAGAAGGTCGGTTCCGGCGCCGGGATGACGCGGCGCGGATTTGGCGTCACCGTTGCCGCGGCGTGGGGCGCGCTCGTCTTCGTCGGCGCGACGTCGCTCGCCTGGTTCCAGTCGTTCATGATTCCCAAAGCGCCGATTCTGCCGCCCACGCGCGTCCGCGTCGGCAAGCTCACGGCCTACACCGAACTGGGCGTATACGAAGACTACAAGCCGCAGAACATCTGGGTCGTCACGCTCGAAGAGGAAGGCATCAAGAAGGTCGTCGCGATCAACACCGTCTGCACGCACCTGGGCTGCATTCCCAACTGGCTGCCGGCGGCGCAGATCTTCAAATGCCCGTGCCACGGCTCGGGTTTCCGCAAGACCGGCATCAACTTCGAGGGCCCGGCGCCGCGCCCGCTCGAGCGCTTCAAGGTCGAAGTCGATGCGACCGGCACGCTCATCGTGGACAAGGGCACCAAGTTCCGCCAGGAACTCGGGCAATGGAGCAATCCGGCCGCTCAGATTCTCGTCTGAGTTCGACTATCTCGTGAATCTCGCGCACGCGCGCGGCTCGCGCAGACGCACCAGCGTGGCCAGCGGCGCGGCTGCTTGCTCAACGTCCACGCCTTCGTTGGGCTCCATGCGGCGCAAGCCATCATTCCCAACGGAAAGCGTTGAGGCGGCTGCTCCGTGCACGATCACTTCGGCGATGCGATCGAGTGGAAAGGTCCCGTCGATCTGACCGTCGCGCAGCGTTACTTCGTGCGGCCTGGGAGGCTGGTCGGTCCACGTCAGCCCGTCGTCGATCACCTGCGCTCCTCGGCAGCGGTCGCCGAAGCAGTGGAGGCGCCAGTGCACCTTCGTGAGATCGCAGTCCCATTCGACGAATGATCCGCCCTGCGGCATCGGCTCGCAGATAATCGTGCCCTGGCGGATGAACACCGGCACATCCTCGAGCGGGGCGGTGCGCTCGAAGATCACTTCGCCTTCCAGCCAGCAGCGCTGAGCGAGATCGAACCACTGGCCCGGCGGCAGCACGATGTGCCGTTTTGAAGCACCGCTGTGCACCACCGGCGCGACGACCACGTCTTCTCCAAGCGCGTATTCGTCGAGCACATCCCGGTAGAGCGGCTCGGCGCTGAAGTAGCACATTGGCCGCACGATGGGCTCACCCGATTCGATGTGCCGGGCGAACTCGGTGTAGAGCCGGCCCAGCAGGCGATAGCGCAGATTGATCGCATCGCGGATGATCTCGCGTGCCGCCGAGCCAAAGCACCACGGCTCCTGGTGGGCCGACTCTTTGTGCGAGTGATTGCGGAAGAACGGAAACAGCAGCGACGCCTGGTACCAGCGCACGAGCAGTTCGGCGCTGGTCGTGTTCATGAAGCCGCCGATGTCGGCTCCGTTGAACGACACGCCCGAGAGCGCCAGGTTGAGCGTCTCGGCAATAGCCATGCGCAGGTGGCTCCACGTCGATTCGTTGTCACCCGTCCAGACCGCGGCGAAGCGCTGGATTCCGGTCGAGGCTGACCGCGTGAGCACGAACGGCCGCTGCTGTGCATCGTGGCGGCGAAATCCTTCGAAGGTTGCCTGGGCCATGAACGTGCCGTAGGTGTTGTGCAGGTAGTCATGGCGGAGGGCGCCGCGCGCAAAGAGCATGTCATCGACGTCGGCCATGCCCGTGGCGGGGTCGTTCATGTCGTTCCAGATGCCGTGCACGCCGCGCTTCAGGTGCGCGTCGATCTGGCCCGCCCACCAGTGTCTCGTCTCGGGCAGCGAAAAGTCGGGAAAGACGGTCTGCCCGGGCCAGACCATGCCCACGAAGCGCCGGCCGGAGGGCGCGTGACAGAACAGATCCTGCTCACAGCCGGCGCGGTAGAGAGGATCATCTTCGTCGATGGCTACGCCGGGATCGATGATCGTGACCAGACGCACCCCGCGCTCGCTCATCCACTGAGCCAGTTTCTCGGGCGAGGGAACGCGCTGCGCATTCCAGGTGAACACGCGGTAGCGGTCCATGTAGTCGATGTCGAGCCAGAAGCCGTGCAGCGGGATCTGCTCTTCGGCAAACTGGGCGACGATGCGCTGGTACATGCGCTGCTCGTCGTAACCCCAGCGGCACTGGTGGTTGCCCAGGGCCCACAGCGGCGGCATCGACGGCGCGCCCGTGAGGCGCAGCAGCTTTGCACACACCTCGCCCATCGTCGAGCCGGTCAGGAACAGGAAGCGCGGCTCGCCGCAGTACGTGCCGAAGTAGAGCAGTTCGGGCAGGCCAAAGTCGCTGCTCTGGCAATTGAACCACGTAGGGCCGGAGTTGTCGATGAGCAGCGCCGCGTAGCGCGCCGAGCCATCCGCAGAGCGCACCAGCCAGATGGCAACCGGGATGGCGCAGTAGGTTGGATCGTACGAGTCGCTCTGCCAGCCCAGCGGCATGTCGCTGCATACGTCGAGATTCCAGAACTTCATCCGCTGGCCGTTCTTGTTCAGCGGGCCGGTCTTCTCGCCAAAGCCGTAGAACGGCGTATCGGCCGGCAGCGGCAGCCCCATGCCGAATCGTTCGCCGCAGAAGCCGATGATCTGCTCGGCGCCTGGAGCAATGAGCGGCGCGAGCGCCTCGCCCGAGCCGCACCGCAAGCCGATGGCCAAATCCGGCAGCCGGAGGGTCAGGCTGCTCCCGCTGCTCGACACGAGCCGCACTTCATCGCCATCGCGCTCGCAGCGGGCCCGCGGATCCGCCTGCGGCATGCCGTGCAGCGGCGGCGTGTGGCGCGGGAGCGGGGCGGTATCGCGATTGAACGTCAGTTCGAAGATATCTCCCTGGAGCACGCGGGCGGCAAGGCGAGTGCGCGTGCCGCCGAGCACCACCTGCCCGCCGGCGGCGAGGGTCTCTTCGGTGATCTTCAGATTTCGGATCGGGGCGAGACTGAGCGGGCTGAGCTGCTTGTGAAAGTGCATGGCATTCTCTCGCGCACGGCTGGCGACTGAGCGCGATCGTAGGCCATCTCGCCGGCGCCGCTGAAGAGCCTCGGGGAAAACCCCGCATTGCGGCGGCGGCCGCGCGGGGTCGCGCGGGAGTGGCGGCGGCAGGTTTGGAACCTCATGGCGCGTGTGCTAGATTAGTCTGGCGGGACCCACGATCGCTTTCATCCTCTTGCCGATCTCATTCTGACGGGAGTGCACCCATGGCCGCATCGAATTCGCATCCGTTCCAGGCTCGCGCGACGCTCAATGCCGCCGGGCGATCGTACCGGTACGCCTCGCTGCCGGCCCTGGCTGCGCAGGGCATGGCCGGTGTCGATACGCTGCCGTATTCAATCAAAGTCCTCCTCGAAGCGTGCCTGCGTAACTTCGACGGCTACATCGTGTCTGAAGAGGACGTGCGCGCCATCGCCAGCTACGACGCGACCAGCGTCGGCGAAGTGGAGATTCCGTTCATGCCCGGCCGCGTCGTGCTGCAGGACTTCACCGGCGTGCCGGCGGTCGTCGATCTCGCCGCGCTGCGCAGCGCCATGCAGCGCATGGGAGGCGATCCGACCAAGGTCAACCCCCTTGTGCCGTGCGACCTGGTCATCGACCACTCCGTACAGGTCGATGCCTTCAACTCCGGCGTGGCTCTCACCATCAACAGCCAGAAGGAGTTCGAACGCAACACCGAGCGCTACGAACTGCTCAAGTGGGCCCAGGGCGCGTTCGACAACTTCCGCGTGGTGCCGCCGGCCACCGGCATCGTTCACCAGGTGAATCTCGAGTACCTGGCCAAAGTCGCGTGGGAGAAGGACGGCACGATCTATCCTGACAGCCTCGTCGGCACCGACAGCCACACGACGATGATCAACGGCCTGGGCGTGGTCGGCTGGGGCGTGGGCGGCATCGAGGCCGAGGCGGTCATGCTCGGCCAGCCGATTTACATGCTCATTCCCGAAGTGGTCGGCATGAAACTCACCGGCCGCCTGCCCGCGGGCGCCACGGCGACCGACCTCGTGCTCCGCGTGACCGAGATCCTGCGCTCCCACGGCGTGGTCGGTCGTTTCGTCGAGTATTACGGCCCGGCGCTTGATCATCTCGCCGTCGCCGATCGCGCCACTATCGCCAACATGGCGCCAGAGTATGGCGCGACGATCGGCTTCTTCCCCGTCGATGCCCAGACGCTGCGCTACATGCGGCTGACGGGGCGCGATGAGAAGTTGATCGAGACGGTCGAGGCGTACTACAAGGCGCAGGGCATGTGGCGCGACGATTCGCGACGCATCCGCTACAGCGCCGATCTTCAGCTCGATCTCAGCACCGTCCAGCCTTCGATCGCCGGACCCAAGCGGCCGCAGGATCGCATCACGCTCACCGACGCCCGATCGCAATGGAATCGCGACCTCGTGGACACGTTCGGCAAACCGAGCCGCTCCGAGCGTACGACAAAGACAAACTGGGCCAGCGAGGGCGGCGCGCCAAACTCGAACGGGCCCGGAGGTGTTGCGACCATGGACGCCGACGCCAACGGCGTGCCGGTGGACTACGACGGCGAGCGGTTCATGCTCCGCAACGGCCACGTCGTCATCGCCGCGATCACGAGTTGCACGAACACGAGCAACCCGAGCGTGATGATCGGCGCTGGCCTGCTGGCGCGCAACGCCGCGAAGCGCGGCCTGACGCGCAAGCCGTGGGTGAAGACCTCCCTCGCGCCCGGCTCGAAGGTGGTCACCGAATACCTCAATGCTTCCAACCTGATGAAGGATCTCGAAGCGCTGGGCTTTTATCTCGTCGGCTACGGGTGCACGACGTGCATCGGCAACAGCGGCCCGCTGCCCGACCCGATCAGCGCTGCCATCAAGGAAGGCGATCTGGTCGCCTGTGCGGTGCTTTCGGGCAATCGCAACTTCGAAGGGCGAATCAGCCCTGACGTGCGCGCCAACTATCTCGCCTCGCCGCCGCTGGTGGTCGCCTACGCCATTGCGGGGACGTTGGACATCGATCTCGCGGTCGATCCGATCGGCCAGGACCGCAGCGGCAGGGATGTGTTCCTTAAGGACATCTGGCCGACGCAGGAGGAAGTGAACAAGGCAGTCGAGCAGTTCGTCACGCGCAACCAGTTCATCGAGCAGTACGCCGATGTGTTCGCAGGCAGCGACGAGTGGCGCGCCATCGACGCCGGCGGCGGGTCGATCTACCAGTGGAATGAGCAGTCCACGTACGTGCAGGAGCCGCCGTTCTTTGTGGACATGCCTGTGTCGCCTCAGCCCATCCGCGCCATTAGCGGAGCGCGCTGCCTCGTGAAGGTCGGCGACAGCGTGACGACGGACCACATCTCGCCGGCCGGCTCGATCAAGAAAGACTCGCCCGCCGGACGCTATCTCACTGAGCATGGCGTGGCCGTGAGCATGTTCAACTCCTACGGCTCGCGGCGCGGCAACGACCGCGTCATGACGCGCGGCACATTCGCCAACGTCCGCGTGAAGAACCACCTCGCCGGCGGCAAGGAAGGCGGCTTCACGAAATACCTCGGCCAGTCCAACGGTCACAAGACCGGCGACATTACGACCATCTTCGAGGCCGCCGTCGCCTATGGCGCGTGCCAGACTTCTGAGCGCGACATCAACCGGCGCGCCGATGGCTGCCCCCTTGTTATTCTGGCCGGCAAGGACTACGGCATGGGCTCGAGCCGCGACTGGGCCGCCAAGGGCACCTTCCTGCTCGGCGCGCAAGCCGTGATCGCCGAGTCATTCGAGCGCATTCACCGCAGCAATCTCGTGGGCATGGGCGTGCTGCCGCTGACGTTCAAGAACGGCCAGACCGCGGCGTCGCTGGGCCTGGACGGCACGGAGACGTTTGACATCGAGGTCGATGACTCGATCCGGCCGCGGCAGGATGTGAAGGTCCGCGCGAAGCGCGGTGATGGTCAGACGATCGAATTCACAACGACATGCCGGATCGACACGCCCGTTGAAGTCGAATACTACCGCAACGGCGGCATTCTGCACACGGTGCTGCGCAAGATGGCGCGTGCGTAACGGGAACTCGAGCGCCAATAGCCCGCGGCGGAAGCCGTGGGTTTTGCCGCGTGCGAACGGCGCAGTTACGGCGCTGGCGCCGCAATCCTCGGCTTCCGCCGAGGGCTATTGCCCAGCGACGTTCACGCCAACCCCTGCAGCGCTGCGCCGATGCCGAAGGCCAGGGCGGCGGCGACGCCGCCGACGAGGAGTGTTTCGAGCCCCGAGCGCCACCACGACTCATCCACGAAGGGGCTCTTGATCGCGCCAACGATGAAGAACGCAGCGCCGGTCATCGCCGCGCTCCACTCGAACGCGGCGCTTCCAAACGCGCCGGATGCGACCAGGTCAAAGACGTACGGCAGCAGGGGGATGAATCCCACGAGCACGAATGCGATGAAAGTCATCAGGCCCGCGCGCCAGGGCGACACGCCCTCCAGCGCCAGGCCGTGCTCTTCAGTGAGCATCGTGTCCACCCAGCGCTTGGGGTCAGCGGTGATGACGTCGACAACCATGTCGAGCTGCTCGCCGGTGAAACCTTTTCCGGCGAAGAGTTGACGGATCTCCTCGCGCTCACCTTCGGGAATGGCGCGGATGTGCATCTCCTCGGTGCGGCGCGTGCGCGAGCGGATCTGATGCTCGGCGCGCGTGCCGAGGTAGTTGCTGACTGCCATGGAGAATCCGTCGGCGAAGAGATTGCCCAGGCCGAGAATGATGACAATGCCATGGGGCAGATCGGCGCCGACCACGCCGGCGACGACCGCGAAGGTCGTCACCGTGCCGTCGATGGCGCCGTAGATGAAGTCGCGCAGGTAACTGTGCCGCATCCCCGCGCTGAGGCGCGACTGTATCGCCTCGGGCGTGTGCTCGCTGCGCAGGCGGGCGCGCGCGGCGGCCGTCAGTCCATGGGGCAGGTGACTCATGCACTGTTGTAGCGGCCGGCGCTTGTGCGTGCGACAGGGATCGCGCCCCAAAATCGCTAATCGTGACGCTTAAGGTCCGCCAGCAGCGATCCGCAGCCGGTGCGCGCCACGATGTCGGCGATCACCGCCGCCGGCGACCCCTGCGCCTGCGTGAGACGGCGCTGCTGGCGAAACGCCTCCATGACCGCGTCAAGAGAGCGACCCGGCGCCTTGACCGGCCGCGCGGTCTGATCGCCGGACCGTTCGTCGGGAGCCGCAGTAGCGCTCGGCACGGTCGGGCTGTCCGCCGGTGGGGCCGGGGGCGCGCAGTGCACCTCTGTCGGCGCTGAAGTCGCGATCGGGTGGCGGTGGGTCGCTCGAACGTTCGACTGAGACATGAGATCATCTCCTTCTCTCCAGTAATCGAGTCCGGCGCAGGCCATCTCCGCGTGCGCTTCCCACGAGCCGTCCCCTCGCCGGTCGCGGACAGGCGGGATGACCGCCTCGCGCCGCAAGCGGCTCGCACGGATTCGGCAGCAGATCAGGCTCAACGCCGGACTCGGTTTCGTTCCAGCCCCTCCAGGCTGGATGACTCTCGCGTCACGAAGGACACGGCAGGCGCCGCGACGTGGCGGTTCGTCTTGTATCGACGAACGCCGCTTGAACTCATCACTCGAAACAACACTTCCGCAGGACACGTGAGCGGATCAGGTCAGAGCCCCAAGGAGCCACTCGGGCGGGGGTCTGATGAACAGATCTTCACGTGGAAAACCGGTAGATACACTGCGACTAAGATCGCTCATGAACGCACACCACTGCATCGCCATGCTCGCGCGCTTTCCCGATGTGCTCGCGCCTCTGGTCCGCGATCTCGATGAAGAAACGCTTAGAGCGCGCGGCAAGGATGGCTGCGCGTGGTCCATCACCGAAATCCTCTGCCACCTCGCGGATGAGGAGGTCGAAGATTTTCGCACGCGAGTGAAACTCACTCTCACCCAGCCGCAGACCGACTGGCCGCGCATCGATCCTGAGGCGGCAGCGCGCGACCGGGACTATCAGTCGCAGGATCCGCGCGCGGCGCTGCGGCGATTCCTGGATGAGCGGCAGGCGAGTCTGAGCTGGCTTGAGTCGCTCGAGGGGCCCGACTGGACGACAGCGCACGTTCATCCACGCGTTGGAGTAGTGCCCGCCGGACAACTGCTCGCCTCGTGGGCGGCGCACGATCTTCTGCATCTGCGGCAGATCACCAAGCGCCTGTTTGAAGCCGTCGAGCGGCAGGCGGAGCCTCATCCGATCGACTACGCCGGGCAGTGGACGGCCTGAACGGCGGGTGCTCGAACCGGGCAAAGCGCCGAGGATTGACCGAGGTCGATCAGGGGGAATACCCTGAAAGTGATCAGATTGTCCATTTATACGCTCACGGCGGGGTCAAAACCCGCAATGATGGGCTCCGGAAGTGGAGTACGAGCCTCCGCTGGCCTATGAATAAGACAGTGATTGAGAACGAGTCTCAATTGCTCTCTGAGAGGTCGGTTACCCCCATGTCCCTTCCCGCCACCCAGCACGCCGCCCAGCACGCCGCCGATGATGCCGCCGTCAGCCTGACACAACTCGGCCGCGGCCAGTGTGCCACGTTTTACCGGGCCGATCTGCGCTGCGAAGATTGCGACATGCTCAACGCCATGGGCATGACGGATCGCTGCCAACTCAAGATCTGCAAGATCGGCGATCCGTGGATCGTGCAGGTCAAATCGACGAGAATCGGCCTGGCGCGGAGCCTGGCGCAGCGCATTCTCGTACTTCCACCGACCGTCCGGCCGTAGCATGACCCGCGTCATTCCGGATAGCGCGACACAGGTGCGCAACGTCGCGGCAGAGCGGCGCGCGCCTCGGGGCGAGCCTCGTTCGCTCCGCGTTGCGCTGTTCGGCAATCCCAACACCGGCAAGACCACGCTTTTCAATCGCCTGTGCGGCCTGCGGGCCAAGACCGCCAACTTTCCCGGCATCACGGCCGAAGCGCGCGTCGGCCACTGTCCGGCCGATCGCCGCCTTCCCGTGGCGCTGGAGATCATCGACCTTCCCGGCGTGTATCGACTGACGCTGGAAGTTCCCGAGTCTCGCGTGTGCCGAGACATCATGCAGGGTTCGGCGCTGTATCAGCGGCCGGATGCGGTGCTCATCGTGGTGGACGCGACGAACCTGCCGCGCAATCTGCTTCTCGTCGGTGAACTGCTGCCGCACGGCCTGCCCACGGTCATCGCGCTGAACATGACCGACATCGCCCAGCGGCGCGGGCTGACGATCGACGCCCAGGAGTTGTCGCGGCAGATCGGCTGCCCGGTCGTGCCCACGGTGGCCAGGAAGGGAACGGGCGCCGCCGAGATCCGAGAACAACTCGTGCGCACCGCTGACGACTTTGCGGCGGTGCGGGAAGCACACGGCGATCATGCATCGGTCGAGAGTCTGCGCGCCATCGCGTCAGATCCGGCGCTGCTCGAGAGCTGGGCCGATCGCGCCGTTGCCCGCAGCGTGGGCGGGGCCGAAGCCGTCGGCGCCGCAGGCGACACGTTCACCGAGAGGCTCGACAAGGCATTCACGCACCCGGTGCTGGGTCTGATGATCTTCGCCGCCGTGATGGCCGCCCTGTTTATCGTGATTTTCCAGATGGCCACGCCGCTGATGGACTTCATCGAGACCGCTTTCGGCGCGCTCGGCGAGTGGATCAGCGCCGCGCTGCCGCCTGGGGCGATCAACGATCTTCTCGCCGAGGGCGTGATCGGCGGCGTGGGGGCGACGGTCGTGTTCCTGCCGCAGATCTGCCTGCTGTTTTTCCTGATCAGTCTGCTCGAGGATACGGGTTATCTCGCCCGCGCCGCGTTCGTGATGGATCGCATCATGTGCCGTTTCGGCCTGCCGGGCCAGGCGTTCGTGCCGCTGCTCTCAAGCCACGCCTGCGCGCTGCCGGGCATCATGTCGGCCAAACTGATTCCCGATCGGCACGATCGACTGGCGACGATTCTCGTGGCGCCGTTCATGAGTTGCTCAGCCCGCGTGCCGGTGTACGTGCTGCTCACCACGCTGCTCTTTCGCGACCGGCCGTGGCTGGCGGGTCTGGCCTTCTTCGGCTGCTACGCACTGGGCGCGGTGGCGGGTCTGGTGAGCGCGTTTCTGGCCCGGCGGACGATTCTGCGCGGTCGATCGCGGCCGATGGTGCTTGAACTGCCATCCTACAAGATGCCGGCGCTGCGCACGGCGGTGTGGACGACGATCGATCGCGGCGTGGTTTTCCTCAAGAACGCGGGGACGATCATCCTGGCCATCAGCGTCGTGCTGTGGTGGCTCAGCGCTTATCCGCAGGTCGAGACGCCGGCGCAGGCAGTGGAAATGCGCCAGCAGGCGCGGGAGATGATGCCGCACGATCCTGATGGCGCCACGGCCTTGGTGACCGAGGCGCGGCGGCTCGAGGCGAGCCACGCGACGCGAGAGAGTTACGCCGGCCGGCTCGGCCGTCTGGCCCAGCCGGTGTTCGCGCCGGTGGGCTACGACTGGCAACTTACGGTCGGCGTGCTGACGAGCTTTGCAGCGCGGGAAGTCTTTGTGGCGACGATGTCCATCCTGCTCACCGGCGACGATGAGGCCGCCGCGGAAGATGCCGGCTTCATCGATCGGATCCGAAACGCCCGACGCGATGATGGCTCGCCGGTGTTCACTGCGGCGACCAGCGCGAGCCTACTCGTCTTCTTCGTGTTGGCGATGCAGTGTCTTCCCACTCTTGTGGTGACGCGCCGCGAAACGGGCAGCTGGAAATGGGCCGGCCTCCAACTGGTGTACATGTCGATTGTGGCGTGGGTCGCCGCCTTTCTCACCTATCAGGGGCTCACGCTGATGGGGGTGGCGTGATGGGTAACCTGCCGCTGGGCGACTGGCAGTTCTACGTCGTGACGGGCGCAGCACTGGGCGCGATCTGGCTCATCCTGCGAACGCTGCTTCCGCGGCAGAGCAACTCTGGCTGCCCGAACTGCGCCCAGTCCCCGGCACGCCGCCGCACCACGGGGCTGACGGTCGAAGGCAAGCGCGTCTAGATGCCCGCGCGCTTCGGGGGGAAGATCCCGCGCCGAAGTCTTGAACTGGTGCGGAAGGGTGTCGTGCGCTCGTGGGTTTCGGCGGCGGCTTCAGCAGGTGAACGCGTCGCTGCGGATGCGTCGGACGATCTCATCGAGGTCGCGCCGGATGTGGCCGTAGAACCGCTTGAGTCCCGGGCAAAGGTAGTTGAGCCCGGCCTCGCCCTGCGGGGTGCGCACGAAGCGGTTCTTCGGGCACTCGCCCCAGCACAGCGTGAGGTGCGGGCACTCGCGGCAGTATCGCGGCAGCGTCTCTCGCTTGGCGTAGCCGAAGTGCTGCTGGCGCTCGCTGTAGGCCATGTCTCCCCAGTGGGTCGTGTGGATGTTCCCCATTCGGAACTCGGGATAGACGAAGTGATCGCAGCAGTAGGCGTCGCCGTTGTGCTCGATCGCCATCGCCTTGCCGCAGAACTCGGCCGTGGTGCACTTCTGAGCGGGCAGGCCGAGACGCTGCGCGACCGCCGTTTCAAAGAGGTCAACGAAGACCCGGCCGTAGTCGGCCTTGAACCAGATGTCCCAGATGTCGCACAGAAAATTGCCCCAGTCGATCGGATCGACGGACCACTCTGTCACAATCGAGTCAGCCGCTTCGGGCGTCGCTCGCCGCGTGCCGACCGTTGGCAGGTCGGTCGGATCCCAGTCGGCCGGAGCGGTATCGCGGAAATCGCGCGGCTCGATGCACGGGATGAACTGAATCATCCGACCGCCGACTTCGCGGCTGAGGAATCGGTACACGGCGCGCGGCCGGCGCGCGTTCTCACGGTTCACGACGCAGAGGGTGCTGAAGGTGATCTCGTGAGCTTTGAGGAGTCGCACAGCCGCCATGACGCGCTCGTGCGTGCCCTGCCCGCCGCGCGACCGGCGATAGTGGTCGTGCAGTTCGGCGGGGCCATCGACGCTGAGGCCGACCATGAAGCGATGCTCCTTGAGGAACGCCGCCCACTGCTCGTCGAGCAGCGTGCCGTTCGTCTGCAGATCGTTTTCGATGCGCTGAAAGGGTTTGCGGTACTGGTCCTGCAACTGCACGACGCGGCGGAAGAAATCGAGACCCAGCAGCGTCGGCTCGCCGCCCTGCCACGAGAAGATCACCTCTTCACCGTTCTGCGCTTCGATGTACTGGCGGATGTGCTGCTCGAGGGTGTGATCATCCATTCGCGGCAGACGCGGCTGATGGAGCAGGTCCGCCTTGTGCAGGTAGTAGCAGTAGTGGCAGTTCAGATTGCACGCCGCACCCACGGGTTTGACCATCGCGTGGAAGCAGTGGCTGCCCACGGCCGTCTGCGGCAGATGGAAGGCGGGAGGCTCGTGCATCCAATGGACCTCGCCTGGAGGTCAAGCTTACGGGAAGCGCCCGGCTCGGGGAGGGGGGATTTCGCCCCGATTGCGGCACGGCGGCCTTGGGAGGTGGAGCTGCCGCCCTGGATGAATGGCCGCGCTTGCCCGCCGGCTCTCAGGCCACTATGACACCACCTGCATGGCCAAGCGCGGAGCAACCAAATCAAAGGGCGGTGCGGCCGGTCGGCCGCTGGACGACTCGGCTCGCGTGGTCATTCTCCACGGGCCGGAGAATTATCTTCGCACCGAGCACCTGCGGACGCTGCGTGAGGCGATCGAAGCCCAGCGCGGCGAGGTGGATGTGCTCCACTTCGACGGCGCCAGTGCCGCCGCGGCCGACGTCCTCGACGAGGCTCGGAGCCTCGGCCTGATGCAGCAGTACAAGATCATCGTCGTCGATGAAGCGGATGAGTTCCTCAAGCGAGGCGAAAACCGCCGCAGCATCGAGCACTACACCGAATCGCCCGTCGATTCGGTCACGATCGTGCTCCGCGCTGCGGCGTGGAATCCCGGCAAGCTCGACAAGATGGTCGAGGGCGTCGGTCGCGTGATCAAGTGCGAACCGCTCGAGCCGCCCATGGCCATCTCCTTCTGCATCCAGCGCTGCGCCAAACGCTACAGCTGCACGATCGACCCGCAGGCGGCCGGGCTGTTCGTCGAGCGCATCGGCACGAGCCTGTCGCGCCTCGATACCGAACTGGCGCGCCTGTCGCTCATGATCGAGACCGCGGGCGGCATCATCGACGTCGATCTCGTAACCGAGCAGATCCAGCTCTCGCGCGAGGAGAAAGCGTGGGAAGTGCAAAGCGCGCTGCTGACCGGCGACGGGGCGGCGGCGCTGGGCAAGGTCATCGAACTCATGACCATCAGCCGGCTCGATCCCGTGCCGATCTTTTATGCGATGACGGACCTCTCGCGCAAGATGTACGCCGCCCGGCGGCTCCTGGACGCGGGCCAGAATGAGCGGGCGGTGTGCAGCGTCCTTCGCCTTTGGGGGCCATCCGTCAGTGCGGTGCTGGCGGCCGCGCGACGGTGCGCGGCGGCGGAGCTGGCGGACCTCATGCGCGAGTGCCTGCGGGCCGTGCACCGGCCCCGCCAGAGCCTGGGCACCTCGGAGCGAGCCGTGGAGCAACTCGCGGTGCGATTTCTGTCGGTCCTCGGCTCGGGCGGACGATGAAGTCCTGAACAACTCATTTCGACACCGGCCAGGATGGCCGCTTGGCAGCAGGAGGCTGAGTCGATGAACCGCACCCCATTTCCGTTCCAACTGCGTTCTGGCCTGGCGGGCCTTGGCTGCTCGGCGTGCGTCGTCGCCGGGATGGTGGCGATCGGGTCGTGCACCGGCCCGGCGAATCAGTCCGCGGCTCCGATGCGCTACGACGCTTCCGCGGCGCTGCCGCCCCTGGGGCCGCGCGAAACGCCGCCCGCCTCCGATTTCGAACCCCTCTCCGGGGCCGCCGCGCCGGCTGAAAACGACGATCTGGCGTCGGCGCCGCTCATGCCGCTGGACAACTGGGAGCGGATGAAGCTGCAGAACGGCGCTCGCCTTCGCGCCAACGAGGAGGCCGAGCGCCTGCGCGACGAGCAGGCCGAACTTGCAACCGCGGCTCGCCCGCCGGTGATGTGGAACGCGGTGCAGCCGCCGCAGAGCGACGAACCGCCCGCCTACGAGGGTCCGCATGTGTCGCCCGAGTCGTTGCGCCTCATCGGCCCACCGTCGCCGAATCCGGCCGCTTCATTCGTCGCAAGCGAGCACGCCCCGACGCCGCTGGAAGATCGACCACCGGTGCTTAAACTCGCCGACCTCATCCCGCCGCTCAAGAGTCAGTTGGCGATGCAGGCGGCGGATTCGAGTTCGCCGCTGCGCGAGCACCTGGTCGCTGCGGCCCTACTTATGCTCGACGGCCAGCGGCGCAGCGATCCGCAGACCATCCACGACCTGACCGATCGCGAGCGCGAGGTGCTGGAGGCCTACCAGGACTTCTTCGCGAAGGTGGGCGAGTCGTTCTCTTCCGGCGCGGGCGTCGATGCGCTGGTGAAGCAGACGCAGGAAGTCGCCGGTACGCTCGACGCGGCCGGCCAGTTGCGCATTGCCGACTTCCGCCTGTGCAGCCGCATCGTCAACTTCGGCCTCTACGACGAGATCGAATCGTACAAGTTCCCGGCGATGCGCCCGACGCCGCTGCTCACGTACGTCGAGATCGAAGGGTTCAAGTCGGTGCCCGGCGGCGATGGTAAGTACGTCACGCGCGTGCGTCACGAACTTGAACTTTACACCGAGCGCGACGGGCAGATGGTCTACGCCTGGCCCGCCGCCCCGGCCGAAGACATCTGCGGCAAGGTGCGACACGACTTCTTCCTGCCCCGGCAGATTCAATTGCCCTCGAACCTTACCATGGGTCGATACCGCCTGAAGGTGCGCATCATTGACGAGCAGAGCCAGAACCAGGCCGAGTCGGTCGTAGCATTTTCGATCATCGCGGGCGGAGACGTGGCATTGCAGAAGTAGCGCGGTCACACGCCGCGCGTCTGCGGATCCCAGATGATCTTGTGCAACTGCGTCTGCAGGCGCACCTGCAGGCCGTCCTCGATGATCCAGCGGGCCAGCTCCGCCAGCGGCAGCGAGGGGCAGCCGGCGATCTCGAGCCCGCGCGGCTGCTCGAAGACCGCGGCGAAGATGACGCAGCCCGCCCGCTCGAGCAGGCGGTGCTCGCGCACGACGTCGCGCGACCACTCGTAGTCGGTCCGGTCGGTGATGACGAACTTCACTTCATCGCGCGGGCCGAGATGTTCGACGTTGCTCCACAGGTTGCGCGCCGCTTCGCCGCTGCCGGGCGTCTTGAAATCGAGGATGCGGATCACGCGCTCATCGCACGTCGAGATGTCGCACGCACCGCTGGTTTCGATGAGAACCGTGCGGCCGGCGTCGCAGAGGCGCTTCATCAGGTCATGCGCGCCCTCCTGCAGCAGCGGTTCGCCGCCGGTGATCTCGACCAGCCGGGCGGGATGGCGCAGGACTTCCTGGACGACCCAATCGATCGGGCGGCGCTGCCCATCGTGAAAGGCGTACTCGGTGTCGCAATACGCACAGCGCAGGTGGCAGCCGGTGAGGCGCACGAACACGCACGGCAGGCCCGCAAACGATGACTCACCCTGAATCGAGTGGAAGATCTCGTTGATGCGAAGGGTATTAGTCACGTGGGTTGGTCCGTTGCCGTCGTATCTTCGAGCCGTGCAGCCAAAAGGGTAGGGGCGCCGTTGCGCCCGCAGCGCGAGGCGGTCGGCGATATACTCTCTCGCCATGCCCAGGCGCGTGCTGCTCATTGCGAACCACGATCGGCCCGAGATCCGGGCGGTGCTGCCCGAGTTTCGCCAGTGGCTGGCGCAGCGGGCCACGATCGTCGGCGAGTTCGAGGCGATGTCGCGCGAGCAGCCGCCCACGGCCGGCGTGGACCTGGCCGTGGTGCTCGGCGGCGACGGCACGCTGCTCAGCCAGGCGCGCCGCATGGTCAATTTCGACATTCCGCTGCTTGGCGTGAACCTCGGCCGGCTCGGTTTCCTCGCCGAGTTTCACATGACCGACCTGTTCACCGCTTCGCACGACATCTTCAATGACGGCGTCGAACTCGCAGTGCACTCGCACATGCTCATCGAGGTGCACGTCTTCCCGAAAGGCGCGGATGTCAGCGACGGCGCCGCCGCGCGCGAGCGCCACCTGGCGCTGAACGACTGCGTGATCACCTCCGGGCCGCCGTTTCGCATGATCGAACTCTTCCTGACGCTCGACGGCGAGCCGACGCCCTCGGTGCACGGCGACGGGCTGATCATTTCCACCCCGATCGGTTCGACCGCTTATAGCGTGTCATCGGGGGGCTCGATCATCGAACCGCGTCTCGATTGCTTTGCCATCACGCCCATCGCGGCCCACAGTCTCGCGTTTCGGCCGATCATCATTTCGCCCAGGACTTCGCTGATCGTAAGCCTCGAGCGGGCCAACCCGGGCACGACGATGGTCATCGACGGGCAGGTCTTCGCCGCGCTGCGCGCCGGAGACCGCGTGTCGATCCGCCAGTACGCAAGACGGGTCAGTTTCGTGGCCAACCCGGGCAACAACTACTGGCGCACGCTGACGACCAAGATGCACTGGGCCGCCCCGCCGACGTCGAAATAGCGCATCTGGCCGCTTCGCGACAGGCCGCTACCATGCGTCCGCCATGATTGACCTCAAGCAATTGCGCGATGATCCTGATCGCTTTCGCAAGGCCGCAGCCGACAAGGGCGTCGGCGTTGACATCGATGAACTGCTGCGACTCGATGCTCAGCTGCGCGAAGCGCAGACCGAACTGCAGAACCTCACCGCGGAGAAGAACCGAATCGGCAAGGAGATCGGCGCCCTGGCTGGTCGCCTCAAGAAGGCGCCCGACTCGGACAAGCCGGCGCTGCAGCAGGAGATGCAGCGGCTGCAGGCGCGTCCGACGGAGATCAAGACGCGCGAGTCTGAACTCTCCAGTGCGGTGAGCACGCTCGAGGCCCAGCGGCGCGAGATCTGGCTGCGCATCCCCCAGCCGGCCGATGCCGATGTGCCCGTCGGGCGCGATGCGAGCGACAACGTCGAGATCCGCCGCTGGAACTGCCCGTGGTTCGACACGAACAAGTCGTTCGCGCAAAACAAGGGCTTCCAGCCTCGCTCGCACGTCGAGATCGGCCAGCGGCTCGGATTGTTTGAATTCGAGCGCGGCGTCAAGATGGCCGGGTCGCGCAGCTACGTCCTCACCGGCGACGGCATGCGCCTGCACAACGCCGTGCTTCGCTATGCCTTTGACATGATGACCAGCGAGCACGGCTTCACGGCGCTGAGCGTGCCCGTCATCGTGCGCGAGCAGGTGATGGTCGGCACGGGCTTTTTTCCCAGCGGCCGCGACCAGGCATATGAGATTCGCGAGAGCGAGCGCGGCGGCGGGCATGACCTCTATCTCACGGGCACCGGCGAAGTCGGGCTCATGGGTTACCACCAGGATGAGATACTCGACTTCGAGCGCCTGCCGCTGCGCTACACCACGGTTTCAACCTGCTTCCGTCGCGAGGCGGGCGCGGCGGGCAAGGACACGACCGGGCTGTACCGCATTCACCAGTTCGACAAAGTCGAACAGGTCGTGATCTGCCGGGCCGATGCGCAGGAGAGCCGGCAGTGGCACCAGCGGATGATCGGTTTCGTCGAGTCGCTGCTCCAGCGCCTCGAACTGCCGTATCGGCTGCTGCAGTGCTGCACGGGTGATCTGGGCGTGAAGAATGCGGACATGGTGGACATCGAGACGTGGATGCCCAGCCGGGGCGAAGAGGACGCCGGCGGCGTGCCGGGCGGAGCCTACGGCGAGACGCACAGCGCCTCGCGCCTCTACGACTACCAGTGCCGGCGGCTCAATATAAGGTATCGCGATCCCGAGTCCGGCAAGCCGGTGGTCTGCCACTCACTCAACAACACCGTCGCCGCCAGCCCGCGCCTTCTCATTCCCATCCTCGAACTCTACCAGAACGAAGATGGGAGCGTGACCATTCCAGCCGTGCTGCGTCCACATATGAACGGGCAGGAGCGGATTGGCTGAATTCGGTCGCTGCGCGCCGGGCCGCCCGGCGTCCGCCGTGGCGCAGCGTGCCGTAGACGAACAGCAAGCCCGGCTCGCCGCTCACGCCCGGCCGGCCTCCATCTCCTTGAGATAGCCGATGAACTCGCGGCGGTGGTTCTGCTCGTCGGCGAGGATCGTGATGGCCATGTCCTGGGTGACGTAGTCCACGCCGTCGCAGGCTTTGATGATCTCTTCGTAGCCGTGAATGGCATCTTCCTCGGCCGCAATGACGCCCTTGATTACCGCCAGCACGTCGGTGCTCTCGTGCGGCGGTTGAAGGGCCTCCTGCGTCCAGCGCAGTTTGAATGAACCGGGCACCGTGCCGCCGATGACCTTGATGCGGGCCGCCAGTTGCTGCGCGTGGCCCAGTTCCTCCGTGACGTCCGCCTGGAGCGAGCCCTTGATGTGCTCAGCCCGGATGCCGTCGAGATTGACGGAATTGGCGAGGTAGTTCATCACGGTTTCGAGTTCGGCGTTGTATGATTTCTGGAGCAGGTGGACGATCTTCTCTTTGGAGTCGGTGCTGTTGGGGGCCATGCCGGGTCCTTTCAATTCGAGGCTGTCGATGGACTTGTTTATTGATGGTAGTGTTCTGCTCCACCTTCCGGACCGGGGAAGCCGCCTCAATTCGCAGCGGCTGCGATTGACCGGATTGATCAGGAGACGCACCTCATGACGCGCGGAGAGATGCTCGCCCAAGCGGTGATCGACAGCGGCGAATTGCTGCGGCGGTATCTTGCCGGCTTCGATGACTCAAATTGCACGACCCAGGCGCCCGGCCTGCCCAATCACGTGGCGTGGTGCCTGGGCCACTGCGCCCTGACGATGCACCGCGCCGCGGAGCGCCTCGATGGCGGCGCGCGGCCTGCTGCCGACTTCATCGACGGGGCGGATCGCGGCGATGCGAATCGCTTTGGCACCGAGTCGGTCTCCTTTGACTCCCGGCCGGCCGACGATCCGAAGCGCTACCCCGGCCTGGCGCGGAGCACGGCGATCTTCGATGCAGCCTGCCGGCGGCTCGCGCACGCCGCCCGCACGATCGACGACTCGCGTCTGGACGGAATCACCCGTTGGGGCCGGGCCGAAACGCCCATTTCCGGGCTGGTTTCGCGGATGGTCTTCCACAACGGCACTCACTGCGGGCAGATCGTGGACCTTCGCCGGGCTCTGCGGCTGGGCTCGATCTTCGCATGACGGCCGTTTTTTCGCGTCGAACCGGCCCGGCCGCTCTCTACCGCGGGGCTGACGTGTCCTACACTTACGCCGGCTTTTGGGCCAGCCCGATCGCTCACCGGTCCGGGTGGGCTCGTGAGGGGCCGCTCAGGTTCGGTTCCTGACGCCGAAAGCCCGATGGGTGGTCAATTCCGCGCTTTTTCGCACTGACGTGGCGTCAGTCAAGCAGTCGACCGAGAAGAGGTCCATGAAGATGGCGCAAACGAAAACCCCATCCCGATCAGCCCGCAGCAAGAGCGCCCCCGTCGCTGCGTCCGCGCCGCCCGTCGTGGAGACGCGGCCAGCGCCCGTCGCTCGCAACGGTCACGGCTCGCTCCACTCGGGCGCCTCCGCGGCCATTCCCACATCGCCCGCGTTCGACAAGACCATCGCCGCCCTGAAGAAAGCCGGCACCGCCGCCAACCGCAAGGCCGCCCCGAAGCATGGCATCAGGGGCGAGTGCTTCGGCGTGAGTCCGGCTCAACTCAAGTCCATCGCGCGCAAGGTCAAGAACGACCACGACCTCGCCCGCCAGCTGTGGGCCACGGGCAATCACGATGCCCGCATGCTCGCGACGCTCGTCGCCGACCCGCAGGCGCTCACGGCCAGCGAACTGGACCAATGGGTGCGGCAGGTGGACAACTACGTGCTGGCCGATTCATTCTCCGCCTTGGTGGCGCGGAGCCCGCAGGCGGGCAGCCGCATTGATCGCTGGACGCGCTCGAAGCGCGAGTTCGAGCGGCGTTGCGGCTTTGGCATCATCTCTGCCGCGCTCAAGGACGGCGTCACGATCTACCCCGCCCTGCTCGATGCCGCGATCAACCAGATCGAGCGCGAGATCCACTCGTCGGCGAACCGGGCCCGCGAGGGAATGAACCTCGCCCTGATCGCCATCGGCACCTGTGACGAGAATCTGCGCGACCGCGCTTTCAACACCGCCAGCCGCATCGGCAAGGTGGATGTCGATCAAGGCGAGTCCGGCTGCAAGAACCTCGACGCCGTCGAGCAGATCGAGAAATCGTTCAGCAGCAGGAAGACGACGCGCAAGAGCCGCAAGAGCAGCTGAAGAGGCCCTCACTCTGAGGGCACGGATGACCGCGCCAGCGGCAGGGTCGGGTCGCCGAAGAGCATGAACTTCATGCCCTGAAAGAAGATGCTCGCCGGGTACCAGCCGGCGTCGGGCTGAATCGTGTCGAGATGTTCGGCGTCGCAGTAGTGGACCACCGCCGCTTTCCAGCAGTCGCCGACGCGCGCCGGTGCCCCGTCGTCTCGAGGCCGCGCCAACTCGGTCGAGAACCCGTCCAGCAGCGTCAACGCGCACGGCTGGCTGCCGGTGTTGCAGCCGATGTACGCGACGCAGCCGCGATCGGGATGTCGCAGGAAAGCCTCGCCGAGGCCGGTCATGTTGTATTGGCCTGTGGCATAGGGCGACGGCGGTGATGGAGGAGCCGTGAACACTTCGCCGTTGTTGGTTCCCGCGTGCACCCCGGCGCTCGCATCGGCGTACGCCTCGTAAGGCGGCAGTGTCGCAAATCGCGCCGTTGAGCAACCGACTGAGAACATCACGGGCAGTTGATCGCTTGCTTCGATCTTCTCGAGTGTGTTCGTGCTCAGGCATCCGGCCCAGGCGTTGTCGCTGCCGTGGCCGGTGTGAATGAGGAGATCGACGCCGCGATTGAGCAGATCCACGAGTTGCGCCTCATCCGGCGGTGGCGGCGCTTCGGCGGGGATTGATGCATCATGGTAATACCGCTTTTCAACGATCCACTCATCGCCGAGGCGCGATGCAACGCGATCGAGATTCGCCCGAGCGTCCACCCAGCCATCGACGGCAATGAGCGCTGCCTTGGCGCGGCCTTCGCTGCCGCGCGATTCCAGCGCCTGTTCGTATCGCATTGACTTGGCGGCGACGGCCCTGGCCGCCTCGGCATTGCTCACGGGCCAGCGGCCGACGGCGATCTCGGGTCGATAGTCCACGCGGTCGAAGTTGATCGGATCGTTCTTGTTCGCCTCGCCGCGCACCTCGCCGAAGTAGCCGGCGTGAAAGTCATCCTTGCGCCCGTTCCAGTCTTCGAAGGATCCGTCCGCCTTTGCGAGATCCGCGTAATAGAGATCGCTGGGGTAGAAGGCGTAGTCGAACGCGGGCTCGGTCTTGCGGTCGAGGACCATGTAGCGCACCGGCAGGACATCGGCGTCGCCGACCAGCAGCACGTGCGTGATGTGCATCGAGCGCCACTGGTTAAACAGGCAGTGCTTCAGCCGCGCCGGATCGTCGAGGCGCTCGTCGGACGAATTGAGAGCTGCGAGTTCGCCGGCGTTGATCGCCTCTTCGAGCAGGACGAGTTGAGCCGAGCCGAGGCGCTGCCGCTTGAACTCGATGTACTCGCCCAGCGCATCAGCCAGCTCCGCCGGCGCGACGATCAGCAGGCGCACGGATTCGTCGGGCATCGATGGCTCAGGCGCACGCTCCGCGCCGGCCGCAGGCGCCTGTGCCGCGGCGCTGGCCGCAATGATGATCGTCGCCAGGCCCGCGGCGATTGCGCCGGCGGGCAGCGAGAAGCGGGTTTCGCGGTGCCGTTGCGTGATCATCTTGATTGCCTCCGTGCCGCTCGTCTCGCGCGAGCCGCCTGCAAGAATAGTCCGGCTGCGATCGGGGAGGTTGCGATCGGGATGCGCGACCGTACTGCGTAGGGACGAACTTCGGCTATAGTGAAAGCCTCTAGCCACGGTTCAATCAAGACTCTGCGTCACCAACGCCTGTCTGACTGCGCGGCAAAAGGCAAAGGAACGGTATGGCAAATTACGGCAAGTGGACGGTCAGTCGTGCAGTTGGTGAAGGCGGACAATCGCGCGTGTTCATTGTGTCGGAACAAGGTGACGCGCCTCAGCAGACAGTGTTTGCTCTGAAGCGGTTCATCAATGTCAACAGACTCGATAGGTTCAAAACGGAGGTCGATGTCTTACAGCGGCTCAGTCACCCATCGATTGCGCGAATAATCGATTTCGATATTAACGGCTCAAAGCCGTACTACGTGATGCCGTACTACAAGTACGGGAATGCGCGCAAGGCCGGCGTGAGTAGTTGGCCGCTCGAGCAGAAGTTTTCGTTCTTCTTGGACATTTTGTCAGCGATGGAGGCAGCACACAAAGCTGGTGTTGTTCATCGTGACCTGAAGCCAGAAAATGTCTTGGTGTCTGACGAACACAGACCCATCGTTGCGGATTTCGGAATCTGCTGGGTCGAAGGTGGGCAGCGGGTAACTCTCACAGAAGAAGCAGTTGGTCCCCGAACATACAGTGCTCCCGAGATCGAGTCCGGGCGCCAAGATTCGGTGTCTGCTCGCGCAGATGTGTATTCACTTGGGAAGATATTGTATTGGCTGCTCG
This sequence comes from Planctomycetota bacterium, assembly GCA_963205185.1. GTDB lineage: Bacteria > Planctomycetota > Phycisphaerae > Phycisphaerales > UBA5793 > UBA5793. The sequence goes on along the minus strand of CAUJHZ010000071.1, from coordinate 10,585 downwards.
GAGGGCGCGATTTGCCGCGCGAATACCATCGCCGAGAAGAGTTTGACCTTGCGAAGATGCTTGATGAGCCACGATTCGAACTCATCACTGACGCTTTGGACTGTGCGATTACGGAAGATCCGGACCGCCGCGACGAGGATGCAGGCAGATTCCGAGCTCGTATGGATGAGATCGTGGCACGGTTTAGGAAAACGGTCAACTATCCGTCGCCTGTAGGCATGCAAAGGTGTATTTACTGTGGAGTTGGAGAATATCAGCTCGCCGGTAAAGCCGCCCCAGATGGTGGGATGGATCAACACGCCGTCAGAGTGAGAGGCGGTGTTACTCCGTTTAACGAATCGAGGCTACGGGTGATGATATGCGATAACTGCGGCAATACACAGGTGTTTCAGTTGGCGCCCGGTGGTGGCGCAAAGAAGAAATGGCGCAACCCCTGGCAAGCAAGATCGTAGATCGTGGAGTTGCCAGCGGTTCGGCCACGCGCTTCTCGCAAGGTGATCCTCCGCTTCAAAACGGACCGTAATGGCTGCGTGCTGACGTGCATCCGTGATGATGGAAGTATCGATGTCCACGGCTCCACGCAGGACGCACTCTTCGCGCCGCACCATCTGCTCCACCATGTGGTCCAAACGACGCTCGGGCTTACGCAAAGGATTCTTCGGACTGCTGGAGGCCGGCGCGGACTTGCACACGTGCGATGACGACTCGCGCTCTCAGTCGATCCCGGCCGAGGCAATCCTCACCGAATACCTTGCCGCGGTCTTGTCGAGGCAGTTCAGCGGCGGCACGTGGGAGAGCCCGGAATTGCTCGCTTGGTGGTCCGAAGAAATCAATGCCGAACTCGCCGTCGCGCTCGACATCTTTAGGTCGACTTTGCCGATTCCTGATCGCCCCGGCCGTCATCCGACCTATCCTTTCCCTTCACGCTCGGGGCGCGGCGGCGAATGGTGCCGACCGCTGAGATGCACCCGTGGAACCTGATCAGCCAGCCGGCCACGGCCCGGCGAACTGCGGAGGGAAGCGACCTTCATGCCCGGCGACACTGCGACACCCCTTGGTCTGCTGCTCGAACACGACCGCTGGGCCACCCGGCGACTGCTGCACTTCTGCACTGAACTGACACCCGCGCAATTTGAGCAGCGCTTCGACATGGGCCTGGGCAACCTGCGCGACACGCTCACGCACATCGTCAGCGCCATGTGCCGCTGGAACGATCGCATCGCCGCCGTGGAATTGAGACCGAGCCTGGAAGGCACTGCCCAAAGCCCGCAGCAACTTCTGGCGCTGCACGACGAGGCCGCCGAGACCCTGGCCGCGACCGCCCGCAGGGTGCTTGCTGAAAGCCGTTTCGAAGAGATGATGGAAGTCGAGTTTAAACTCGACAGCGGCGAAACGGAGCGATTCACTTTTACGCGCGGCATGGCGATCATGCACGTGCTCACACACGGCACACACCACCGCGCGCAATGCATCTGGATGCTCCGCCGCCTCCGGCCGGACCTGGACCTGCCCGACTTTGATCTGATCGAATCTCAGATCATGCCAGGGGACGATTGAACGGCGCCGCACCATGGCCAGCGCCGCCATTGATGGAGAAAAGAATGACCAGCACACCCAGCCGCAATGGACACACCGGCCTCTTTGATCTGCCGCCCGACGGCGCAGCCAACCCGTCAACCCAGAGGCAGGGCACGTCGCCCGGTTCCTTTGCTCGCTCGGCGGACGTCGGCGGCCCGCTCGCGTTCGCTTCGCCCGATACGCCGGGTATGCCGGCGCCCTCGGACAAGACGGCATGGGACTTTCTGCCCGGCAACTGGCGCGCGTGGATTGAGGACGACGCGGGCGGGACTCCTCACTCCGATCGCCCAGGCTTCACTCGCGCCACGTTCACCGAAGCGCGCGGCGAAAAGCGCAGCGTCGAATATCCGACCGAGTTTCAGCCGATTACGCAACTTGAGTATGCTCGCCTCGGCGTCATCACGCCGGAGATGAAGCGCGTGGCCCAGCGCGAAACGCACCTGAGCCCCGAGCAGGTGCGCGATGAAGTGGCGGCCGGGCGCATGATCATCCCCGCCAACAAGGTTCATCTCGGCTATCAGCTTGACCCCATGGCCATCGGGCGCGCGAGCAGGACCAAGATCAACGCCAACATGGGCGCGTCGCCCGTCTCATCCGGAACTGAGGAGGAGATCGAAAAACTCGAGTGGGCGGTGAAGTGGGGCGCCGACACCGTCATGGATCTCTCCACCGGCGGCAACCTCGACGAATGCCGCGATGCGATCATCCGCAATTCCACCGTGCCCATCGGCACCGTGCCGATCTACTCGATGATCATCGGCCGGCGGCTCGAAGACCTCGATGAGCGGACCATCCTCGACACGCTCGAGTTCCAGGCCCAGCAGGGCGTCGATTACTTCACGATTCACGCCGGCGTGCTGCGCGAGCACCTGCCGTTCATCAGGCAGCGGCTCATCGGCATCGTCTCGCGCGGCGGTTCACTTCTGGCTAAGTGGATGCTCACACACAACCGCCAGAACATCATGTACGACATGTGGGATGACATCTGCGATCTCATGCGCCGCTACGACGTGTCGTACTCGATCGGCGACGGCCTGCGGCCCGGCGGACTGGCCGACGCCACCGACCGCGCTCAATTGGCCGAACTCGAAACGCTCGGCGTACTCACCGAGCGCGCCTGGCGCAGGGGCGTGCAGGTCATGATCGAGGGCCCTGGCCACGTGCCTTTCGATCAGATCGAATACAACATGAAACTGCAGCGCACGCTCTGCCACGGCGCGCCGTTCTACGTGCTCGGACCGCTGGTGACGGACATCTTCCCGGGCTACGACCACATCACCAGTTGCATCGGCGCGACGGCGGCGGGCTACCATGGCGCCTCGATGCTGTGCTACGTCACGCCCAAGGAGCATCTTGGCCTGCCCAAGAAAGATGATGTGAAGCAGGGCTGCATCGCCTACAAGATTGCCGCGCATGCTGCTGATGTCGCGCTGGGTATCCCCGGCAGCCGCGACCGCGATGACGAACTGACCAAAGCGCGAGCAGCGCTCAACTGGGAGAAGCATTTCGAGTTGAGTTTCGATCCTGAATTTGCCCGCGCCCTGCACGACGAGGACCTTGACGTCGATACCGACTTCTGCGCCATGTGCGGCCACGACTGGTGCTCGGTGCGCATCAGCAAGGAGATCCAGGAGTTCGCCTCGGGCAAGGACGCGGACTACGCGTGGGACAAACCGAAGATCAGCGAGGCTCTGAGCGCCGAGCAGCAGGAGATCCTCAGGCAGCGCGGCGTCCTGAGCCCCGATGAGATTCACGCGCTGGCGGCGAAGACCAGGAAGGCTGTGGCGAGCAACGGTTCGACGATTCGCGCCCGAAAGGAGACCGCGCGGGAGGACCGAGGCGGGGGCTCTTCAGTTGACCAGCATGAAGCCGACCTCGCTCTCGCCAAGCTCTCCTGCCACTCCGACTACGTCGATCCCGAGACAGCGAAACAGATCCAGCGCGAGCGGCTGGTTCAGATCAACACGAGCGAGGCGCACAATATCTCAAAGCACGATTCGGTGATCTGAGAACCACCCGGGTCCGCCGGCGAGCGCGTCCTGTGCCCTTGACCGCTGCGGTCTCGAAGTCATCATTCCGACACCTCCATGACTTGACGGGCAAATCAGGTCAATCCCAAATGAGGTGCACAATGCAACCACAACCGAACCATGATCCGCGCCAGGATTGCGCCGACGAACACTGCTTTCCAGTGCTTTCGAGCAGCAGGAGCGGCCCGATCTCGAGCCCATGAGCAAGCGCCGGCGCGGCTATCCGAGCGAGACGAACGTCAAGCGCGGCCGCCGCTCCGTCTCCACGCCGTTGGGCGAAAAGGAGTTTCTTGAGAAGCTCGGCCGCAACGACCCGTGCCCGTGTGGCAGCGGGCTGCGGTTCAAGACGTGTTGTCCGCGATCCGGCCACTTTTGACGGCGCCAATCGCAACGACTACTTCCGCGAATGAACTCAAGGCGGCGGGACAAACTGTTCGTCCCGCCGCTGCCATTCGCGGACTCGGTGTATCCGTAACTGCGCTCACCCCGGGCGCACGATCTTGATCAGCGCCTGGGACTTGCGGCCCTGGGCCGCGGCCTGCACTCGAATGACTCTCGATCGCAGCGACTCGTCGATGTTCGGCACGAGCAGCGTGGCGACGCCTTCGCTGTCTGCCGTCGCGCTGCCCAGCAGCAGCGGCTCGTTCATGTCCAGCGTGATGCCCAGGTCGGGAATCTCCGTCGCGCCGAGATCGGCTGTGGTCGCGTAGAAGTTCACCTGGGCGCCGGGCTCCATGCCTTGGGCCGTCAACTCGGCGGGGTGGTTTGCATGGGGTGTCGTCATGCCCAGCAGCGCCGCCTCCGGCGTCTTCTGCCGATACACCCACCAGACGAGTCCCATCTTGTCGTAGCCGCGCGCGTTGGGATGCAAGCCGTCTTCAAGGTCATCCGGGCCGATGAAGCGGTGCATGGGCACGAAGCGCGCGTCGAATCCGTGTCGCTGCTGATTGAAGACGACATACGGCGTGAGGGCGGCGTAGTCCTCGGTGATCTCCGCCTTGGCCTGATCATCGGTGCGCAGGATGATGCTCGCGACGTAGACGCGCACCTGCGGGTCGGTCTGGAAGATCGTGTCGAGCAGGCGGCTGAGTCGCCCGGCCGCCGTGCGGGCATCGGCGCCGGTGGAGATGTCGTTGGTGCCGATGTGCAGCAGGATCTCATCCGGCTGGTAGCGCGTCATCCAGTCCACGATGTTGTTGTGGATGTTGTAGGTGCGCCATCCGCCGTGGCCCTCGTGGTCCGAGTCGGCCAGCAGCGGCCGATCGTTGGCCAGGCGAAGCGACCCGACAAAATCGATCGTCTCCCCGCCTTCATTGAGCCGGTTGAAGAGCACGGTGCGATAACCGCCCTCCGAGCCGTTGGTGATCGAATCGCCCAGCGGCATGAGGCGCTTGACCTGGGCCGTGGCGGCAGAGGCCAGTGCGAGTGCGGTGACAATGAGTGTGAGCGTGTGCAGCGTCTGCGGAATTCGAAAAGTCACGGCTTCTCCCCTTGCGGCGGCAAAAAAGCGAATCAGGCGCCGGCGACGACCGCGCCGGTCAGCCATACGGGACAACCATTGCGATGGTTGCGGGTATTCCGCAGCCTCGTTATACGCCGCCATGATTGGGGCTGAATCCCAATGCAGCCGCGCCCTACGCTTGACCGGCATTGGCAGGAGGCGGCAATGTGCGCGGATGAATTGAAACGCTGCGGCTGGGCGAAGACCGATCTCTCAATCGCCTACCACGATGAGCAGTGGGGTCGGCCCGAGCATGACGATCGCGTGCTCTTCGAGTTCCTCATTCTCGAAGGCGCGCAGGCGGGGTTGAGCTGGGAGACGATCCTCAAGAAGCGCGAGGCCTATCGCCGCGCCTTTGCCGAGTTCGATGCGGCCGCGGTCGCGCGCTTCGGCAAGCGCGATGTCGCCCGCCTGCTCAAGGACGCCGGCATCGTGCGCAACCGGCTCAAAGTCGAATCATCGATCAGCAACGCACGCTGCTTTCTCGAGGTGCAGCGCGAGCACGGCTCATTCGATGCGTACATCTGGCAGTTCGTTGATGGCGCGCCGATTGTCAATCGCCGCCGAACCCTCAAGGACATCCCCCCGTCGACGCCGCAGTCCGACGCCATGAGCAAGGCTCTCAAGAAGCGTGGGTTCCGTTTCGTCGGCTCGACGATCTGCTATGCCTACATGCAGGCGATGGGGATGGTCAACGATCATGTGATCGGCTGCCATCGATACCTGAATGTCGCAGCGTCGCGCGGCCGCTGAGGCCCGCGGCCGGCAGACCAGGACGAGTCCCGTGGATAACTGGATGTAAACATCCTAATAATAGATGTGCCCTCTCCGGAGCCGCTCATGCGCATCCTGCTCATCTCTCCCGCCACGCCGCACACTTTCTGGAGTTTCAGCCACGTTCTGCCGCTGATTCGGCGCAAAGCGGCATTCCCTCCCCTGGGGCTGATCACCGTCGCCGCGATGTTGCCGCCCGACTGGCCGCTCGAACTCGTCGATCTCAATCTCGCCGACGCGACCGACGAGCAGATCGCGCGAGCGGACTGCATCTTCATCTCCGGGATGATCGTCCACGCCGCGTCGGCCGAGCAGGTCATCGCCCGCTGCCGCGCGGCCGGCAAGACCATCGTCGCGGGCGGGCCGCTGTTCACCACCGGGTTCGAGCGGTTTGATGAGGTCGATGCGTTTGTGCTCGGCGAGGCTGAGTCCGTCATGGAGCAAGTCATCGCCGACCTGCAGAGCGGCTCGCTGAGGCGGTTTTACCAGAGCGAGGCGCGTCCGGATCTGGCCGCCACGCCGCTGCCGCGCTGGGACCTGCTGCAGATCAACCAGTATGCGACGATGCCGGTGCAGTTTTCGCGCGGCTGCCCGTTCGACTGCGAGTTCTGCGACATCACCGCCATGTACGGCCGGCTGTCGCGCGTCAAGTCTCCGCCGCAGATGATCGCCGAACTCGAATCACTGCTCGCCGCCGGCTGGAAGGGCCCGGTGTTCATCGTCGATGACAACTTCATCGGCAACCGCGCCCGCGCCAAGGAGTTTCTCGCGGCGCTCATCGACTGGCAGCAGAGGCGGCGCGTGCGCATCCACTTCACCACCGAAGCATCCCTCAACCTCGTTGACCACCCCGAACTGCTCGACCTCATGGTGCGCGCCGGATTCAAGCGCGTCTTCGTCGGGATCGAAAGCCCCTCCGACGAGAGTCTGGCTGAGTGTTCCAAGATTCAGAATCGGCGGCGCGACCTCGTCGGCGCCGTGCGCACCATCCACCAGGCCGGAATGGAGGTGATGGGAGGTTTCATCGTCGGCTTCGACAGCGACCGGCCGCACATCTTCGAGCTGCAGCACCGCTTCATCCAGGAGGCCGGCGTTGTGACCGCGATGGTCGGCCTGCTCACCGCCCTGCCCGGGACGCGCCTGTTCACGCGGCTCACGCACGAGAAGCGCATCATCGGGCACAGCACGGGGAACAATCTGGATGCGTCGCTGAACTTCATTCCGGCGCTCGACCGGCAGGTGCTCGTTCAGGGCTACCGGCGTCTCGTGAAGGACCTCTACGCGCCGCGCACCTACTACCGGCGCATTGCGACGTTCTTGCAGGACTACCGGCCTTCGGGCCCGCCGGTCCATGTGCGCTTCTGCGAAGTCATGGCGTTCGTTCGCTCGATGTGGACGATGGGCATCGTCGCGCGCGGGCGGCGGCAGTTCTGGCTGTTCCTGGCGCGCGTCGCGCTCTTTCATCGCAAGGCATTTGCCGAGGCGATGGGGCTGGCGATCATTGGCTATCACTTCCGGAAAGTGGCCGCGTCGTTGTAGTGTTCAGACCAACAGCGCCGCAACGTCGAGCAGCGCGTGGAGGATCACCGCCGCGGCGATGCCGCCCGTCCGCTCGCGCAGCCAGCCGAAAGGGGCGAGCGCGGTGGTCAGCCCGTGCCACCAGGCGAACTGAAAAGAGCCGGCGAAGTAATCGACCGGGTTCAGCGCGTGGATCAGGCCAAACAGCAGCGAGGCGATGAGGACACCGACTCCAAAGCGCGTGCCCAGCGCCTGCCACGGCCGGCCGAACGCTTCGTTGAGCCGCGATTGAACGTAGCCGCGAAAGAAGACTTCCTCGCCGACGGCCGCGCCGATGAGGCGCCAGCCCATGTGCAGCGAGACTGCGGCGATCGATTCATGGCGCCACGCCGCAAGCCCGAGCGGCGCTGCCAACACGGCCAGGGCGATCACGCCGCTGATTACGGCCGGAGTCCGAGAGACGCCTTGACCACGCCGCTGGAGTTGCCACAGCACGACAGCAACGACCGCGAGGTTTACCGCGGCGACGAGCGCGGCGCTGGTTGCCGTGAGATCGGTCGGGCGCAGGGCAAATCCGCAGGCCATGAGCGCAGCGCCGGCCCCAGCAAGCAGGACGAACGCGAGCACACCGGCGGAGAGGTTGAGGCGCCAGGGCCGCAGCGTCAGACCCCATGCCGCGAGCCGGCGGCGATGCAGGAGCAGCAACAGCGCCGTCGCCAGCAGCATCGCCAGCCCCGGCGAGTAGTTGAGCCCCGCCGCCCATTCAGCCCGGCCGAGTTCGGTGAACTTCATGAACGAGCGAAAGGCGAGGTGCACGAGCGCGAAGACCGCGAGTACTTCGACCAGCGCCAGCGCGCGGTTTTGGGTTGCGGATGAGCGAGCCACGGGACACGGTAGTGCGGGCGAACTCAAAACGCCGCCCCGGCGGCAGCAAAGAACAACCGGCGAATCGCATCCATGCGATCCGCCGGTTCCTGTGGCGAAAGAAAGGGTCGGTCGGGTGTTGGGGACCGGGGCGCGTGGGGGTGCTGCGGTCCCGACATCTTCCGCCCCCGACCCTTCGTGATACGGCTGACTGGGTGGGCTGGAGCGAAACGACTGTTAAGAAGGCCCCGGCCGGGGAGGCGAACCGGTCAGGGCCAAAACCAGGGACCATTGGGCCAGCCACCCTTGACCCTCCAAGAATCCAATTGGATCGCCGGTTCGGCAAGTGGAACCTGCATTCCCGCGTTCTGCGAGGCCGATTATGACGTCTCCACAGCATGCGGAGGCTGCACTCCCGCCCCGTCGCGCTCGCCGATTCAGTCGGATTCCCCTTTGGCCCGATATTCCGAAGGCAGGAACCGCACCCACGTGATCGCCATGAACCCCAACGCCCCGCATCTGGTCCTGAGCCGGACCAACACGCCCGAGACCGCCGGCACGTCGCTCGCGCACGGCCAGGTGCAATACGCCAGCGTCCGAAGCCCCGGCAAGCTCACCGACAACGAAGATGCGCTCGCGATCCTGCCGGTTGATGAGCATCGGTCAGTCCTCGCCGTTGCCGACGGCGTGGGCGGGCGGACCGGCGGCGCCGATGCCGCCGAACTCACGCTCGAAGTTCTCGCCCGGTCAGTGGCGGCGGTGGGTGAGGACGAATCCGCCCTGCGCACGGCCATCCTCAACGGCATCGAAGCCGCCCAGGCCGCGGTCCTCGAACTGGGAATCGGCGCCGCGACGACGCTGGCGCTGGTGGAGATCGAGGGTAACCTCGTGCGGCCGTACCACATCGGCGACTCGGAGATACTGGTCATCGGCCAGCGCGGCAAGATCCACTTTCAGAGCATCAGCCACTCCATGGTGGCCTACGCCGTTGAAGCCGGCATGCTCTGCCCGGATGAAGCCGTGCACCACAAGGACCGGCACATCATCTCCAACGCCATCGGCCTGACCGACATGCGCATCGAGATCGGCCCGGCGATCCGGCTGCAGCCCAACGACACCGTGCTGCTCGCCACCGACGGGCTCTTTGACAACCTTTACCTGTCGGAGATTGTCGAGAAGATCCGCCGCGGCCGCCTCGACAAGGCCGTCAACGCGCTGGTCGAGATGGCCCTGGGTCGGATGCTCGAGCCCGGACCCGACCTGCCCAGCAAGCCCGATGATCTCAGCCTCGCGGCGTTCCGGCAGCGGGGCTAGGGCAGAGACGGGCTTCGGCCGCCTCGGGCGCGGTGATATGATCCCCGCTCATGCGTGGCAAGCCTCCGCAGATCAAGGCCTTCAACCTCCGGCCCGGCCGCGTCATCGGCGCCAAGTACGTCGTCGAGTCGCGCCTCGGCGGCGGCTGGGAAGGCGAGGTGTACAAGGTCGTGGAGCGGCGCACCGGCATCCATCGCGCCGCCAAACTCTTCTTTCCCCAGCGCAACGTCAACGACCGGGCCGTCACGTTCTACGCCAAGAAACTCGAACGCCTCAGCAAGTGCAGCATCGTCATCCAGTACCACCACTCCGAAGTGTTCCGCTATCGCGACCTGGCGATCACGTGCCTGATCTCGGAATACGTCGACGGCGAACTGCTGTGCGATTTCGTCGCCCGGCAGCCGCGCAAGCGCCTGCCGCCCTTTGAAGCGCTGCATCTCATCTACGCTCTGGCGCGCGGCCTCGAAGAAGTGCACAATCTGCGCGAGTACCATGGCGACCTGCATGATGGCAACGTGATGGTCCGCCAGCAGGGGATCTTCTTCGAAGTCAAGATCGTGGACTTCTTCCACTGGGGCAAGCCCACGCCCACGCACTTCAAGGAAGACGTGCAGAACCTCGTGCGCCTGCTCTACGACGCCGTCGGCGGACGACGGCATTACGCCAAACAGCCGCCGGAGATCAAGGCGATCTGTCGTGGCCTGCGCAACGACCTCATCGCCCGCGCGTTCCCCACGGCCCGCCACCTGCGCGAGTTCCTCGAGACGTTCGTCTGGCAGTCGTAGGCTGCGCGCGGCTCGCTGGTGGGGCTATTCGAACGTCCAGGTGACCGTGTGGCTGATCTCGCATTCGAAGGGGGCGATGGCCTGCATGCGGATGGTGCGGCCGCGCGCATAGGGCGGGATGAACATTGTGAACGTCGCGACGCCGTTCTCGTCGGCGCGGACCATCGGCAGGGCGTGTGGATCGCGGATGAGCAGTGTGCCGCCGGGGCAGGAGGGGCGGA